>CAZLJQ010000015.1:0-101575 GCA_964559875.1 uncultured Acidobacteriaceae bacterium
AAAGTCCGCTGATCGTTTGAATAATGCAGCCAATGTGCTGCACGAAATCATGGGTGCGCCGGATAAGGGTATTCCCGAGGAAGTTCTGGAGCACGCGAAGTGCATCGCAGTTGTTCCGCACATGCTCAAAGGCGGCTTCGTGTTTGGCGCAGAAAACGGCCGAGGCGTTGCCACCTGCCGTACTGCTGAAGGCTGGAGCGCTCCGGCATTCTTCGCGATCACAGGCGGTAGCTGGGGATTGCAGATTGGTGTCGAGGGCATTGACCTGGTCATGATTATCCAGAATGACAGGGGCATGCAGCGCTTACTGCAAAGCAAGTTCGAATTGGGCGCGGATGCTTCTGCGGCGGCGGGACCAGTAGGCCGTCATGCATCAGCTAACACCGATTGGATGCTGAACACAGAGATTTTGACCTACTCCCGTGCCAAGGGCGCGTTTGCCGGTCTTACGCTAAATGGTGCCTCGATTCGCCGCGACGACGATTCGATGGAAGCTGTCTATGGCCGTCATGTTTCAACCCGCGCCGTACTTACAGGGAAAGTGGCGGCAACAGGATCGTCCGAGCGCTTCCTGAACGCAGTGAGAAACGCAAAGGCGCAGGCCATTGCTTCTAACTAGCTACTTCCGCATATGAGGTGTGTGTCCGGGACAGAAGCAAGTCCCGGACACACCGCCAAGTAAAGAAGCCCCAATGCTGTGGACAATTTTCGTAATTATCTTGGTTTTGTGGCTGCTCGGCTTCAGTCTTCACTGCCGGCGGGCTGATCCATATCCTGTTAGTTGTGGCACTAATCGTGCTGGTCTATAACCTGGTCACCGGACGCCGCTGAGCAGAGAAAAACAGGGAGAGTTCATTGTCGTCACAAGAGAACATGTTATCGAGCGGACGGGCACCCGGGATGAAACTGCGCACTCTGATGCTCGAGGGGAAACTCGCTGCCTCGCTGCGATCGAGGGTTAGCGCTTCACTTCCGAGCCGGGTTGCGGTAATCGGAAACTATCTTCCGCGCCAGTGCGGAATTGCTACGTTCACGACGGACCTATGCGATGCCATAGGCGCGGAGTACGAAGCGGCACAGTTGATGGTCGTCGCAGTGAATGATCCCGGATCGCAATACAGCTACCCGGCGCGCGTGCGCTTCGAATTAACAGAGGGTGATCCTTCCTCGTACGACGATGCGGCCGACTTCCTTAACTTCAGCAACGTTGACCTGGTCTGCCTACAGCATGAGTATGGCATCTTCGGAGGCCCGGCCGGCAGCCACATCCTCCGGCTGCTTCGGCGGTTGAAGATGCCAGTGGTGACGACGCTGCATACAGTTCTTCGCGAACCTGACGCCACGCAACGCGTCGTGATGGACGAGATTGCCGTGCTCTCTGACCGGCTAATCGTGATGAGCGAGCATTCGTCGAAGCTCCTGCAAGAAGTGTTTGGCGTGTTGGCAGAAAAGATCGATGTTATTCCGCATGGCGTTCCGGACCTGCCATTTGGAGATCCGAATTACTACAAAGACTCTTCGGGAACCGAGGGCAGAGCGGTACTGCTTACCTTCGGGCTGCTATCTCCGAATAAGGGAATTGAGCGGGTGATTGAGGCGCTTCCCCGTATTGTGGCCGAACATCCAGAGGCCGTGTATATGGTCGTGGGCGCAACGCATCCTCATATTCGGCGGCGCGAGGGCGACCAGTACAGGTTGCAACTCCAGGCACTGGCGCGAAAGCTCGGAGTTGAGCGAAACGTGATCTTCCACAACCGTTTTGTAAGTCCTGAGGAGATGGCGCAGTTTGTTGGCTCCGCAGACATCTACATCACTCCCTACCGATACGAAGCGCAGGCTGTATCAGGCACTCTGGCGTACGCGCTAGGGGCAGGCAAGGCGATTATTTCCACCCCGTACTGGCACGCTGCAGAGCTACTGGACGAAGGGCGCGGCGTGCTGGTGCCGTTTGATGACTCCGACGCGATCGCGACCGCAGCGATAGAACTGCTGGACAACGAAGTGGCCCGCCATGCGATGCGCAAGCGCGCCTACCTCTATGCACGGGATACGGTCTGGAACAAGGCTGCCGAATCCTACATGAGCACGTTTGTACGTGCTCGCTCTGATCGAATGCAGGTTCCTCGGATTGCATTCTCAGACTTGAATGCCGAAAGAACGTTAGATAGGCTGCCATCTTTCAAACTGGACCACCTGTACCGGATGACCGATCACACTGGGCTTTTGCAACACGCCGTATTTTCAGTTCCAAATTATGGCGAAGGTTACGCGACAGATGACAATGCCCGCGCGTTGATTGTGGCGATGCTGATGGAAGAGCTCGGAATGACCGCGCTTTCTGAGTCAGCTAACCTTGCTTCGCGCTACCTTGCTTTTCTGTGGCACGCGTTCAATCCGGCAACTGGCCGGTTTAGAAACTTCCTGAGCTACGAACGCCAGTGGCTCGAGGCTGCGGGATCGGAAGACAGTCACGGTCGCGCCTTGTGGGGCCTCGGAACAGTCCTGGGGCGCTCCAAGTCGGCAGATCTGCGAGGCACGGCCGGGCGGCTTTTTGAATCAGCACTACCTGCGATCTTAGATTTCAAGAGTCCGCGAGCTATGGCATTTTCAGCATTAGGTCTGCACGAGTACCTTAGCGGATTTCCTGGAGACAGAGCCGCTATGCAGACAATGGATGAACTCTCGCATCGTTTGCTCGATATCTATGCTTCCAATCACACGACTGGATGGCATTGGTTTGAAGATGTGCTCGCCTACTCAAACGCACGCCTGCCTCAGGCTCTGATCGCGTGTGCTGTACGCACCTCCGACAAGTTGATGCTTGCGGCTGGTCTTGAGTCTTTGGACTGGGTTGTGACGATGCAGCGTTGCGAGACCAAAGGACACTTCGTTCCGATTGGTTCGCAGGGTTTTCACCGCAAGGGTGGCGACAAGGCTCGCTTCGACCAGCAACCGGTAGAGGCAGGGGCCACGGTTTCAGCATGTTTGCAGGCGTTTCGCGCAACCGCCGATAACCGATGGCTGAAGGATGCATGGTCCGCGTTCAACTGGTATCTCGGGGACAACGATCTGCAAATCGTGCTTTACGACTCCAGTACAGGTGGGTGCCGTGATGGGTTGCATCCCGATAGGGTCAACGAAAACCAGGGAGCGGAGTCAACACTCTCCTTCTTGATGGCGCTGCTTGAGATGCGCCTGCTGGAAGACGCAGAATTGCCATTTGCCAAGCACGAAGCTATTGCCACTCCACGCGCCTTCCTCAGCACTCCATTGGAGATTTCATGAGCGTAGTAGTTCACGCCGAGCCACTGCTATACCGCCATGCTGCCAACCCGATTCTGACCGGTAAAGACTGGCCGTACGCGATCAATAGTGTTTTCAACGCCGGCGCAATTCTGCTCGAAGATGGTTCAACGCTTTTGCTTTGCCGTGTGGAGGACCGTCGCGGACTCTCTCACTTGTCCGCGGCGCGCTCGGTAAACGGAGTCGACGGATGGCGGATTGACCCGAAACCGACGCTGATGGCAGACCCGGAAAATTATCCGGAAGAGTTATGGGGCATTGAGGATCCGAGAATTACATGGGTGCCGGAACTGAAGCAGTATGCCGTGGTTTACACCTCGTATTCGCGGGGCGGCCCTGGCGTCTCGCTTGCTCTTACGAAGGACTTCCATAGCTTCGAGAGATTCGGTGTGATCATGTCGCCCGACGACAAGGACGCAGCACTTCTGCCGCACAAGATGGACGGACGCTGGGCGCTTATCCATCGGCCTATGACGACACTGGGCGCACACATCTGGATCTCCTACTCACCTGATTTGCGTCATTGGGGCAGTCACAAGGTAATGCTTGAAGCGCGCCGCGGGGCATGGTGGGATGCGAATAAAATTGGTCTCTCTTCGCCGCCGATTCAGACAGACCGCGGCTGGTTGATGCTCTATCACGGGGTGCGGCAGACGCCTTCGGGTTGTCTCTATCGATTAGGCCTGGCACTGTTTGATCTTGAGCAGCCAGACAGGTGTCTGTGCCGTGGGGATCAGTGGATCTTTGGCCCGGAGGCTGAGTACGAGCGTCGCGGCGATGTTAACGACGTCGTTTTCCCATGTGGGAACACCATGGATGCAGATGGCGACACAATCAATGTCTATTATGGAGCGGCTGATTGTGCAATCGCCTTGGCTCGCACAAGCGTTCACACTCTCCTGGAGTGGCTAGACGCGAATGGGAAATCTGAACGGCGGACGAGAGCGCGAGAGTTATGAACGCGCTCCGTAAGATCGCCCAATTCGCGTTCGAGTGCCATCATGCCGACTTGAGCCGCGTCTTCACAATTCAGAAACGCACGTACCGGGTCTGCTTTAAGTGTGGGAAGGAAGTTGATTACTCCTGGGAACTAATGCGTTCACACGAATCAATCGTTGCTGCTAACCATCTCGCTTTACTCGAACGCGAGATGCGCGCACGCGTGTGAATCACTTGTCTACGGGCACCGTGTTAGAAATAGCTGATGCAGGGTCAGCCTAGCTCCCGCCTGGGGTGGACGTCGCGGCAAACTACCTCGCAATGATCGCTGTGGGCATAGCAAATTCGTGGTCAAAGCAGCCGACCCACGCGTGCTTTTGCGTGATTGAATCGAGCCACATGCTGCCGCAATAATCACTAAAGGCCGAAGCGTGAGCTGGATTGACCATACACTCCTTTCCGGGGTTGATACGATTCAGTTGTTCAGGAGGTTCTAAACATGTTTAAGAAAGTGTTGTTCGCAGTATTTGGCTTGGTAATTGCTGTTGCCTTGGCGTCGCCCTCTAAAGCCGAGGCACAGCTAGGCATCGGCGTCCAAATCGGAGCGCCGGCAGTTGTGTTCACAAGCGGCTACCATGAGGGCTACTACTACGAGAATGGCTATCGCTATCAGCGAGATGCTCGCGGATACCGACACTATGACCACGCTTTCGGTGAACATAGGGACTGGAAGCATGACCGCGCCCATCAGGACGGAAACCACCATGACGAGCATCACCCAGATGGCGACCATCGCGACTGGAAAAGATAAAGAGTTCTCGACGTCAACATTAATTGGCTTACCTTGTTCGGAACGGGTCAATAAACTTAGAAAACGAAGGATATTAGGTATGGGCCCGTTCCGTTACAGAATTCTCATTGTGGACGACGACAACATTATCGCTGAGATGGCCAAAGCGATTTTAGAATCGCAGGGCTACGAAGTGCATTGTGCAATTGACGGATTCGGCGCCTCACCGCGCTGAAACAGTCGCCGCCCGATGTAATCATTTCCGACTTGCAAATGCCCAATATGAGTGGGTTCGAATTCCTTTCCATAGTCCGGAAGCGTTTTCCGAATATTCCTACCATCGCAATCAGCGGGGCATTCTCTGGCCGGGTTGTGCCCGAAAGCGTTCTTGCCGATGCCTTCTTCGAAAAGGGTCAGTATTCTCTGGAGGAACCTTCCAGAAGATCATTGCTCTCCTGGAAGAATTTGCCGCCCGCCCACGGCGCGAGCATCGAGCCGAGTCAGACGCCTGGATTCCTATCAGCAACGCAAACTACATCGCTGTGACGTGTTCTTCCTGCCTAAGAACATTTCCGGCTCCTGCCCCACTCCCGGTCGGCGCCCACAAAATCGAGTGCGATGCCTGTGAGTCAGATGTCTCATTCCATATCACCGATGAGTTTAGTAGCCGCGCAGTGATTCAATAACAGTGTCTTCTGACATCCGAGCCTAATTGACCATCTTTCGGGAAATACCGGAACTACAAGAACTCAGCAGAAATTACAAGAAATAAAATGCGAGCTAGCTTGTGAGTCCGGCGCCACCGTAAACCTGCCAGTGCAGAATGCAAGGCAGTGAGCTCGATTGATCAGTATTTATCGAATGCCGGTAACACACTATCAACAGTGCAGATGCAAAAGGAGGAATTCAATGCCACACAGCATACTTGAAAAGGCCGGTGAGCACATCGCTGATTCGGTCCGCGAAGCATCTCTTGTAACAACCGCAGTAGTAGACGTGATTGAAGACGGCGTGGGAATGGCCAAGCGCGCAGTCAAGCAGAGCGGCGATGCCGCCGAGGACTTTGTCAACCAGTCGAGGCGGTGCATTCGGCGCGATCCGCTGACCTCGGTAGCAGCAACGTTGGCCACAGGAGTTGCGGTGGGACTTTTAACCGGTTTGGCGATCAGGCGCAGGTAAGTATGAACGGAGACCTCCAAGCTGCTCGCAAACTTCTTTCAGAACTTCGGGCGGCCTATGAGAGCCTCCCAGGACCTCTCCAACGGAGAGTCAACTGTCTGCTGCGCGAGAGCTCCTCTGCTAAGAACTACGAATCAAGCACCGCTCAACCGTACACTTCATGTGCCGCGCCAGCGTAAGCATTCTTTGTGCCGCGTCGGCCGGTGAATTGAACTCGTAACATCCAGCAAGCGAGATCTAATTGGTGCTAGCGAGGCCAGGAGATAGTGAACCCTTTCGAACCAAACACAAGCTCTGTAGCAAGGGCATCCATAAAAGCGGAGCTTGACAGGATTGTCGAGGACTTCGGGAAATTGCTACAAAGCTGTAACGAGGCCGTCGAATTACTCATGACAGAAAAAGGACGTGAAAACAGACATAGCAATAACCTGAAACTCGAACAGAATTGCTCGATGTTCAGAGGTGTTTCAGTTCTTGCTGATAGCAGTATCTGCCCCAAAACATCAAAAATGCCGAGGGTGCATGAAACTTTCCTGTAAGTATCCCTGCTATGTGGCTCGCGAGTATGACGACCTATGAGCGACGGTTTAGGCTGCGCCCTCATACCTGCATCGCCAGGGCTTCCGGAACAATTGAGGCCACCCAGAAAAGCAAGCAATAACGAACGACACCGTGCAGGACGCACAGGCTGGTTGCGTGCAGCCCTAGGCGCGAACGATGGCATTCTTTCTACGTCGAGCCTGATGCTCGGCGTGGCGGCGGCACACGCGACTCACAGCAGTGTGTTGGTCACAGGAGTCGCCGGCCTAGTGGCTGGGGCTATGTCGATGGCGGCTGGTGAGTATGTGTCTGTCCACTCGCAGGCAGATACTGAGAAAGCAGACCTCAAGCTTGAGCGCACAGAACTCGCAAACGACTATGAAGGCGAGCACAAAGAGCTGATGGCGATATACGTCGCTCGCGGCCTCGACCTTTCTCTGGCGGATCAAGTGGCATGTCAGTTGATGGCGCATGACGCATTTGGCGCGCACGCCCGAGACGAGCTCGGCATCTCCGAAACTCTTAATGCGCGACCGATTCAGGCCGCGTTGGCATCGGCGGGAAGCTTCGCAGTAGGGGCGCTCATGCCTCTTCTGGTCACCACCGTGGCCCCGTCATCTGCAGTCATCCCTTTGATAGCCAGTACTTCGCTGGTATTCCTCGCGCTGTTGGGAGGGTTGGCGGCACGCGCGGGCAGGCCAGGGGTGATGGTCGGAGCCTTACGGGTTACGTTCTGGGGAGCCCTGGCGATGGGATTGACCGCAGGCGTCGGGTCGCTGTTTGGAAAGGGTTGAAGGATTGTGCATCTGTGTGCAAAACAGCACAGACACGGTTCCGCCATTAGACGATCTTTATGGAGGCAGTGGACAACTGTCATTAAAGTAACGAGGAGAACAAATGAACAGGCTTAGATATCTTGCACTAGCGGGTGTCGCCGCAATTTGCTTTATGGCGGCCGCTCCCAAAGTAGAGGCTCAAGTCAGCATTAACATCGGAGTCGCCCCTGAATGTCCGTATGGGTACTATGACGCTTCCCCCTATGGCTGCGCTCCCTCCGGCTACTACGGTCCAGAGTGGTTTACCGGTGGCGTGTTTATAGGTGCCGGTCCGTGGTATAGGGGCGGCGATAACTTCCGAGGCCAAGTGAATAACAGCTATCATCCAGACCACGGCTATCAAGGTGCAACGCCACAACGTGGCGAGAAAGTCGAGCCGGCAGTGCATGCCCAGAATATGGCCAATTTCAAGGGAAATGAAATGCGTGACGGACGCGGCCATACAGGCGAGAGCAAACGCTAAAAGCAGGCAAGCGAATGAGCATCTGGCTGAGCCAGGTGCTTTGACGTTTGAGGGTGTAGCTTATGCGCGACGATTGGCAAGAGCACCGGACTATGGAATGCACGCCCACTCTTTGACACCATGAAGCTTTATTCATGCGATTGGGAGTGACTTGAGCAGTATTGACCATTCACAAACCAGAATACCGCCTATAACCAAGGCTGGATGTGAGTTCAATACGGAAGAGGAGACAGATATGTTCGGAACTATATTGATCGTGATTTTGATACTGGCGCTCGTCGGTGCATTTCCAGCGTGGCCGCACAGTAGGAACTGGGGCTATTATCCGACCGGTGGATTGGGACTAATCGTTGTGATTGTTCTGGTTCTGCTTTTGCTCGGCCGGATCTGAGTCATGCGTACTTCGCCAATATCATATTGCGCTATTACCGCGCGTTGGCGGCTGTTCTCTGCACGTGTGACCGCCCTTTTCCTCGTTTTACTTATGTGTAGTACCTGGGCACCCGCGTACTCGGTTCTAACCCACGAGGAAATCGTTGACCTGTTGTGGACCGGTGAGATTCGCCCGCTTCTGCTCAACAGGTATCCGGGACTGACGGAAGACCAAATCAAGCAGGCTCATGCCTATGCATACGGTGGAGCTGTGATTCAGGATCTTGGCTACTATCCCTTCGGCAGCAAAGAATTCAGCAATCTGGTGCACTATGTCCGCAGCGGGGACTTTGTTCGTGAGCTGCTGCTCGAAAGCCAGGATGTCAACGAGTACGCATTCGCGCTGGGCGCGCTATCTCACTATGCGGCTGACATCGCGGGTCACCCGGCGATCAACCGGTCTGTCGCGATCGCGAATCCGAAGTTGCAGGCGAAATTCGGACGATCCGTTCGTTATGCCCAGGACAGGAATGCACACTTAAAAACAGAGTTCGGATTCGACACACTGCAAGTGGCGAAAAATCGCTACGCTTCGCAGCAGTACCATGATTTTATCGGCTTCCAAGTGTCCAAGCCGTTGCTGGAGCGAGTCTTCCCCGTGGTCTACGGGATGGAGTTAAAATACGTGCTTACCCACGAGGATCTGGCGGTGGGTTCCTATCGCTTTGCGGTCAGCCAACTCATTCCGCGCATGACTCAGGTCGCGCTGCAAACCCACAAGAAAGATTTGATACGCGAGAAACCTGACTTTGCTAAGAAGGAGTTTCTCTACCGTCTTTCGCGATCCGGGTATGAAAAGGAGTGGGGCAAGGACTACAAAAAGCCCGGGGTGGGCACGCGAATATTATCCACCCTCATGCGATTCGTGCCGAAGATTGGCCCTTTCAAAGGTCTGGCCTTCGAGAATCCTACGCCACAAACAGAAGATTTGTACATTAAGAGCATCAACACTACGGTCGACCAGTATCGGGCTTTTCTGGAAGAGGTGAAGAATGATTCGCTTGTGCTGCCGAATCGAGATCTTGATACCGGCAATGAAACCAAAGCGGCGGAGTATTCGCTGACAGACGACACATATGCGCATTTGTTGGCTCAATTATCAGAGCGGAAATTTGATCGCACATCGCCGGAACTACGCGAAAACATCCTGCATTTCTATTCCAACGTTTCAACGCCGATCGAGACGAAGAAGAATGCAGCTCAGTGGCAGGGTGTGCTCAAGGAGTTGGACCTACTGAAGTCGACGACGCCGGCGCAGCCCATGTTGAACGGCACAGCACAGTGATCGCGCATGTCACACAACGTTTTGTTACCCCCTAGCCGAACTCGCGCAAGATTACTTCAGCCTTCACGGCAACGACAGCGAAGCGGAACTGCTCACTCGCACTGAGGCCTCGTATGAAGAGTATCTCGCGCTGACAAGAAACAGGGCTTTCCGCCGGAGTCGCGTCTGACCTCGACGTTTCCTAGACCGAGACGCAACTGTACCAGGTTCAGTCACAGTTGATGGACCTAGGCGTACAACGCGCGGCATTTGAGCACGCCATTGCCATTCTGATCGGTAAAGCACCCGCGGAACTCACGATTCCGCCCGCGACCTTGAACACTCCTCCGCCACCAGTGGAACGGAGACCCGACGTCGCCAACGCGGAGAGGCAAGTGGCGGCGGCCAACGAGCGTGATGTATCTACTTGGCTACAGCCTGAACAATCTGACTCTGATGGCTTTGACCATCTCAACGGGCTTCGTAGTCGATGATGCGATCGTCCTGATCGAAAACATCAGCCGCTATATCGAAGCCGGCGACTCTCCCCTTGAGGCCGCGCTCAAAGGCTCCGCGCAAATTGGTTTCCATGCGGATCTTCCATGAAGGAAGATAGGTAAGAAATTGTTCGGCAAACTCCGGCTTCTGATGTAGCAAGGCGACCATGGCACGCTTTTCGCCTCTTCTGGTCGGCGCGGGCACCGGCCATGCGGAGCGGCTGCCCCGCCAGCCAGCCCTCACCAAAGAAACTGGCTTGCGGCAAAATGGCAATCACCGCCTCCTTGACGTCTTCGATACCACCGTGAGCTTCACCTTGCCACTCTGGATGTAAAAGACCGCATCCGCAGCATCCCCTTGAGAGAAGACACACTCTTCGGCCAAGTATTATCGTCCCGCGTTCATGGACGTGTAATGACAAGCGCGATACTGGGAACCTGAAAATTCTCCAGGTTGGGTGAGCAAAACGATACAGACTTGGTATCAGGATCATGCGAATCTAGTGCTGAAAGAGACTGGACGCTTCTGAATGGTGTTCAGTGGAGAGACTCTGTTGAAGAAATCGTTGATTGCACTACTGCTCGGTGTGGCGTTGTTGAGCGCGGCGTTGCCGGCATTTGCCCAGAACCACAGAAGGCACCACCGGCACCATCATCACCACCACCATGTCGTTGTTGTCGTGCGCTAACAACTCACGGGATGAATCGCACATTCCGCAGCAACTAACAGACTTTCCAGTGCAATAGGAGGATTCATGGACAAGACCACCCCGAGCACAGCGCCGGAAACCGATGTATTGCACTTCGAAAACCAGAGCAGGCTTTCCGCTGCAGAGATCGCCAAGGCGGTGGCGCATCACAATCATCACCATCCGGAAAAGCCACAGCAGGTCGCTTCCACCCAGACGAAGACAGGGAACAAAGGCCGCTAGTATAGCTGCAAAGCAACCCGTTTACGTTTGGATACCGGACGGGACTTAGTTGGCGACGGGAAGGTCATTGCGAGTACCCACTGCCGCGCTCCCGTCCGCTTTCTCTGCTTTCCAAAAGCAGCCGAATCGAATTGGCAAGTTAATGTGGCAGAGCAGTTTCCGCTGCCCAAGCCTGAAATCCATAATGCCTCGGGTCTTACTCTTGGCTTCCGATTTCAGTCAGAGCTCTTCCTTCTCACCAGATCGGTTCACACGCTCAGGAATCCCCGTAATCAACCGTTGATAGTTTTTAAGGCGTTCTCCGGCAACAACCATACCTTGGGAGGTGATCTCGTATTCGCGGATATCCTGACTGTGGTTGCCGCCGCGCATTTTGATAATCACCAGGATCTTGCAAAGCTGGCCGTCGATGGATACGTACCGTAGGCGAATAATGTCATCAGTGAGAAAAGAAATCGAGTAGGTGCTGAAGGGGAATTCGGTAAAAGATTCATCCACCTCCACCGTACTTAGAATTGTCACTCCGATTCCCGTCAACGCGAAGATCATCCGGTAGAGAGATTCGCGAAAGTCTTCGCGGAATCCAGGTGACAGTGCCATTTCAAATCCAGCCAGCGAATCGATCACCAGGCGCTTGGCCCCAATCCTCTTGGCAGCATCGAGAATCTCGTTCATGGTTTCGTCTACCGAGAGATCCAGTGGACGAAGGTAGAGGATTAGAAGCGTTCCTTCCTTCTGTGGAGCTTCTAAATCCAGACCGAAACTGCCAGCCCGATCCGCATACGCTTGCGGTCGCTCTTCAAACACTGCCACAATCCCCGGCTCCCCTTGCCGTATCCCTTCGGCTATGAACTGGGTCGCCAAGACCGATTTCCCCGTCCCCGAGGCACCTGTTACCAACACGCTGTCGCCTTCAGGAATGCCCCCGCCCATCATGCTGTCCAACTCCGGAATACCGATGGAAAGGCGCCTCTGGCTGGGTGGTTTGCTTTTGTGTCCGCTCAGCCCAAAGGTACGCGAGAAGGCTTGCAGGCCGCCGTCGGTAATGCGAAAGGTATGCAGACCTGGCACGGAAGCCTGGCCGCGCAGCTTTACGATCTGCAACTTACGTACAACAGAATTTCGCTCCGCAATTTGGCTCAGCCAGAAGAGGCCATCGGCCACGGTAAATATAGGATTGTCGCGCAACTCATCTACGGCATATTCACCGATCAGGAAAGTCGTGGCTTGCCAGCTCGCCAGAAACAGTGCAAGTTGCTGAATAAATGATTGCAAGTCCATCTCGCTGAGGCTGCCTTGCGGGTTCCGTACCATCGTGCGAAAGGAATCCACTACCACGACGGCAGGGTTAGATTTCTCTACTTCTTTGATAATTTCCGCCAGGACTGCGCCCAAGTCCTTTTCCAGCACAATCTGACTCAGGTTGATGAAACGAATCGAGTTGGGCAACTTGGCTGGGTCAAAGAACGTGTACTGCTGCTGGTACCGCAGCATTTTAATCGCGGATTCACCGAGAACGGTGAAATAAAGCGCCGGATGCTGAGAAGTAGCATTGGCGAAAACGAACTGGTGCGCCAACGTAGTCTTTCCGCTCCCTGGGGCTCCAGCAATAATGTTGAAGGAGAATTCAGGGAGGCCGCCGCCAACGATTTCGTCAAGACCGAGCACACCGGTCGGCAGCTTGTGAATCGTCACTTTATCTCGCGCGCTCATACTTTTCTCCCATCCTCAGAATCGCAATCATCGAAGACTGCATTCGGCCACACATCCTGCAGCAACCGCAACGTTAACGCTTCGCCAATGAATGCGTGAAGCAGTCCGAGCAATTCAGAAACCAGGACGACTTCGCCATCGCCACCCTGGTGCTTGTAGCTTTCCAACTCAGCATCGCCGTGTTGATGTAGGGAACCATCTGCTGCCACCTGCATGGTGCTAAGGTTTGGAGCTTTTATTTTGGCTAACGTCAGGGCACGAGAAGCGAGTGAGTGGAAACCTGCAACTCCCGCGAGTGCACATAGATGACGGCGCAACTTTTCGTAGACGCGAAGCACCATAGACTCCGTTGATGCGGAAGTCTTCTCCGTAGCGGCTTCGTAAGTAAGAAGCCGCTGCGCCAAATTTCGCGTTTCTAGTGGAACCATCGCTCCGTTTCCAGGTAAATGCGAAGCCACACTTGGAGTGCGACACGGGCTCTAATGGTACGCTTATCGCCCAAACAGAGGAAACGAATACAAGGGTGGCAAGCGATTCCGCTGTTCGGGTCAAAGATCGCGAAATATCAGCTACGAAACTGTATTCGGTGGAATAGGAGTGCCGTTACATCACAGGGCATTGGGGTGCAGGAATCAATTCATATACCGTTCTCGTTTTTGCTTTAGTGTGTTCTTCTCAGGCTCGTCATTCTCAGCTTTAATGACGGCGAGAACCTCCAACACAGTAGCTGTATTGCGGACATTTCCTGAGACGCTCATAAGGGCCTCTCCGACGGAAGGATGCTGGCCTGCCAACAACTCAAGACGGTCGCTGACGCTGTTGAGATAGCCAACTTCTTTCAGAATGTCCTCGAATTGCCTGATGGTGCCCGATTCTGTGGTGATGGTGAGATTAGGAAATACGTCCTGTACAAGCTGGAGCGTCACGGCTGTGCCAAGCAAGGAAAGAATTAGTCCCATTGAGTGGGAAATGAGGAGGACGTCTGCTTCGGAGGCATAATGCCGGTCACTTTGCAATGCAGGCTTCCCCAAACTCTGCAAGCTCCCATCTTCAGCCACCTGCAAATCTCCAAAACTGCTAGTTTGCGATCTTGCGAGCGTTAGGGCGCGAGCAATGAGCGAGCGATAACAGGCAACTCCGGCCAGCGCACAAAGCGGCCCACGCAGCTTCTCACAAACTCGAACGGCCAGAGATTGCGTTGGTTCCGAGGTACTGCCAGCGGCTTCGTAAGCCAGGAGGCTTCGGGCTATATCGTTGGTTTCCTGAGACACCGTCATAATGGATTTCCATCTACAAGCTTGCAAGCTTTGCTAGCTTCTTGGGTTGCTGTGCACAGGAATGCTAGACCAGTTGGAACTGCGCGGTACAATCGGCATCTTCCCGCCTTGAGGTAAGCACCCCTTGGCGCCCACGCCCTCTTCTACTTCGTGAAGATGTCGTGATCCTGATCGCAACGACGCTCGGTATTTCCAGCCTGTTCCGCAGCTTCGTTGGCAACTCGGTCCAACATCTCTTGATTCTCCAGCTTCTCGATCTCAGCCGGAGTCTTCAAGTGAACTGGTCGCGGTGTGTTGTTCTGATTCGACATTGTCATTGTCTCCTTGGGAAGTGCGCAACCCTAGAATCCCACAATAGACGCCCGCGCACTGAACCGTTTTGACCATCTTCCAAACAACAATGCAGATAGTTCTGTAGGAAGCGGGAGCCCTCCCGCAGACAGGCGAACGTCCTCCATGGCGGGTGAGTTCTGCGTCATTGCGGGGAAGGGCGGTATCGGTATGGGTTACGTCGTCAGACGGTGTGGTAGAACCCCTATCACCACTTAATCTCAGCATAGTTGCTCACTGGGATGGCCACCCTTTAAGAAGAAAAGAAGATTCCGCGCAGGAACCTGAACAGCTCCGCGATTTGAACGGCCAAGATAAGCAATATTAAATGCAGAGCCCCGACAACGTTTGCGGCTGTGAACTGGCCGGCTCCCAACAGTCTCGCCTGTGCGGTAGGCACATCTTTGCTGTCGCCTTCCGCCAGATTCTCTTGCTGCTCTATCTTCTCGGTTAAAGTTGTCATAGATGCTCCCGCGCACGTGATTACTCATGCGCCCCTTACTTGCCGCTTAACATACCGGAAATATTTCTTGGCGTCTGTCTCATATTGCTCACCCGGTGTGCTCTACTTGAATGCCGACCTGATACCCTGCAAGGTTTTATTCCCCAGATAGACGCCCAAGTTGAGCAACATTGGACAGACCACCGGCATTTGGAAATGAGAAGGTTCGGAGTCAATAGCTGAGGCGGCTAACCCGCATTTCTCACCAGAGCTGAGGTTGGGTGGCTAATCTCAGGGTTTTCGGCGTTTCCCTGTGGTTTGTGAGTCGTGCCCTGAGAGTGGTTGGGCACGGGGTGGGTCTGGGACTATTTTTGAACATAGATCATCCCGTGGGATCGATCTGCGGCTGAGATTTTATGTTTTGAAGGAAGATACTCTCAGCAGCGCAACGCCACCCAGGCGTGGGCGAACAGTGGTTTCCATGGGTAGGCTCCGCTGTAGCGCAGCCGGATCCGGCAGGCGCTGATTTGCACATGAGCAGCCATCTTCATAAGCCGCAGTCGAAGCGTGTCGACTTGCGCTTCGGCCCACTCGGTTCCACGCAGCGCTAAGCGCCGCAACGCTTCCAGCAAGGTGTAGGCCATGGCTGACAAGTACAGGCGCAATTGATTGGTGCGCATGGTTTCGGTGCTCAGCCGGCCGGTGCGAACAGGCAGAGCTGTTCTTTAATGCGATTCTCCATCTCGCCACGTGCGCAGTAGAGCTTCTCGTACAGCGCTTGCGGCTCGCCTTCCGCCAGCGAAGTGACGACGAAACGCGGGTTCTCCTTGCCTGGGATGTACTCGGCCTTGCCAATGACACGGCGCCAGCGGCTCCAGCTCTTGTGGGTGCGGTAGCGGAACTGGGTGAAGACGCGAGCCGCCTTGCCGGTTGCCTCATACTGCTGCCGCGCCTCGCGCATCTACCGCTCCAGCAACTTGCGCAACCGCTCGTTGCGCGCCAACCCGAGAATGTAGTGGGCTCTATTCTCCTCGCACCAGTTCATCAGCTCTTCGCGGCAGAAGCCGGAGTCGGCGCGCACCACGATCTCGACCCGCGGCCGGCGCTGGCGGATCTGCGCGATGATGCGCTCCACTTCTGCGACCGCACCCGCCGCTTCGTCCTGATCTGCCGGACGAAGACGTGCGCACAACAGATGATCTCCGGCAAAGATGTACAGGGGCAGATAGCAGTGACTGTTGTAGTATCCGTGAAAGAAACGCCGCTCCTGGATGTCCGTGCAGTGGAATGTCGGTCGAGTCCAGATCGAGCACGATCCGCCGTGGCCGCGTGGGGTGCGATTCCAGAAACAGATCGACCAGCAGACGATCAACCTTCTCCGAGGAGTAGCTGATCTTGTGATAGCACGTAGAAGTTTGATCGGCTCGCGACAATTCCAGACGGTTCAGGGTGCTCTTGCCCGCCAGCGGCGAGTCCAACTCGCGCTTGCCTGCCAACAGTCCCAGCAGCGGATCGTGACGCAGTTGCTCGTGATCGTTGAGATCCTCGTACCCCAGCGCCAAAGCGTAAACGCGTTGCGATATCATCTCGGCTACCGAGTGCCCGATGCGCAACAGGTCGCGCCGGTCGAGAAAGCACACGGCAAAGCGGCGCAACAACCCGATGCGCCGGTCCACCTGGCGCAATAGCGGAGAGCCGCCATCGGTGGTGAGCCGGTCGGCGGAAAATTCTGCCAGGACCCGGCGCGAAAAATGTGCTGCAAACTCGAAGCTTTCTTGAGTACACTCTGTCATAAGAAAGGCCGTTCGTTGCGTGGTAATAACTTCGTCTCGATAACGTAGTTAAGCCCGAAACAACGGCCTTTTGCCACTCAAAACAACTTCTTAGAACCTACTCTGGTGAGAAATCCAGGCTAAAGCCCTCTGGACGGCTTTTGTGGTGCTTCTGATTTTGTGGCTTATGGGATTTAGTAATGAAGTCGGTTGGCTTATGATCTGTTGGCTTCTTGCCGTCGGGTTTCGTGGTGCTGGTCATCAACCAACTGAACGGGCTCCGAACGGTGATTTAACTGAAGTGGCACGTGTCTCGTCCTGATTGGGAAATCCGGTCGAAGGTGAATTCCAGTCTGAAGCCGAAGCCACTCCGTTGTGAATCCGGACAGTATTCCGGTCTGGAAGTGAACGCCGATTCCGGTGGAAGGCGAACAGTTTGTGCTGTTCACTGGAATGGCCGAGACCGCGCGAACTATTTGGAGTAGCTCAGCCGTCTTGGCGTAGACGGCGCCGTGCTCAACTGTGATAAGTTGCCGACGTGACGCGATCAAACAAAACGGCAGACTTCATTCGCTCACAATGTTCCGCGAAGCTGGCACGCGGTCCTTTCCAACGAAGATCCTCCACCGAGTCAAAAACGGGCACATCCAGTCGCAGGGTCGCAAGTGTGCGATACAGCAGGGCGTCGTTCCAACCGTTCAGCAGTGATTCAGACAGTGAGCGGGCTTTTCGGATTGATGGATGCCAAGCTCGCCAGTCCTTCGGAATATCTTCGAGGTGAGGGTACTGCGATAAAGTTACAGCGGCAGACTTTGTGCCCCAACCCGGCAATCCCGGGAAGCCATCGGCACTATCGCCAACCACCGTCAGGTAGTCCGGAATCGAACGGGGCTTCACTCCGAACCTCGCCATCACGCCGCTTTCATCGCGCACGACATTGCGTATGCGGTCCAACTGAACCACTCGTGTGCCGACGACACACTGACCGAGATCTTTATCCGGCGTACAAATGAAGACCTGCCCCACCCTGTCATCCTGTGCCGCCTTACCGGCCGCAGAAGCCAGCGCATCATCCGCCTCATAGTAGATCATAGGCCAGACAACCACTCCCATTGCTACCAGCGCTTCCTCCAGAATTGGGAACTGAGAGAGCAGCTCCGGAGGTACACCTTCGCTGGTCTTGTATCCGGGATAGAGATCATTGCGAAACGACTCCACGACATGATCGGTTGCCACTCCGATGTGGGTTGCGCCGCGCTCGATCATCGACAAAATGGATGTCAGCACTCCGCGGACCGCGCCAATTTCCTGGCCGCTTACATCTGAGGCGGAGGGTATGGCGAAGAAGTGCCGGAACAATTCGTATGTCCCGTCTATTAGGTGGATGTCCATCTAGTTTTGATCCTTTACTGCGCCGCCGTTGCGAGATATCTGCCTGACACCTTAGACAGGAATTGTTGACCTGTGATGGAGTGCCCGAAAGCTATCCGACCAGGGTATATCCGACGGCAGGTACAACGCCAGATTTCCCCGGTTGCGATCACCCGCAGCCTCCCCTAGCGGGTTGTCATTTAAGTTGTCAGTTAAGCGCCGTATGCCACGGTGCAACGCCGAATTATGACGCGTCTACCGACTGTAAGTGATTGAATCCAAGTGGCGGCCCTTCGGAAAGTACATCTCATAATCCGTAGGTCAGTGGTTCGAGTCCACTCGCCGCCACCAGATTCAACGTATAGTAATCAGGGAGTTTAGCGGTTTACATTGCTCGGCTCCTGCCGCTTCTGTTGCAACTTAGCAGTCACCTCCGGAAGGGTTAGGCCTCTTCTGCTTCATTCGTTACCGTTTCACTCCTGATCACAAAACCTTTGCCGCCGCCCTTCGCTGCGCAATCCAGCATCTGCCCCATGAGACCTTTGATTAACAACTCCTTGATTTCGCCGCCCGTGATGTTGGAACTTTTGAAACAGGCCTGAAGTCGCGGCCTGCTAATCTTTCAGCAGTTCTCCGCTCGCCAGCAGGTTGATACCCGCCGTCTGCAAACGCGCAATCGCCGCATCCGGATCGGCAAAACGAAAAATAAGGGTGGCCTTGTCTCCACGCATATAGGGAAAGGCATACATATACTCAATGTTAATGCCGGTTCCGTCCAGCGCCCCCAGGACGTCGGCCAATCCTCCCGGATGGTCAGCCACTTCGACGGCGAGCACTTCCGTCACCTTGGCCACGAATCCATGGGCTTCGAGAATCCTGGTGGCCTCCCGCCAATCCGAGACGATCATCCGCAAAATGCCGTATTGTTGGGTGTCTGCCAGATATAAGGCGCGGATATTCACTCCCGCGTCGGCCAGCACTCGACAGGGCGACAGAATGTGCCCAGGTGCGTTTTCGACAAAGACAGAAAGTTGAGTGATCTTCATGATTGCCGCCGATCAATTACTCGTTTGGCTTTTCCTTCACTGCGTTGGATTGTACGCGGTTCCACCAAGGTGATTCGCACGCGCACCTGCAACACACGCTCCATCGCCTGGGCTAGTTTTCGTTCCATTGCCGCCATGCCACTCACCGTATCGGCAAACAACTGCGGCGTCACTTCGACCTGTACTTCCATCTGATCCAGTCCGTGCTCACGCGTCAATATGATCTGATAATGCGGCAGCGTACCTTCGGAGGCCAACAACACCGACTCCACTTGCGAGGGGAAGACGTTGATTCCCCGGATGATCAGCATGTCGTCGCAACGTTGCCCAACGCGCCGTATCCGGCGAATCGTGCGGCCGCAGTCACAACTTCCCGTAAGAAATGCGGTGATGTCACGCGTGCGATAGCGAAGCAGCGGCATTGCCTGTTTGCTGAGCGTCGTCAGCACCAACTCGCCTTCCTCGCCTTCCGGCATAAGTTTGCCGGTTTCCGGATCGACGATCTCGGGGTAAAAGTGATCCTCAAAGATGTGCAATCCGTTCTGGCAGACGCATTCCACACCTACGCCCGGACCAATAATCTCTGAGAGTCCGTAAATATCGAACGCCTGAATGCCCGAATGCTCTTCGATATACCGGCGCATTTCTTCCGTCCACGGCTCAGCGCCGAAGACTCCCGCGCGCAAGGGCAGCTTTCGCAGGTCTATGCCCATCGCGACAGCCCGCTCAATCATATGCAGAAAGTAAGTAGGCGTGCAGCATATGGCAGTTGTTCCGAAATCGCTCATCAGCATGATCTGCCGGTCGGTGTTGCCGACCGAGGTAGGCACGACGGTGGCTCCAAGCTTTTCAGCCCCATAATGCGCGCCTAGCCCGCCCGTAAATAGCCCGTATCCGTATGCCACCTGTATGATGTCGCCCTCGTGCAGGCCACAAGCGCTGAATGAGCGCGACGCAACCGAAGACCACACTTCGAGATCCGGCTTTGTGTAGGCGACCACGATAGGTTTTCCGGTAGTACCGCTGGAAGCATGCAAGCGCACCACATCCTTCATCGGAGCGGCAAACATTCCGAACGGATACGTATCGCGCAGGTCGGTCTTCACCGTAAAGGGAAGTATTGCGATATCTTCTAGTGACCGAATGTCTCCCGGAAGAATTCCGCGCTCTCTCATTCGTGAGCTAAACAAAGGCACGTTTTCAAAGGAGTGCGCGACCACGGTCTGCAATCGCTTCAGTTGGAGCTGCTCCAATTCGCGACGAGGAACAAAATCCAGCGCGCTGGCGGGAGAAAAACAGGCTCGAGAACTCACTGATTCCCGGCCCTCCTTCCCAAGGCAAATGCCTGTAGATTTGCTTCGTGGATGACAAGTGCAAACGTATCGAGGGCAGCCAATGCAGCTGCTTCGTCACCGCATAAGAAGAGCCTTTCGAACATTATGTCCCCAGATTGCAGAAATATATTGAGATGAAGATTAAGTTTAGCCGAGAGGGGAGCCCTGAGCAACGAATTCCGGCACACGGGGAACAAGCTGCGGCTTGGCTGAGACATCCAAGCCCTACATGCGTGAGTCTATGATTCGTGCCGAGCTATCATCTCCTGTAGTCTTTGCAAGAGAGCCCTCAGCCATTCACATCACCAGCCGAATGGTTCGCTGCCGTCGAGAACGCCCATCGCATCGAGCTCCTTGCGCAGCTTTGTTTTTTGCTCGTCACTCAGCGAACGCATAGGCCCGCGCACTGGACCAACCGGCCGGCCCATCATCTCCATCGCAGCCTTAATCGGCGCCGGGTACTCCGCTTTGAAGAGCTGCCACAAATGCGAGGCTTTATCCTGGAGCGGGAGCGCATCGAAGAAGCTCCCATTGGCACACAGGTCGTAGAGCTGCTGCATCATCCGCGGCGCGACCCCGCCAGCGATCGACATTGAGCCCACGCCGCCCATTGAAACCGATGGGATGATGTACTCCACGCCAAGAATCAGACCAAACTCCGGCCGCACCGCCTGGGTTGCTCGCCGCGCTTCGATGAAGTACTCGAAATTATGGCTGGCTTCTTTTTCGCCAATGAAGTTCGGGAGCCGCTCCATCAGACGGACGAGGAACTTCGGTGACAGGCTCACACCCTGAAAGATGGGTGAGTTGTAGATCATGAACGGCAGGTCAGTTGCTGTGGCAACTTTGACGAAGTGCTCATACAGCGCCTCTTCCGGCACCGGCCAGTAGTACGGACTAATGCAGATGATCGCGTCCGCACCGGCTCTCTCCGAGTGGCGCGCCAAATCAACCGCCTGGTCCGTGCCTGCCATGCTGACGTTTGCAATGACCGGCACGCGACCGTTCGTGACCTTGGTTGAAATCTCGATGAGCTTCTTGTGCTCCTCCTTGGTCAGGCTCACGGATTCAGCAATGTGCAAAATCACGCACAGCGACGATGGGCTCTGCCTGACGTGCCAATCCACCAGCTTCTCAAAGGTGTCGTAGTCGACCGCCATGTCGTTCTTGAACGGCGTGACCGGCACGTGCATGACACCTTTCGGAACGGTACGCAGCGGCTGCTTGCCCGGCTTCGTCTGAGACTCGGTGCTCATCGGTTGGCTCCTCTTGTCGTCGTGTCTTCAATCCACAACGCCGGGGAACCTAGCTCGGAATCAACAAAATCTTTCCGCAGCTCTTGCGCGACTCTATCAGTTGATGGGCCTCTGCAGCGTCATGCAGCGGATATCGCGCACCGACCTTGAGTTGGATCTTGCCTTTGGCCGCCATCTGCAACGCGCCCTCGCCTGCGAGCCTAACGGCCTCCGGACGGTTCCCCCGATAGTGGCCGCTGGAGTAACCGATTACCGAACGGTCGGTCCCGACCAATTGATCAGTCCGAACCGTGCCCGGCGATCCCGAAGCCTGGCCGTAGACGACGATTCGTCCGAATGGCGCCAATACTCCCAAGCTATCGCCGAACACTTCCCCAGCGGTGGAGTCGAGGATCAAGTCGACGCCTCGTCCACCGGTTGCCTCTTTTGTGGCTGCCACAAAATCGCGCAGTTCAAAGACCTCATCTGCGCCGCAATCGAGCGCAAATGACTTCTTCGCCGCATCGCTAACCGTCCCAAAGATCTTCTTTGCGCCGAATGCTCTCGCTAACTGGATCGCTGTCGAGCCAACTCCGCCAGCGGCAGAATGGACGAGTACACTCTCTCCTTCAGCCAGGCGGCCAGCAAGTTGAACAAGATTCCAAGCGGTCACCAATACGAGGATACTGCTCACTGCCTCGTCTTTTGCCCCATCGGGGACGGCAAAGGCCAGACTCTCTTTTGCCAGTACAACCTCGGCATAAGAGCCCCCGTCGGCAAAAGCGGCAACGCGTTGACCAACACGAAAACTACGCACATTCGAGCCCACCGCGATAACCGTTCCAACACAATCGAGCCCAGGAATGTACGGCGGCTTTGCACCACCTTGCCGCATCATTGTGTCCGCATAATTTACACTTGTGAACGATATTCGAATCGCGAGCTGGTCGGGCCCTGGTTTAGGCTCATCCCGTTCAATCCAACGCAGCACACTCGGACTTCCGTTCTCTGTAACCACTATTGCATGCATCTTCAGCCTCCCGAAGAATGTCAAAGAAATTGGTAAGAATACACCCCAAATTAGCTGGCCTTTACTATCTCTCTTCGTGACAAAGTAACATCTATAATGGCTTATTAGTTGATCTGTAGAATTCAGTTGTTTACGGCGATTCTTATGCCTGCATCGCACTACTCAACGGTGGGGGCCAATCCAATTTCTCGTGCTGTACAAGGATTTCGTCAATCTTCTGAGCTATCTCTTCCGGAAACGGTGCAGTCTTGCGAACGCTGAGGTCGGCAAATGCGTTCATGCATTCAAAGATTGCCGCCAACTTACCTCGGGTCAGGTTCACCATGAACATAAGGTAATGCAGGCGCTTCGCCGAACGCGCAACAAATCTCATATAAATCGCCAACTCGTCGCCTGGATTCACTTCGCTCAAGAAAAACAAATGATGCTCCAGATCGAAGGTGCCGGACCCATGCTGGCGGTGGTATTCACGGGTCAACCCAACGCGGTCGTGCAGAACATCTCCCGCATCGTCAAAGATTGCCAAATACCAGCGCATATTCATGTGGCCATTTTCGTCGCGGTATTCTTCAGGCACTGTCATGTTCATGCAGACAGGAGCCAGTGTTGAGATCTCCTGCAGAGAAATAGAAGGTGGTTTCATCCGAGATTTCCTTTTGATTTCGACGTCGGCAAGCAGTGCACACCAGCTCGCCATTTCAAGTTATCAAAGTTTACTGTGCATGCAACTAGGCGCCTACGAGATTGCTCTACATGCCTTCTCGAACGCGCGAACACGATTCGCCTGTTTATCTGGTGTCATCGGCTAAGAACAGAGCCGCAACTCAAACTCCAAGTGCGTCATCGCAACGTGGCCGTTAGTTCACACGCCTCTTCTTTTAAGCGTTTTTCCTCCAGCGCCCTCAGTATCTTCTCTGGCGTAATAGGCAAGTCCCTGATGCGAACACCAACCGCATCCTGAACAGCATTGACGATGGCCGGCGCCGTCGGCAGCAGGGATGGTTCGCCAATCCCCTTGGCTCCGAATGGCCCTTTCGGCTCAGGCCGCTCCACAAGACTGGTAACGATCTCGGGAATGTCCAGGGCGGTTGGGAGAACATAATCGGTGAACTGGGCATTCTTGACCCGGCCATGATCGACAATCATTTCTTCCATGGTCCCGTAGCCAACACCCATGGATACGCCGCCCTCCACTTGTCCTTCTGTTAGCTTGGGATTGATCGCCTTGCCACAGTCGTGAACCGCCGTGATCTTGAGAATCGTAAGCGCACCCGTTTCAGTATCGACTTCCACTTCTGCTATCTGGACAGCGAAGACATACGCTCCATAAGCTTTCCCGTGGCCTGTTTCCTTGTCCAGCACAGTCGTCGCCGGGTTAAAGCTTGCCGCGGCAATCGGCGGACGACCGCCGTCCTTTTGCGCTTTAGAAGCAGCCGCACCGACGGAAATTCTCCTCTCAGGAAAGTCTTCGAGATAAATGTAGCCGCCGCTCGCCACCAACCCGGTAGAACTTACTTTTAACTCTTCGGCTGCCGCTTCCAGCAGAATTTGTTTAGCCTGTGTGGCAGCATTCTTAACTGCGTTGCCGGTGATAAACGTCGTTCGGCTGGCTCCCGGACCGTGATCGTAGGGGGTCAGTTTGGTGTCAGAGCAAACCACGGTCATCTGGTTAGCCTCAATACCCAGTTCCTCGGCGGCGATTTGCAGTAGGACCGTGCTGGACCCTTGGCCGATGTCAGTAGCGCCCGTATAAAGAACCGCGCTGCCGTCGACATTCACTTTGATAAATACAGCAGCCGAGTTGGGATTAGAGGTGCCGCCAATCGGATAAATCATGAATGCGATGCCCTTACCCAGCTTCTTCATAGGACCGTGACCTCCTTCTTCCAGCCTGCCAGCTCGACAGCTCTTTTAGCGCATTCGGTCAAAGTTACTGCCCGGATAATCTGTCCGGTAGGCAGCGAGCAGTTGTCCGTAAGCACATTCTTCATTCGGAATTCCAGTGGATCCAATCCCATCTCCGCTGCAATTGTGTCCATATGAACTTCGTAGGCGAACCCTAGTTGTGTTACTCCGAAGCCGCGCATCGCTCCGCCGATCGGGTTATTGGTGTACACCAGGTAACCGTCGATACAGGTGTAAGGAATCTTGTAAGGCCCGGCGCTATGGATGCACGCTTTGCTCAACGTGGCATGTCCAAACGAAACGTAGGCTCCGCTGTCGGAGATGATCTCGATCTGCCTGGCCACCAGCGTGCCATCCTTCTTTAGCCCAGATTTGTACTTGGTGATATAAGGATGCCTTACGGTCGAGACATTGAACTCATCTTCACGAGTGAAGGCCATCCTCACCGGCTTGCCGGTTCGCATTGCCAACAAGGCGATATAGGGCTCGAACGTGATTTCAGCCTTCCCGCCGAAGCCAGCGCCCACGGCCGGGGTAGAAACCCTGATTTTGTGCATGGGGATCTTCAATATCTTGCTGAGATCCGCAGCATAGCCGAAGATTCGCTGCGAGGATGTTATGACCGACAATTCGCCCGAGGGGCTCATCTCCGCGATCGCGACGTGTGGCTCGATATGGGCGTGTTCCACCATTGGGGTAGTAATCTTCTCTTCGAAAATTACATCCGATTCTTTCCACCCCTGGTCTATATCGCCGAACCGAATCTTAATGTGAACCACAACATTGCTATCACCGTGCACCTTCGGAGCGTCGGGTTTCATCGCCTCTATTGGGTCGAATACGCCTGGAAGCGGTTCATAATCGACATTAATCAACCCGAGCGCCTCTTCGGCTGCTTCCAAACTGGTCGCGGCAACCGCGGCAACCGCATCGCCCAGGTAACGAACCTTATCGTCAGCCAGGATCGGCTGGTCTTGGTGGGAGAGGCCAAAACGATTATGCGGCAAATCTTTGGCGGTAATGACCGCCATTACGCCAGCCAGTTTCTCTGCTTTGGAGGTATCAATTTTCAGTATCTTGGCATGTGCATGCTTGCTGCGCAACGCTTTTGCAACGAGCATGTTGGGGCGAAAAAGGTCCGCGCCGTAGAGGTTTCCCCCAGTCACCTGCGACACAGCATCGGCTCTGGGAATGCTCTTACCGACAACATCGTAGCTCATTACCGCTCCCTCCACTTATTCTGAGGCACCGCCACCTGCCACCTTGAAGTCCCGCAGCCACGCGCTCTTGCCGCCGCAGCAGCGAGAATATCTTTACCTCGCCCTGACGGCAATACGCAATCAGAAAGCGACGCTCAATCAACACTATTGATGAATGAGCCGCAACTCATAATCGCGAATCCTTTCAGCCGGTATCCTTATAAATACAATTTTTCCGTCCGTCTACACGCACTTTCTTCGAGTGGACCAGTGTGCCCTGTCTGTTAGCAGCACGCATCCTTATCGTGCGACTACCTTCGGATGCTCTAGACCTGGATTCGGAACGCTATTTATAAACTATAATTTATAATTCGTTGTCAAGCGTTTTCTGCAAAAGGCTGAAATGGTGAGACGGGCAGGTGCGTGTTGGACCTAGGGTTAGCGCTCGCTTGCCATTAGTTCTAACGGGATCGATGCAGCCGCGGCCGTTGATTTTATACAGCTACTCCGATGCCGGGAGGTCTCGTAAATATGCACTTGCGTGCAGTGCGTGTTGCTGAGGTATGGGTCTGGTAACAGGCGCCAAATATTCTTGACTTCTCATTATAAATTATATTATATAAATCAATGCCTCCAAGCGACTCTCTTACAAGCCTGATCGGCGAAGCACCTACGTCTGGTTCGGTTACAAAGTACGAGCATGCCTACACTGTGCTGCGCGAAAAAATTGTCCGCGGGATACTCCCACCTAATCAAGCCATTCAGCCTCAGCTAGTCTCGGCTGAATTGGGCATGAGTATCATCCCGGTTCGAGAAGCGTTGCGGCGTCTGGAACAGGAAGGGCTCGTTGTAATCAAGCCTCACGTCGGGGCTACGGTCCGGGAGTTTCCGGTTGGGGAAGCTTGCGAGAACCTCCTCATCCGAGCGGAACTTGAAACTTTGGCGACGCGTTTGGCAACGCCGCACATGACACCGGCTCTTCTTCGAATACTCGCATTTATTTTGGATGAGATGGATGAGAATCAAAAGGCTGGTAAATGGGATGAATTCGGTTCTCTCAATAAGCGCTTCCACTTGACGATATATAGCGTGCTGCACGAGCGTCAATTACTACGCTTGATCGAATTGCTCTGGGATCAGATTCCACGGGCGGGGTCAGTGCTGGTTGTCGTCCCCGAATATGCGCCAAAAACCCAATGCGAACACCGGGCGATTCTTAACGCTTTGAGCAGCGGCGATGCCGAGACTGCGGCGTTGCTTACCCGCGAGCACAAATTGCTCTCTCTTCAGGCTATGAAGTCTGCGTGGGAAGAGACGCAAGGAGTGCCGGATTGCGCAAGGGGCTGACGTAAAATCATGGAGCGGCACTGGTTGGATGTGGGATTGGGCGAAAGTAGGCCCGGTCCGATGTAAGGCCGTGTGCTGCTGATGTGATTATTCAAGAGATTTTGTGTTGATAACTAAAGTATCGATCAAGAGGGAGTAATGATTATGTCAGAACAATGGTGGCTGAGCCCGTATAACAATGTCGCAGATGTAGCGAAGGAACTTACCAGTCTGCCCAAGCAGGTTAAGTTTTATGACACAACGCTGCGCGACGGCGAACAATCGATCGGTGTCAGCATCGCCAAGGAAGACAAGATCGAAATTGCCAAAGCCTTGGACGAGGCTGGTGTGGACCGCATCGAAGCGGGTTTCCCCAGCAGCACGGTAGAAGATAAGGAAGCGGTTATTGAAATCGTCAAACAGGTGAAGAAGGCGGAAGTCTGGGGCTTCGCGCGCTGCAATGTTAATGATGTTAAGACCTGCGTGGAAACAGGGGTAAAGGCCGTAAATTGTGAGATCTCGACCAGTCCGGAAAAGATGAAGGCTTGGCAGTTAACAGAGGAGACAGTGCTGACCCGCATTCGCGGCGCAGTCAAGGCCGCCAAAGAGCATGGCCTGTACTGTGCGTTCTTTGCAGTAGACGCCTCGCGCGCGGATCTGCGCTTTTTGAAGCAAGCTTACGACGTCGCGGTTAAGGAATGTGGAGCAGACGAAGTCGTACTTGTCGATACCCTCGGGGTAGCTACCCCGGAGGCGATGTTCTATCTGACCACTCAAGTCAAGAGCTGGGTGAAGGTTCCGGTAGCGGTCCACTGCCATAACGATTTTGGTCTGGCATCAGCCTGCAGCATTGCGGCTCTGAAGGCCGGCGCCGATTCTGTACACGTGACGGTGAATGGGTTAGGAGAGAAGAGCGGTAATGCAGATATCGCCGACATGGCGCTGGCGCTCACCGGTCTGTATGGGCTCAAAACGAACGTCAAGTTGGATCACCTATATCCTTTGAGCAAGTTGGTGGCAAAACTTACGAAGGTCCCTGTATCGCCGCTCAAGTCCGTGGTAGGTGACACCGTGTGGGTAAAGGAGACTGGCTCGGTGGTAGCACAGTTGATGGTCTATCCGCCGGCGGTGGAGGGTTACTCTCCGGAGCTGGTTGGGCGCAAGCGCGATGTTTATCTGAGTAAGAAGAGTGGCAAGAAGTCGATTGAGTATGCGCTGAACCAGATTGGGAAGACGGTCCCGGCAGACAAGATCGAAGATCTCTTGACGGAAGTCAAACTGTTGGGCGCCAAGAATCGCGGAGTAGTGACGCTAAACGAGTTCCGCGACCTGGTTCAAGAAGTGAAATAACGGTAGCGCGAACCGGAACAGATGATTTTGTTCGCACCATCATGTAGCAGATTCATCCGCATAGATAGATTGAAGGAGAAGGAGTATCTCATGGGAAAAGGAATGATAGGCGTCGATTGGGAAGATAGGATCGACTTCGACAGGATGAGAGCAGAGCGCCTGGAAAAAGCAAAGAAGGCACTGGCGGAGTCGGAAGCTGACGTTCTCTTCGTCTTCCGTACCGAGGATGCCCGCTACCTGACAGGTTTCAGAACCCACATGCACCCGAGCACGCAGCTCGGCAATGCCACAGTAGTGTTGGCCAAGGGTCAAGAACCCTTCCTGTTCTCGATGGATCATGAGCATGTCAAAGCCAGGATGCCGTGGTTGTCGCCCAAGCAGATCAAACCGCGCGCTAATTTTCGTGAGGCGGTTGGTGTACAGATGTTCGCCGATATGGTGAAGGAAGAACTGGGCGATCTTAAGGGAAAGAAGATCGGCATCGATCTTTGGACTCCGGTGATGACCCGCGAATTTGCCAAAGCCTTTCCGCAGTCGGAAATCGTCGATGGTCTCGAAATCCTGAACAAGGCCAAGATCATTAAGACGAAGGACGAAATCGATTGCATCAAGATGGCCAACATCATCACTGAGGCAGCTATGGACGCCGCTCTCAGTATCCTCAAGCCGGGCGTAAAAGAGTGCGAAATCCTGGCCAAGGCTTGGGAAACCATGACCGCTCTTGGCAGTGAGTGGACACAGTGCGCCAATATCGTAGCCTCTGGCCCTTATACTGCTCCCTACAGACGGTTCACCTCGGACCGCATCATCCGCATGGGCGATCCGGTCATCATCGACATCGGCGCTTGCTACAACGGCTACTGGGGCGACTTCACCCGCACATGGATCTGCGGCAATATCCGGCCGACCAAGGAACTGATGGACGTACACCAGAACTGCTATGACGCTCTGTTCAATGCCTGCGCCAAGTCTCGGGCAGGAAACACGAACGCCGATGTCTTTGCTGCTGCGTATCCATACGTTCTCGACAGCCTGGGTCATGGTTCCGGCGTTCACCCCTGGGAGGTACCGGCGTTCAGCGCTGCCTCAGCAAAAGCGCCCATTACGCTGGAACCCAACATGCAGTTCAACCTCGAGCCTTATGCGGGTGTCGTGGGAGTTGGCGGTGTTCGCCTCGAGAATTGCCTGGCAGTGACCGAAGGGGAGCCCGATATCTTTACCCCCTATCCATTCGACGAAAGACTGGTGAAGGACGTTCATCCGCTGGACAAGACAACCGGCAGAACCCGCGGCGCGCACTCTTTCGGTGCAGCTCGGTAGGTCTGAACTGAAATAAATGGAACTGCACTTGTGGAGGAGTTCATGAGTGCAGTTTCCATGCTGATGACAGAGATGGAAGGTTGTTGCTGGGCCCCCTTCGGGAAGTTAGCACATAAGACCATCAGGAGTCAGAAATGTCTACGCCTGCCATATCGCCGTCTCGGACTTCGGAGTTAAAGCGCCTCGCTACTACTCCGGCAGTCTTATGCCTCATGTTGTTCTCCGCTGCGTACATAACCAATGCTATGGATCGGTCGATTTTTTCAACATTGCTACCGATGATTAGCAAAACGCACGGCTACGGTCTGCGTACTGGCGGATTTCTTGCAACAATCTTCAATTTGGGAATCGGCGTCATCGGACTGCCTGCAGGATATCTTCTTGATCGCTATTCGAGGAAGTCTGTCCTGGTGCTGGGAATGATTATCTATTCCCTCGCAACTCTGGCGACCATATTTGCCGCCGGCTTTTTGGATATGGGTGTCTACAGGGCGGTTACCGGTATTGGGGAAGGTATGCAGATCGCGGCACTCTATGTTGCTGCGGGTAGTTACTTTTACAAGAACAAGGCTTTCGTGGTGGGGTGCATTAACGTCGGCTACGGGATTGGGAGCGCTGTTGGACCGTATTGGGGAGCTCGGCTCGCAGTGGCGGCTGGAACATGGAAGACGCCGTTTGTTGTTTTTTGTTTTGCAGGCTTGATCATGGCTGCGGCTATCTGGTTCATCATCCCGAGGAACTTCAGCGAACAAAAGGCAATTTCTCACGAACAGGACAAATCCATCATTGTGGACAATATTCCGGAGAACTTTTTCAATCGGAACATAAAGCTGTTAATGATGTCCGTTTTTGTCCTGGGTACGGTAGGGTATGGCTACATGGGTCTGTACGTGACCTTTCTCGTCAGACAGATGCACTTTAGCACCGTCATGGCGGCAACAGCGTTCAGCTTCTATGGCTTGGGATGTATGCTTCCTATGCTGGGGGGCTGGCTTGGAGACCGCTTTTCCAATCGCGGAGCTCTCATCATTGCCTATGCCTGCGTGGCTGTGGTTACATACCTGATTTTCAATGTCGCAACCACGATTACGGAGCAATGCATACTGAGCTTCCTTCAGGCTTTCTTCTACAGTAGTACCCTGCATGTAAACCATTTGGCCCTTTTCCAGAGGAGTGTGCGTCCTCACATGGTTGGCCGTGCGACGGGGCTTTTCACCTCAATGCACTTTCTTTCAGGTTCGTTCGCTGGACTGCTGTTAGGCGCGCTCGCCAACAAGCTTGGTTGGGGCACGGCGGCACTGATCCAGGAATCGGGGCTTTGCATGGCGGCGATCGTCGTGCTCTTGCTGATCAACCCGAAGCTCCAGCTTGATACCAGGCACAAGCTTGCGGGCGGGCACTGAGCCGCAGTTACACTCGGAAGGCCAGCAAGAATGTTATGGCTCAACAGAATGTTCCAATCTTCCGGAACATTCTGTTGAGCCGATTTCTTGCGAGTGGCCTATACGATGGTACAAGAAGGTTTATTTCCGTTTAATACTTCCAGTACCACCTTCGCCACAAACTCACTTGTCAATTGCAGAGCTTCTTCCGTATAAGCTCCCATGTGCGGCGTCGTGATGGTATTAAGAAGGCTAAGCAGCGGCGATCCTACCGGCGGCTCTTTAGAAAATACGTCGATCGCGGCTCCCGCGATCTTGTGATTGTAAAGCGTATCGTACAGCGCCTTCTCGTCTACAATGCCGCCTCGCGCAGTGTTTATCAGATACGCCGTCGACTTCATCTTTGCGAGTTCATCTTTGCCAATCAGGTTCTTGGTCTGTTCCATGTAAGGAAGGTGAATGGTGACGAAATCCGCGTTCCTAAGTACCTCGTCCAGCGTTGCCTTGCGTACCCCATTGGCGTCAGCGAATGCCTGGTCGAAAAATGGGTCGTAAGCTAACGTCGGCATGTTTAATCCGCGGCCGCGGCGAGCCACCGCCTTACCAATCATCCCCATGCCAATAATACCGAGCGTAGCTCCCCAGACGGATTTTCCTATCATGCGCGGGAACTCACCTGCCCTCAGCCTTGCGCTCGCGTCGGGTATTCTTCTTGCCAGGGCAAACATAAATCCAATCGCCAAGTCGGCAACCGCTTCAGAGTTTGTTCCTGGGGCATTTACAACTCTCACGCCGCGCTCTTTAGCCGCATTCAAGTCGATGTTATCGACCCCAATCCCATGCTTGGCGACCACTTTAAGAGCTGGCGCCGAATCTATTACTGCTTTCGTGATCGGCTCCAGGCCGGCAATGATCGCAACTGTATCATCGTCAACACATGCCAACACATCAGCTTCGCGCGCGACCGGCTGCGTGGTGCGAACAATCTCCAAGCCGCCGTCACGCAGACATTGCAAAGCCGCTTCGCTGTACTTGGCGAACGTCGGTGTTGTAATAAGAACTTTTTTCATAAGATCCTTTCACTGGGTCGAACGTAAGAATAGGTCCTGCCGGTTGGGACTCGCAAGATCTTCCGACGGCTAACAAAGCACGGCGGCTCTAAGAACATTGTCCAGACGCTTGTCCATCACCTCAAAAGCTTCAGCCACCTTATCCAGGGAATACTGATGGGTTATCAGAGGTTCGATCTTGAGAGCATGGCGATTCAGCAAGTCAATGGCAGTCGGATAGCAGCCGTACCCACCCTTCGTACCGATGATTGAAATTTCCCTGTAATAGAAATCCTTCTGGGGCAATCCATTGACGGTATCGTACGATGTGCCGAACTGTAGAACGGTGCCGCCTTTTCTAACCGTCTTTACGGCAGCAAGCAGTGCCGAGAGGTTGCCGGCGGATTCAATCACAATGTCAAAGCCGCGAGGCGCATGTTTTTCAAGGACGGTCTTTTCCCACTTGGGATTTTCTTTGATATTTTCGGTGAAGTCGGCCCCAACCTCTTCGGCAATTGCGAGCCGATTGTCCCGCGTTCCAACAATCCCAACCTCGGCGCCTGCGAGCTTACAGAGTTGGAGAAGAATCAATCCGCCATAACCCGGCCCAATAATCAAAACTCGTTGGCCGGTGCCGACCCCAGCACGGTTCACGCCCCGCAAACCAGTGGCAACACCGACTACTCCCTGCCCTTCGAGCAACGTCACACTTCTGTCAAGAGGATGCAGCATTCTTACTGGCACCAGAATGTACTCGGCAAGCGCTCCGTCAATGGTACGGGCTAACGAGTTGAGGGATTCGCAAAACGATCCTTGCCCTCGTACACACCAGTCACAGAGTCCGCAACCCCAACTTGCTTCAGAGGCAACATAATCCCCAGACTTGTATTTTGAAACGCCTTTCCCAACCGCGATTACTTCACCGCAATATTCGTGCCCCAGGATGACGTCTTTCTTTGCCTGGTGCTCCCCGCGATAAACCGCAACATCGGTTCCGCAGACGCCAACGCATTTCACTTTCACTACAACCTGGTTTTCGGCTGGTTTGGGATCTGGAATCTCTCTGATCTCGAATTTTGTTGGCGCAATTAGAATGCTGGCTTTCATTTGCAATTCTCCGTACAAGAACCTTTATCTCGCCAAATGCATGAATTTACGTACCAGCCGGGTTCGGAGCGAAGAACGAGATGGGCGGACCCGACCCGTATGCCGGTCAGTATCCACCCCTGATGATAGGCAATACGGCATTTGCTCCTTACCCGATAGCCGTCAATGATTTTGATATCCGTCCTTTAGTGGCCACCTGCGAGCTTTTGCCTTATGTCAAGCTGTTGTTTCGGATCAACCAGTAGAACCAAGATAACGCCGCAGAGTGAAAGCAGCGTTAACTGGAGAATTCCGGCCATGCCCCATCCTACTTTTTCGGCCAACGAGGCGAACAGGAAGCCAGAAAGGGTACCCGAGATGAAGTGGGTTGTATTACACAGCCCCGTGGAACGTCCGACCATTTCCGGCCGCACGCACCTCTGGAATAGCGCCACGTGGTTAATATACAAAACGCCGCTGTAGCAGAAAGCCTGGAGAAAGGTTAATGCACAAAACTCATAGTAGTTGTTAGCGACGTTAAATATCAGGAAAGTAATCACTGACATGCAGCCGAAGGCGGTAATAACCGCCCGGCGATTCGAGAAGTAATCTCCCAGCCAGCCGCCAAGCATTGGAAGCATTGAGCCAAAACCATAAAAGCTGAACACCGTACCAGCCATCACCACGCTGTAGTGCAGATGCCTGACGAGGTAAGTTACAAACAGGCCTTGGAAACCAAAGCCCACCGCGCCCTGAATAAATGCGGACCCCATCAGCAACTTGATGTTACGGTTCAAAAAAGCCTCAGGAATATTGTCGATGCTGACCGATCTATCCACAACATGCTGGATAGCTTTCTGCTCGCTGAATCTTCTCGGAACGAAGATCCAGACAACCGCTGCCATGAGGAGGCCTAGCAAGCAAAAGATAACGAACGGCGTCTTCCAGGTCCCCGCCTGCTCTGCAATACGAGAGCCCCAGTACGGGCCAATCACACCGCCGATACCAAAGCCTACGTTGATGCAGCCCAGCACGAACGCCTTGTTCTTATAAAAATAACTTCCCCCGGCTACGAACAGTGCCGTCAGTTGCATACCTTCGCCGATACCGGTAATCGTCCTGTAGAACGCCATGTCGAACACACCAAGGGCAACTACGGTGGCCAGTGTTGCGAGGGAATAGATAACCATTCCCAGTATCAAAACAGACTTCCTTGACCAACGATCAATCAGGTACCCAGTAGGAAGTCCGGCAACGCCAATTCCCAAATTAAAGATCGTTGCCAGGAATCCGCCGGTCTTTAGACCGTAGTGCTGCGACTTGCTAATCATCGGTAGCAATGTCGCAAAGATCGACCGATCCATTGAATTAGTAATGTAGGCCGCGGAGAACAGAATGATACACAGGACTGCTGGAGTTGTAGCCAGCCGCTTCAGCTCCAAGCTGGGGGATGGAGCCGTCGTTTCGCCAGTCGTAGACATCGCGTCTTACCTCCTGATCGTCTTAACTATTAGCTCGCTTTCATTACCGAATCTCCCGCAAGTACGGTATCTGGTGTACGACGGTTTCGATCTTCCACCGACTCACCTTCGACACAGTCTTCCCTGTTCGTTTGCGTCCTGTTCCTCGTGAACATGGGTTGCCCTTGGCTTTTTACCCTAACCAGCACATTTGCTGGCGCAAGTGCAGAACCTTTAGGTAGGCCCACTAACATTCTGAATCGGAACGGTTTCTTATAAGATATAATTTATAATCAGTTGTCAAGTGTTTTCTGTGCAAGGCTTAGATGTTGAGATACCCGGTGGGCAACCGCCTCTCATCGCTGATCGGCCAGTACTCGGTCAACAGTGGGAACGAACTGACGGCGGCCGCGGCAAACAGCTATACCTACGACTCCAATGGCAACATGCTGACCAAAACGAGCGGCACAAACACAACCACCTACGCATGGGACTTTGAGAATCGGCTCTCGTCGGTCACTCTGCCAAACAACGGCGGAACAGTAAGCTTCCGGTACGATCCCTTCGGACGTCGCATTCAGAAGACATTGGCCAATAACGCGGCGAAGAACTATCTCTACGACGGATCGAACATCATCGCCGAGCTGAATGCCTCGGGTAGCGTAATTGCCAGCTACACGCAAGGCGCTGGCATCGATGAGCCTCTGGCCATGCGGCGTGGAGGCTACATCGGCTACTACCATGCGGACGGCCTTGGTTCCATAACTTCACTGACCAACCCCAACGCCCAGACCATTGCAACGTATACATACGATAGCTTTGGTAATACGACCGCGACCGAAGGAATCTTTAACCCCTACCGCTACACCGGGCGCGAACAAGACCCGGAAACCGGTCTCTATTACTACCGCGCCAGATACTACGATCCTTCCATTGGCCGGTTCTTAAGTGAAGACCCAGTAAGATTCTGGGGTGGCATTGATTTCTATAAATATGTAGATAACAGCCCGACGAACGCAACTGACCCATCTGGCAAGTTTGTCTACTATGGAAACTGGTGTGGGCCAGACTGGACTGGCGGTAGGCTAGAGGAATACAACCCGAGCCATGATCATAATATTTGGGGGGTGAACGTTATGGGGCAAACGTACCAAACTCCTTACTACAGTAACCCGATTGACAGGCTCGATGCCGCGTGCCAGACCCATGATATCTGTTACTACAATTGCAGAGCGAACAACCCATGTGACAAGGCGACACGCATGGCGTGCATGGACGTGTGCAATCACCAGCTGGCTGCGAATGCGCGAAATTCTGGAGTTAGTAACAGAAAGGCAACGTTGCTCGAGACGTTCATGGATAACATGCCTACGTTCGTTCTCAGCACGATGGCCAGCTCGAATTCGTCTTGCGGTTGCAAGTAATCAAGCTAAGGAAAGGATAAGGATGCCGCAGAGTCGAAAGAGCTGGAAATATGTAGCGCTTCTAATAGCACCGGCAGCACACGTCTTACTATGGGCGTCGGCATATTTTGGGTTCCTTTTGCCTGGCAATGGGGCAGCTTGGTCCTGGGTCGTTGTGCTCATTGTCGATTGGCCGCTCTCGCAAATTACCGTGCTTGTTAATGGCTGGGCACGCTTACTCGTCTTTGGCACGCTTTGGTGGTTTGCTATTAGCTTCTGCGCGTACCAGATTTTAAGCGCAGTTTGTTCCCGCCCGAGTCGTCCTCCTCAGCAGAAGTGAAGCACGGACCCGCGGGCGGGAAGCAAGAGAAACTGAGAGGCGGGTGGGTGGCCCAGAGTTGGCGCAGTTCCAACTCTGGGGTTTTGTAGGCGGGCAGCGACAGTGGCCCAGGTTATTCGCACAATAAGCTGTCGCTCACCTCGGAATGTAAGCATGTACCAAGGAGTTATTGCATACAAGAATCGATAGCAGGGCGGGTGGCCCAGAGTTGGCTCCGTTCCAACTCTGGGGCTTTGTGCGCAGTTAGGCAGAGCTGCTTTGCTGCAGCCTGAGGAGTACAGATGAAAGACGATTTCTCGGAGCCGAGTGTCAGTTGTAACCCCCGGCGAGGTTCGGCTACACATACCGGCCACGCAGAATTTCATCTCGGACTCTGCGGGAAAATGTTTCCCCGAGGCGAACTTCGAATTCGGGCGATGAGCTTCCGCTGACTCCGGAATGCAAGCATGTACCAAGGAGTTACCACATGCAAGAAATCAATGGCAGGGAAGGCAATCCTTCTGAATTCCGCGCAACCAGGTACCATTCCGCCACCTCCGCCCTCGTAACGATTATCACAATCGTCAATCGTAGCCGTCGGCGGCAGTAGCAACGCGACACAGCGTTTCGGCGACTTTCACTGCCGTCTCAAGTGGGTGTTTGACGTTATTTTGTCCGCGTTCTAACATCCGTCGGACGTTCAGTTGACCAATTCCGCTCTGCAACCTAGACTCAGATTATTCCTGCTTTTAAAACTCATTTTCTAATGTCCCAAAGGGCTCTCATGACTACCGTTTCTGCTTCAAACAATCGCGTACTCAACGCAGAGTTACGTCAACGCATCATGTCCGCCGACGAGGCTGCCGCACTCGTCCGCAATGGCGACAACATTGGTATGAGCGGCTTCACCGGCTCCGGCTACCCCAAGGAGTTTCCAACCGCCCTCGCTCGCCGCATGGAAAAAGCACACGCCGAGGGCAATCCCCTTCGCGTCGGCGTCTTTACCGGCGCTTCCACCGGCCCTGAACTTGATGGTGCTCTGGCCGCCGCCAATGGCGTGCAGGTCCGCCTCCCATACCAGTCCGACCCAGTGGGCCGCAAACGTATCAACGATGGCGACATGGATTACATCGACATCCATCTCAGCCATGTCGCGCAGTACATGGAGTACGGATTCCTCGGCAAGATGGACCTCGCGGTCATCGAGGTGGCTGCAATTTACGAGGACGGTCGTGCCATCCCATCCTCTTCGCTAGGCAACAACAAGTCCTGGCTCGAATGCGCCGATCGCGTCATCCTCGAGGTCAACTCCTGGCAATCCATCGAGCTTGAAGGTATTCACGACATCTACTATGGGTTGGAAGCCCCTCCGCGCCGCGAGCATATTCCTCTAACCCGCGCCGGGCAGCGCATTGGCAGTCCCTATCTCCACATTCCCATAGAGAAGGTGGTTGCTGTTGTGGAGACCCATTCGCACGACCGCAACACTGCATTCAAGGAGCCCGATAAAGCTTCACAGCAAATCGCCGGCCACATCCTCGAATTCCTTGAGTGGGAGGTAAAGAAGGGTCGCTTGCCCGTCGATCTTTTACCGCTCCAGTCTGGCGCCGGCAACATCGCCAATGCCGTGCTCTTAGGGTTCGAACAGGGTAAGTTTCAGAACCTCACGGCCTACACCGAAGTCATTCAGGACGGCATGATTGGCCTTATCAAGTCCGGCAAGTTAGTCTCCGCCTCTGCCACTGCCTTTTCCTTCGGCCCTGAGATGGTAAAGGAGGTCTATGCCGATCTGCGCAACTATCGCAAGAACATCGTGCTGCGCACCCAGGACATCTCTGATAATCCCGGCATCATTCGCCGCCTCGGAGTCATCTCCATGAACGGCATGATCGAGGCTGACATTTACGGCAACGTCAACTCCACCCACATCATGGCTTCCAAGATCATGAACGGTATCGGCGGCTCAGGCGACTTTGCTCGCAACGCATACCTGTCCATCTTCATGGCGCCTTCCCGTGCTGCCAAGGGAACTATCTCCACCATCGTACCCATGGTCAGCCACGTGGACCACACCGAGCACGACACCCAGGTGCTGGTCACCGAGAATGGTCTTGCCGATCTGCGTGGCCTCTCACCCAAACAGCGCGCTCGCCTCATCATGGACAACTGCGCCGCCGAAGAGTTCAAGCCACTTCTCAAGGATTACTTCGACCGTGCCCAGAAGAATGGTACTGGGCTGCACACGCCTCACATTCTCAGCGAGGCTCACGGCTTCCATGAACGCTATCTCAAAACAGGTAACATGTTGCCGTAACCATCTCATCCCATCATCTGAGATTCACAAGATCCCCACCCGGTCAGGTGGGGATTCTTTCTTTGGGCGATGTCCTCACAATTTGCTCTACGACATCGGGCGCGTTCACGATCGCATCTTTCGATACGCGGTGAACGCGCCCTGAGATCTACTTCTTGTACAGCCTTCTACTACTGTGCGGCCTTCTTCTTGGCCGGGCGGGCTGGGAGTCCGATGATCTGCCGAGCTTCGTCCGGGGTTGCGATTTCACGCCCAATTGAGCGTGCCATTTTTACAATATTGTCCACCAGCTCAGCATTGCTTCTGGCCGGCTCGCCGTTGGGCAGATAGGGAAAATCTTCCCAGCCAACGCGAACATGTCCGCCAAGGCTAATAACCAGGGCAAGCAACTTCCAATGCATCGGATCCATCACGCTCACGTTCCAGGTAACTCTGGGCGGCAGATGATGAACCATGTGCAGCAATGACTCGGCATCCGGTGGAGTCCATGCCCCACCTGGCCATCCGATGAAGAGCGTCATGTACACGGGATCGTCGATCGGAACCCCGTGGCGACGGAGGAATTCCAGATTCCAATATGCGCCGGTGATAAAGGCTTCCACTTCAGGCTTCACGCCCGATTTCTTTGCAAAGATGCAGAACTCTTCCAGCTCTTCGCGAGGGTGCAGGCCTAACATCTTCGTTGCAGGGAAGTTTGGATCAGGTTGGAAATGTTCGTCATGCACATTGAAGGCATAGGACATCATCTCCGGCTCGTACTCCATCAGCTTCACTTTGTCTGGTAAGCGCGCGCTGGCCACTCCGAACTGCATGACGGGATTGACCTTTTCGCGAATCAGTTCGGTCAGCTTCCGCCAGCCTTCAAAGTCGATGATCGAAAACTGCTTACCATCGGGCTGAATTGTTTTTTCCATGTGCCGCACGCCGTGATGATGGGCGAGAGCGGCGCCTGCATTGACTGCGCGGACGTATTCGTCCGCAACCTTCTCGACCTGCTCGACCGGGATCACATACTTGAATCCTGGATACGACTTCGAGCAATCACACGCTACGCTGATAATCAGCTTGTCCATTTTTCAATCTCCAAGTCACCAGGTGACTAGTACTATCGAACATTGTAACGCCCAAGAAATTATCAAAGCCAGCAGCGGCTGTCAATCCACTTTACGCATAATGATTGACACTCACGCGACGAGGTGATAATCATCACAGCGGTATGAGTGATGTTTCCATAAACTTTCTCGACACACAATTCAAGTGACCAAGTGACTTAGGTATTTCCGAGAAGACGAAAGCTTTACCCACAAGTATCGCCCGGAGGCCAGCTCACCATGAAAATTGCGGCAAGAATAATATTTTTCGTTAGTTTCATGGCACTCGCAACATTGCCTTTTGATCCGTTGTTGAACCGCCCCTATGTCGTATATCCGCTCTGTGGTGTGTGTGCTGCCCTCGGGCTCACTGCGATGTACCTTTTAACGCTTCCGGATAAGCCGCACCATTCGCAGCGCAGCGGGAGACTATCGTGATTTTCTGGACCGTTACTATTCTGCTTGTTTACCTGGTAATCATTCTGGGCATAGGTTTCTGGTCGGGGCGCGGTGCCGGACGCGATAGCGAGTCCTTTTTCGTCGCCAACCGCCACCTTAACTGGCTGCAGGAGTCAATGGCCGTCTTCACGACCGCCGCTCCGGCCGGCGCACTGCTCGGGACAACGGGGCTGTTCTATCGCGACGGCGCCAACATGGTTGGCATGCTGATTGGGTATGCATTCTTGATGCCGCTGACCTACTGGTTCGTTGGATCGCGAATGCGACGCCTTGGCCGCCAACGGGGATACCAAACTCAGGCGGCCTTCCTAGGCGACTTCTATCAGAGCCGGTATTTGCGCTGGGGTGCAGCGCTCGCTGGTGTGACCTTCTCAATTCCGTATTTCATGGTCAATCCGGTTGCGCTTGGCATCTTGCTTCACCAGACTACGGGAATTCCATTCGCGGCCGGCGTGGTTTTCTTCGTCGTTGTCTCGATGGCTTACTGCATGAAAGGCGGCCTGCGTGCAGTGGCTAACACTGATATCTTCCACGGCCTGCTGCTCATTGCGTTCTTCTTTCTTTCGGTCGTCATGCTGATCCTCTATGCCGGCGGGTGGCTGCGAGTCATGAATACCCCATTGGCGACGGTCACTACCCACGGGCCAGGCATGAAGCTGTTCATCTCCTGGATTTTTTACCAGGGCATCGTCGTCTGCTGTTGGCCTGACCGCTCCATGCGCATGTTCGCCGTTCGTGATGACAAGAATATGCGGAAGGGCGTAATCCTCAGTGGCGTGATGCTTTGTTTCGCTTGCCTCACTTATCTGGCGATTGGCCTTTCAGCACGCGCGATTTTGCCAACCGTCCTTAAAAACACGGACACTACGTTCGCCACTGCATTGACATACGCAGCTCCCTGGTTGGTTCCATGGTTCGTAATGAACGCCTGGGGAGGTGGAATGTCTAACTTTACTGCTGGCATGCTCTCGGTCTCTAACATCTTCATCAAGGACCTCTTCGAGCCTTTGTACATGCGCCGAGTTGGAAATGTCTCTGGTCCGAAGCACGACCGTCTCATCATGCTTGCTACCCGAAGTTGGATGGCATTCCTGGCGCTGCTAACCCTTGGCGTCTGCTTTTATCCGCCACCGTTCCTCTGGAATCTAATCAATCTCACAATTGGATTATTCCTCCAGTTCGCGCCGATGTTTGTCTTTGGTCTCTTCTGGAAGGGATCGACGCGGCTAGGAGCGCAGGTTTCATGGACGGCCGGGTGGGCGCTCATGTTGTTGTGGAGCTTCGGCCCCAAGCCTCCTATTTTTGGCCCCCTTGCGGGACTTAATGCACTCATCGTAAACGCAGCCTTGTTCATCATCGTTTCCCTGTTGTTTCCGGAGAAGCCGGAAGCGAAGGTCGAGCGCGAAGAGATGAGAAGGGCTTCGGCAATCACTGACGAGGAGTACAGCTTGGCAGCGGTCGCTGCCGGTTCGGGCAATTAAGTCATGTCAATCTGGGATTTCCTAATCGTTGGGGGTGGTTCGTCAGGGTGCGTGCTGGCTAACCGCCTCTCCGCTCGCGGCGCTCGTGTCCTTCTGCTGGAGGCTGGACAGGACACACCACCTGGCCGAGTGCCCGCGGATATTGAAGACACTTATCCGCGGTCCTACTCGAATCCGAATTACATGTGGCCGGATCTTCGCGTTCATTTCAAGCCTGTCACCGCGGGAGCACCAGCAGTTCGCTTCGAACAGGCGCGGGTTATGGGAGGCGGTTCCAGCGTTCAGGGCATGGTGGCACTTCGCGGTCTGGCCGCGGATTACGATGGCTGGGCAGCAGCAGGAGCCGAGGGGTGGGATTGGGCAGGCGTTCTGCCCTACTTCCGCCGCCTCGAAAACGACTGGGATTTCGGCGGAGACCTGCACGGCAAGGACGGCCCGGTAGTAATTCGCCGCTACGATTCGAAAGAATGGCCACCCTTCTCCCTCGCAGTGCAACAAGCGGCCATAAATCAGGGATATCCCCTTATCGCCGACATGAATGCGTACTTCGGCGACGGCTATGGTTCTTTGCCAATGTGCAAGACCATGGAAAAGCGAGTTTCGTCGGCGTCGGGCTATCTCGACGAGGAAACCCGACGGCGGCCTAACCTGCAAATCTCGGCACACACAACGGTCGAGAAAATCGTCTTCGAAAGGAATCGTGCTGTGGGGGTAACTGCGATTCAGTCCGGAAAGCAAGTTAACTTCAGAGCGCTCCACGTCGTTCTTTCCTCTGGCGCGATCCATTCCCCGGCACTTTTGATGCGGTCGGGCGTAGGCGCCCCCGAGCGGGTAAGTTCTCTCGGACTTCCCTTGGTGGCCGCATTACCGGGAGTTGGGCAAAACCTCCAGAACCATGTGTTTCTCTACCTTGCTGCACACTTGAACAAGGATGCACGTCAGACGGGCTCAAACAATCCATTCCGATCCTGTAATTATTTTCGTTTCAGTTCCGGACTTCCAGGCGTCACAAACGACATGGTGATGCTTATATTGAATCGGACATCTTGGCATCGTCTAGGTGAGAGTATCGCTGCACTTGGGGTCGCGCTATATTCCCCGTATTCGCGCGGCCAGGTGACTCTGAATTCACCCGACCCGCGCGTGGAACCTTGCGTCGAGTTCAATCTGCTGCAGGACCCGCGTGACAAGAATCGCATGGTCGAAGGCATGGAGTTCGCGCTTAAACTGATGTGCGATCCGGCGGTGCGCGCGATCCGCCAGCAGGTGTTCCCAATTGCCTACTCCGAACGCGTGCGCAAATTGGGGAACCCTACCCGCATGAACGCAGTTGCAGCTGCATTGCTCTCCGCAATCTTCGATGGGCCAGCTTTCCTTGGCGACATGCTGTTACATCACGCGATTGCACCGAATCAGCCCGATGAAACAAAGATGGACAAAGCCTTTCTGACGCGAACTGTCGAAGAGAGTGCAGTCGGAATGTTTCATGTAGCGGGCACGTGCCGCATGGGACAGGAGAGCGATCCGCTGGCAGTTCTCGACTCGCGCTGCCGGGTGCGCGGTGTTGAGGGACTGACTGTCGCAGACGCTTCGGTCATGCCGCGAATCCCGCGAGCCAACACCTACCTTACGTCCGTTATGATCGCGGAAAAATGCGCGGATTTACTGCTGGAGCAGAGCTGAGAGGCATTCAATGAACTGGAAGTGCTTTGCATAAATGTAAAGAGACCAAGTCACATGTTGTGTTACTATTCTGTTCCTGATCGAGCAAGGAGTTCACAATGAAGATCCTGGCAAAAGCAATATTTGCCGTTGCTCTGCTTATCGTTGCGACTTTGCCTTTTGATCCTGTGCTGAACAAGCGGTTCATCGTGTTTCCACTTTCCCTGATTTGTGTCGCGGTCGGCCTTACTGCGATGTACATTTCCACCCTTCCCGATAAAACTCGAAGCCAGAGTAAGGGAGATACCAAGTGACTTTTTGGACTGTTGTCATTCTGAGCGTCTATCTCGTACTCATCCTTGCAATCGGTTTCTACTCTGGGCGTGGTGCCGGGAAGGACGCGGAATCCTTCTTCGTGGCTAACCGGAACCTCAATTGGCTGCAGGAGTCGATGGCCGTATTCACCACGATTGCTCCGGCCGGCGCGCTGCTGGGCACAATAGGCCTGTTCTATAAGGATGGGGGCAATATGCTGGGGTATATCATCGGCTACTCATTCCTGATGCCGATGACGTACTGGTACATTGGTTCGCGGCTGCGCCGCCTTGGACGCGCACGCGGATACCAAACCCAGGCAGTGTTCATTCGCGATTTTTACCAGAGCAACTATTTGCGCTGGGGCATGGCAATCGTCGGCATCTGCGCCGCAATTCCGTATTTCATGGTTAATCCGGTTGCGGTGGGATACCTACTCAACCGCTACACAGGATTTCCATATACGGCCGGCGTTGTGCTGTTTGTGGTTTTGGCCACCGTGTACACCTTGAAGGGCGGGTTGCGTGCCGTCGCAAACACAGATATTTTTCATGGGATTCTGCTGCTGTCATTTCTTCTCGCGGCACTCGTTGCTCTTATTCACCACGGCGGCGGAGTGACGCACATGCTCGACACGCCGAAGGCAACGGTCGGAACAACAGGACCAGCGTTCGGAGTATTTTTCTCCTGGCTCTTCTACATGGGATTTGGAGCCTGCGTTCAGCCCGACCGCTGCTTCCGCATGTTTGCGGTTCGCGATGAAAGCAACATGCGCAGAGGCGTGATCATGAGCGGCGCCATGGTATCGTTTGCCGCTTTCAGCTATTACGCAATCGCGCTCGCCGTGCGCAGTTTTATACCCGACATCAAGAATACCGACACCACATTGGCGACCGGTCTGCAAGTAGCGGCCGTTTGGCTGGTCCCCTGGTTTGTCATGAACGCCTGGGGCGGGGGCATGTCGAACTTCACCTCTGGCATGCTCTCGGTTGCCAATATTTTCATCAAGGATCTTTTTGAGCCCTGGTTCGTGCGGCGGCGCAACATACCTCCAGGTGACGAAAGAAACCGGCTGATCATAATCGCGACGCGCATATTCATCGTGTGCATGGCATTTGTAACCGTGCTTGTCTGTTTCTACCCGCCGCCGTTCATCTGGACTCTCATCAACATCACTCACGGTTCGCTTATCCAATTCTTCCCGATGTTCATGATCGGCTTTCTGTGGCGCGGAGTGACGCGTCTTGGTGCACAGGTCGGCTGGACGTGCGGTGTGCTCTGCATGATGATGTGGTCTTTCGTGTACAAGCCACCGCTGGGACCGCTGGCCGGCATTGACGCTTTGATCGTGAATGCCATTCTCCTGATCGTCGTCTCGCTCCTGGTACCAGAGAAGCAGGAACTCAAAGACGAACGTGAAGCACTGCGAAGAGTCGCAAGTCCGGAAGCCGAGGCAGAGAGAACCGTTGCAGCAAATGTAACTACCGCAATAGCCGAATGACCTGTAAGAAGTACGCTGAACACCTAGAGCCCGTGAGCAGCATGCGGACGGGCTCTAGATGAGAGTATCGTTCGCGTAGTTCGTGAGGAGTATATGGAAGTCATTACCTGCTTTGCAGATTTGCGAGAGCTGGCGCGGCGACGAATTCCCAAGGTGATGTTCGACTTCGCACTGGACGGCGCCCATGAGCAGTTGACCTTGCGGGCGAATCGTCGCGACCTTTCTGCGATCCAGTTTCGTCAGCGCGTAGGGATTGACGTCTCACACCGGTCCATGGCGACCACTATTCTCGGTCAAGAAGCCTCCATGCCACTGGCGCTGGCGCCTACTGGACTTTGTGGTTTGTACCATGGCGACGGCGAGGTCCTGGCCGCTCGTGCCGCGCAGGCCTTTGGCATTCCGTTCTGCCTCGGTACCATGTCGATTTCTCCAATTGAGGAGGTCCGGTCCAGTGTTCAGCAGCCATTCTGGTTTCAGCTCTATGCGATGCGAGATCGTAGCCTGACCCAATCGCTGCTTGAACGCGCCATCGCGGCACAATGTCCGGTACTCATTGTGGCCATGGATACTCCTATTCCGAGCGAGCGTTATCGGGATTTCAAGAATGGGCTTTCCGTTCCTCCACAAGTGACGATGCAAAACGTCTGGGATGTGATCACCAAGCCTTCCTGGACGTGGAATGTACTGTTTGGACGACAGCGCGCATATGGAAATCTCGTTGGTCGCGTGCCGGGACAGGACCAGCGAAGTTCCCTCCTTCGCTGGATCGGCAAACACGGTGAAGTCAATATGCGAAAGCTGCGCAACCTGGACCCAGCGCTCACTTGGCGTGATATCGAAGGGTTGCGGCGAGCATGGCCGGGAAAGCTGGTTCTCAAGGGCGTTCTGGATGCTGAAGACGCGAAGCTTGGGGCAGCCTGCGGGGTGGATGGGATTATCGTCTCCAACCATGGCGGCCGAAATCTTGACGGCGGGCCTTCAACGATTTCAGTGTTACCGGAAATTGTTGCGGCCGTCGGCGACAAGGTTGAAGTACTGTTCGATAGCGGCGTCGAATCGGGTCACGATGTGCTGAAGGCATTGGCTCTCGGTGCTCGTGCCTGCCTGGTCGGCAGGGCATACCTTTACGGACTCGCAGCGATGGGCGAAGCGGGCGTGACCAAAATGCTGGAGATCATCCGCAAGGAGCTTGATATCTGCATGGCAATGACCGGAACCTGTGATCTGCGGAAAGTAACGAGGGACGTTGTGCGCAGCAGTACGCTCCCCCGGGGCATCTCGTGCGATCACTGATACCGGGCGCAATCTGTTATCCAACGATGGCTGAATAACAAAATGCGAGAGCGCTAGTTGCTTTATGAGACAAGCAAGGTTTGACGCCGCGCTCTGAATAAGAAAGAAGGATCGATGAGCTGCACGTTTCGTGATCTGGTGAAATCGGAAGAACCTTTGGTGCTGCCTGGCGCGCATGATTGTCTGAGCGCACTCCTCATTGAACAGGCCGGCTTCAAAGCCTGCTTCATTGGCGGATTCCAGGTAGTCGGCACCCGTTACGGAGTTCCCGACATAGGCCTTGCCGGACTTAAGGACATTAGCGAAGCGGTGGCGGATATTCTCAACACCATCTCTCTACCAACCATGGTTGATGCCGACAACGGCTATGGCGACGTGAAGAACGCGGTTCATACCCTTCACACCTACGAGCGAATCGGCGCGCAGGCAATCTTCATTGAAGATCAGGTAACTCCGAAACGCTGCGGACACATGGCCGGCAAAGCTATCGTCTCGTCCGCCGAAATGGAAGCGAAGCTCCGCGCCCTTGCGGGGGAGCGAATGAATCCCGACACCTTCATCATTGCGCGTACAGATGCCCGTGCTACCGACGGCTTTGATGAGGCGTTGCGCCGCGGCGAGCGCTATTTTCGCGCTGGATCCGACGCGTTGTTTATCGAGGCACCGGAAACCATCGAAGAGATGCGCAAGATAGGCGCGGCCTTCAACGGCCCATTGTTGGCAAACATGCTCGAAGGCGGCCGCACGCCAATCCTTAAGCCGGTCGAGCTTAAGCAACTCGGATTCAAAATAGCGATGTACGGAATCACGCTACTGATGCGCATCACCCGGCTCATGCAGGAGGCGCTGGAGGACTTGAAGTCGGGAGAACTCGCGCTTTTCGGTACCGGCATAGGGTGGGAAGAGTATAAGAAGATCGTCGGATTTGACCGTTGGACGGCAATAGAAAACCGGTATAAAACGCACGGCGAGTGAAGACAACTTACTTCGCGTGTTCTCAGGGCCTCGCGCGATTTGGAAATCAGATGTCAGGGAGAGCGTATGTCTGATCGAAGAGAATTTCTTAAGGGTCTGGGCGGTGCCGGCATTTTTTTTGCAAGTTGCGGTCTGATGAGGGCGGCTTCCAGCCCTCTGCAGGCCGTTGCCCCTGCGTTGAAACGCCGAGAAGTTATGATCGGCGGGCGCCGGGTACGGACGATTGATGTCCATGCTCACTGCGTGGTGGACATTCGGGATCTGGTCAAGGCCCACTACGAAGCCCATCCAATCAATATGGGTGGAACAGGCGGATTCGTGGCCGATCCATTCGCAGACATGAAGCGGCCAATGTTCATGAATGCAAGCAGTGTGGAAGCACGGCTGCGCTACATGGACGAAAACGGAGTTGATATGCAGGCCGTGAGCCTGTTGCCTGGCTATAACTACAGTTACTGGGCAGACCGCGACGACGCCAGCAAGATCGTGCAGCGTCAGAATGAAGGCATCGCCGAACTGTGCGCAAATCATCCTGATCGATTCAGAGGTCTGGGCGCGGTGGCTATGCAGCATCCCGATCTGGCTGCGGAGCAAATGCAATACGGCGTCAAGAAACTCGGCCTCTGCGGTTTTGAAATCAACGGCGATATCAATGGCGACGAACTGTCGGCGACGAAATTCAACCCCTTCTGGGCGAAGGCCGACGAACTGGGAACGCTCATCTTTATTCACCCGGATTCCTTCACCGAAGGTCTGCGGCGATTCCAAGGAAACGGCGTGCTGGATAACGTGATCGGCAATCCGCTGGAGACTACCGTAGCGCTTTCGCACCTTATCTTTGATGGAACGCTGGATCGCTATCCCGGAGTTAAAATCCTCGGCGCGCACGGCGGTGGATTCCTTGGTTCCTATCCAGGCCGCTCCGACCATTGCGCATCGGCCAGCCCATTCTGCAAGCCAGTCAATAAGCTTCCAAGCGAATATTTCAAACAGCAGATTTACTGCGATTCGCTGGTCTTTACCGGAGAAGGATTGCGGCATCTGGTGGCGGAGTTTGGCGCTGACCGCATCATGTTCGGTACGGATTATCCCGCCTCCATGAGCAGCAACCGCATGGGAGACGGACGCGGAGTCGACACCATCCTCGACGCACCCGGACTGAATGACGGCGACAAAGCGGCGATATTAGGTGACAATGCGGCCAAGCTGTTCAGAATCGGCTCTTAAGGCAGGAGGGAGAAAGTATGAGGACACGCAGACAGTTCCTAAAAGATAGCGCGACCGCGGGAATCTTTTTTCTAGGTGCCAGCCGTGTTGGTTCTGCTTTTGGGACCACCCTTCCGCAGCAACTCGGAATACAGCGTAAAGAACAGCAAGTCATGATTGGTGGCCACAGGGTTCTAACGGTTGACGGCCATGCTCACGTTCTTGTTCCTGATGTCTGGGAGTTGGTCAAGGACCGTGTCAGGCTTGAAGGTCAAAGCGGCGATCTCCAGCAGGCTTTACAGCTTCAGAACCCAGCAAGATTGACAGCCAACATCTACACCGTGGAAAAGCGTTTGGCCGACATGGACGAGATGCGGCTTGATGTGCAGGCCGTCCATATCAATCCTTTCTGGTATTGGGCCGACCAGGACCTCGCCAGCAAGATCGTGCAGATTCAGAACGAAAAGATCTCCGCACTTTGCGCTGCCCACCCAGACCGTTTCGTCGGATTAGGTAGCGTGGCATTACAGTTCCCTTCCCTGGCAGTTGAGCAGATGGAAGTGGGAATGAAAAAGCTCGGCTTGCGGGGCTTTGCAATTGCCGGCAGCGTCAATGGAGAAGAACTCTCCTCCGCTAGGTTCGATCCTTTCTGGGCCAAAGCCGAAGAATTACAGGCCTTCATTTTCATTCATCCGCAGGGGCTATCCGGAACAGGAGACAATCCCACGCCCAAGGAGCAACCTCGCTTCCAGGGGAACGGACGCTTGGGCAATGTAATCGGACACCCACTGGAAACCACTCTCGCGCTCACTCATTTGATTCAGGACGGCACCATGGATCGCTTCCCCAACCTCATCATCTGCGCGGCACATGCAGGAGGCTTTCTGCCGTCCTACTCTAGCCGGAGCGATCAGTGTCCCGTTGCCTGGCCGCAAGATTGCAAACCACTCAAGAAGCTTCCAAGCGAGTATCTCAAGCAGTTTTATTACGATTCGATCCTGTTCTCCCACGAGGACATGCGCCATTTGATTGCCGTAGTGGGCTACACCCAAGTGGTATTAGGGACAGACTATCCGACGATGTGGAACCGCACCCCGGTGACCCGCATCCTCGACCAACCCGGGCTAACCGATGAGCAGCGGACCGCGATTCTCGGAGGCACGTTGGCAAAGCTATTCAACCTGGATGTCAAGTTCCGTTGACCGGTGGTTACTTAATCTGCTAAAAGTCACTTGGTGACTTTTGTTCAGCCATAGGCCGTAGAAGCTGGTGTTTCGAGGAAAACGATGGATATTGCAGAGCAAATCGGCGTGGAAGAGCTTCTTTCTACGTACCGCGTAATGGTGCTCAGCCGCGCTTTTGATGAGCGGATGGGCGAACTCAATCGTGCCGGTGTACCCGTCCCCCACTATCACTCCGGTATAGGACAGGAAGCGCTCATGGTCGCCGCGGTTACGCCGTTGCGCAAGACCGACCAGATGATCTATACCCATCGCGGCTATGGCCATCTGTTGGCCAAGGGAATTTCCCTACGCGAAATCGCGCTCGACCTGTTTATGAAAGCCGGGGGAACCAACAACGGTTTCGGCGGCGTGATGCACGTAAACCGCCCCGACCTGGGGGTTCCGGGACGCGAAGGCGCCTTCGGGGTACGCTTTGCAATTGCCGCTGGACTCGCGCTGGCTGCGCAGTTAGACAAGCGCGATGACGTCAGTCTCTGCTTCTATGGTGAGGCAGCCGGATCACGCGGGATTCTATACGAAGCGCTCAACATGGCGGTGCTATGGAAACTGCCGGTCGTGTACGTGGCTGAGAACAACGGTTGGTCGGTTTCGTCGCGCACGGAATGGTTATATCCGGAGGGCCGCATGAGCCAGGTGTGGCGCGGCTTTGAGATTCCAGTAGAAGTGATAGACGGCAACGACGCTGAGGCGGTTTTCCTCACTGTATCGCGTGCCGTAGCTCGTGCTCGCGCAGGCAAAGGGCCGTCGGTAATCGAGGCGCTCACCTACCGCATGGAGCCTCATATCTGGAAGGACAAGGCAGCATATCAACCGGCCGAAGAACTCGCGGAATGGCGCAAGCGCGATCCGCTTCTCCGCGCCGCCAAGCGACTGCTCGAACTTGGCACGCCCCAGACTGAACTTGAGTCGATTGCAAAATGGGCCCAGCACGAGGTTGAGCTCACCTTCAATGCAGTCAATGCGGCGCCAAATGCGACATGGGAAGACGGACGGCACCAGATGGAGGGACGATGACGAGCACGAGGCTTACTGGACACGAAGCGCTCAATCGCGTATTGCATTCCGAACTTGCCGCCGACCGGCGGTGCCTGATCCTCGGAGAGATTGTTCGCGCAGCCGGAGCTACCCGCACCGTATTGCGCGGCCTCTATGACCGCTTCGGCGCCAGCCAGGTTATTGAAGCGCCCGTCTCCGAGAATGGGATATTCGGCGCGGCTTTGGGGCTCGCACTTGCCGGCTACCGTCCGGTTATCGAAATCTACACGGCGGACTTCCTACTCGTCGTCGCAAACGAAATCATGGGGGACATGGCAAAGTGGCGCCAGCAGCAGGCACGTCCCGGTGCGCTACCCATCGTAATCCGCGGCTGCATGGGACCGAACGCAGTTGGCGCTCTCGGCTCTGAACATTCGCAGTCGATGGAAGCTTTCTTTCATCACGCGCCGGGTATAGTGATCGTGGCTCCAGGCACTCCCCGTGATATGGCTGGTCTGTTGCGAGCCTCGCTGCGCAGCCCGGACCCAGTTGTCTTTCTCGAGCATCGGCGAACCTACGAGCTAGTTGGCGACGTTCCCGACGACGAGACCTTCATGATCGAGCTGGGACGTGCTGAAGTCGTTCGCGAGGGCAGCGACATTACACTGGTGGCGTGGAGTTGGATGCGAACCGAAGCGGAGCGCGCCACGCAAACGCTCGCGAGTGAGGGAATCTCGGTTGAGTTGATCGATCCGCGCACCATCCGGCCGATGGACCACGATGCCATTGCGCGCTCTGTGGCGCATACTGGGCGGCTTCTGGTGATCGAGGAGGGAACGCGAACCGGTGGAGTAGCAGCGGAAATAATTACGCGAGCAGTTGAAAGCGCAACGAAACCGATACGGGTGGCGCGCTTTACGACGCCCGACGTGATTCTGCCCTACAATCCGCTGATCGAATTGCCACTTTACCCAAACGCGGCCACAATTGCGGACGCAGTGCGCCGCATGGTGGCAAACGAAAACTTGGTACCGGTACTTGCAGCGGAGCCTAAACTTAAGTAAACAAGGAGAAGGAGTAGAAGATCGTGCGCCATTACAACATAGCGGTTATACCCGGCGACGGCATCGGCTCCGAAGTGATTACCGAAGGCGTGAAGTCGTTGCAAGCAGTTGCCGATTTAGACGGCGGCTTAACATTTGAAACCCAGGAGTTCGATTGGAACTCCGAGCGCCATCTTAAACATGGGGCGATGATGCCTGCCGACGGGCTTCAGACCTTGGAGCGTGGCGGCTTCGCTGGCATCCTGCTTGGCCCCGTTGGCGACCCGAGGGTTGCTGACCATGTGACGCTTTGGGGTCTGCTGCTACCCATTCGCCAGGGTCTGGATCAGTACATTAATCTCCGGCCGGTGCGGCTGTTGGAGGGTGTTCCTGGACCTCTGGTCGGGAAGACACCCAAGGATATCGACATAGTCTGCGTTCGCGAAAACGCAGAGGGCGAGTACTGTGGCAGTGGCGGCCGGCTTTACCAAGGGACGTCGAACGAAGTTGCCCTTCAGACCTCCGTGTTTACGCATCGGGGAACGGCGCGCGTGATGCGCTATGCATTCGAGTACGCCCGCCAGCACAAACGCAAAAAGGTAACCAGCGCAACCAAATCCAATGCCGTCAATTACAGTATGGTCTTCTGGGACGATGTCTTCCGCGAAGTCGGCGCTGAGTATCCAGAGATTCAGAAGGAGCAGCAGCTGATTGATTCTCTCTGTGCCCGATTCGTAATGAAACCAGAAAGTTTAGACGTAGTCGTTGCTTCGAACCTGTTCGGCGATATTGTGACGGACCTGGGGGCGGCGATTGCTGGTAGCATGGGATTGGCTCCCAGCGCCAATCTCAACCCTGAGCGCCGCTACCCGAGCCTCTTCCAGGCAATTCATGGCTCCGCGCCAGACATCGCAGGGAAGGGGATCTCCAATCCAATTGCCACCATGTGGTCGGTCTCTATGATGTTGGACCACATCGGCGAAGCGCAGCTTGGGGCAGCATTGCTGAAGGCAATTGAGACAGTGCTCGCGGCGGGAACAGTGCGTACGCCCGATTTAGGCGGCAAGGCGACTACTCGCCAACTCGGGCAAGCGGTGATCGACGCTTTGCAAAAGCCGCGTGTCACTTCCGCACAGTGACTGGACGGCGATGCCCTCGGAAGTTTGCGCAGGCCGATAATGCGCTACGAAGACAGCTCTGGTGGCGAATATATCTATTTGCGAGTATGACGAAATGAATGATCTGGAGAACTTCGAGGCGAGACAAAACAAAACCAGCCGGAGGCAGCGGCTTCCGCGAGTTGGCGCCGCCGACTTGATCGCCCGTGATTTAGTTCAGGAAATCGTCAGCGGCGCGCTGCCCCGTGGCGGGAAACTACCGGCGGAAAAAGAACTCGCGCTGGAGTACGGAGCGAGCCAGCCGACGATCCGTGAGGCAATGCGCGCACTTAGCATGCTTGGGCTAGTTGAAGCGCGCCATGGAAGTGGCGTCTACATCAGCAACAACAGCGCTCAACTGGTCGCCCGGTCGTTGAGCACAATCATCCAGTTCAATCAAATCGGAATTCTCGATGTCCTTGACGTCCGCGCCACGCTCGGGCGGCACGCCGTAGAGCGCGCCGCCGAACATGCTACGAAAGAGGATATACAGGCCATCGCAGATGCGCTCAAGAGCTTGGAAGAACAGCGGGATCCACGAGCTGTAGTAACAGCGATCGCCGACTTTCAGATTGCACTTTCGGAGGCGTCGCACAACCCTTTACTCACTGAGATTGAGTCATTCCTTGTCGCACTGGTCATGCATTTCCAATTTGCCGTCTACGGATCCAGGGGCCCGGCATTCTGGAAGCGATGGACCTCGGAATCGGCGCCCTTTCGCCGTCAGATTGTCACAGCCCTCCAACGCCGTGCCAAGGGGCCACTCGTGACAGCCATGAATGCGTATCTCTCGGCGCAGCGGCGGCACTTCATCGAACATCCGCAGTTGACCAGCGCACGCCTCTCTCCAACCTGGGCCGATATTACGGAGGGAATTTTACTTGGCCGGCTCAAGACGAATTCCCAAGCCACGCCCCCGAAGAAGAACCATAAGCAAAATGGCGGGGTCAAGAAGTAATACCTAAGGTTCACTGAATTTATTCCGCCGTCAAATTCCCCTCGACGCCTCAATCTCCAATGCTACTTGCCTGAAGCGAAGTTTCGCGAATACCTAACAGGCGGAGCCAATTCCGGCGCTCTTTCAATCAGCTTGGATGGCATCCTTTATTGTGCAATTGGCGTCAAACTGGGTGCTTGATACCGAGACCCGTCGTGCTTGTGCTAAGCAGTCTAAACGCTGGAACATCCGTTTTTTCTAGGTTTAGAAAAGAGGCTCCGCGCCATGTCCGACATCTGCGCCAATCCCTTCTGTTCCGTCTCGCGCGATCCAGACCATGGAAAGCTCTTTTGCGCTGAGATTGAGATTCGTAGTTTGACTGAAGTACATCAGCGAAAGATTGCGTATCTCTGGCTGTGCGATGGCTGCGCTGGGCAGATGAAGTCCGAAAGCGAGGTCGCCGGAGAGATCATTCGCGTTCTGCTTGCTCAGTCCTCTTCAGCGCCCACGCCAATTTCGCCCATGGTGAATTGAAGAAACAAGCGCGATGACACTTAGTAAGCTTGGGGAGATGGTGCATTGCGTTGCCGTCTCCCACGCGTAGAACTCGTGCTTTCGCGGTTGTATGCATTCTTGCTGATTGAATGCATACAACCGCAAAAGCACGATTCTTCAGCGGAGAAACTCCTAACTATTGACTGCTGCCAAGGCCTTCTTGATCCGGTCGGGTGTCATGGGAAGTTGCAGAAGACGTATCCCCACCGCGTCGTGAATGGCGTTGGCGATAACGGCTCCCATGACGCTGACAGGTGGTTCTCCCACTCCCTGGGAGGGGATGTTTGGACTGGGAACAAGTACTGTCTCAATCTCCGGCAGCCAAGAGTAGCGCGGAAGTAGGTAGGTGTCGAAGTTCCAGTCCTTGATCGTTCCCGCCTGGAAGTGGATTTCCTCCGTGAGGGCGGAGCCCAAACCCATAGTGATCGCACCTTCCATCTGTTCACGAACTCCTTTGGGATTCACGATAGGACCCACGTCCAGGGCCATGGCCACTCGTTTCACCTTCACCTGTCCAGTCTTCTTGTCCACGGCCACTTCGGCCATGGCCGCCACAATAGAATTGCGCATATTGAAGCAGGCAATCCCCACACCTCTTCCGCTAGGAGCCGGCTTGGGTTTCCAACCGAATTGCTTCGCCACAGCGTTGAGCACCGCAGCCGGACGAGCCTCCGTGATGTGTTTGAGCCTGAATTCCAAGGGGTCCTCGCCAGCCATGGTGGCGAGAGTGTCTATGTGGGATTCCCGGGCGAAGACGTTGGTGAACGCCGAAGGTCCGCGCCAAGGGCCAATACCGAATGGATGCAATCCGGCTGGGAAAGCGGTCCAGCCGCCGGAAGCCCGGATTCGCTGATGGGGTATGTCGTAGAAGGTCTCCACCTCCCGGTCGCCGGCGCAGTAGACATGAAAGTCCCAGAAGGTGATCCGTCCCTTTTTGTCTATGCCGGAGCGAACCTTCACCACGGCCGCGGGGCGATAGGTATCCAACAGGAACTCCTCTGCCCGGTTCCAGGTCACCGAAACCGGGCATCCCGCCACCTGGGCCAAACGCGCGGCTTCCACCGCCTGGGGACCACCACTCTTGCCCCCGAAGGCGCCTCCTACATATGGAGTTATGATCCGCACGTTCTTCGGGGTGAGTCCCAACGCCTGGACCACCTGCCCTTTCACAATAAAGGGAGCTTGGACCGAGGCCCAGACGGTCACTTTCCCGTTCTCCCATTGGGCTATAGCCGAATGCGGTTCTATCGGTGCATGGGACACATAGCTATTAAGGTAGGTCGTCTCCAGGGGCAACGCGGTTTCCGCCTCGCCAGCGGGAATGGATCCCTTTGCCGTCACTTGCTTGGCGGCAGGTGCGGTCTTGACCAGATGATCGAAGATGGTCTGGTCGTCCACAGCCCATGGGGATGGTGCCCATTGAGCTTTGACTTTACCCACGGCCGCCCGTGCTATATCGGGCCGCGCATGGAGCACGGCTACAATGCCACGGCCCTGTTCGTCCGGACTGATACCCGGGTGATCGGCGTCGGGGTTGGGGTGGGTAGCGGCCAGCATGTCACCTAGCCGAATCACTTTGACTCCGGGAATCTTTTCCGCTTCCGAGGTATCCACTGAGACGCACCGGGCCCCAACAAACGGCGGACGCACAAGACAGGCGTGCAGAGTTCCAGGCAGGGCGATGTCAGCCGCGAACTTGGCGACGCCGGCCACCTTTGCGCGCGCATCTTTGCGCGGCGCGCTCTTGCCCATCACGGTAAATTCGGACAGGGACTTCACCTTCACATCCTTCAGGTGGCGCTCTATTCGCCGGCCATCGACCAGTCCGCCATACGACACTTTCCTGGACGAATTCCCTTCCACGAACACCACGCCATCCTGCACCCGCAGCTTATCTGCCGGAACGCCCAGCCGCTCCGCAGCCATCTGGAGCAGGACTGCCCTGGCCTCCGCCGCTGCTGCGCGCAGCGACGGACCGAGCTGCCATGTGGTCAGAGATCCCCAAGTCCCGATATCCCATGGGCAGAGATCCGTGTCGCCCATGACCATCTCAACCCGATCCGGGTGAACATCCAGTTCATCCGCAACCATCATCGCCAGTGAGGTCATAATGCCCTGGCCCATTTCCACTTTCCCCACAAAGCAGCCAACGCGTCCATCGGGACCGATCTTTATATAGGCGTTGAAGTCCGTGGGATATCCGGAGGGCCGATCCGCGTTCAGAGGCGACTCCAGGGCCTTGAAAAACGGGGGGAAGGTCACGAAGAGCCCAAAGGCTCCCGCTCCTATGAGGAACTCGCGCCGCTTCACAGCGCACCTTTCTTTCCCGCAGCCTCTTGGACCGCGTCCAGAACTCTTGTGTGGGTGCCGCAACGGCAGAGATGTCCTTCCAAGGCCTCGGCTACCAGCTCGCGAGTAGGCTTCGGATTCTTCTTCAGGAGAGCGTAGGCGCCAAGAATCATCCCTGGTGTGCAGTACCCGCACTGAAAGGCTTCGTGGGAGAGAAATGCCTCTTGGATGGGATGGAGAGCGCCCTTGCTCAGTCCTTCAATGGTAAGCACTTCCTTGCCGGCCACGGCTTCCAACGGTATGGAGCAGGAGCGCACCGCCTCGCCATTCACTAGCACGGTACAGGCACCGCAATGCCCCTCGCCACAACCCACCTTGGTTCCCGTCAGTCCCAAGTCGTATCTTAAAACGTAGACCAGCTTCCTCGAGCCGTCGGCTTCCACCGATACCTTGCTGCCGTTCAGCGTAAACGAGAGAGTCTTACCCATGTGCGCTCCTTCAGAGATCGTATGAATATGAAGTGAATTCGGCCTGTAGCTTATCCCAGGACAACAGCAGCTGACAACAGTTCACTTTGGAAACGTGGAGACAGAGATCTATTTCGTTATGCCTTAAAATAACGAAAGAACGGAGGAGCGTACTCGGGAGCGATCCCGAGGTGCGATCTTTGGTCTCCTTCGATTTGGAAGATTCCTTTTCATGACGATGCATCCTCTCAATCTAGTGTCGCTGGTCACCTCGATCATCGGGGCAATTGCTGTTATGGTTTGGCGGGTTCGGGAATCGCGTACAGCGGTCTCAGCGAAGAAGATCATCATCCCGCCTTTAGGAATGGCGACTGGATTCGGAATGTTTATTGTGCCCGCGTTTCGGGTTCCATGGAGTTGGGCGGGAATAGCATTCCTGGGAGGGGCGATTGGGCTGGCTTATCCGTTGCTGCGGACCTCACGTCTAGTGCGCGAAGGTGAGACCGTGATGGCAAAACGCTCGCATGCATTCTTCGCCGTCGTTATTCTGCTCGCTGGAATTCGAGTGGCGGCTCGCGGCTATCTCGACACGGTGCTTTCTGTGCAGCAAACGGCCGCGCTGTTTTTCATTCTGGCATTCGGCATGATCGTGCGCTGGCGGACGCAGATGTTCTTTCAATATCGCGCGCTCATGAACGAGCCGCGCTGAGCACACGATACGGTCGCTTGGTCCTACCGGCAATCTGCGCAGCTCCGGGTGGTATTTTTGCCACTTCTGCGAGGTAAGGTGAATCTAAAACAGTGAGCTGGCACAGCTGCGCCGTGGCGTCTCGCATCAACGTCACAACCCACGAAAAGGGGATCGTCGAGATTGAGTTGCACTGGAGGGCACGGTGCAGAGAAGCTGCTAGAATCAATCCAGAGAACCAAGGCGGGCGCTCCCGTCTGCAACAGGGAGACTGAATGAGTAGCCCGAGATCAAACGTACAGTTTCAAGGCGAACTCTGTTCAGCATTTGCGGCTGCTCCCTCTGCTGCCTTGCATCGATATATAGGCTTGAGGCGGCTTATATGCCTGCTTGTAGCTTGGGTCGCATTGTTGGGCCTAGCTAATGCGCAACATTCCGGCAGGATGGCCCGGCCTGCCCAGGATCGTCTCCCCCATAAGGTGACTGCGAGTCCGCAGACTCGAACCGAATTGCATGGCATTGTCGCCAGCGGCCAGCTTCACGATCTTCGTTGGCCAGATTTTTCAGACTATCGCACGCCATTGGAAGCACTTTATAAGAGCTGGGACTACGATACGCTCTGGATACGAAACGGATTCCCCACTCCGCAGGCCCGGCAGATGATTTCCATACTGCAGCAGGCCGAGAGTGAGGGGCTCATGACTGAGGATTATGACTCCTCTCGTTGGCCTGGACGCCTGGCATATCTGCAAGTCCACCGCACACCTCTGGATGAGGCCCGCTTCGACATAGCACTGACCGTTTGTACCATGCGCTACGTCTCAGACCTGAGCGCAGGAAGACCAAATCCTCTGCACACCGAGTACGGCCTTGTGCCAGGCCGCAAAAAGATTGACCTTCCCACGTTCATTCGGGAGAGTCTGCTCGAAGGCAGAAACTTGCAAGCAGCCCTTGCGAGTCTCGAACCACCGCTCGCCGAATACCATGAACTGCAACAGGCGCTGGTGAGGTACATACGATTGGCGGAAGAGGACGATGGCCAGAAGTTGCCTGATCATCATCACATCGTCTTTTCCGGAATGACGTATGACGGCGTTCCTCGCCTCGTCAGATTGCTCCGTCTAGTTGGCGACCTCCCTGAGAGCGCGGTAGTTCCAGCAGACTCCCAACTTTACGATGGAGCCTTGGTCGAGGCTGTGCAACGCTTCCAAAAACGTCATAACCTCTCTCCTACCGGAAACCTTGATATGGCCACGCTCCAGGAGTTGAACGTGCCATTGAGTTTCCGTCGCGATCAGATACGGATTGCACTGGAACATTATCGCTGGCTGAACTATGACTTCCGGCAACCGCCGGTCATCATCAATATCCCGGAATCTCGCCTGTACGCTCTGAACGAAAGCGGAGGAGTTGCGCTGACGATGACCGTGGATGTGGGACAGGAATACACTCGAACGCCGGTGCTTGAGGACAAAATAGAGTATCTGGTGTTTCGACCATATTGGATTGTGCCGGTCAATATTCAACGCGACGAGATTGTTCCGAACATTAAGTATGATCGCAACTACCTGTCGAAAGGCCACTTCGAAGTTGTAACTTCGGTTGGAAAGTTGGTCACTAATGGGAGAGCTTCAGCCGAAGTTCTGCAGCAACTGAGTGCCAGCACGCTGCATGTCCGCCAGAAACCGGGTTCGGACAATTCCATGGGATTGGTGAAGTTCGTCTTTCCGAACCGCTATAGTGTGTATCTCCACGGCACCCCATCCTGGGGAAACTATTTCGATAAATCAGATCGTAACGTCAGTCACGGATGCATTCACCTGAAGGAACCAGATAAATTGGCGGCCTGGGCACTGCGGGACAAGCCGGAATGGACTCTCGAACGGGTCCAATACGCAATGCGGGAGGGTCAGGATAATCTCAAGGTGAACCTTGCGAAGCCGATCCCCGTGTTGATTGTTTACGTGACCGCCGTAGTCGACGAATCCGGAGAGGTTTATTTCTATCCTGACATTTACGGATACGACGCTGAATTGCGGCGAACCCTCACAAAGGGCTATGCGCCGCGCTAGCAGTAGCAGAAGAATCTTGAGCAGCCGGTCGATGAATACCTGGAACCCATTTGGGCATAGACCTATGGTACTCGAATTAGTAACCTCTCAGAGAAAAACCTAATTCCACACCCCCCGGAAGAAGGTAAACTGCTGGACAACATGAACCAGCACTGGAAAATTCTCGGGTTGCTATTCGGCTTCGCATTGTCTGCATTCGCTGCTACGCAGCCGCAGGTTGACCACGTTCTAGTGCTCAAGCAAAAGCACAAGCTGATGCTGCTGAGTGGCGATCAGATCGTGAGGACCTATTCCGTAGCGCTTGGAGCTGGTGGTTTGGCGCCCAAACGGCGAGAGGGTGACAACAAGACGCCGGAAGGGCTTTATCGAATTGATTATCGCAATCCCGCCAGCAGGTATCATCTGGCCTTGCATGTCTCCTATCCCGCCGAAACTGATATAGAGGCTGCCCGCAGACGCGGGGTGAGCCCCGGGGGCGCCATCATGATTCATGGTCTCGGCAAAGACTTCGAGTCATTGGGAGAGAAGCAATCCCGTTACGATTGGACTGCCGGATGCATAGCCGTAACCGATGCAGAAATCGAAGAGATCTGGCGCCTTGTTCCCGACGGAACTCCCATAGAAATTCGTCCGTAGCAACGTAGTCGATATCTTCCCGATGTCTCAGGATGGAATTCCCCTCCATCCTGTTCCTTTTCTGGTCCCGCAAATTTCCCTACGGTGCAACTCAACTCACAGAAACACGCATCTTATCCTTCAGCGGGAATATCAGGGTTCGTATTGCCATTCTTTAACCTTTAGCCAAACCTTGTGGCATCATCCACCGAGAACTTGTATCGAGGCTCTCATGCTGTCGAAGTGTCTCAACCAGAATTGTTCCGAAACTTTCCAATACCTGGGAAAAGGCCGTCTGTACCGCATTGATTTCACAGAGGCGGGAAGAAAACACGCGCAGGCGGGCAAGCAGAGCCTTTCGTCCAATCGCAGTAAGTCTGATCGCATGGAACACTTCTGGCTTTGCGAGAATTGCGCGGCGACCATGACTATTGAGCTCAGCGAAGACGGTACAGTTCGTCTGGTTCCGCTTGCAATTCCAGGAAAGCCCGTTGAAGTGCCCGCGCGTAGAAGCCACAAGCAAGTGGCAAACGCTTCCTAATCACGAATTCTCAGACTCAGCCGCGCGTGGTCACGTCCGTGAGGCCGCGCAAGAGCGCTTGTTCTGCACCAGCACCGTCCCTGGCGTGGAGGAGAAAAACTGGAAGGTGGGCTGGTCGTAGCGTCTGGTAGCGTTGTAAAAACGAATCGTGAGCAGCTCGTAGAACATCTTTACGCCGTCGACAATGGGATTGATTTTCGAGCGATCATCGTTAGCCCACTCCACGGCGACCTCGGTCAGCCTCAAGCCAAACTTACGGGCAATGAATAGCAGCTCCGGATCGAAGCCCCAGCCTTCGATCTGCTGACGGGTGAACATAACCTCGGCAGCCTGGCGGGTGCACGCCTTGAAACCACACTGGGTATCCTTATAGGGCAGACCTAGCACCATGCGCAGCAGCAGATTGTAGGCACGGCCTACGAACTGTCGCAGCAATGACTGGCGTTGGGTTTGCGTCTCGGCAAGCAGCCAGCGAGAACCAAAGGCAACGTCGGCGCCCTGCTCGATGGCGCTGATCAGTTTGAGAGATTCCTGGATAGGCGAGGAAAAATCAGTATCGCTGAAGAGAAGGATATCGCCGCGCGCATTGAGCATTCCGTTGCGCACGCTGTAGCCCTTGCCGTGATTGCCGGGATTTTCCAGCAAGCGCAGTTCCGGTGCATTCTGCATGAAACGCCTAACAAGTCCGGCCGTGTCATCGCTCGATCCGTCGTTGACGACGATGATTTCAACGTTCCAGTGTTGTTCGCGAACGAAGGCCAGCGCCCTTTCCAAACTCGGGCCTATGCGCGAGCTTTCGTTGAAGGCGGGCAGAATGATTGAATAAAGCAATGACATTTAGGGGTTCCGACTACTCCGATTGTAATGGTACCTACCGTTTTCGGCCTAGCAAAATCAGTACAACTCAGGCTGCGTGCTCGCGCCGGGCGAGCATGGAGAAAAACTCGTCCACGATTGTTCCGTCCCACAAGCCGTACTCGGCTTCGGCACGCATCGTCTCACGCGCCTGTTGATGCGACTGCGCAGGCTTGTAAGGACGCTCCGTGCGCAAAGCATCGTAGACATCCACCACCTGCAGTATTCGCGCCAGCAGCGGAATCGCCTCGCCGGCCAAATGGTCCGGATAGCCAGTGCCGTTCCAATGCTCATGATGGTGACGGATGATGGGCAGCACCATGCGCAACGATCGCAGCGGCTTGCAGATGTTTTCCCCTATGATTGGATGCTGATGCATGATTCGCCACTCTTCGGGCGAAAGCAAACCCTGCTTTTTCAGAATCTCATCCGAGATGGCGATCTTTCCCAAGTCGTGCAGATAGCCGCCACGGCGTAGCGTGAGTTGTTCGTCTTCGCCAAGCCCCATGAAGCGTCCAAGCGCACTGGCATAGTCGGCAAGGCGCTCGCAGTGGCCCTCGGTGTAAGCATCGCGCGATTCCACGCTACGGCCGAGGGTACACAGCACGGTGTCCGCATTTTCCAACTCGTCGGTGTACTCCTTCACGCGCAGCAGCGAAGCGACACGGGCAAACAACTCGACGGGGAAAATAGGTTTATTGAGGAAGTCGTCGGCGCCAGCTTCAATGCCGCGAATCTTGTCCTCGCGATCGCTGAGTCCGGTGATCATGACGATGGGGATTAGACGCGTCTCAGTGGCGCCCTTCCACTCGCGGCAAAGTTCATATCCACTCTTGCCAGGCATGACGACGTCAAGCAGGACCAGGTCGGGCTGGCTATGGCGCATGATTTCTTCAGCAGTGGCAGCGTTGTTGGCGATCAGTACTTCGTAGCCCTGGCGGCTGAGGAGTTCCTGCATGAGCAGAGTGTTGTCGAGGTGGTCGTCCACAACGAGAATGCGCTGGGAGCGGTGACGGATCGACTCTGCCATTTGCGAGTATGAGCACTGAATCGCGGGTTTGGTTGCCAAGTGACGAAAGACAATTGCGGAAAACGCAAAGCAGCGCTAGGCTGCAAGTGCCATGTTAGCTCGACAAACGCAAGTGACCCTGCTTATTCTGCTGCTGCTTACGCCATTGGCCACACTGGCCGCAAGCAAGCCAAAGGTGCATGTAATCAGCTTCGGAAAGACAATGGCGGTGAAACTCTTCCTCGGTCCGGACGAGGAGCACACCGCGCCGATTAGAGTGCGCTCTCTTTATGTGGATGGGAAGTTGAAGGAATTTGTGACCGGCGAAACGCACGAGGTGACCGACCGTTTGTTCGTGGTTCGGCGCGCTTATCGGCTGAACAACAATCTGCCGACGGACGAGAGCAAGGTTGCGAACTGGGTTTGGGAGCGCGGCGGGTGGCTGATGGTAGATCGCTTGACAGCGCGTGTAACGCAGCTTTCGCTGGTTGAGTTCGATCCGTTCTACTCGCAGGCAAGCTGGTTCAGGGACTACGCCGCCTACTGCGGTGTGAGCGACAGCGGAGAAAAATTGAGCGCAGTGGTGATGCAATTGGGACGGAAAAAAACGGTGATGAAAAAGGAACTTGGCGTGGCAAATCAGGGCGAAGCGCCGGATTCCGAATGCGATGCGCCAACCTGGGAGAAGAAGCCGACACGAGTGACATTTTTGCCAAAACACGGCGCAAAACAGACATTTTCGATCTTTGGGCACGCATGGGACGCAGCGCCGGGGTCAGATGAGGAGTAGAGGCACGGCCGCCAACTGTACACATATCGGTTAATCGTTGGGAAACGCGAAGTTACTCACTGGGTAATGGTTGCGCGGATTTCGATAGATTGCACAGGCGGGTATTGCACTTGTGGTAACCGATGGCAGAACAGTAAAAGCGAGCCGAGACGGCCCGCTTCCTTTTTGTGCACACAACAGATTCGATTCCATACCACATTCGCCAGAGCGACATCCCGCATTCGCCGAAGGAAGGCAAATGTGGGCCACAGGGTCACTGCTGCTGCGGCGGATTCTGTGCCTCCGGAGCTGGCGCGGGCTCAGGAGCCGGGGCGGGCTGCGGAGCTGCCTGCGGCGGAGCAGGTTGCGGACTGGGAGTTCCGGGCTTGCCGAACTCCATCTTCAGGCTGCGACCGGCGATGACATAAACGCGCTGCTTCTGCACATCGCTGCCGATGCGCTGCTCGACGTTGTAGGTGCCGGGAGCAAGGTAGAACCGCTTGAGGTCGTGGGCACGTCCGGCTAGAGCGCCGTTGATGTAGATCTGCGCATTGCCGTCGGGGCTCTTGAGATGCACCTCGCCCAGAGGACGTCCGTAGCCGTATCCGTACGGGTAGGGGCCGTAGGGATATGGGCCGTAGTAGCCCCAAGGATAGATTGGCCCGTAGAACCCGATTCCGATGCGCTGGGCCGCAGCCGTGGAGGGCAGCATCAGCAGCAGGGAGGCGGCTAGGACGGTGAATAAGATCGCTCTAAAAACTCGACTGTTTGACATACATGCTCCTGTGTCAACGGCACTTTGAATTGCCCTGAACGACGGCGAGAGTTCCATTGTAATCCCGCGTGCGCCAAGCATAAGCACCGCCCCGGTTTCCCGGAGGTTCAGTTGGGTAAACCCCGGTGCGGACGGGGAGTTGCGCGGGGAGGAAGGAATTTGCGAACTGGCCGCAGCGGTGGGGGACGGATCACGAGTTATCCTCCCCCGACGGCCGCCGGTTGTGTGCAACCGGTGGCCGCCGGGGGAGGGATGACTTAGTGCAGCCGGAACGCAACTCCCGCACCGAGGCGGAAACTGCTTTGGTAGCTGTCGTAGTAATTCGGCAGCTGCGTGTAGAGATAGTCGGCCTGAATCAAGCGCAGCGAGATGCTGTGATTGAGGGCGGTTTCCAATCCGCCTCCAGCCGATAAGGCGAACGCGTTTGCCGAGTTCTTGATCGTCGCGCCGCTCGGAAAAAGACCATCCGAAGCGTGCACATCGCCAAGCAGAACCTGGGCAAAGGCAGAGATCTTGCGTCTCTCCCCACGGCCAAGAACAATCGACCGGCGCGGCCCTACCATGGTGGTGAATAACGTCTGCCCCGTATCCGAGGAGCTATGCGATCCTGCGAACTCCCCTACAAGGCTAAGGTGACGCCAGTTGCCAATGCTGACATCGGCCCGGCCGCCGTTGGCAGCAAACCAGTCCGTGGCCCCCGGCACATGATTTGATCCGACGTAGAGATAATCAGCCGAGACCTGGATTTGCTGCGCCCATGCGGCCGCGGCAAACAACAAGCAAACTAAGACAGTGCGGATTGCGAGCTTCATCATGTCCTCCTACTGGACCGTCAGGTTGAGAGTGACGGAGTGATGCAACGCACCGCTCGTCCCGGTCAGTGTCATGGGATAGGTCTGGGGCGCAGGGAAGAAGCCGCTGCCATTACCGCAGGCAGTCATGCCACTCACCATCAGCACTGCCAGCACCAGCAGCGTCAGGGCAGACGTCTTCATCTGCAGCCGCATAGCTCGGCGCAGTTTGCGCGTGCCAAGCAGAGGCAGGAAGACAGCCAGCATGAGCGGCTTCGGAAATCCGATACCGCTCTTCGGGAAGGACAAAGAAGCGCTCGTCTTTGATGTATTGACTGTCACGGTGACTGGGGTTGTGCCACTACCGGCCGGAATGACGGAAGGCGTGATGGTGTAGGTTGCGCCTGCCGGAAGACCAGTCAAGGTCAACGTCACTGGGCTGAAAAATGTCGAGCTGCCAAGCGGTGTGAACTGCACTGTGTAGGTCGCCTTGCTGCCCGGCATCACCGAGGTTAGCGTGGCCGTACCGCTGCCACCAGTGAAGCTGAAGTCCTCCACGGTCAGCGTTCCACTGGTGAGTATGCTGTAATTGCCCAGTTTGTTATTCGGATCGCTGAACACCGGGGTGATTGGGTAAGTTCCGGCTGGGGACGACGACGTTGCGGCCGTCGTGTAGCTAGCGGTGAGGCCATCGCCCGGGATGACGCCAGTCAGCGTCCCAGTGAGAGTCGGCAGAGCCGCACCGTCGAGCATCGTGGCATTATTGGCCGCCGCTGTCAGCGGGACCTTGTTGATGGTGATCGTACTGCTGCCGTGGCCGTTAGACCAGTTTGTGCAGGTAGCGGCCACAGCGTAAGGCCCCGCGTTGACCGGCACTGTTGAGCTGCCGTTGTAGGTCATCGAGAGGTTGCAGGGGATACCGGTAGGAGTCACTGTTACCGTGGCAGGGTGCGACGATCCATCGTACTGGAATGTACCGCCTGTCACGTTTAGGAATATTGCGGCCCAGTTGGGGTATACAGCGACCGACACTCCGGAAGGAGAAACATTGGTCACAGTAGCGGTTTGCGTCAGCGTTCCCGCGTTGTTGCTCAGCAAGGCCAGGCCATTAGTAGTGGTGGGGTCATGGGTGTAATGGCCGACAAAGATATATTGTCCGTCAGCGGTTACCGCGAGTCCCTCCGGAGCTTCAATACCCGAAACGCTGAACGGAGATCCGGAAACTACGCTCACGGTGCCATCGCTCGCAATCGCGAACGAACCCACCGTGTAGCCGTCCCCATACCATGCACTTCCGGAGAACAGAAATTTTCCATCGGGCGTGAGCGCAGACGTAGATCCCGCCGAGTTGCTGCTGTCAGTGAATGGGTCGAAGTTGGTCACGGGCGTGAGGTTTCCGGAACCATCGACCGTCCAGATAAAGACCGCCCCAGGACTAACTGAGTAGAGGAGGTTGCCAGCCGAATTAAAGATGACATCGGCTCCTGCTGGATTCAGTTGCGAACCGAGGGCCAGCGTGCCATCGGACGCAATTGAAAATGTCTGAACTATATAGGAGTTAAAGGCCCCATAGCTGCCATTGATCTGCAGAGCAAGAGCGCCGTTCGCGCCGACGGACAGTGAATTCTTCTCAGTTAGGGAGCCGTCGCCATTGATCTGATAGGAGGCTATCCCGCCGTGCCCAATTGCGACCAGATAGCTGCCGTTGAGCGCGGGCGCAATCGAGATTCCCGCGATGCTGCCGTTGCTAAAAGGAAAAGCAAAGGGCGAACCGCTTATCGGCGCCAACACGCCGCTAGAGGGGTTAATCGAGAAGACGCTGATTGTGGAGTCGCCCGCATTGCTCGCGTACAGGTAGTTCCCAATGGATACGATCAGATGGTCGGTGATTGTATCGCCACCGCCGCCTTTGCCCCCGGTGGCAAAGGGCGAGCCGGGAATGAGCGTGAGCGAACCGCCCGAACCAACCGCCCAGCCTGAGACGGTATTGGCGAGTGGACCAGAGCAACAAGTAACTGCATTATCATCATTTACGTAAACGAAGTTTTGGGACGTGGCGGCCGCGGCGGGACCGGCGAGCAAGAGCAACGTGCTCCCGATCAATAGTGGCGCGGCGATGGCATGGAAACTTCTGCGCAGTAAGCTCATTCGTTCTCTCCTCGAATCTGGGCGCGCTACAGAGTCGGGCCCGGGGCCAACTGGGTGGCAAAAACGCGTGCGAATGTGACATTGCCGTCGTTGCCGGGGTAAGTCAGTGCCAGCAAGGCTTTACCACCTTTTTGCCAGCGCTGGTATTCCGCTTGCGGAACGGTAACGGCTTGGGTGAACACGGCGCTACCGCCAGCCGGAATCGCAACCCCGTCAAAGGTTGCGTAGGGCGCTCCGTTCGAGGCGGGATTCAACAGATTCAGCGTCGCTCCGCTCACATTGCCGCTGGTGTTGTTGTAGAGGCGCACCGATAGCGTGACTTGCACGCTGGCGCCGTGGATGGCGGGCGCTCCTGTTTGGTAATTCGCGGTGAAAGATGCGGGCTGTTGTGCGATGGCAGGGAGCAGTAAGAAGACAGAGAGCAGCAGGGTAATTGCGACTTTCATTGGATCTCTCCGATAGAAACTTTTCACGGCAATACCGCAGACTCAAAGCCGAAAACACGACGGAAGATAGGAGGATTCGGCGCTGATTACTCGGAAAGCATGGCCCGGGATGGCCCACACAACACGCACGCGCCTAGTATCTGGAAAGCGCTTTCCACGTGCCGTAGGTGTAATTTCTAATGAAACTCTAATCCAGAGAACCTGAAATAGCAATCCTAGATCAGTGAATGTTCAGGCACTAAACCCAAAACATATGCGGTCCAAATCACAAGTTCAGGAGCTCCTCTGAGATGTGACGGACGTCTCGTTCAGGCGCGGTTGGATTGTTCTGCGTCACGAGGTTGATCAGGATGGCTCTTCTTAAAGTTGCGTGCGGCCTTTGCCGAAGGGAGGTACAGGTGAGGATAGACGATAAAGGAAGGGCTCATGCGCTGGACAGTCAGCAAGAAACTAGCCGTCGGGTTCGGGGGCATCATGGTGGTCGTAGCGATTAGCACGGCCATTGCGTTCACTAATCTACAGAGCTTGATTACGCACCAGAACAGAACACTATTCCGCAGCACTGTTCTGAAGACCACGTACGAAATGCTGGCCACCGGCAATTTTGGAAACGCCACCATACGGAATTACTACATTTCCATGCAAGACCCCGTGCAGGGACCTCGTACGCGGAACGTGCTGGCTGGCACGTGGGAAAAGATGGACAAGCTGAATGCTGCCCTGAAAGAGAAAGTTCCGAGCCTCAATTCAGATGAGCACAAGAGGATGGCGGGGGAAATTATCAGCCATGCGACCGCATGGAAGAACGAGCAGATCGACGCAGTGCAGCAGTTGGAGCGCGGCGGCGAAGTACAGTCGAAGATGGCGGAGACGATAAAGAAGAACTCTTTCCTCTGGCCAAACCAATTCCGTAGCGACATTTCGACCTTTCTGGATGCGTTGAACAAACAGGATGCGGAGGAAAGCGAAGCCGCTGCCAAGAAGGCTGAGACGGCGACGTGGACCGCAATATTGAGCGCCGCACTGGTGCTGGGGTTCGGCGTGTGTTTGATTCTGTTCCTCAACAAGCGGATTGCGAGCCCGCTGCGCGAGGCCGCGCGGAGGATTACCGAGGCGGAAGCGGACAACGACCTGACGACAAGGGTAGTCGCGAGCTCGGACGATGAAGTGGGAGACATCTGCACGGCTTTCAACAGCTTTGTTCAGAAGCTGCACGGAGCTGTGTCACAGGCGGCGAGCACGGCCGAACAGGTGGTTAGCGCGAGCGAGGAGATTGCGGCGTCCGCAGGGCAGGCTAGCGCAGGCGCGGATTCTCAGCAGCAACATGCCATGCAGGCGGCGACCGCGATGCATGAAATGACGGCAACCGTGCATCAGGTGGCGGAACACTCGAACACCGCTGCGGAGGCGGCACACAATGCGGCAGAGGCGGCGAGGAACGGCGGCATTGTGGTGGAGGCGTCGCTGGCTAGTATGCGCTCGATCACCGGCGCGGTCAGCGATACGGCCAGCAAGATTGCCGAGTTGGGAAAGAGTTCCGACCAGATTGGGCTGATTGTGAACGTGATTGAAGACATTGCCGACCAGACCAATCTGCTGGCGTTGAATGCAGCGATTGAAGCGGCGCGGGCAGGAGAACAGGGCCGGGGATTTGCGGTGGTGGCCGACGAGGTACGCAAGCTGGCAGAGCGTACGGCAAAGGCGACGCAGGAGATCGCACAGATGATCACCTCAATCCAGGGGGAGACGAAGCGCGCGATCGACACGATGGAAGCAGGCACGAAGCAGGTGCAGCACGGAGTGGAGCAAACGGCGCAGGCGGGAGAATCGCTACAGGAGATTATTCGCGCGGCGGAAAAAGTTGGGGACATGATTTCGCAGATCGCGACGGCGACGACAGAACAGTCGGCAACGACGACGGAGATCAGCACGAACGTGGAGCAAATTGCGAAGATCACCAAAGAATCATTGTCGGGGGCGCAGCAGTCGGCGCGGGCGTGCCAGGATCTCTCAGGACTGGCACTGGATCTGCAAAAGCTGGTCAGCCAATTCCGGCTGGGCGAGGGCAAGCACGGCGGCGCTGCTGGGACTCGTCCACAGGAAATGCGCGGCGGCCGGTTGCAGACGGGCGCTCACGCAGAGCTTGAGTTCGCCGGGCACGGCAGATTGGATGAATACGAAGTAAATGCGGCGGTCCAGTAAAGAGTTCGCGGCCGGCTAGAGCAGGAAAGAGGATGGGTGGGCTCTCTTGAGTCCGCCCATTTTGTTTGCGCGAGGAGCGAAATTGCTCAGGCTCAGCCGGTGCGGCGAGTATCGGAGAGAGCTTCGCTGAGCGCAGAGTCGAGGGCGCGGCCAAGATGGTTGGCACGGGTGGTGTACTCGCTCTCGATGCCTTCATACTTGCGCTTGAGCTCGTAGTAGTCGTCGGCCAGGTTGAGAGCGGCAAGGACGGCGACACGGAGCGAATCCACGGTGCTGGTGTGCTGGGTGACGGCCCGCATCTTGGCATCGACGAGCTCGGCCAGTCGCTGAATGTAAGCCGGGTCAGAGCCGCGCAGGTGGTAGCTCTCATCGTAAATCTCCACGCGAATACTGTCGTTTTCGTCGGCCACTGGAATCACACTTCCTTCGTAAATCTAAAAACAGCTAAGGGAAAATCGATTGCGGGTTGAAGTGCCTCTGGAGGCTGAGCGAAAGAGTTGGGCGGTGCTGGGGTCCTTCGCTGCGCTCAGGATGACACGCTTAGAAACAAGTGCAAAAACAAAAGCAAAAGCAAGAACAAGGGCAAAAACAAAAGCAAGGGCAAAAACAAACGCAAAGGCAAAAACAAACGCAAAGGCAAAAACAAAAGGATCAACTACCCCACGTTAGCCAAAAGAAGGCTAACATGGGGCACCCTGAAGGTCCTTGCCGGGCGCTTACTCCTGCTCCTGCTCGAGGATGGCGTCCACATCGCCCAGAAGCTTTTCGACGCGGGTGCGAACGTTGGCACGCTCCTGCTGCAGAGCCTGGAGTTGCTTGCGCACGGTCTCAGTCTGGGCGGTCTGGGCTTCGAGCATCTCGCGCATGGTGACCAGCTCCAACTCGGCAGCGGCCTTTTGCGCCCGGGCAGCCTTGAGCAGCTCGATGGTGCGGTAAATTTTTTCTTCCAGCGACTGGAAATCGCTGTCAGTGCCTTCAAAAGCGAGCTGGCCTTCAGCCATGGGAGCTATGAATCCTTTCGAAATCGTCGAAGCAAAAAAAGCTCGAACTTCCGGCAAGTATAACGCAGAAAACCAGCAAGACAGCAGCGGTGATTGTGGAGAAAGCGGCGACAGGAGTACGGGGAAAGGCAAAAGAAGCGCGGCGCGAAGGTAGGAGGCGTTGCTTCCCACCTTAGACTCGCAAGAAAGAGCACGGCGAAGGTGGAGGCACCCGGCTCAGCCATGAGTATCCGAAATGCGCTTTTTTGTTCGAGAAAACCAGCTGCTCTGATTGTTGCTACGCAAAAATGCGGGAACGCTGGCAGAGGTGAGGCTGAAATTAGCAAACGGGAGATTGGCAAGAAGTCGTGTACAACCCCTCCGGCTCCGGAAGTTCTAATATTATGCAGGCTAGCCAGAGACCAGAGAAGGCGACGACCATGAAACCGAAATTCGCGCTGCTGATATCGTTGACGCTTGCGCTGGCTGGATATGGGCTGGCGCAGGAACAGACAGGCAAGACGGGGACGACAACCGCAGACCAGACAAGTGCGGCTGGCAACAGCGGGTCGACCGCGAATACAACGGCAACGACTGATAAGACAGCTCCGACTGAAAAGCCGGCAGCGACTGGCAGCGGTGGCTCGACTCCCGATACGGCGGCTGCGCCAGATGCGACCGCTACAGGCGATAAGACGGCGACAGGCGATGCGCCTCCCGATACGACGGCCAAAAAAACTGATAAGGACGCGAAGAAGGAAGCAAAGGAAGAAAAGGGCGAGTTTGACTTTCCGCATGACGGAAAGACGGACGACGTGACCGCGATTGGAAACCGGAATGTTGGCTGCAGCAAGGGGCTGGGCAACTGGTATTCGCTGGAGAGCCAGGTGCGGCTGGGCAAGAGCTTTGCCATGCAGGTGGAGCAGAGCGCGAAGGTCATTAACGACCCGGTGGTAAGCGAGTACGTGAACCGGATTGCGCAGAATATTGTGCGCAACTCGGATGCGAAGGTTCCGTTTACGGTGAAGGTGCTGGACGACGATTCGGTGAACGCGTTTGCGTTGCCAGGCGGATACTTCTACGTGCAGAGCGGGCTGATATTGGCGGCGGACAGCGAGGCGGAGCTTGCGGGAGTGATGGCGCACGAGATTGCGCATGTGGCCGCCTGCCATGCGGCGCGTCAGCAAACACGCGGGAACCTGGCGCAGATTGCGTCGATCCCACTGATTTTTATGGGCGGCGGACTGGGATACGGACTCTACGAGGCGGCGGGGATTGGGGTGCCGCTGACGTTCATGAAGTTCCAACGGAACTTTGAGGCGCAGGCGGATTACCTGGGAGTGGAGTATTTGTATGCCAGCGGATATGACCCGCAGGCGTTCCCTCAGTTCTTTGAGAAGATACAGGCGCTGGAGAAGAAGAAGCCGGGATTTGTAGCCAAGGCGTTTGAGACGCATCCGCCGACACCGGCGAGGATGGAACACACGCAGCATGAGATTGCGACGATTCTGCCGTCGAAGCCGCAGTACGTGGAAGACACCTCGGAGTTCCAAGAGGTGAAGTCGCGGCTGGCGGCTCTGGAAAACCGGCGGAAGGTGGACCAGGGCAAGGACAAGAGCCCGAGCCTGCGTAGAGCTTCGAGCAGCGGAGGAGATAGCACCTCGGACGACTCGACGAAGAGCGCCGACGACCGGCCTACGCTGAAGCGGAGAGACGATCAGTAAAAGGGCGAGGTTTCAAAGAGCTCAAGGTTCATGAGCAAGCGCAGAGGTCAACTGATGAATGCGCCAATGACTGCTTCCTGATGTTTACTTCGCCTTCCAGCGCAATTCCATTCCGGCGATGAATCCGCGTCCGGGCATAGCCACTCCGGCGATCTCCTGATAGCTGGTATTGGTCAGATTGGTCAGTTGCAGGTACGGCTTCACGTACTGGAACTGCCTACCGACGGTCCACTCCACCAGCGGATATGCACCGATTCCATAGCGCTGCACGGCGGCGACGCGGAATCGTGAATCTTCTCCGCCGGGAAGACGGCTCCACCAGGTGGCCACACCTTCATTCGACGGAAAGTTGAAAACGTAGAGATACTGCACTCCGGTGAGGGTCGATCCGGCACCGTGGATTCCTGTGTAGCTGAGCTCGATTCGTTGCTGGCGCGGCAGTTGCCAGCGCAAGGAAAGCTCGGCTCCGGTGAAGTTCAGCTTCTGGATGTTCTGCGCCACGTAGGGTGTGCCGGGGTTGATGGCAACGGCGGCATCGGTGCGCGCGTAGTCGATGACATCCTGATCGCGGTGATGGAAGACGCCAGCGTCGGCAACAATACCGTGGCCGAGCGCAAGCTGGACTCCGCCCTCGTAGCTCCAGGAAGATTCTGGCTTGAGGTTGGGGTTGCCGAGGTGGATGGGATCGGCGTAGTACAGCTCGGTATAGTCAGGCAGGCGGAAGGCATGGGAGGCCGAGGCGCGCAGCTTTATGCGGCTGTTCAACCAATAGGCGCCGGAGATGGATGGACTGAAGACCTGACGTCCGGCGGTGTAGAGCTCCTCGCGGACTCCCGCGTTGAAGGAAAAGCGCTTCAGGGCGCGGGCATCGAAGCTGGCGTAGACACCGGCTTGATCCCTGGTGTGAACTCCAAGGTTTGAGCTGTCGATGTGCTCGCGCAATGCGTCGGCGCCGTAGTAGATGCGCATGGAGTCGCCGAACTTTTCGAACCTTCGCAGCGCGGCCTGGTAATCGACGTCGACGTGGTTGTTCTCGTAGGCCGACGGATCGAGGAGGGTGTAGATGTACACGTCAGTGTGACGGCGGTAGGCGAAGTCCGCGGTGGTCTGAGTTCCAATCGGCTGGGTCCACGCCGCCAGCCATCCCTTGTCGCGCTCCCAGCTTGGTATGGTGCTTGGGACTCCGTAGAATCCGGCGGCACCATAGGGACGGTCGCTGATTCCGAGCAGGACATCGCTGCGTCCGATGGGAGTGTTGATGCCGGTCTCTGAGGCAATGGCGAGGTTGCGGTAATTGCGGTCGGCGATGAAGCCGGTGGAAAGCTCACGCACAAACGTGAGCTCTTCGGTGAACTGCTTGCGGGCGAGCGAAAGCGCTCCGTTCTGCTGGTTGGTTCCCCAGTTGCCGACACCCGCGCCGAAGCGGATCTCGGAGGTTTGGGGCGGACGGGTGATGAAGTTGACGGCGCCGCCCATGGCGTCCGCGCCATAGAGCGTGGAGCCTGCTCCCTTTAGAACCTCAACCCGCTGTACGGACTCGAACGGAAAAGGAATGTCGAGATTGTTGTGGCCGGTTTGCGTGTCGTTCAAGCGCAGTCCATTCACAAGGATCAAGGTTTCCTCGAAGGTTGAGCCGCGGATGGAAAGATCGGCTGAGGTTCCGGGAGCCCGTTGCTGCACGTCGAGCGAAGAGTCCTGCTCAAGGGCGTCAACCCAGTTGCGGTACTCCGACGGAGACTGCTCGACCTCTACCACGCCCACGCTGCGGTCGGTCTCCTCCAAGGGCACCGCGCCATAGCTGCCGGTGACCACCACGGTTTCTTCGGCGCGCGGCAGCTTGGCTTTGGAGGCATCTTGAGAATTGGCATTGGGCGCAGATTGCGCCAGAGCTGCACAGCCTAAGACAAGGACAGCAAGAATACCCTTCATGGACACCTTCCCGTGGTTTGATGCGGGCGAAGCAATGGGCCGAGAGCAGGCGAGGAGAACGAAATCCCCAAGGCTGGCTGCGGCACCGGAGCTACGAACCTCAATGATTCTTGCAAGCGGTGCGGAGAGGCGCAATCATAGTTTCATATTGTCCTTGATAGTTCGATGGCTCAATTATGTACAATTGAAAGTATGCGCATCGATGCATTCCTGCAAGAGAGCCCGATGTTTGCCATCAACCGCGCGTCGCGCCGTTTTGACGCGGTTGCCGCGCACACCCTGGCCTCAGACGGCCTTGGTTTTCTGGAAGGTCTGGTGCTGGCGGCGATCTTCTTCGATGAACCGGAAACCACTAAGCCATCCCAGTTGGCAGAGACCTTTGGGACGACCCGGGGAAATGTGAGCCACTGCATCTCATCCCTGGAGGCAAAAGGATTTCTGTACCGAGTGATCGACCCTAGCGATGCGCGATCGTACCTGCTGGCGCTGAAACCGCAGGGAAAGAAGTGTGCTCTGCGGGTGATCCGCGCCTTTGATAAACTGCAGGCCGAGTTTGAGAAGGAGATCGGAAAGAGCGCACTGAGTGACGCTCTGAAGGCTATTCGCAAGCTTGAAGCGATGGTTTCGTGACGCGGCGGTGACTACTCCTTCACTGCAATGCCGAGAGTCTTCATCTTGCGGTAGAGATGGCTTCGTTCCAGACCGAGGGTTTCCGCTGTCCGGCTCACGTTGCCGTTGTTCTCATCGAGCTTCTTGAGAATGTAGTCGCGCTCGTAGGCGGCACGGGCCTGATGCAGAGTGGTGAAGTCTCCTAGAGAACGCCGCGTGCCGTCGCGATAGAGCACCGAAGGTAGATGCTTGCGTTCGAGCCGCTGCACGGTGGGATTCATGATGACGATGCGCTCGATTACGTTGCGCAGTTCGCGCACGTTTCCTGGCCACGAGTAGCGGGTGAGTATCTCCAGCGCCTCGTCGGCCATCTCCTTGGTGCGGCGACTGTACTGGCTGCTGAACTCGCGCAAAAAGTGGCGGGCCAGAACGGGGATGTCTTCCTTGCGTTCGCGTAGAGGAGGCACGACGAATGGAACGACGTTGAGACGGTAGAAGAGATCTTCGCGGAAGTTGCCACGCCCGATCTCCTCTTCCAAGTCCTTGTTGGTGGCGGCGATGACGCGGACATCCACCGTGACCGGCTCCTCCATGCCCACGGGAGCGAAGCGTCCCTCGTCGAGCGTGCGCAGTACCTTGGACTGAGTCTTCAAACTCATGTCGCCGACTTCGTCGAGAAAGAGCGTGCCGCCGTCAGCTTTGCGCAGCTTGCCTTCCTTTTCGGTGTCGGCTCCGGGGAACGCGCCTTTGCAGTAGCCGAAGAGCTCACTCTCAATCAAGTCTTCGGGAATGGCTGCGCAGTTGATTTCGACGAACATCTCGTCCTTGCGCAGGCTCTGGGCATGGATGGCGCGAGCCACCAGCTCCTTGCCGGTGCCGCTCTCGCCGTAGATGAGCACGCGGCCATTGCTGGGAGCCATTAACCCGATCTGCTGGCGCAGCGCCTTCATTGGAATGCTGTCTCCGACGATTTCAGCGTGCGAGACTTGCCGCTTCAGCTCCTGGTTTTGCGAGCGCAGGCGGCGCGCCTCGGCAGCGTTCTTCACCACGATCAAGGTCTTTTCCAGCGAAAGCGGCTTTTCCAGGAAGTCGTATGCGCCGAGTTTGGTGGCACGCACGGCGGTCTCGACCGTTCCATGTCCGGAGATCATCACCACTTCGGGACGGTCTTCGAGATTCTTTACCTGTTCCAGTACGGTCAAGCCGTCCATCTGCGGCAGCCAGACATCGAGCAGCACAACGTCGAAGTGCTGGTCGCGAAGGAGTGCAATTCCGCTCTCGCCATCGGCGGCGGAAGTGACGTGATAGCCCTCGTCTTCCAGAATGCCGCCTAGAGTTTCGCGAATACCCGGCTCGTCGTCCACCACCAGAATGTGGGTCATCTTCTGCCTTTCAGTGCCCTCAAACTTTTCTCGTCTCGGCGGATTCGGAATGGGTCCGCTCGCCTGAGGCTGCCACGGGCAGCTCGACCAGGAAGCGCGTGCCCACCGGATGATTTTCCTCGACGCGGACGGTGCCACCGTGTTCTTCGAGAATTCGCGCTACAATCGCCAGCCCTAGTCCGGTGCCGCGCGCTTTGGTGGAGAAGTAGGGCAGGAAGAGTTTTTCCTTGGTCTCCGCATTCACCCCCGCGCCGGTATCGCTGATCTCGATCTCTACGGTGTCGCGAGTCTCAAGCAAGACGGTGCTGATGCGAATCTCGCGCACGATGGAGTCTTTCAGGCTCTCTGCCGCATTGTCCACCAGGTTGGCGACAGCCCGTTTGATCGCTTCCGGATCGGCCATCACAGGGGGAAGGTCCGCGGCTAGATCCAGTTGCACATGCACCTCGGCCAAGCGTCCGTCGAAGAGCGCCACGGCGCTGCGGATGATCTGGTTGAGGTCTGCGGCATGGGGCTGCGAGGCCGGGAAGCGAGCCAGGGTTGAGAATTCATCCACCAGACGGCGCACGGTTTCGACGGCGCCACCGATAGTGTTGGCACAACTCTCGATGATGGTGCGCGACGAGCTGTCGCCGCGCACTCCGCGTTCGATGTGGCGCTTTATGCGCTCGGCCGCAAGGGCAATCGGGGTCAGCGGATTCTTGATCTCGTGTGCCACGCGACGCGCCACCTCGCGCCACGCCACCTGCTTCTGCGCTTTCAGCAACTCGCTGAGGTCCTCAAAGACAATCACGTATCCGAGGCGCCGGAGCTGTTGGGAGCCGATCATTGCAGCCACGGTGACGCCCACCTCCAGCGGTGTGCCGCCGCAGCAGGGGATTTCCATCTCGGTACTTGTGGTCCCCATGCGGTCGGCCTTGCGAGCCAGCCGCCAGATGTCGTCGGCTACCGAAGGCGCCTGATCGGAGGGGAAGAGGTCTGCAAGACGCAAGCCGGTTTGCGGGCCGGGCTGAGTCACGCCCTCGGGCTGGAACATGCGGATCAGCGCCGCGTTTACACGCGTTACCTGTCCTGCTCCATCGAGAGAAAGTACTCCTGAGGGAATGCTTTCCAGAATTGTTTCAAGATGCAGACGGCGCTCTTCCAGGTGCAGGTTGGCCTCCTGCAACTGGCCGCGATTACTCTCCAGCTCAGAAGCCATACTGTTAAAGGAGCCCACAAGCTGGCCGAGTTCGTCGCCCGCGCTGACTTCGACACGGTAATCGAGCTTGCCGGCGGAGATTGCCTGCGTGCCTTCGGCAAGGGCCGTTACTGGACGCGTCACAAGCTTGCTAAGGGCCAGTGCGGACCACATGGTGCCGAAGAGCACGAGCAGGGTGATCAGCAGCAAGGCCTGCATGTAGGTTTGCCGGATCAGCTTGTTGTTGCGCCGCAGATCCTGGTAGCGCTGCTCACTTTGCTCGAGTTGATTCAGGGCATCGCTGTATTTATCCGGCAGCGGCAGAGCTACCGCTATGTGCCCCCGTCCTGCGACGGCAGCCGTGGCCAGCATGTACTCGCGACTGTTCAGGGTGAACTGGCGCGGCTTGCTCTGCATTGCGCCAATATTTGGAACTTCGGTGTGCAGCACACTCCAGGGCAGCGGAGCTCCGAAGCTGGCTTCTACCTGTCCCTGATAGTAGGCCAGCGCAAAGCCACCCTGAAGGGTGATCTCGTGCTCGCGGAACTCCTCCAACAATGAGCTGAACTTGCCGGTCTGGTAGGACTTGATCGCCTCCGGCGAAGCGGCAATCGCACGCGCCTCAGCCAGCGCGTTCTGCCCCGCGTAGTTGCTGAGAAGGTCAGCCACTGCCGTGCTGCGCCCGTGTACTTCCTCAAACGGCTGCGAAAACCACTTGTCGATGGAGCGGTTCATCAGCCCATAGGCAAAAAGGAACATGGCGATGACCGGGCCGAAGGAAAGCACGAGCGCGCCCAAGACCATCTTGCTACGGAATCGGGAGCCAGCCGCGCCGGCCTGCCGCTCCAGATAGAGCTTCATCAGGGTGCGCAGCAGGACAAAGATCAAGGCCACAAGAGCCAAGAAGATGAGCGCCGAGACGGAGACGAAGACATAGGTTTGCAGCAATGAATCGGGCCGCAGAAACTTGAGGTTGAAGGCCGCCTGGGAGAAGATGATGAACACCAGGACGGCGATTCCAATACCCAAGACGAGCAGCTTGTTGCGTCGCGCGCGAATTGTGGCGGGCGTGTCCATTCAAGGCCATACCGATTCTAGTGCAGAATAGACACAAAAACTGCACGGATCGCAAGCTGCGGCGGCAGAAAACAAGAAAGTAGCACGAGTTCGTGAAGCTTGGCGTTAAGCGGTCGATGCATACCAAAGCGATCGAATACGCCTCCTTCCGAATGACTTCCGTGGTATCGCGTATAAGTATCTCGGTTTCGTCAGCCGTAACCAGCAGGTATCGGTGATCCTCGTCTAACTCTCTTGCCAAGTTCGTAGGCCGAGCTGGCTCAGCGGGGGAGCAAGCCAAGCGGCAGCAGTGGACGCAGAGGACAACTCTGGCAGCGGGGCGTGGCTTTTGCGCAGTAATGTTTGGCGGTCTGCACCAGGAGCGCATGGAATTCGTTGTAGCGCTGGGCTAACTCGGTGCGTTCCATGGCGGAGGCCGCGGAGGGTTCATGAGGTACGGGCGCTAGAGGCTCCGATGCCCGGTCGATTCGCCGTACTTTCGCTTTTGAGGGGTTTCGCGGCTGCGTGTGGGCATCTCCCGCCTCAGCCAGCGCTTTCTGGACGGCCAGCCGTATTTCTTCGTACCCGGTTTGGGCCTGAGTGATTCCATGGCGCTGGAGGATGCGCCGGGTGTAGGCGTCCACGACGAAGACCTCGCGGTTGGCGGCATAGAGGAGGATGGCATCCGCTGTTTCGGGACCGACTCCGGACAGTCCCAGGAGTTCTTCGCGGAGGGCCTCGACCGGACGGGCAAAGAGCGACTCCAGCGAGCCTCCGTAGTGAGCATCCAGGTGGGCGACAAAGCCCTTCAAGCGCGCCGCCTTCTGGCGAAAGTAGCCGGACGGACGAACCAGCCGCTCCAGTTCTTCCACCGCAATATTGCGGATTCCGGAGACCGAAAGCGCTCCGGCGGAGCGCAGATTGTCGATCGCCTGCTCCACATTGTTCCAAGCCGTGTTCTGGGTGAGATATGCCCCTACCACCACCTCAAACGCCGAGCCGGCAGGCCACCAGTTCTGCGGCCCCATTTCGGCGTGCAGAAGCTGGAAGATGCGCCGAAGCTTTCCGGCCTCTAGACTTAGAGTTTTTCCCCGCATTCCGGCAGTGTATCGGAAGTACCCCCTCCGCCGTTCCGATATTCATTACTCTCACGCTTCCACCCGATTGACAAGAAATGTCAAACTGCTACTCTGCAATTATTGCCCGCACGCTAAAGCAGTGGGTTGACCTGTGTCCCGGTGGTGAAAGGCCGGAGCACGCCAAGTGCGCGGGGGCCATGTTGTTGGGTGAATGCGAATTAAATCAACAAGGTGAGGCTAGCTTTGGCGACTCCATCGAAAGGTTCTCAAGTCGCGTCGTTCGATCCCGCAAGCTACGTAATCGACCCGAAGTTCGTCAAAACCATTTCGGTCGAGATCGCACGTAAGTACAAGGTGCTCCCGCTAGGGCGCGTTGGCTCGATGCTCCAAGTGGCCATGGTCGATCCCAGCAACTATCGTGCCCTGGACGAACTAAAGTTTATTACCGGCTCCAACATCGAGCCGCTGCGCGGAAACGAAGCCGCCATTATGGAGGCCATCGAGTACGCCTACAACATCCCCGAGGGGGACCCAACTGCCGGGAATAACGAGGACTTGAATTCGGTGCTGGCAGCCTTCGGCGATGACTCCGACCTCGAGGATGGGCAGGATGAGGAAGAAGAGGATGAGGCCTCACTGGCTGAGATGGAATCGGCCGCCGAAGAGGCGCCCATCATCAAGCTGGTCAACACGATCCTGAGGGAAGCCGTCCAGGCCCGCGCCAGTGACGTTCATCTGGAGCCTTACGAAAAGGAATACCGGGTTCGCCTCCGGGTGGACGGCATTCTGCAGGAGCTGATGAAACCGCCGATCAAGGCGCGGGACGCCATCATCTCCCGCATCAAGATTCTTGCCCGGCTGGATATCAGCGAGAAGCGCCTTCCGCAGGACGGCCGCATCATGATTGCGCTACGGATCAACGGCAAACGCCGCATGCTCGACTGGCGCGTGAGCACACTGCCTACGCTGTGGGGCGAAAAGATCGTCATGCGCTTGCTGGACAAAGATCAGCTGCGGCTTGACATGACCCAGCTCGGCTTTGAGCCCGAGTCGCTGGAGAAGTTCACGCGCGCCATTCTGAAGCCCTACGGGATGGTGCTTGTTACCGGGCCAACGGGCTCCGGCAAAACCAATACGCTCTACTCGGCCATCTCCCTGCTCAACAAGCCTGACACCAACATCATGACGGCCGAGGACCCGGTCGAGTTTCAATTGCACGGCGTCAACCAAGTCCAGATGAAGGAGCAGATCGGCCTCAACTTTGCCGCTGCCCTGCGTTCGTTTCTCCGCCAAGATCCCAATATCATTCTGGTTGGCGAGATCCGTGACTTTGAGACCGCCGAAATTGCGATCAAGGCTGCACTCACGGGCCACCTCGTGCTCAGCACTCTGCACACCAACGGCGCTCCGGAGACCGTATCACGCCTGATGAACATGGGCATTGAGCCGTTTCTGGTGGCCACCTCCATCCACATGATCGTGGCCCAACGCCTGATCCGGCGCATCTGCACCAGTTGCATTGAGCAGGTGGAAGTTCCTAACCAAGTGCTGCTGAAGGCCGGATTCACGCAACAGGAGGCGCGCGACGTCAAGGTGATGAAGGGCCGCGGCTGCGAGCGCTGCAACGGCACAGGATACAAAGGACGAACCGCGTTGTACGAAGTGATGGAAGTGGATGACACACTGCGCGAACTGATCCTGATCGGTGCGTCGTCGCTGGAGTTGAAGAGGAAGGCGATTGAGAATGGCATGATGACTCTTCGACGCAGCGGACTTTGCAAGATCAAGCTTGGCCAGACGACGCTGGACGAAGTTCTGCGCGAGACTGTCGGCTAGGCCGCTTTCCGCGGCAGTTCCCCAGTGCATCGGCAAGGACTCAAGAAGGAGATGGAATGGCGGTAACACTCAGCGACCTTTTGAAGAAACTGCTCGAACTGAGCGGCAGCGATCTTCATATCACCACCAATTCGCCGCCACAGGTCCGTGTCCACGGCCATTTGCAGCCGCTGGATATGCCCCCTCTGGGACCAGCAGACACCAAGCAGTTGGCGTACTCGGTGATGACCGACGCGCAGAAGCATCGCTTTGAGGAGGACTTCGAGCTCGATTTCTCTTTCGGACTCAAGGGACTGGCACGCTTTCGCGCCAACATCTTCAATCAGCGTGGAGCTGTCGCTGCCGTCTTCCGCGTGATTCCGTTTGAGATTAAGAGCTTTGCCCAGCTGAATCTTCCTGCCGTGGTCGCCAAACTCTGCGACCGTCCGCGCGGATTGATCCTGGTCACCGGCCCCACCGGCTCAGGCAAGTCCACGACCCTGGCCGCGATGCTCGACAAGATCAACAACGAGCGTCACGAACACATCATCACTATCGAAGACCCGATTGAGTTCGTGCATCCCCACAAGAACTGCCTGGTCAATCAGCGTGAGGTTCACCAGGACACCAAGAGCTTTAGCGGAGCGCTGCGGGCCGCGCTCCGTGAGGACCCCGATGTTGTGCTGATCGGCGAAATGCGCGATCTGGAAACCATCGAATCCGCGCTACGCATTGCCGAAACCGGCCACCTTACGTTCGGAACTCTGCACACCAACTCGGCCTCGTCCACGATTAATCGCGTCATCGACGTCTTCCCCGCCCACCAGCAGCCCCAGATCCGCGCGCAACTGTCGCTGGTGCTGGAGGGCGTGCTGTGCCAGGCTTTGCTGCCCAAAGCCGGTGGACAGGGCCGCGCCATGGCGATGGAAGTACTGGTCCCCAATCCGGCCATTCGCAACCTTATCCGCGAGGACAAGATTCACCAGATCTACTCCTCCATGCAGTCTGGCCAGGACAAGTATGGGATGCAGACTTTCAACCAGTCCTTGATGAACTTATACTTGCAGAAGTCGATTACGATTGAGACAGCATTGTTGCGCTCCTCCAACCCTGATGAACTTCAGGAAATGATTAACCGCGCGCTGGCCAACACCCGGTCTTCGGCCGGTGCGGCGGCACGCAAGTAACTTTTAGTGAGAGCAACCAGAGGTCAAAATGCCGGTCTTCACATACAGTGGGAACAACGCAGCAGGGGAAAAAGTTTCAGGCGAGCGAACGGCTGATAATAAGCAGGTGCTCCGGGCTACCCTCGCGCGCGAACGCATTTCGGCAAATGTTATCAAGGAAAAAGGCACAGGACGCCTGAACTTCAATCTTCAGTTTGGCGGCAGCGTCAAGGCGAAGGAGTCGGCCATCTTCTTCCGCCAGTTCTCGGTGATGATCGATGCCGGACTTCCCCTGGTGCAGTGCCTTGAGATCCTGGGCAACAATCAGGAGAACGCGTTTTTCAAGAAGGCCATCCTCGGCGTCCGGACCTCAGTCGAGGGCGGATCAACTCTGGCCAATGCCCTGCGCGCCTATCCCAAGATCTTCGACGACCTCACGACCAACATGATCGAGGCTGGAGAAACCGGCGGTATTCTCGACACCATTCTGCAACGGATCTCCGCCTACGTTGAAAAGGCGGTGAAGATGAGAGCCGCGATCAAGTCCGCCCTTGTCTATCCGGTCTCCGTCATTGCAATTGCCATCCTGGTAGTGGGAGCGCTGCTCAAGTTTGTGGTGCCGATTTTCGCTAACCTCTTCGTCGGCCTTGGCGTGACCTTGCCGATGTCTACTCAGTTCGTCATCAACCTCTCGGATTTCGTCAGCAAGTTCTGGTGGCTCATCCTGCTCTCAGTCGGGATGCTCGTAGTGGCCATCAAGTACATCCGAAAATCGCCGCAGGGCATGTACTACACCGACAAGCTGTTGCTCAATCTGCCCGTCTTCGGTCCGGTTCTGCGCAAGATTGCGGTTGCCCGCTTCACGCGCACCCTGGGTACGCTGATCTCTTCCGGCGTCCCGATTCTCGACGGACTCTCGATCACCGCGCGCACGGCCGGCAATGCCGTCCTCGAACGCGCCCTGATGCAGGTTCGCAAATCGATTGAGGAAGGCCGTACGATTGTCGATCCGCTGCGTGAGAGCGGCGTGTTTCCCTCGATGGTCACCCAGATGATCGGCGTCGGCGAAGCCACTGGCGCGATGGACAACATGCTCCAGAAGATCGCCGACTTCTACGAGGATGAAGTCGATGCTGCAACCAAAGACATGCTGGCGCTGATGGAACCAATGCTGATCAGCTTTCTTGGCGTCGCCGTGGGCGGAATTGTCATCTCGCTCTACATGCCCTTGTTCTCCATGATTTCCAAGCTCGCGGGCTAGGAAGGGAAGCAGGTATGGCTGCGGGAATCAACGAGCGGGTCTGGTTGGAGTGGCTGGTTAAGGTCCGCGTCATTATCATCACCATCTTGTTCGCCATCGAGATGGCGATCACCACGCTTACCACCACGCGTGTGAGCCAGCGGCTCTTCGTCTTCGTCATCCTGGCCTGGTACGCCTTCGCGGCCCTGCACCTGTATCGCGTGACCTATCGCAAGAGCGCGTGGCAATTGCAATCGAAGCTGCAGGTTGTGATTGATTTGTGTTTTGCCACCGCAATCATTTACGTGACCGGCGGCATCGACACCTCATTCGTATTCCTATATCCGATCATCATTATTGTCGCCAGTACCTTGCTGTCAGAGACATGGGCCTATCTTACCGCGGGTATGGCTTTCATCCTCTTCGGCGCAACCCTTGAGCTCTCTTACTTCGATCTGATTCACTCCTATTCGGTCACGCGGCCCGACCTTAAATCGCTGCAGGCCGTGATCTTCATCAACCTATTTGCCTACGCCTCCATTGCATACCTGGCCAATAAACTGGTGAGCCGCATTCGCTTGGCCGACGTTGCCCTGAAGGACAAAAGCTATGAGTTGGAGAACCTGCAGGTCCTGCACGAGATCATTGTGCACTCCATCTCCAGCGGGTTGATCACTACCGATCTGAACGGCGCCATCAAGCTGATCAATCCCGCCGCCCAGAACCTGCTTGGCGGCAGCCAGGAGAATTTTGAAGGGCTCAATGTGCAGCAGCTCTTCATTGACCGGCTCCCGGCACCCAGCATGCCGCGCAATGAGGTGCGGTCGCGCACCCCGAGCGGCGTGGAAAAGTTTTTCGGCATCGGCTGCAGCTTGCTCCAGGGAACCGGGAACGCAACCATCGGCTACATCTACACCTTTACCGACCTCACGGATATTCGCCGCCTCGAACATCAGCTCAGTTTGCGGGACAGGCTTGCCGCCGTTGGGCGCCTTGCCTCGGGCATTGCCCATGAGATTCGCAATCCCCTGTCGTCTATCGCAGGCTCGGTCAAGATGCTCTCCGGCATTGCCAATCTTACGGACGATCAGCGTGCGCTTTTCGATATCGTTACGCGGGAGTCCGAGCGCCTCAATTCGATCATCTCGGATTTCCTTACCTACTCGCGCGACCGCCAGTTCCAAGGTGCAAGGGTCGATCTCTGCCAGCTTCTTTCCGACACGCTCACGTTGCTGGAAAACCGGCAGGCCGGTATAGAAATCGAGCGCAGCTTTTCCCATCCGGCGGCCATTGTTGAGGGAGACGGCGACAAGCTCAAGCAGGTCTTCTGGAACCTGTGCAGCAATGCGACGCGCGCCATGCCCAACGGCGGAACGCTCACCGTGTTGCTCGATCAGCATGAGAGCGATTGGCGCATTCGCTTCCGGGACACCGGAACAGGGATCTCGCCGCAACTCATTGAAAAACTCTTCGAGCCGTTCCAGTCCGGCTTTGAGGGCGGCACCGGCCTCGGCCTCGCCATTGTCTACCGCATTATGCAGGCGCATGAGGCACACATCTCCGTCCGCTCCGAGCCGGGACACGGAACGGAATTCACCTTGCTCTTCCGCCAAGCAGCGCCAGCCAATGCTGCCGCCGAATCCGCGCCGGAAGTTGCCATCGCCCACGGTCAAAGCCGCGGCGGGAAAGTCAGGTAATCATGGGATACATCCTGGTCTGCGACGATGAACGTTCTATCTGCCAGATGCTGCAGATCGCATTCCAGAACCAGGGACACCGGGTGGAGACAGTGACCTCCGGCGAGGAGGCCTGCCGCAAAATTGACGCCACTCTCTACGACGTGGTGGTCACGGACGTGCGCATGCCAAGGGTCTCCGGCATGGAGGTGCTACAGCACTCGCGGCGGGTCTCACCTGACACCATGGTGATCGTCATCACCGCCGTCGATGACAGCGAGATTCCGATTGAGGCGCTCAACACCGGTGCGTTCTATTACATTCGCAAGGGGCCTAAGCTGCTCGATGACCTGCTGAGCGCGGTCGCCCTGGCACTGGACGGAACCCACCTCCGGCAGCAGAATGCCGCGCTGAAGCGTGACGCTGCGCAGCACAACTCGCTCGATAACATCATCGGCGAGAGCGAACCCATGCGCCGCCTGAAGCAAACGATCCGCACCATCGCCACCACGAACAGCACGGTCATCGTCAGCGGCGAGAGCGGCACGGGAAAGGAACTGGTGGCGAGAGCGATCCACACGTGCTCGCCACGCTCCAGCGAGCCATTCGTCAGCGTCAACTGCGGCGCATTTCCTGAGACGCTGCTGGAGAGCGAACTCTTCGGCTACGTCAAGGGATCGTTCACGGGAGCTACCAGCAACAAGCGCGGACTCTTCGAGCTCTCCGGCGGCGGCACCATCTTTCTCGACGAAATTGGCGAAACCACGCTGGCCATGCAGGTGAAATTGCTGCGCGTTTTGCAGGAGCGGTGCATTCGCCCAGTTGGCGGCGGGCAGGAAACTCCGGTCGATGTTCGCGTGATCGCCGCCACCAACAAGAACCTGCTGCAGCAGGTGCAGGAAGGCCAGTTCCGCGAAGATCTTTACTACCGCCTGAGCGTTATTCCGGTTGAAGTTCCGCCGCTGCGCGACCGTGGGGATGATGTGATTCTGCTGGCCAACCACTTCCTTAAGAAATATGCCGTGCAGATGAGCAAGAACGTCGTACGGCTGGCACCGGAGAGTTTGGAAATCATGAAGGGCTATGACTGGCCCGGCAACGTCCGCGTGCTGGAAAACACCATTGAGCGCGCGGTCGCCATGTCCTTGTCAACCGAAGAAGAGCTACGCGTGGAGCTGCCGAACTCGGGCACCAGCGCATTGCCTGCCCCGTCGGCCGGTGCAGGAGCCCTCGGCGTGGTTCTCCCAGCCGACGGCATCGACCTTGAGCGCTACATCGCCGACATCGAGAAGAGTCTGTTGCAATCGGCTCTGCGACGCTCGAACGGGGTCCAGGTCCGCGCCGCCGAACTTCTCCGGCTCACCTATCGCAGCTTTCGCCACATGATGAAAAAGTACGACCTCTCGTGATGGGAGCGAGACGCATAGTTCTTCTATACTGATTCCATGTGGTACATTGTGCGGTTTCTCTGGAACGCAACTCGCGGGCATCGCCTGGCTCCGTGGCGCAGCCCCTACATCAAGTGGCGTCTGGAGACCTACACCGGCCTCAAGATGGAAAAGATCGGCCTGCTGCAGGTCTTCGAAATCATGTGGCATGAGTACCGCCAGATCATCCGCTTCCTGCTGTGGACGGCCAAAATGGACAACTACGCCAGGGTCAAGCCACACAATCCTTCCTCTACCCAGGATTGGGGTTAGCGCTTCCAGTCTAGAACTCCACTAACACTTCTACGCCTCGGCCCGCTTTTGCCACGTGTGCAGCAGCGGCGCGGTTGCATGCGATTTCCAACAGGCCCATGCTGTTGAGCACGCCGAAGAGCTCTCCTGGCTTGCCTTCGGCATACGTGTTGCGAATCCCGGCAACGGCCGCTGCGCCAATGGTGATCTTCACTTTCGCATCCGCGGCAAAGACTGCGGGCGCATTCTCCGGAGAGAGGTTCGTGATCAGGTTGCCGAACTTGTCCACCTTCAGCACCACACCTTTTAATGTGCGCTCGGCGGGTGCCTTCGGCTTCGGCAATTGGAAACGAACGTAGTCGGTAATTTCGTCGCCGAACTTTTCCGCCTCCACGCCTTTGCTCAGCCAGCCTGCGCATGGAGCGAAGATATCGCGTCCGTGGAAGGTGTTGCTGACCGGATGCAGGAAGTAGTGCTCGGCGGTGATATGCCGCACGGAAACCCGCTCCTCCTGCGCCATCACCAGTGAGAGCACGCCGTTGTCAGGGGCGATGAAATAGTGGCGGGTAGTCGCCACCAGCAGCGGCCGCCGCGCCGAACCCACTCCAGGATCGACCACCACGAGGTGAATCGAATCTGCCGGAAAATAACGATAGGCTTGGGCAATGGTCAGCGCCCCGTCCAGCACATCGAACGAGCTTACTGCGTTGCACAGATCCACGACCTTGGCCGCCGGGTTCACGTCCAGAATGACGCCCCGCATGGTTCCCACAAAATGATCCGCGCCGCCGAAATCGGTTGTAAGTGTGACGATGTTGGTCGCCGCCAAGTCAGCCTCCTTGAGGGTCCCGCTCGTTGGAAACGAAGTTCAACTCGCAATTCTTTCACAAAATACGGTGGTAAAACTAAGCTGCAAGAGGTACCTTCGGTCCTGCTACCTGTGAACGCGCAACGGAACGAGCGCGGCACTGCTCTTGGAGGCTTGCGATGCAACTATGCCGATTGGCTCGCCGAGTTGATTCCGTACGATGGTTTCTTCTATTCGCGCTGCTGGCAATTGTTTGTCATACGCAAATGGCTTCCGCAGAGACCAAGGTAATCACCGACGCGGACAAGGGCGGAGAGGTTCGTCTGAAGGCCGGGGACAAGATCGAACTCCGCCTGAAATCGAATCCCTCGACGGGATACATGTGGTACGTGCGACCAAACTCTACCCCGGTGCTGAAGCTGGTTCGCCAGTCGCAGACCGAGACGACGGAGCCGGGGGTGGGAAGGCCGGTCGTCCAGGTCTTCAACTTTGAACCGAGGCGCAGCGGCGATGGGGCTATCCGACTGCACTACGTGCGCTCCTGGGAGAAGCCCACGCCGGATGAAGAGCGTTCGAAATTCATGTATTGGTTGAGTAAGGACGCTTTGAACCGGCGGTTGAAACAAACTTGAAAGTTCGAGAGCCGGTGCTCTCTTTGGAATCCACTCTTCTCCCCCTGCTAGAATCCATTTCTACGAGTTCTTCTGAGGGAGCGAGCGTCTTTGTTCACCTTCGTGCTGATGCGGATCATCGTTGTGATCCTGCTGGTGGCGGCCAACGCCTTCTTTGCTGCGGGCGAGTATGCACTGGTCAGCATTCGAGACACGCGCCTGCAACAGCTGATTGAAGAAGGACGAATTGGCGCGCGCACCATCCGCAAGCTCCACAATAAGCTCGACGAAGTTCTCAACGGCATACAGATCGGCGTCACCATGGCCAGCCTGGCTCTCGGCTGGATCGGCGAAGAGTCGCTGGCGCGCCTGCTTGAAGTGCCGCTCGCCAGGCTACCTCATGCTGCGCTTTTCGCCCACGCGCTGGCGACCATCTTTGCCTTCACCGCGATCACTTACTTGCACGTCATTCTCGGCGAAGTCGTTCCCAAGTCGATTGCCTTGCAGAAGGCCGAGCAGGTTGCGCTGGCCGTGGCCGGACCGCTGGATGTCTTCATCACCGTCTTCTCGCCGGTTACCCGCACCATGGCTGCCTCTTCGCGCTGGGTGCTGCGCTCCTTTGGCTGGAACAAAATTCGCGAGGGTGGCGTGCACACTCCCGAGGAGCTGAAGCTGAGCGTTACGGCCTCTCATCGCTACGGGCTGATTAGCGGCTTGCAGCAGGAGTTGCTGCACCGCGCGCTGGATCTGGAAGCCATCACCGTCCGTGAGATCATGGTTCCGCGGCCCGATATCTTTTCCCTTCCCGGCGACATGCCGCTGGAAGAGGCTGCGGCCCGGGTCATTGAGGAGCAGCACTCGCGCGTCCCTGTCTATGATCCTGCGCGCGGTCCTGAAGCCATCATTGGCGTGCTCTACTCCAAGGACCTGATGCGCTGGATGCAACTGCGCTTGCAGCGTCTGCACTCTTCTGATTCCGTGCGTCCGCAGCCGGCACTGGCGGTCCGCCACATCATGCGCGAGGTCCTGGTCGTTCCGGAAACCAAGCCGCTCCCCGATCTTCTTGACGAATTCAAAAACCGGCGCCGCCATCTCGCCATCGTCGTCGATGAGTTTGGTTCCACCGCCGGAGTGGTCAGCGTCGAGGACGTACTGGAGCAACTGGTCGGCGAGATTGAAGATGAGTTCGACGTGGTGCCCCGCGCCAACCTCGGCAATCCCGCTTCGCTGATCCTCGACGCAGCGCTCAACATCCGTGATCTTGAATCGCAGTATAGCCTCTACCTGCCGCGCGACGAAGGCTTTGAAACCCTCGCCGGGTTTGTGGTCGCAAAGTTGCAGCGCATTCCCAAGGCGGGCGATTCGTTCCTCTATCAGCAACGCCGCTTCACCGTGGTTGAAATGGAAGGCCGCCGCGTCGGAGTCGTCAGGGTCGATCTCTTCCCTGCTTCGGCTGCCTCGAATTCCACAGCCTCGAATAACGCCTCGAACCGCAGCGGAAAGCAACAGTCATGATCCGCTATGTGTTCACCCGCCTTGCCTACATGCTGCCGGTGGTGTGGCTGGTGGTCAGTGTCGTCTTTCTGCTCATTCACCTCGTCCCCGGAGACCCGATCCAGGCCATGCTTGGTGAAGGCGCCGCGGGAGCCGATATCCAAGCGGCGCGACACGCCTACGGCCTTGACCGGCCACTTCCCGAGCAGTATGTCCACTACTGGAGCGGAGTGTTGCATGGGGATCTCGGCCGTTCGGTGCGCCTCGACAAGCCGGTCAAGTCGCTGGTCGCGGAAGCTTATCCCGCAACCCTCGCGCTCACGATCTCCGCGCTGCTGGTCGCGGTACTGCTTTCGATTCCGGCAGGAGTCCGCTCGGCGACACACCGCAATCGGTGGGACGACCGCGCCCTCAGCTTCTTCAGTCTGCTCGGACTTTCGTTTCCAAACTTTGCCCTCGGACCGATCCTCATTTTGCTTTTCGCGATTCGCCTGGACTGGCTGCCTGTCTCCGGTGCGACAAGTTGGAGTGGCATTATTCTTCCTGCCGCAACCATGGGCGCGTCTCTGGCGGCGATTCTGACGCGTATGGTACGCACCAGCATGTTGGAGGAGCTGGGCCAGGATTACGTTCGCACCGCGCGCGCCAAAGGACTGAGCGAGCGGACGGTCGTCTATCGCCATGCGCTTCGCAATGCCCTCATTCCGGTGGTCACCGTGCTTGGACTCCAGTTTGGAGCGCTGCTCGCCGGCGCAATCGTCACTGAGACCATCTTTGCGTGGCCTGGCATCGGACGCCTGACGATCAGCGCCATCAGCAATCGCGACTACTCACTCGTCCAGGGATGCCTGCTCTGCATCGGCCTCACCTATGTCGCCGTCAACTTTCTGACCGACCTCATCTACTCCGCGCTGAACCCGAGGATTCGCCAGTGAACACGCCCGTGGAAGCGCAAAGGAGCCCGGCCTTTTCTAAACTCGCGCGCGCACTCCGCCGCAATCCGCTTGCGCTGGTCGGCTCCGCGCTGATTCTGATCTTCGTACTCTGCGCCATCTTTGGCCCGGTCATCGCACCGCGCGATCCCGCGTTCATCGATCTCTCAGTACGCCTGCAGCCGCCATCTGCGCATCATCTGTTCGGAACCGACGAGCTGGGGCGCGACATCTTTTCGCGCATCCTCTACGGCGCACGCATCGCGCTGATCGTTGGTTGTTCGGTCGTCGCCGGATCGCTTCTGCTGGGCACCATCGTTGGCTCGCTCGCCGGATATTACGGAGGACGGCTCGACCGCTTCATCAACGTCATCGTGATGAATGCGTTTCTTTCCTTCCCGGGAATTTTGTTGGCTATCGCCTTTGTGGCATTTCTCGGCCCCGGCCTATGGAATCTGATTCTCGCGCTGGTGATTGGCGGATGGGTTGGCTATGCCCGGCTGGTGCGTGCCCAGGTTCTGGCCGCCCGCGAGCGCGAGTATGTGGAAGCAGCCCGCGCCCTGGGAGCTACGGACTGGCGCATTCTTACCCGCCACATTCTGCCCAACATCATGCAGCCGGTGATCGTGCAGGCCGCTATCGGAATGGCCGGGGCCATTCTTGCCGAAGGCACGATGAGCTTCCTCGGCCTGGGCGTTCCTCCGCCGGTGCCAAGCTGGGGAGCCATGCTGAACGATGGGCGCTCGCATCTGTTCGACTCGCCGCACGTCATTCTCTTCCCTGCCGCAGCCGTCATGCTGGCTGTGCTGGCCTTCAACTTCGTCGGCGACGCGATGCGCGACTTCCTCGATCCCCGCTCGCGGATTGAAGCAGGGCTGTAGGGGCGAGATAAGGGCGACAGCGAGTCTCTAGCTGACAGCATTGCGGTAAATCCCACATTCGCCAAAAGAAGGCGGATGTGGGCCACCTGGTTCCTGCTCCTTATTGTTTTTTATCCGAGAGGCGCGTGTTGAGAGATTGGAGCTGCTTGCGCCAGTCGATGGCTTCATCGACATCGCGGACGTTGTCGCGCCAGCCTTCGCGCACCTTTACAAAGAGTTCGAGGAAAACCTTGACGCCGAGGATGCGTTCGATCTGCTGGCGGGCGCGGGTGCCGATGTGTTTGAGCATGGCTCCCTGCTTGCCGATGACGATGGCTTTCTGGCCTTCGCGCTCAACGAAGATGACGGCGGAGATTCTTGAGAGTTTCTTGCCTTCCTCAAATTTCTCGATGAGCACGCCGCTGGCGTAGGGGACTTCCTGCGCGGTGTTGATGAGGATCTGCTCGCGAATGAGTTCGGCGACGATGAAGCGCTCAGGCTGGTCGGTGATCTGGTCCTCGGGAAAATACTTGGGGCCTTCGGGCAGGGCGCTGACAACGGCGGTGAGCAGCTCCTCTTTGCCAAGCTCTTTTTCGGCGGAGATGGGGATGATCTGCGCGAAGTCGAAGCGCTGCGACCAGGACTCGATGGCGGGCAAGAGTTTGGTTTTCTCGAAGAGATCGATCTTGTTCAGCAGCAGAAAGGTTTTGACCTTGGCGCGCTTGACGATATCGAGCACGAACTCGTCGCCGGTGCCGAACTTCTGGGTGACGTCGACGATGAGCAGGATGAGGTCGCAGCCTTCGAGCGAGTCATAGACCTCCTGCATCATGCGCTTGTTGAGCTGGTCCTCCGGCTTGTGTACGCCGGGGGTATCGACAAAGACGACCTGTCCGGCGGGACGCTTTGCCTTGCGCTTGACGTTGACGATGCCGTTGATGCGGCTGCGCGTGGTTTGCGCCTTATGGGTGACGATGGCGAGTTTTTCGCCGACGAGCGAATTGAGAAGCGTTGATTTGCCTGCGTTGGGACGGCCGATGATGGTTACGAATCCTGAATGCACTCTTTGATGCTATTCCATCGCGCCATTCTTGGGAATGGAGTTGGGCTGTTTGGTGAGAACGCGGAGCTTTTCCACACGGCGGGCGGTGGATTCCAGCACCTCGAAGCGCAGGTCGCCCTCCTGCACAACTTCGCCAGGAAGGGGGATGTGTCCGGCAATTTCGGTGACGAGGCCGCCGACTGTGGTGGCGTGCCAATCCTCGGAGAAACGCAGGCCGAAGAGCTCTTCGAGACGATCTGCTTCCAGGGTTCCGAGAACGATGTAGCTGTTGTCGCTCTCGCGAATGGCTTCGTTGCGCTGCTCACCTTCATTGCTGAGTTCGCCAACAATTTCCTCGATGAGGTCTTCGACGGTGACCAGGCCGGCGACTCCGCCGTATTCGTCAATGGCAATGGCCATGCGGCGATTTTCGCGCTGCATTTCATTGAGCAGCTCGTTGGCGCGCTTGGTCTCAGGAACGAAATAAACATCGGACTTCATCAGACTGCTGGCGACGCGGCGAGCAGCGTCGGTGTCTGCCACCTGGAGAAGATCGCGCGCCGAGACGATGCCGACGATGTGGTCGAGGTCTCCACGATAGACAGGAACCCGCGAATAGGGATGCTGCGAGAGCAGGTGGGTGAGCTGCTCGACCGTAGTGTCTGCGGGAACGGCGACGATGGCGGGGCGCGGAGTCATTACATCGCGCACGGTTTTGTCGCCGAACTCGACGACGGAGTGGATGAGCTCGCGATCGCTCTCCTCGAGAATACCCTCATCCTGACCGGCTTCGATGAGCGCATCGACGGCTTCGGAGGGATGCTCGGGCTCTTCGTCGGTTTTTTCAGGACGGGTGAGCGAGACGACGGACTGGAGGAATCCGAGGACGAGAGTGAGCGGAAACACGGCGCAGATCATCAGGCGCAACAGCAGGGTGAAGCGGATGAGCCAGCCTCCGCGAGTGCGCGAGAAGAGCAGGTGAGGCAAGAAGCGGTCGAAGATGAGAATGGCGATGATGGCGAAAAAGACTGCCTCTGCGGCATCTTCGGCCGTCCAGCCAGGTTGGGCGAAGACCGAGTAGGCGAGAAGAAAGCAGATGGCGGCGGTGAGAAGCCGCTCCAGCAGAGCGAAGGAGAGTGCAGCTCGCTGGGAATTGAAGCCGAGACGCGGCTCAATCTGGTGCTCGAAGAGCTCGATATTCTCCTGGAACTCGCGGGAGAGGAACTTCCCGCTCTCGGTGTATAGGCGCGAGACATAGGCGCTGACCACGAGCAGAACGATGAGCACCAGAAAGGCAACAGTGAGGGCCATCAGGATCGCCTCCCATTGCGGGGGCCTGCTGTGTGTTCAACGGTGCGTTCGATGAGACCGGCGGGAAGACGGAGTTCGGTGCGGAGCTTCTGTTCGAGGCGGCTCATCTGGCCGCGATCACTTTCGTGGTCGTGTCCGGCGAGGTGCAACATGCCATGGAGAATGAGTACCTTCACTTCGGTGAGCAGGTCATGGCCAATCTCAACGGCCTGAAGGCGTGCGGTCTGGATTGAGATGGCGATGTCGCCGCCTAGCGCCTGCGACCGGAGCGGCATCGTTTGCCGCGTACCCTTCTGCGAAGCGGGCTCTGCAGCGGGAAAGGAAAGCACGTCGGTGGGTTTGTCCTGGCGGCGGAACTGCAGATTTAGGCGCTGGAGCTCGGCGTCGCCGGTGAGCAGGATGTTGACCTCGCCGGATAGCCCGGCGGCACGCTGCGCCTTGTTGGCAAAACGCGCGAGGGCCAAGCGGCTGAGCTCTTTCGTTTTTCGTCGTTCTACAATCACTGGTCTCAATTCCGGGCAAGCCGGGCTACTACGGGAAAAGAAAAGGGGAGAGCACAAATGGCTCTCCCTTCTATTGTACCGAATACGCTACTGCTGGACGGCTGCGCTCTCCTTCGGCTTCTCGGCGATGGACCCTAGACCGTTCCGGCCAGCATCAGCCTCCAGTTGCAAGGTGAGCTGGCGGTCGTCACGGGCACGAAAATCCTCGTAAGCACGGATGATGCGCTGCACCAGATGATGGCGCACCACATCGGTTTCATTGAACATCTGGAAACGAATGCCCTCGACGCCCTGCAGGACGTTCATGGCCTCGATGAGGCCGCTACGGCTGGGGTTGGGCAAATCTATCTGGGTGATGTCGCCGGTGATGACCGCCTTGGAGTTAAATCCCAGGCGGGTGACGAACATCTTCATCTGCTCGCTGGTGGTGTTCTGGGCTTCATCGAGTATGACGAAAGAATCGTTGAGGGTTCGCCCACGCATGAAGGCGATGGGAGCGATCTCGATCACATTCTTTTCGAGGAAGCGATCCACTTTCTCCGGTTCAAGCAGGTCGTAGAGAGCGTCGTAGAGCGGACGCAGGTATGGATCGACTTTCTCCTGCAGGGTTCCAGGAAGGAAGCCGAGACGCTCGCCAGCCTCGACCGCGGGACGGGCAAGAATGATGCGAGCCACCTTTTTGGAGACCAGCGCGGAGATGGCCATGGCAACGGCAAGATAGGTTTTGCCGGTTCCGGCAGGGCCGATGCCGAAGACCATGTCACTCTGTTCGATGGCTTCCAGATACTGACGCTGGTTGACGCTCTTGGGCTGCACCTGGCGCTTGTTGCCCACCGAGCGCTGCTTACCAGCCTCGGCAAGCTGGCGCAAGGTAACCGACGGATCGGCGACCAGGACCCGCAACATGCTGGTGAGTTCGCCGTTGAAGACCTGCTGGCCATGCGCTCGCAGGTAGTCGAAATCACTGAAGACCTGCTCGACACGGGCGACATCCTCGGGCGAGCCATCGATTTGGACAGCGTTGGGCTTGAGATCGACGGTGACATTGAGCCCGTCCTCAAGCAGATGAAGGTTCTCGTCGCGCGTACCGAACAGGGTTTCGAGATTGGGACGAAGTTCGACATTTTTCTTCATCGAGTGTTTAGATTCACCTCTGGCGCGGCCTGCGCCGATGAACTGTGCTGAAACGATGGAAGAGTCTGAGCCTGGAGGGCGGAGGCACGAGAGTGCGGAAACAGCTGAGAGAGATGCTTCTGAATGGAAGCAAATACCATTGGGCAGGAGCGTATCGTGTTCGCCGCCGCGAGTCAACAAAAGAAGCGCGGGCGGAGCAAGCGGACGAGTTACGGGAGCTCCTGAATACATCCATCGACTAATAACTTAGATGAGGGTTCGAGTCAAAAGGGCCAGCCAGCGGCGAGAAAATGCGAGTGGACGGGCGAAATGAGCGCTCCGTACCTGGTTAGTCGAGGAAATCTACAAAGCTGTCGCTGATCTCAGCTCCGTGGTTGTTGGCGATGCGGGTGGCAGCGGCTTCGACCTGCTTCATCAGACCCTCAAGGTAATGGCGTGAGGAGGAGATGGCGACAATGCCGAGAGTGGCCGACGACCAGAGCTCGGAGGGGTTGAGTTCGGCCACCGAGACGTTGAAACCCGAGCGGAGGCGATCCTTAAGGCTGCGCAGAACCTGACGGCGGTCCTTGAGCGACTGTGCGGCTTCAATGCGGAGTTCGAGCGTGAGGTTCGCAATGGGCATGAGGGACGAGCACTGGAGAGGCTCGTGGCAAGGATAAACCAAAGGCTTCGCCGAAGATGGCGAAGCCCTGGTTGCACAACGGAGCTGCTTATCGGCTTACGTTCTTGCCGAAGTTGAATGTGGGACCAACCGAGAGACGCACGCTGTTGCGCGAGTTCTGGAGCAGGTCGCTAAATAGGAAGACATGTACAAACTCAATGTCGGCGCGGAGGTGAATGTGCTTGGTGGCGTTGAAGTCAGCGCCGCCGCCCAGGCCGTAGAAGTATGTATGGTCAGACGGTGACGTGGTCGTCAGTACATGATCGGCGACCAAGCCCTGCACGATCGCCGCACCGTAAAGATTGTACGGAATAGCTGCATTCTGCGGCTCCAGGTTGATGTGCTCTTGAATGACGCCAATCGAGGGATGGATGAAGAGGGTCACCTTCTTCAGATGACGATAGGCGAGCTGTGGTCCGGCGGTGAACGTCTGTGTGGTGGCGTTGAATGGTACATACAGACCCGGGATCGGCGGCAGAAGAGCCTGCAGGTTCGTCTTGAGATCCGTGGGAACCAGCGTTCCGTTTCCATTCTGGGTGCTGTAGTCAAATCCCATGGCTAACCAGCGCCTTACGTTGACCCCAATCTGAGTATTGAAACCCCTTTGTGTAAGGTTCAGCTTTGGGGAGTCCAGGTAGCTGAATCCGGCGAATACATCGTAGCGGCCGACATAGTCCTGCTGCGCAAAGGCACAGGCAGAGAGGGAGAGCAAAAGCACCGCGAGAAACAACTTTCTCATTGTTCAGCTCCAAGATTCCTTGCACAAACTCGGAGTACAGATGGTTTGGGCAGGAATTCTGCTTTAGTAACGATTTAACGCCTCGTGCATCTTAAAGCGATGCCACTGGTAAACCCATAGTCACGCGTTCTTTCGGTTTTGAGCCTGCAAAATGCGGGTAAACCACGAAAGCAATTCACTCGATGAAACGGATTCCTCAAAAACAAACGCCATCCTAATCGCAGGGCAGAGCCACTGCCCAAAGTGGTGGAATATTACACCGGATGGTACATGTGGATGGGAAAAAAATGATAGCCCACGCAAGTTGTACCGGTTGAATTGTTGCCACTCTTGATACGGGAAGATAGATGGATGACCGAGGGAAGCGCGACATCCTATACCGCTCCGCCCGCGAAACAGAAGTGCCGATGAGCCACGCTGACTCATCGGCACCGTCCTGATAAACCCAGGAAGCTAATTCAGCTGGGTCGCCACCTTCTCGGTCAGATAGGCCTCGATGATGTCACCCTTCTTCACATCGTTGTAGTTGTGGATGCCAATGCCGCACTCCATACCGTTGCGAACTTCGCTGGCATCATCCTTGAAGCGCTTGAGCGAGGAGATCTTGCCGGTGAAGACGACGACGTTATCACGCAGCAGGCGCACCTCGGAGTCACGCTTGATGAGCCCATCGACGACCTGGCAACCAGCAATGGTGCCAACCTTGGGAATGCGGAAAGTGTCGCGCACTTCGGCGCGTCCCAGGTAGGACTCCTTGATGGTTGGATCGAGCAGGCCGGTCATGGCCTTCTTCATCTCGTCCTGCAATTCGTAGATGATGGAGTGGAGACGGATATCGACCTTCTCCTGCTCCGCCATCTCCTGCGCTTTGCGTTCGGGACGGACGTTGAAGCCGATGATGATGGCATTGGAGGCGGCGGCAAGAAGGACGTCGCTCTCGGTAATAGCTCCGACCGAGTGGCGCAGTACCTTGATGCGAACCTGGTCGCCGGAGAGCTTGGTCAGCAGGTCATTGATGACCTCGACCGAGCCGCCAACGTCACCCTTGAGGATGATATCAAGCTGCTTGGTGCCTTCGCTCTTAATCTGCGCGGCCAGGCCTTCCAGCGAGACGCGGGCAGTCTTGGCGAGGATCGCTTCACGTGCCTTGGCTTCGCGGTAGTCGGCGATTTCACGGGCCTTTTCGCGCTCGGCAACGACCACGAACTGATCGCCAGCCTGGGGCAGACCTTCGAGTCCGAGGATCTCAACCGGAGTGGATGGACCAGCTTCTTCAAGAGCGTGGCCACGATCGTCGAACATGGCGCGAACCTTGCCGAAGATGTTGCCGACGACAAAGTTTTCGCCGGCGTGCAGGGTTCCATTGTCAATCAGGACAGTAGCCACGGGGCCGCGTCCGCGATCCAACTTGGCTTCCAACACGGTGCCGGAGGCGAGACGCTCGGGAGTCGCCTTGAGCTCCTTCATGTCTGCCACCAGGCAGATCATTTCCATAAGCTGATTCAGATTGGTGTGCTGCTTGGCGGAAACATCGACGAAGATCGTGTCGCCACCCCAATCTTCAGGCAGCAGGCCGCGGTCGGCTAGTTGCTTCTTGACGCGGTCAGGCTGCGCATCGGCCTTATCGATTTTGTTGACGGCGATGATGAGCGGAACCTTGGCGGCCTTGGCGTGGTCGATGGCTTCAAGGGTCTGCGGCATGACTCCGTCATCGGCAGCGACGACGAGCACAACAATGTCCGTGACTTTGGCGCCGCGAGCACGCATGCGGGTGAATGCCTCGTGGCCAGGAGTGTCAAGGAAGACGATTTCGCGGCCAAAGGCGGGCGAATTCTCATCCGTGATCTTCACCTTGTAGGCGCCAATGTGCTGCGTGATGCCGCCCGCTTCACCACCGGCTACGTTGGTGGTGCGGATGGCGTCGAGCAGGCTGGTTTTGCCATGATCAACGTGGCCCATGATGGTGACGACAGGAGGACGAGTGACGGCATTGAAGACCGCTTCATTCTCCTGCTCGATGGCTTGGGCATCGTAATCCTGCTGAATCTGATCCTCAAAGCTGATGACCGAACTCTCGGCTCCGAAGTGGCGGGCCATGTCGCGGGCGAGGTCTTCGCTGAGCGTCTGATTGATGGTGGCGAAGACGCCACGAGCAAGCAAGCGGGCGATGAGGTCCTTGGCGCGGATGTCGAGCTTTTCGGCGAGATCCTTTACGCTGACGCCTTCCGAGATGGTGATCGCACGCGTGATCGGCATGGGCTCATTACTGAGCGAGAGCCGGGGTGGCGGCGTGAAACCCTTCATCGGTCCTTCCTGCTTGCCGCGCGGACCCTGATAACGTTGTCCGGGACGACGGGCAGGAGCGCCTGCGCGAGCACCGGGGCGCGGAGTGGCACCCGGAGGCGGAGCACCCGCTGCACCCAGCAAACCACCGGGACGCGGCGGCCCACCAGGACGTGTACCCATTCCCGGACGGCCAGCCATAGGAGGACGGCCACCTGGAGTGGGCGCAGTGCGAGTGGGGTGCATGGGACGGCGTTCGCCGGGACGGAATGGCGGACGCGCGCCGGGAGCTCCAGCAGGGCCGTTGGCTCCAGCAGCGCCAGCCGGACCCGAATATTGTCCGGGACGCGGACGCTGGAAGATTGGCTGGCCGCGCACTGGCAATCCGCTGCGATTCCCCATCGCCGAGGGCGGCTGAGGTGCACGCGGAGGTGGTGGCGGCGGCGCGGTATAAACCGGACGTGGGCCAGTCTGCGGCACAATCATGCGGCGTGGCGGCGGAGTTGGCTGGCCGGCCAGCGGCGGACGAGCTGAGCCCGTTGGCGCTGGCTTGTGAGCTGCAGGCTTTGCGGAAACGGGGGCGGCAGCAGGAACCACGGGAACCTTGGCATCCGCGGGTTCGGAGACCGGCGCGGTGACAGCCGGCTCGACTACTGCAGGAACCTTCACTTCAGGCTCGGCTGCTGCGGGAGCGACTTCCGCTGCGATCGGGGCAACCGGAGCTGGAGCTTGGGGCGGCGCGACGGCTACCGGAACTTCCGCCGTGGGTGCAGGCGCGACCGGTTCCGCAACAGGCGGTGGAGGCGGTGCCACCACGACAGGAGGCGGCTCCACGGTGACGGTGGAAACCTGGGAGCGCAGGGCAACCGACTCCGGCGTGACAAAGCGCGGAGCACGTTCGGGAACCACAGGGGCCACCGGCGGCGCTGGCTTTGGCGCGGCAGGCTTGTTGACGATAGCCCGGGGCGGAGCAGGCGGCGGAGGCGCAGGCGCTGCGGCTTCCACGGAATGCTCCTTGCGCGCCAGAATGGCTTTGAGGGCGTCGCCGGGCTTTGAGATCTTGGACAGATCGATTTTGGGGCGGAACTCTTCTCCGCCGGTGCGATGCCGGGCGTGCGCGCCGCTGGTCTCGTGGAAATACTTGCGTACCTTCTCGGCTTCATCGGCTTCCACGGAGCTGGAGTGGGTCTTTTTCTCCGTGACGCCGACCTTGATAAGCACGTCGAGGATCTGTTTGCTTTTTACTTCCAGCTCGCGAGCCAGATCGTTAATTCGAATCTTCA
>CAZLJQ010000016.1:0-101315 GCA_964559875.1 uncultured Acidobacteriaceae bacterium
CGACTTCCATGCCGGTGAGCTCGCAGATCATGGTCTGGAATTCGAAGATGGCCTGGAGGGTGCCTTGAGCGATCTCCGGCTGATAGGGCGTGTAGGCGGTGAACCACTCGCCGCGCGAGATGAGAGAGTCGATGACGAGCGGGCGATAGTGATTGTAGGCTCCGGCACCGAGAAGAATGTCATAACCGGAGCCGTTCTCAGCTGCGCGGGCGCGGAACCAGTCAACGATTTCGCTCTCGGCCATTTGAGGAGGGATGCACAGGTCGCGGTTGAGGCGGAACTGGGCCGGGATGGGCGCGAAGAGTTCATCGATGGAGGCGACGCCAATCTCGCTCAGCATGTGAGTGCGTTCGGCGGGCGACTTGGGAAGATAGCGCATGATGATCAGTCCTGAATAGAAAGCAACGTGCTCCGAACGGGTTTGGCGGCTTGAGAACCTATCAGCCGCAGGGGAGATTTGAGCCGTGCTGGGATTCCTCGCTTGAGCTCGGAATGACACCTCAAAACATTTTGCTTGCTCGAACCCATCCTCGACCTAATATCTACCGCCGTTCATGTCTACTGCTCTTCGGCGATGAACTTCTCATAGTCTTCGACGGAGAGCAGGGCAGCGGCTTCGGGGGGATTGGTGATTGTAATCTTCACCATCCAGGCGGAGTGAGGCTCGCTGTTGACCTTCTCGGGCGCGGTGGCAAGCTCCTGGTTGACGGCGGTAACGGTGCCGGAGACCGGAGCATAGAGATCGCTGACGGCTTTGACGGACTCAACGGTGCCGAAGGTTTTTCCAGCGGTGAGCTGGTCGCCGAGCTTAGGCAGCTCGACAAAGACGATGTCGCCGAGAGAGTTCTGCGCGTGGTCGGTGATGCCAATAGTTCCGGTGGCGCCATCGATGGCGAGCCATTCGTGCTCTTTGGTGTATTTGAATTCCGGCGGATATGCCATGTGATCTCCAGAAGTGGATTGAGCCGGGAAGATTCCGGCGATACACGAAAATCGAAAAACCTGAGTGAACTCCGAAATTGTACTCTAGTCCGACTCAGGGATGTGTCGCCGACAGCAGCCGGACATTGTCCATACAATCGTCCGGCCAGCTCCAACAGGAGCACGATCAACGACAGGTGCAAGAGCAAAGAGCAAAGTCAACTACCCCACTCAAGCCAAAAGAGGTCTTGAATGGGCCACCCGGCGAAGGCTTGCCGGTGACTCTGACTTGAATGGGCCCCCTGTGCGGACATCCCACATTTGCCAACAGCAGGCAAATATGGGCCGCCTGGCCGGTTATGAGGCGTGCTTGGCGAGCTTGGGCCGCTTGTAAAACGGCGTGGGCACCACCTTGCATTTTACGATCTGTCCGCGAACCTCTACGCCCAGCTCCGTGCCCTCGGCAGAGTACGCCAGAGGGACGTAGGCGAGGGCGATATTTTTTTTGAGCCACGGGGCGGGCGAGCCGCTGGTGACGTATCCAATGGGGCTGGCACTGGGGCTGAGAACTTTGTAGCCGTCGCGCGGGATGCCGCGCTCGATGGCTTCAAGGCCGATAAGGATAGTTTCGAGGCCGCTCTCCTTTTGCTGCAACAAGGCGGCGTGGCCGATGAAATCGGCTTTCTCCATTTTGACGAAGCGGTCGAGACGGGCTTGCCAGGGAGTGATGGTGTCGGAAATTTCGTGTCCGTAGAGCGAGAGAGCCCCTTCCAGGCGAAGGGTGTTGCGAGCGCCGAGTCCGCAGGGGAGAATGCCGAACTCCTCACCGGCGGCGAGCAATTCGTTCCAGATGCGCTGGCTGGTAGGTTCGTCGCTGGGAATGTAGATTTCAAATCCGTCTTCGGCGGTGTAGCCGGTGCGGGCAATGAGGGTGTTGGGCAATCCGCAGACAGTGCCGTGAGTGAACCAGTAAAACTTTACCTGAGTGAGATCGGCGTCGGTGAGCTTTTGCAGGGTGCGCCAGCCGTTGGGACCCTGAATGGCGATTTGGGTATAGTCGTCGCTGAGGTTTTCAACGGCACAGTCGAATTGTGCCGCGGCGTTGCGAACCCAATCGAAATCCTTCTCGCGAGTTCCGGCGTTGATGACCAGGAGGAAATCGTACTGGCCGAGGCGGTGCACGATGACGTCGTCGACGAAGGTTCCGGTGGAATAGAGCAGAGCGGAGTACTGGGCCTGGCCGATGGCGAGGCGGGAGGCATCATTGAAGGTCATGTGCTGCACGGCTTCGAGCGCCTGAGGACCGTGGAGGCGGATGTCGCCCATGTGGCTGACGTCGAAGAGGCCGACGGAGGTGCGGACGGCAAGGTGCTCGGCAATGAGGCCGCCGGACTTGCGGAGGGAGTTCGCAGGATATTCAACGGGCATATCCCATCCGTTGAAGTCGACCATGCGGGCGCCAAGCTGCCGGTGCGCGGAGTTGAGGGCGGTCTTGCGAACTGCGACGGGTTCAGCGTTCGACGACAAGGAGAGAACCTCGAGCACGGGTATCATACGGCCCCAGACAGAGCCGACGGAACACTAAAAAATAACACGGGGCAAGGCAAATTCAAAAGCCCTACCCTCCGCCCCGAAAAGCGGGCGGAAGGATAGTGCACCCGGGAGCCAGCAATGGATGGGACGGGTATCGCGGCGACGAACGCCGCTGCCGGCTGCAGGCGCATGGCGGGTAACGCGGCAACGAACGCCGTTTCCGGCTGCTGGCACGTGGCGGGTAACGCGGCAACGGATGCCGCTTCCGGCCGCTGGCGCGTGGCGGGTAACGCGTTGCTTCCGGCTGCAGGCGCGTGGCAGTTGCGCGGGAAGAGAATGAGAGTTAGAGTTCGCGAATGGCGAAACGATTTAAGTGCAATGTTTGCGACATGGTGGAAGAAAGGTGCGAGTGCCATAAGTACTGCAGTTTCTGCATGGGAGAGCACGACGTGCGGTTGGTGGAGGACGGTTGCTACTACTGCCTGGAGTGTCGCGAGGCATGCGACTACGTTCCGGAGGCCAAGGAAGCTACGCGTGAAGGCTAAATGTGGGGCGGGCACTGCGCTAGCTGCTGGTGGATGACTGGTGCGCGTCGGTGGGCGATTCGATAGGCAAGGGCAAGAGCGATTACAAGCGGCTGAAGATGCGGACGAGTTGCTTCCCACCTTAGCCACGCAAAGGCGGCGCGCCGAAGGTGGGGCACCCGGGACAAATAAGTAGGTAAAGCAAAATCAGCCACGAGGTCAAAAGCCCCACTCAAGCCAACAACGGGCTTGAATGGGCCACCCGCCCGCCCATCAGTGGAGCCGGAAGTGTTTTAGAAGTTGAAGCTGAGGCCGGCGCGGATGACGCGGCTGCCTTGGACCAGGTAGACGGTGCTGCCGTCGGCACTGAGAACGGGACGGTATCCCTGGGCGAGCAGGTTTCGTACATCGATCAGAGCTTCCAATCCGTTAGGGAAGATGTGCATGGTCGGGATAGGCTGGCGGACGAAGAAGCTGAGGTAGGGTTCGGTCTCTCCGGCAGAGGCGTTGAACATGTCGACCGGAGTAAGGCCGCTGCCGCTGAGCCATCGATAGCTGGCGATGACCCGGGTTTTGGTATGCGGCGTGGTTCCAGAGATTTTTGCGGCGGCGGAGTTGCGCTTGACGGTGACCAAGGAGGTCGAGGTCTGGCTGACCTGCACGAGGCTTTCCGGTGCGGTAAGCACGCCTCCGTAGCCGTAGTCGAAGGTGGCATCCACTCCGGGGGCGATGGGGTGCGAGTAAACGGCGCGCACGCCCTGGGTATGGAAGTTTCCGCCGTTGTAATAGAAGTTGCCGGAGAATGGGTCGCCGATGAGGGCATTGTTGTCAGAGGTGAAAGCGTCTCCGGTTCCGGTGAGGGCGGCGTTATGGACCGTGTCTGAGAAGAGGGCGAGCTGCACCTTGTGCTGGCCAAAACGCTGGGAGATGGAGATTTCGTTGTGGCTGGCGCGCTCGATGCGCTGACCCTGCGGAGTAAGCGTGACGCGGGGATTGCTCTCGCTGAGGTCGGCGGGAGCAGTGTCAAAGCCCTTGGCAGCACGCAGATCCGGAGCGCTGGTGGCGTAGCCGTAGCGCAGGATGGTGTTTTTGGTGGGATGAGCGCTGAGGGAAGCGTAAGGACGGAAGCTGGTGGCTCGATCCTTGAACTGAACCATCTGGGTTTCTTCGCCGTAACCGAGTTCGAGATAGTCGCCGAAGGTCATGGAGTTGGCGATGGAGAGTGCAAGAGCCTGGATGGCAGGCTGATTCGGATTGAGCGAGGCGAAGTGTTTGGCGGTGAGGGCGACTTCAGGCGAGGAGCCATCGGACATTTCACGAGAGTAGCCGGCACGGATTACGGCGTTGGGATTGGTGCTGCTGCCAACTCCGCCGTTGAGCGACCAGCGGGCAGGGGTGAGGCTTCGCTTGCCGAAGATGGACTGCTCGACCTGGAAATTGGTGTTCACGCCGGAGTTGCTGATGGAGTCGCCGTCGCTTGACGAGATAAACGAGACGCGGGCTTTGAGCTGGCCGTCGGCGTTTTCACATCTTTGCACCACCACGAGGGGATCGTCGTCGGCGAGGCGCAGGATGGGACGGTTGGCCATGGAGCGCAGAGCCCAGCGCCAGTCGTCATCTTCGCTGGCCGAGACCTTGCGCTTGGGGACGAGCTGGATGGCTTCAAAGAGTGTGTTCAGGGTGACATTGATGAGCAGGCTGGCACCGGACTGCAGACGGACACGCTCGCGGATGGTGGGCAGGAAGCTGGGAGCGGTGACCTTGACGGTATAAAGTCCGGGGAGCAGGCCGTTGATGGAGAAAGCGCCCCTGGTGTCAGTTAGCACGGTCTGGTTGCGAGGCGCGGAGTTGGCAAGGAGCTCGACGACGGCACCCATCTGAGGCACGCCGGAGGAGTTGCGCACAGTTCCGCTGATGGCACCGGGATTGACGGCGGCTGAGGCGCCGAGGCAGCTGACGAGTGCAAGCACGAAGATTGAGAGCTTACGCGTCATTCTATCTATGCAACCTACTATGCAACGTGACCTCTGAATTCAGTTCGCCAAATCCCACATTCGCCAATAGAGGGCGAATGTGGGCCACGTGAGGCCGATCCAAACATTCGCTAGATCCCACATTCGCCAACGGAAGGCGGATGTGGGCCACCAAGGTCAATGCAAACATCTCACCAAGGCCAACTGCAAATTTTATCCTATTCGACCTGAAAACGGGCTGAAGGATTAATGGATTGCTTTGTCACCTCATCATTTACGGTGACTTTGAGATTGTATAAACCCGGATCGAGGTTGGCCAGAGGCATCGATTTCTCGATGGTGATCTGGTCGCCGGTGTTGCCGTAAGTAGCCGAAGACTCCTCGGCGTGCAGCACGGACTTGCTGGTCTGAAGGTTGACGATGTCGTAACTGATGACGGCTCGCGTCCTTTTGATCTGCGGGTCCTGCTGCAGATTATAGACCTGTAGGTATACGTTGAGGCGCTGAGCACGTTGGAAGATGGCGGGTTTACCGTCTGAGGCGTCGAGGCGTGGACGGACCTTCGTGTCGCCGATGATGAAGCTGCCGGTTCCTATGCTCTTGGCGGGGACGCGCTCCATGAGATCGGCGAGGATGAGGCTGGAGGAAGCCAGCTTCTCGTCGTCGAATTCAGGGACGCGAATGGAACGGACGAGGGTTCCGACGCGGTCGCCATTGACGTCTTTGATGGCGATGTCAATTTTGTACATTCCGGGCTTGAGGGGGACGGCCTTCCAGTAAATCTGCGAGGTCTGCATTGCCTTTTCCAGCAGATCGTTTGGCTCGTCGACGCCGACGGTGTCTTCAAAAGTGGTGGCAACGCGCCCGGAGATGGTGGAGATGCGGGCGAAGATATTGACCGCGGCACGCTGAATGCCTTCCTTCTGCACGAAGGTCATGTCCTTGGTCTTCATCTGAATGGTGATGGGAACGAGGACCATGTCAGCGGTGATTTTGACGAAGTCCGAGCGCATGTCAAAGGGCATGAGGTTGTAGCGAATCCTGGTGTTGACCTTCTCCTCAAGATCCTTGAACTTGACGGGCGGAGGGGCGGTGAGTTTGGCGTAGCGCTCGATGGCATCGAATTCGCCATTTGATCCGCCCGGGGCGAAGGGATTGCCAGGCTGGCCGTTCAAGCGATCGGCGCGATTGCCGCGTCCCATCTGCTCGTTCATTGTAGGGCCGCCGCCGGGAGTGTTGGCCAGGGCATCCTTCTCATTGGGATTGGTGGCCATGCGGTATTCGTTGCACATGCAGGAGTCTACGAACTCGATGATGACCTCGTTGCCGATGCCTTCGATGTAGCGGTAACGCCAGCGCTCAAAGGGGAAGGTGGAGGTGGTGCCGCCGCCTTCGGAGGAGTCGCGCTGATAGGTGCCACCGGAGGCATGGGACTCGATTTCGTCAGGCGCGCCCCAGATGATGTAGATGCGGCCGCGATCGGTTCTCCAGCCGGGGACGCCGGCGGAGAAGTGCTCATTGGCGTACTGGATGCGGCGATAGTGCTCTTCGCGGAACTCGTTTTCCTCGGTGTCGGGCGTGGGATCGCGGCGGAGCCAGAACTGCTCGATGAAGGCATCGCGCTCCTCATCGGTGCTGAGAAGCTTGAAGGCCTGCTCCTCTTCGGGGCTGATGATGTAACGCACGTCCTGGTCGAGCCAGGTCTGGTAGGTCTTGCCGACCTCTTTCTTGAAGCTGCGGAGGCGTGCCTTGCGTTCTTCGGGCGTAAGCTCCTTCTGCTGCGGGACATCCTTCTTTGGGGACTTCTTGAGATCCTTGAGGGAAGTGCCGGGGTCCTTTTCATCGCCAGGGGAATCCTGGGCGAAAAGGGGCGCGGCCAACAGAGTGGCTGCCATCAGGACGAAGGAAAAACGACGCAGAGAAGAAAACCGCATGGAGAGTCTCGCTCCTGGGACTTTGGGGCTGCAGCGATTGTAAGTATTCGACGAGAGCAAGGCAAGGTGGAGTGGCATGGGCGAAATAGGCACGTGCGGCTTGAAGAGGATGATGGCAAGCCGGAATATGAGCGGGAGCGGCACAACCGGTTTTGGCGGGGGTGGAGACGGTGGCGACAGTTTACAATCAGACGCCAGGACTTTTGGAACTTTCAAACTACTCTGCTCGTATCAGGAATGAGTGCGGCAAGAACGCACGCAGGGTTGCTGCCGCTGAGCGCCTGGGCTTGGTTTCCCGTCATAGCTCAAGCGGCGAGCACCGGCGGCTCTCTAACTTCGCAGAAGGGCATACTGCAGGCTTAGCGACGGGTACGGGCCAACAGAATGGCCCTTCCGAGGGGCACTGAAGGGTACGCGGCGACAGACGCCGCTCCGGCTGCTGGCGCCGGTCGCTGACGCCAGAAGCAACAAACGAGGACAGATGAAAACCTGGAAGAAAGTTTGGCTCGCGGTCGGTGGAGTGGTTCTGCTGGTAGGTATTATTTTCTTCAGTATCCAGCAGAGCCGTAAAGGTGTGGTTGAGGTGCAGACCGGCAAAGTTGTGCGCGAGGACCTGGCGTCGCAGGTTACGGCTTCGGGCGAGATCCGGCCCAAGACGTTTGTGAACGTGGGGGCCAACGCCTACGGCAAGATTGTGCGTCTGTACGTGAAGGAAGGCGACCGGGTGGTGAAGGGTCAGTTGCTGGCGCAGTTGGACAACGTGCAGCCTGCCGCCGACGTGAACGCAACCCGGGCTTCGCTGACGGCGGCCGAGGCTGACTACACGGCGGCACTGGAGACCCTGAACACCAACGTTGCCGACCTGGACAGGGCGAAGGCCGATCTGGACCAGAAGCTCTCCGACTGGAAGCGCGCCGAGGGATTGTACAGAGATCAGCTGATTGCTCGGAAGGATTACGATGCGGCGAAGAACGCATACGAATCGGCAGTCTCCTATGCGGCCCAGGGCAAGACCAGGATCGCCCAGGCAAAGGCCGCGGCGGATGCCGCCAACCACCGCATCGCGGTGCAGAAGGCGACACTGGTTCATAACGACGACGTGCTGAGCAAGACCGAGTATCGCGCGCCGTTTGATGGACTGGTGACCTACCTTCCGGTGCGCGAAGGCGAGTCGGTGGTGCTTGGCATCCAGAACCAGCCGGGCTCGACGCTGATGACGCTGGCCGATGTTTCGGTGATTACCGCCGAAGTGAAGGTGGATGAGACCGACATTGTGAATGTGAAGCTGGGCCAGACAGCCGAAGTAAGCGTGGACGCGATTCCGAAGAAGAAGTTCAAGGGCACGGTGACGGAGATCGGCGACAACGCGCTGCTGCGTTCGACCGGCGTGGCGACTTCGCAATCGACGGGTAGCACGCAGGAGGCGAAGGACTTTAAGGTAGTGGTGACGCTGGACCAGGTGCCGGATAATCTGCGGCCCGGACTTTCGACCACGGCGAAGATTACGACGGCCAACAAGGCAGCCGTGCTGTCGATTCCGATCCAGGCGCTGACGATAAGGCAGAAGGGCGACCTGGTTCCGAAGAAAAAGAATAAGAGCGAGGTGGAGGCGGCGGAGAAACCAGCCGACATCAAAGCTGCCAAGGAAGAGATTCAGGGCGTGTTCGTGATTCGCGATGGCAAGGCGCAGTTTGTGCCAGTGCAGACGGGAATCACGGGAACGACCGACATTGAAGTGCTGGATGGGCTGCACGAAGGCGACGAGATTGTAACCGGAAGCTACAAGGTGCTGCGCACGATGAAGCCGGATGCAAAGGTGAAGATCAACAACGCCGCGCCAAAGAAGGAAGAAGACAAGTCGTAAACTTGGAACGAGGGCAACGAATGGCAACGCAGACCGCAGGCATGGGGCAGGAGATGAAGGCACCGCCGCCGGATTGCATCATTTGTACGCATGACCTGTGGAAGACCTATGACATGGGCAGCGAGCAACAGGTGAACGCGCTGTGCGGAGTGGACATCGCGATCCACCGCAATGAGTATGTGGCGATCATGGGTCCGTCGGGCTCGGGGAAATCGACGCTGATGAATTTGATCGGCTGCCTGGATACTCCGACGAAGGGAATTTATTGGCTGAACGGGCACCTGGTGAGCGAGCTGGATGACGATGAGCTGGCGCGAATCCGCAACAAGGAAATTGGATTTGTCTTCCAGACCTTCAACCTGCTGGCGCGGGCTTCGGCGCTGCACAATGTGGAGCTGCCGTTGATCTATGCGGGGATTTCCTCGGAGGAGCGGCTGGAACGCGCACGGCAGACGCTGGTTAGCGTCGGCATGGGCGAACGGATGAATCATAAGCCGAACGAACTCTCAGGCGGACAGCGGCAGAGAGTGGCGATTGCGCGCGCATTGGTGAACCGGCCTTCGATTATTCTGGCTGACGAGCCGACGGGGAACCTGGACTCAAAGACCGGAAACGAAATTATGGCGCTGTTTGATGAATTGCAGGCCAAGGGAAACACGATTGTGCTGGTGACGCACGAGCACGATATTGCCGAGTATTCGCATCGCATCATTCACATTCGCGACGGAAAAGTTGCGGGAGATGAGAAGACGGCACGGGCGAAAGGATAAGGCGACAGGACTCTTGAGATGAAGGCCCTCGGCGAAGTGCCGAGGGCCTTTGTGCGAGTTGCGATAACTGAACGAATTTGAAATTCGGTGTTAGGCTTGCTGCGATGAATTTGTTTTCCAATCCGATTGATGAAGCCTCTGACCGGACGAGGCCGCTGGCCGACAGGATGAGGCCGCGCGACCTAGATGAGTTTGTGGGGCAGGAGCATATTCTGGGGCCGGGCAAGGCGCTGCGAGTGCAGATCGACCACGACGACATTGGCTCGATTCTGTTTTGGGGACCGCCGGGAGTGGGGAAGACGACGCTGGCCAAGATCATTGCGCGGAGGACGAAGGCAGAGTTCGTCGAGTATTCGGCGGTGATGGCGGGGATCAAAGAGATCAAGCAGGTGATGGTGGAGGCCGAGCGAGCGAAGCAATATGGCACGCGGACGATTGTCTTCATCGACGAGATTCACCGCTTTAACCGGGCGCAGCAGGACGCGTTTTTGCCGCACGTGGAGCGGGGCAACATAAGGCTGATTGGGGCGACGACGGAGAATCCGTCGTTTGAGGTGAACTCGGCGCTGCTGTCGCGATCGAGGGTGTACACGCTGAATCCGCTGACCGAGGAAGAGATTGTGGCGTTGCTGGAGCGCGCGCTGGCGGACGAAGAGCGCGGACTGGGCGCGATGAAGCTGACGGCAAAGCCCGAGGCGCTGGCGCGGATTGCAGCGTACTCGAGTGGCGATGCACGGTCGGCGTACAACGTGCTGGAGATTGCGGCAACGCTGGCGGTAGAGGCCGCTACGGGCGCGGCGGGGACGGGTAACGCTGCGCTGCCGGCCGCAGGCGGCGGCACGATAGAAAAACCGCAGGTGGAGGATGCTCTGCAGCGGCGGGTGCTGCGGTATGACAAGGCGGGAGAAGAGCATTACAACCTGATCTCGGCGCTGCACAAGTCGGTGCGCAACAGCGATGTGGATGCGACGCTGTATTGGCTGGTGCGGATGCTGGAGAGCGGGGAAGATCCGATGTATTTGGCGCGGCGGATTGTGAGGATGGCGGTGGAGGACGTTTCGCTGGCCGACCCGCACGCGCTGGAGATATGCATGGCGGCGCGGGACGCGATTGATTTTTTGGGGATGCCGGAGGGTGGCCTGGCGCTGGCGCACGCGGCGGTGTATCTGGCGATTGCTCCGAAGTCGAATGCGCTGTACAAGGCCTATGGCGCGGTGAAGCGGGACGTGGAGGAGACGGCGGCAGACCCGGTGCCACTGCATCTGCGGAACGCTCCGACACGGCTGATGAAAGAGCTGGGGTACGGCGAAGGATACAAGTACGCGCATGACTTTGATGAGAAAGTAACGGACATGGAGTGTCTGCCGGAAAATCTGAAGGGACGGAAGTGGTACTTCCCTACGGAAGAGGGCGTGGAAAAGAGAATTCGAGAACGGCTGGCGGGGCTGAAGGCGAAGAAGGAGAAGATGCGGGAGTAGGTCTAGAGCCTCTTCTCGACTTTCTGGAGTCCGCGCGCTCAGATTGATTCGCGGGACATAATGCTGGAGAGTGGGGGATTGTTTTCTCGAAAGTTTCCGGCATTTTTCGGGGAGCAAACCGCAATAGGCGAGCGACTGTTACTCTCTCTCTGGTTGGGGAATCCAGCATTCTGGCTATCCCTGCCCACAAGTGCCGTCAACTGCTGGCCGATGCTTTCGAGTGTCCGTGACTGGGCGCTCAGTTCCTCTCCGGCCGAGGCGCTTTGCTCGGCGACGGCCGCTGTTTTCTGGGTGACCTCCTCCATTTGAGAGATGGCCATGGCAATCTGATCCAGACCTTTGGCCTGTTCTTGACTGCCTGCGCTCACTTGTTCCACCAGGACTGACACCTTGCCGACTATCTCCGTGATCGTGGCGATTGACTGCGTTACATCGCTGAGATTTGTACTTCCGCCGCGCGAGTTTGAAATGGATTCCTCGATTAGGGCCGCGGTATCTTTGGCGGCCTGAGCGCTCCGCTGGGCGAGGTTTCGTACTTCGTCGGCGACTACCGCGAAACCCGCTCCTGCTTCCCCTGCCCGCGCCGCTTCAACGGCGGCGTTGAGCGCCAGGATGTTGGTTTGGAAGGCGATCTCGTCGATCACCTTGATGATCTTTGAGATTTTGTCGCTGGAATTGTTTATCTGCTGCATGGATGCGACCAGTCCATCCAACTTCTGGTTTCCATGCGCGATCTCGCGCGTTGCCGAAACCACCAACGCGGCGGCGGCCTTGGAGTTATCGGCATTACGACTGGTCATGGAAGTAATTTCGTGAGTTGACGAAGATGTCTCCTCAAGCGACGCAGCCTGTTCAGAAGCTCCTTGTGCCAGAGACTGCGCGGATGAAGATACTTCGGTTGCAGCGCTCGCAACCTGCTCCGATCCCCGGGCCAATTCTTCGGTCATGCGCCTGAGGTCCTTGGTTGTTCTGTGCATACTAAGAAGTACAGCTATGCCGGTACCTAACGAAACCAAGAGCACAGCCACGGTTATGAATTGACTTGTGGCCGCACGCGCGGCTGCGGTTTCCTCGTGCTGCTTGAGTAACTCCTGTTGGCGCGCCGCCATCTGGTGAGAAAGCTCGACGGAGTCATTAAAAGCAACTGCAAGCGGCTTTGCACCGATCTCGAATGCGGCGTCAAAGTTGCCGGATTCTGTCTGTTGTTCAAATTCGCGGAACAAGGAATTGACCTTCGCAAGGTCTTCTATTGCCTGAGAGACCTGGTTGACGGTTGTCGCGGATGCTGCCATCGCTCTCAATTCGGCCAGGTCCGCTGACGCCTGGTTCAGGGACTTTGACCAGGCAGTTTTTGCCGAAACTACTGACTCAGGCTTCTTGCCAATGGTATAAAGCAAAACACCACGCTGAGCGGCCCTCATTGAAAGCAATTGGACTTCGAAGTCGTCGGAGAGCTGGCCCATGCGGGCCTGCCTGTTTACCGCCGTCTGGAACTCGTTTTTTATCGCGCGAAAGCCGCCCAGTGCGACTAAACCGAGAGCAGCAATCAACAGGACCAGTATGCCAATGGACCCCGCTACTTTTTGGCCAATAGTCATGGGATTACCGGTGCTCATGGTTCACCTTCATTGGAGATTTAGGCATAGAGGCCGCCGCGATGGTGCGCAGGAGCTGTGCTCTTTCTATCGGTATGCTCGATCGAAATCGCTATGTGGGAAAAACCTTAGGTTCGATACCGTGGGGAGGAGGCCGGCTGGAAGAAACACTAAATCAAAGCAGCGAAAGAGTCACTTGCTTCTTTGTCGCTTTGTTCGGAGTGACACCAGAGAAACAAGATCAAGATCAAATACCAAGAGCAGGGTCAGAACATTAGGTTATCTGCTTCTTTGTCTTTGTGCCTCGTAGAGGAGGATGCTGGCGGCGATGGCGGCGTTGAGGCTTTCGACTTTGGGGGAGTGAGGTATGAGGATGGCTTCGTCGGCGCGGTCGAGGAGGGCTCGCGGGACTCCGTGTCCTTCGCTGCCTATGAAGATGGCGGTGGGGAGGGTGAGGTCGATCTCCTGCACGGGACGGCCCTGGTGGGAGCTGGTGACGGCGAGGCGGACGCAGTGAGTGGCGATGGCATCCAGAGCTTCGGCGGTGGAGAGTTTGACGACCGGGAGGCGGAAGACCGATCCGGCGGAGGCACGAGCGACTTTGGGATTGGCTGTGGAGACAGTGCCTTCGGTGGTGAGTACGCCGCTGGCTCCGAAGGCTTCGGCACTGCGGAGGATGGTGCCGAGGTTACCGGGGTCCTGAAGTCCGGCACAGCCGAGGATTAGCGGATTGGAGACGAGCGGAACCGTAGGTGAAAGCGCGGCGTCTTCACCACATTTGCGTCGAAAGTCGCGACGCAGATGTGGGCCACCCGAGGTGAGCTGATCAGCACCGAGTTGGGTTGCAAGGGAAGCTGAGACGGGTAACGCGTTGCTTCCGGCCGCAGGCGCTGGGGGGCGGAAAAGATCCTCTAGGCTGGAAACGAGGGGGTGGACGAGGGCGGCGACGCCTTGCGGAGTTTCGGTGGCGACGGCGCTGTGGAAGATGTCGTCGGGCAGGAGGATGGTTTCGATGGCGCGACCGAGCTGCGGAAGCAGGCGGTTGGCGCGCTCGCGAGCGGATTCGGAAAAGAAGACGGCGCGCAGGCGGAGTCCGCTGCGGATGGCCTCCTCGACCAGCTTGACACCCTCGATGGCGATGGAGCCGTCGTCGGCGGGAGTGGCCTGAGTGAAGGCCTTGCGGAGGTCCTTTACCAGCGAATTCTGGCGGCTGGCGATGGGGCGGAGACGCTCATGCGGCGGGTTAGATGAAGCCTGGGGCAATGTTCCTCCAGTACATGGGTGCAAATTAGAGCTGGTACAGACAGCCCTCTTGCTATAAACGCCTTACGGTCGCTCCGGCTGCAGCGGGATAACGCCTTAATAACAGGTACGGGCCAACAGACGGCCCTCCGGCCGCTGGCGCGAGGCGGGTACGCGGCAATTACGGCCGCTCCGGCCGCTGGCGCGGGACTAAAGCATTGTAGAATGCTGGAGTGGCAGCGTGGAAATGATAACCTGCCGCAGGATAGGAATTCTGAGTTAACCTTGGCATAAGCTGGCGATGTGCCTGGGGCGAGCTTGTGTGTTGATTTCAACTTGTGTTAAGGTTCGCTGGTTTTGAGCCTGGAAGACGAGGTAAAACGGGTGCGCCCGGAGATAATTCAAATTCATTCAGCTGAACCTGAGCCGTCACTGGTGAACTATGTTGCGGACAGAGTTCGCCTTGGCAGTGTGGTTGGGATGCCAACCGACACGTTTTATGGCCTGGCTGCCGATCCCTTTAACTTGCACGCGGTGGAGCGCGTGTATGAGATCAAGGAACGCGGCCGGAACAAACCGCTCTCGCTGCTGATTGAAAGCGTAGAGCAGGCAGAGGAACTGGCGCACGAGTTGCCGGACGAGTTCTTTCTGCTGGCGGATAAATTCTGGCCGGGCCCGCTGACGATTATTGTGCGCGCGGCTCCGCGGCTGCCACTGAAGGTGACGGCGAACTCAGGCAACATTGCAGTGCGCATGCCGGACTCGAAGGTGGCGCTGGCGGTGGTTCGAGCCTTGAAGCATCCGATCACGGCGACGTCGGCGAACCTGGCGGGATTTGTGGAGTGCACGACCGCGGAAGCCGTGGTAGAGCAGATGGGCGAGCGGGTGCAACTGGTGGTGGATGGTGGCACGACCCCGCGCACGGTGCCGACGACGATCATCAATCTTACCGGCGACGGAAGCTGGTCTTTGCTGCGCGAGGGAGCGATTGCGCTGGCCGAGATTGAGGATCTGTTAGGCGACCAATGAAGTTTGGCGGTCACCGGAGATGGTTGAGGCCGGTCTGGATTGCCGCGGCGCTGATGGCGGCATACGCCTGCTATTTTGCGTGGAGCTGCGCGAACATTGTGGCGCAGTCCGGGCGGGATGAGGCGCGGAAGGCCGACGCGATCGTGGTCTTCGGCGCGGCGGAATATTTCGGCAAGCCTTCGCCGGTGTACCGGGCGCGTCTGGACCACGCCTTTGAACTCTACGCACGCAGGCTGGCGCCGGTGGTGATTACCACGGGGGGCAGCGGCGGCGAAGCGCAGTTTACCGAGGGCTCGGTGGGGCGGGATTACCTGATTGAGCGCGGCATCAGCGACCGGTACCTGATTGCCGAGACGCAGAGCGACAACAGCGCGGAGAGCGCCGAGCGCATTGCCAACATCATGGCGACAAACCAGATGCATTCCTGCATCGCGGTGAGCGATCCGTATCACATGTTCCGCATTAAACGGCTGCTGGAGGCGCAAGGTGAGACTGTATATGCCTCGCCGCGCAAGCCGGAGATCGCTCCGGGCAAATGGGCGCGGGCGCTGAACGTAATGCGCGAGGCGCTAAGCTACACGCTATGGCGAATGTACATATATCGCCGGTAGTTTTCTGTTCAGAACAGCTGGGAGTGACGAGCATCACTGAGGGGATGCGCGGCGGACTCTTAGGATAGAAACATCCACAAGGGAGGGTTTGGAATGGCGCATAAACCGGGGAGCGAAGCTCCGCAGACGGGGATTTACTGGTGCAGCGTGTGTAAGTTGCCAGTGCAGTTCAAGGCTGGCGAGGCGCTGCCGACATGCAAGAATCTTTGCGGACGCGGGCAGTGGGAGTTTGTGAGGGCAGAGAAGTAAGGCAGAGTTCGCTCAGGCTGGCGGCTTCGCCGACCAACGTTGGAGACTCGGCGAGCCGTGGAGTTGAGGCTCGGCGGGTACACGGAGTCCATTCCCGAAAAAAAGAGATGCCGCAGGGGCGAACCCGCGGCATTCTTTGTTTTTGAACTACCAAGACTTGGAACGGGTTCAGTTTACGAGCGAAGAGCGTGGGGCCAGCGTCGCCGATGGATATTCCAGTTCTGAATGGATGACTCTTTCAGGGGGACGCGGCGCTGATCCCGTTGGCGGATGAGTGTAGCGCTGGGTTTTGCCGAGTGTGAAGCGGCTCATGAGGCTGTTCAGATTCAGCGCCAGGTTGGAGAGCTGCTGACAGGCCTGTGCCGATTGCCCGGCTCCCTCCGCGGTCTCTGAGGTGATTGCCGAGATCTGTTCGACATTTCTATTTACCTCCTGAGTGGCGCTGGCCTGCTCGGTGGCTGCGGTCGCAATGTGGGTGATCATTTCGCCGACCTTGTCGGAGGAGCCAATAATTTCCTGCAGCGAGGCTCCGGCCCGCTGGGTTGATTCCACTCCCAACTCGACATGCTTGGTTCCGGATTGCATGGCCTCGACGGCGTGGGCGGTTTCCTTCTGGATTTCGCCGATCATTCCGGAGATTTCCTTGGTGGCGGTGCTGGTGCGCTCGGCTAGCTTGCGAACCTCGTCGGCAACCACGGCAAAGCCGCGCCCTTGTTCGCCGGCCCGGGCTGCTTCAATGGCGGCGTTGAGAGCCAATAGATTTGTCTGATCGGCGATGTCGTCGATGACGCCGACAATCTTTCCGATGCGGTCCGAACCCTTGCCGAGCTCTTCAATTTTGTTTGCGGTCTCGCGGACGGAGGCTGCGATACCCTGCATGATTTGCAGGGTCTGCTCGACTACTTTGCCGCCGCCGTTTGCGGTCTGCGAAGCTTTGCTTGACGCCTGCGCGGCTGCATTGGAGTTCTCGGAGATTTCATGCACGGTCAAGGACATTTCGTGCATGGCCGTCGCCATCTGCTGAGTCTGGTCTTTCTGGAGATTCATACCGTTGGACTGCTGCGTGGCCGAAGCCGAAATCTGCTCGGAGGCGGACGCCAGATGGTCGGCATTGGTTGCGACCTCCTGAACGATTTCAGTCAGGCTTGTCTGCATCTTATTCACCGCCCTGACGAGATCGCCGACTTCATCCTCAGAGAGAACCGGAAGCTCAGCACCGCTGAGGTCGTGGTTGGCAATTGCCTCGGCGCGGGCCAACACCTGGCTCACACCGCGGACGATCTTGCGGCTAAGCGTAATGGCGATGAAAGTGCCGAGGCTGACGGCTAGCACTGTGCACAAGATCAGTGCCTCGTACATGGCTTTGTTGGCGGCGGCCAGACTGTCCATGTCGGCCTTAAGTTGTAGCTCCAGTCTGTGGTCGATGCCACCTAGCGAATCTTCCCTGATTTTGGTTACAAGACTGCTGGCAGGAGCTAAGCAGTTTCCTGCTGCCTGGATTGTTTCGGGCCGCTCGGGCTGGCGTATCTGAATACAGGATTCCTCAAGTTTTCGCAGATCGGCGAGCTGGCCACGGATCTCACCCAGAATGTCCTTTTCTTCCGGCAGCTGCGAGCCGAGGTCGATGAGCGTCCGCATATCGCTATCGGTTTTATCCAAAGCTGCCGTCCAGTTCCGGCGCGTCCGCTCACCTTCTCTGGCGTCGTCTGCCACGAGAATGTACTCACGCTCCATGCTTAACGACCGTGTCATGTCGGCGGAGAGAGTCGCATTGCGAAACTGGACAGGATAGAGCAGAGTGGTGATTTTTTGCTCGTATCCTTGCGCGACAGAGATTTTGTAACAGCCGAGCACGGCGGTGAATACCATCAGCGCCAGAATCATACCGAAGCCGATCCCAAGCTTCCTTCCCAGCGACATTCTCATTAGTTTTCCTCGATTCATGACCGTAAGTGTCTGGCCTAGGTCCGTTTCTGGACGCAGATTGCGCCTACTGGTCTAAACGGCAAGATGGGCCGGGACTTTAGTGACAGGCCGCTGAGCACTTCGCTTCGCAGCCGGGTACGCGGCAACTGACGCCGCTCCGGCCGCGGGCGCTTGGTTAACTCCAGCGCTGAGCGAAGAGGATGGCGATAGTGAGGAAGGCAGAGAAGGCGGTGCTGGTGAAGTTGACAGCGTTGTTGCCCAGGAGGCCGGGACGCTCAAGGGTAGCTCCCAGCAGGCTGTCTACGATGGTTCCGAAGAAGGCGGCGCAGAGGACGGTGAAGCTGAAGTGGGGGAGCAGGAGATTGGCCCACTGGCAGGCGGCGCAGACGATGACGATGGCGCAAAGGGCGAAGATGCTGCCGGCGATGGTGACGCCGCCGTTCTGCCCGATGGCGACGCGGCGGCCCGTGGTGATGAGGCGCGGGTTGCCGCCGAAAGCCTGTCCAAGCTCGCTGCTGACGGTGTCTCCGGCAGCTTCGGCGAGGGCGGCTGAGGCTCCGGCAAGGAGGATATAGCGGGCGTGCGGCACAAAGATGAGCGGGGAAGCGCAGATGGCGGCGACCGATACGTTGGCGAGGATCTGCAATGCACCGCGTCCACGGCGGCGCTCGGCGGTGCCAAGGCGCTCCTTTTTGCGGCGCCCGATGCGGGTACTGATTACCGTGAGCAGGAAGACGGTGAGAACCGCGAGCAGGGCAGAGGGACCGGCGGCAAGGCAGAGAACCAGGGTGAGGAAGACTCCGGTGAGCGAGGCGGCGGCGGTGACGGCACGCATGCCCCAGGCAACAATCGCAAAGGCCGCAGAGAGGCCGATGACGGGGACCAGTTGGGGAATGGCGCTCTGCCAGCTCTGAAGGAGATTCATGCCCAACTTATCGTACTCCGAAATGGCTGACGGTGAACGGCGAACGCCAGCATCGGCATTCCGACGTGAGCTGATATAGATGCAGGGGAGTCGAGTAACGCTTCGCTGCCCGGTCGCGGACGCGGGAGTCGGCATCCTAACAGATTCCGCCGGGGCGATGCAGCTGCAAAGGTTTGAGAGTTTTCGGCGTGGTGAGGAGGAAGCGGTGCGATGGCGTCATCGGTGTGGTCCGGGTATTTGACGTTTGGTTTGATAACGCTTCCGGTGCGACTCTACAGCGGAGCGCGCGGCAGCCGGATTTCGTTCCACATGCTGCACAAGCCGGACCTGTCGAGAGTGAAGCAGCAGCTCTGGTGTCCGGTGGAGGAGCGTGTGGTGGAGCGCAACGAGATTGTGAAGGGATATGAGTTCCGGCGCGGCGAGTACGTGGTGATAGAGCCCGAGGAACTGAAGAAGATTGAGCCGAAGACGGCCAAGGCGATGGAGATTGTGCAGTTTGTGAAGGCCGAGGAGGTCGATCCCATCTACTTTGAGTCGAGCTACTACGTGGCCGCAGAGGATGCGGGCAAGCGTCCCTATGCGTTGCTGGCGCGGGCGATGCGCGAGAGCGGATACATGGCACTGGCGCAGCTCACGATGCACAATCGCGAGTACACGGTATTTCTGCGGCCGTTCAAGGATGGGTTGGCACTGCACACGATGTATTATGCCGACGAAGTGCGGTCCATGGAGCACTTTGGCAGTGCGGCGGTGGAGGTGAAGGAAGCCGAACTGAAGGTGGCGCATCAGCTGATTGAGGCGCTGGCAGAAAAATTTGAGCCCGAGCGCTTCCATGACAACTACGAAGAGAACCTGCGCAAGCTGATCGACGCTCGGCTGGAAGGTAAGGAGGTGGCCGCCGCGGAGCGTCCCCGAAAGCTGGCGCCGGTGGTGGACCTGATGGACGCTCTGCGGCAGAGCCTGGCGAAGATGGACGGGAAGAAGGCGGAGAGCGCCGCTGGTGCGCAGGCAACGGAGACCGCATCCGCCGCAAATGCCCGGGTTCCCAAGAAAGCACCGGGAAGAGCAAGGCCGAAGCGCGCAGCGTAGTTGGTGCGGCGATGGTTAGGCAGTAGTTTGTTAAGGCGTGGAGTGAGGTGTGTGCTTCGCCGCCACTCCGGCCGCAGGTGTTGGCAGGAACTGGTGATATCGGTTCTTGCGCGAGAAAGAAGACATTGGCCGCGAGGTGTCTGCTTCCTTTACAATAGTCGCACCCGAACAGAGCAGATGAAATTGCGTCGGTGAGCCGGAGTGCGAATGAAAGTCATGTGGAAAGCCGCGTGTGCGGCTGCCCTAATAGCAGCAACTTTTATCGAGATTGGATGCGGCGACGTGTATCGCCCGATTGCAACTCCTGCTCCAACCGTGACCGGCAATCCAGCAGGCACAGAGACCGAAGCTGTACTGTCATGCTGCATGAGCCCCAGCAGTCCTAACGCCGGCAGTTCCTACCCCAGCAGCATCCTGACGGGCGTGGACGTAAGCGGAGACACGAACTCGGGCAACAAGGTTCTGAATAACATTGTGGGGGCCACAACCGCGCCAGTTACGACTTCATCCGTTTTGCTGGCGCCGATTACTCCCGCAAACGTTCCGGTGGCGTTTGATTACAGGCGCACTGCGGTGTACACGGCGAACACGGCTACCGATTCGGTGTCGGTGAATCTTCTGAACAGCACGTCGGCGAGCTTTTCGGCCACCACTACGACGCTGGCACTGGAGCCGGGCTCTGCGCCAATCGGCATCAGCTTCCAATACTTCGGCAGCACCTACACGCAGGACTACGTGGTGAACTCAGGAACGGCAACGGCGACCTGTCCGGGAACAGGCTCGCTGGGAGTGATTTTGCAAGCCACGCTCTTGTTGAAGGCAAACATTTGTATCGGCACAAAGGCCATTCCCGCGAACCCGGTGTTTGCCTGGATTTACAAAGACCAGAGCAAGGTTTTTGTATTGGACAATCAGGCCAGTAGCGCCGGAAATGTTTACGTGGTGAGCGCCAGCACATACCAGGTAACTAACGTCATTCCGGTTGGCATGAATCCGATCAAGGTAGCCCAGAGCAACGACGGCCAGTACATTTACGTGCTCAACAGCGGCGACAATTCGATCTCTATCATTGATGGACAGGCGGAGGCGGTGGTGGGAACGGCGGTGAGCCTTAACAACACGTTGAGCTTGTCGCCGGTGATCGACATCGCGCAGGATACGAATTTCAACGACACCTCGACGAACACGCAAGTCAACCATGTTTGGATTCTGCAAAACGACGGCACGGTGAGCGTCTGGGATGGGACAGTTCCGGGAACGCTGACCTGGATGACGTCGCTTTCGACGATCACATCGGCGCAGGCTAAAGCGGGCGCAACTCCGACGAACATTGCTCTGATGCGGGACGGCACGCAGGCTTACGTGGGCGTGGGCAATACGGACCAGATTGTGGCAATCGATACCGGTAAGCTGGCTGTCACCGGCACGATTACGCTTGGCGCGAATCCGTGTCCTACGGGGAAGGTCTGTTCCGCGATTTCTGCTACAACTTCGATCGCGGTAGGTGTGCACCGCTCGGTGACCCAAACCGTCAATGGCGTGGCGGAAACACTGGAAACGACAACGCCCGCAGTGACCAACGTTGCGGTTTCACGCGAAGGCAATTCGGCTGACCTGTCAAAGGCGTACGCGACCACGACGACGACCACCGTCTACAACTACTACGATGCGAATGGGAATTTGACCAATAGCGCCACCTATCCCAACCTGTACAACGGCACTGCAGTGGTGACGGCGGCGGCCAATGGAACGACGCCGATCAATACATATGTGACGACAATTCCGGCGCCTTCGGTGGTGACGTACTGCCAGCCGACGGACCAGGGATATGACTCACAGAAGGATTGTCCGGCGATGGTTCCTGAAGTGGTGCTGGGGCGCAGCTAGAGCGCAGCGGTGAGAAATCAAAAGGGCGAGCCCAGTGCGGGCTCGCCCTTGTTGTGTCTGAATCCCGCATTCGCCAACTGCGGGCGATGTGGGCCACCTGTGATTTGTGGGCGCGAAGTTAGGAGGGGCTCTGGTCGGCGCGGCGGCGGCGATTATAGCGGAGGGCGACATTCATAAAGACGCTGCCTGCGGGTGAGGCGAAATCCATTACCAAGGCTTCGACGTCTTCCGAACCACGGAAGCCGGTGGCGGCAGGATGCTCGACCGGAGGATGGACTTTGAAGCGGAATCCCGCGTCGTTCAGGGTGGTGACGGCGTTGCCTATAACCAGGTTGGCGAGTTCGGCAACGGTTTCACGCAGAAGCTGGGGGTCGAGTTCCATCTCGGTTCCAGCGATGTTGTTGGCGACCTTCATGGCCGTTCCGTCCTCGACGTCGAAGATGACACGCCCTTCAATGTCGCCGGTGATTTCGATGAGCGCGGCGGTGGCGTGACGCTGGTAGGCCTCCTCGTCCATGGTGATGTCGGAGACGGTGACGGAGCAGGCAAGTGTCTCCGAGAGCACCGCGTCGGCAGCATTGATAAAGGGCTGAATCAACTCCATCTTCATGACAACGACTCTCCTGCCGCGGCGTCGGAGACCGCGACGGCGGCATCGCCCAGCACGTACTTGATGACTTCGTAGAGCAGCTCAGGCTTGACGGGCTTCTGCACAAAGTGGCGCGCGCCCTTTTGCAATGCGGCGACGATGTTCTCCTGATAGCCGACGCTGGAGACCATGATGACGCGGGCGTCAGGATGCTGGCGCACAATGCGCTCGGCAGCTTCGATGCCTTCCATCTGCGGCATGGTGATATCCATCAGCACGATGTCGGCGCGCGTACGGTCGTATTCGGTGATGGCCGTGCATCCGTCGGCGGCCTCGCCGGCCAGCGATCCGCCGTAGGAGTCTATGATGCGCGCGAGGTTCTTACGCGCAAAGATCGAGTCATCTACCACGAGGTAGCGGACAGGCTGGTGATCGGTGGCACGTAGCAGAGCGGGAAATTGCTCCATAATCTCCTCACATGTGTCCGGTTGAACGGACGGGGTACGGTTCCTTGACCGACAAAGCGCGAAGAACGCCGCAATGCGCGATCAGAGTGCTGGACAAATCTTCCAATGCAACAATACGGGCGGCATAACCGCGCTCGATAGCGGCGCGCGGCATACCGAAAACGATTGACGAAGCCTCATTCTGGGCGATGGTCAGGGCGCCGGAGTCCTTCATGGCTCCCAGACCCTCGGCACCATCCTCACCCATGCCGGTCATCAGCAAACCCACGGCATCTGCGCCGAACTCCTGGGCGGCGGAGCGGAAAAGAACATCGACGGATGGTCGATGCCCATTGACCTTTTCATCATCGGAGAGCACGACCACATCGCCGAGAGGCATACGGCGAAGCCGCATGTGACGATCACCAGGGCAGATCAGCACACGCCCAGCGGAGATTAAGTCTCCGGACTGCGCCTCCTTGACCTCCAGGGCGCAGGACTCATTCAAGCGCCGCGCGAAGGTATTGGTGAATCCGGCAGGCATGTGCTGCACCACGAGGATGGCGGCAGGGAACTCGGCAGGGAGCTGGCCGAGCATGAACTCCAGCGAATTGGGACCGCCAGTGGAGATGCCGATGGCAACCAGCTTGGAGGCTGGACCGAGAGCGGCTTTGCGCTTGGCTTTCTTGGGCGGAGTGACGGTACTGGTGGTTGGCAGCGGGCGGCGGCGGAAGGGACTATCGACGGCTGCCTTGATCTTGGTGATCAGTTCGGCGGCGATCTCCAACATGCCTTCGGCCAGGACGTTCTCCGGCTTGGCTACGAAATCGAAGGCTCCCATGTGCAACGCCTTGAAGGTAGTGCTGGCGCCTTCACGGGTATGAGCGCTGACGACTACGATGGGGAGCTGCTGCTGGCGCATGATCCGGCGCAAGGTTTCAATGCCGTCCATGCGCGGCATCTCCAGATCGAGGGTGATGGCGTCAGGCTTGAGTTCCTCGATCTTCTTCAGAGCGAAAGCTCCGTCCATGGCGGTGCCGACAACGTGGATGGAACTATCGCGCTCGAGCAGCTGCGGTATGAGCTTGCGCATGAGCGCCGAGTCGTCAACGACCAGCACACGAATCATCTGTTTGGCTGCGGTCACTGGCGCACTCCCAACGCTTCGGTTTCGATAGTGGTGTGATTGAATCCACGTCCGAGCTTTTCTACCAGGTCTGAGATACTGAGAATCAATACGACTCGGCCATCGCCGAGGATGCTGGCTCCGCTGACCAGTTCGCTGCTGACCATGGTCTCGTCGAGCGCCTTGATCACCAACTCCTGCTCACCGATGAGGCGATCCACCACGAGGCCGACCTTGCGATCGCCAAGGCTGACCACGATGATGAACAACTTGGGCTTGCGTTCGCCGCCGGCATGCATTTGGCTAAGGCGGATGAGAGGCACTACTTCTTCACGGATCTGCAGAACCTCCTGCCCATCGATGGAGTGAACCTCTTTCTCGTAGGAGCGCAGGATCTCAAGCACATTGCCCAGGGGCACGGCGTAGAGGTGCTCGGAGATGCGGAAGAGCAGCGCCTTGATGATGGCCAGAGTAAGGGGCACCTTGAGGCGGATGGTGGTGCCTTCACCGCGAACGCTGCGCACGGCGATGGTGCCCTTGAGGCGGTCCATGACGGCTTTGACGATATCGAGGCCGACGCCGCGGCCGCTGAGCTCGGTGACTTGGGCGGAGGTGCTGAGGCCGGCGTGAAAGATAAGATCGAGGGCGTCGTTTTCGCTTAGACGCGAGGCCTGTTCCGGGGTGAGGATGCCATGCGCGACAGCGGTCTTGACGACCTCAGGAAGATCGATGCCCTGACCGTCATCGCTGATCTCAATGACAACCTGGTTGCCCTGATGATAGGCGTTGAGGCGGACAGTTCCCTCGGGCGGCTTGCCGGCGGCGACGCGGTCCAGCGGCGGCTCAATGCCGTGATCGACGGCGTTGCGCAGCAGGTGCATCATGGGTTCGGCGAGGGCATCGAGAATGCTTTTGTCGAGGTCGGTGCTCTCGCCCTCGATGACGATATTGACCTCGCGGCCAATCTGCTTGGCAGTGTCTCGCACCACGCGGGGCAGACGGCGGAACATCTGCTCGACGGGCACCATGCGGATCTTCATGACCGAGCGCTGCAGCTTATTGAGAATCTGCGACTGCAAGGTGAGAACGTCGGAGGTTTTGGTTCGCAGCGGTGTGTTGCCGATGCTGCGGTTTATCTCGGCGAGCAGCTCCTGCATCATGCTCTTGGCGATGATGAGCTCGCCCACGAGGTCGAGAACCACGTCGATGCGCTCGGCTTCAACGCGAATGACATTCTCGGTGGCCGAAGGCAAACGCTCCTCGCGCTGCGCACGGCGCACGGTTTGCGCGGCGCGAGCGCGGTCCTTCTCACGCTGCGAGATGTGAACCGGAGGAGCCGCTGGCGCAGGGCTATCCGGCTGCGGGGCGGATGGCTGCGGCACAGGCTCGGCGGCGGAGGGCGGCGCAGGCGGAGCTACGATGGCGTCCGAGGCGGGAACTGGCACCGTTTCCACATTGACCATGGAAACATGGACCTTGGAAACCACGGTCGGAATCTTGCTCTTGCGCTCGATCCAATCGGACTCGTGATGGCTGGCAAGCGCCACCTCGATGACGTCGGGGATTTCGGTGGCGCCTTCATCGGGACGCATCACCAGGATGGAGCCGACCTCCTGCAGAACGTTGCGGACCAGTTGCACAGCAGCGGCGCGCATGGGGCAGTTGGGGTCGATGGCGAGAGCCAGGTTGTAGACATGCTGACCGCGCACCGAGTTCTTGGCGATCAGCAGGTTCTCGTATTCCGTCCAATTGAATCGCGGTGTGAAAGCGGATTCGGGGTGCGGATTGCGAATCGCCTCGATGAGCTGGTGAATGGGCTCGGTGGAGGGCGGTTCAAGCTGATTGCGATAGGCGGAGAGCAGGCTGTCAAACGAATCGGCGGAGAGCAGCACGAGCTCGACGAGGGATTCTCCATCGCGGGCGGCGATCTCTTCGGTGAGCACGTCCTCGACGGCGTGGGCCAGCTCGCTGAGTTCCTTATAGCCGCAGGCTGCCGAGTCACCCTTCATGGTGTGCACGCTTCGCCGCAGATTGCGGACGATCTCGGCATCACGCGGAGATTTCTCCAGCAACAAGGCTTCCTCGTTGAGGGCCTGAAGAATCTCCTGCGAACTCTCGAAGAAAATATTGCGGAGCTCGTTGGCGCGATCGTCAGAAAAAATGCTCACCGTTATGCCTCGATCTTGCTGTAAGCCGTGCCGTTGTTGAGGTGAATCATGCGGAACTGGTCCGTGAGTCCGAATAAGCTTTCGGCATGCCCGACGAAGAGATATCCATCCGGATTCAGGCAGCGCCAGAATTTCTTGATGAGTCGCGTCTGCTCGGCTTCGTCGAAGTAGATCATGACGTTGCGGCAGAAGATGAAGTCGTTGCGTTGCGGCAGGAACTCGGTCTTCAGATTATGGAAGTCGAAGTGAACCAGTTCCTTGACCGCAGGCTTGATGGCATAGCGCTCCGGACCAACTTTATCGAAGTAACGCAGCCGGTAGGTGTAGTCGACGGCATCCATGTGGTGTTCGAGATAGATGCCTTCCTGACCGGCGCGGAGCACGGAGTAATTGATGTCGGAAGCCAGGATCTCCACCTTCCACGGTGGCGGGATCAGGGGCTTGGTTGCAGGCATGTCAAATGGCAGCGGGTTGCGGAGATAGTAGTAGGCAAGAGCATCGGCGACCAGCATGGCCAAGGTAAACGGCTCCTGTCCGGTGGAGCAACCGGCACTCCAGATGCGCAGATTCCAGTCGCGGCGCTCCTGCTTGCGGTGGAGCATCTCTTCGAGCACGGTTTTCTGGAAGAGCTCCAACTGAGGACGATTGCGGAAGAAGCTGGTCTCGTTGACCGTCAGGTGCTCCACCAGCGCAGTCAACTCGGGCTTGCCATCGCGGCTGGTGAGCAGGCGGTAGTAATCGTAAAAGGAGTTGGCGCCACAGGCTCGCAGACGGCGCTGCAGGCGATCCTGCAGAAAATGCGTGCGGCGGTCGTCGAAGAACATGCCGCATTCCTGATAGATCAGGGTCTGCAGCAGCTTCAGTTCGGATTCAGTGAACTCAACACGTACAGATGGAGACGACATTCGTTATTCCCGCCCGTGCCTTACTGTACCGGCGGGACTACGCCCGCATTTTCGGAGAAGTCAGAGATGCGGCGCAGCTCGCCCCTCTGCATGATCTTCGCCAGATCGATGAGGATGACCAGCTTGTCGCCAAGCTTGCCGACACCGGTCACATAGTTCAACTCACCCTGTTCAAAGATGTTGGGGGGTGGCTCGATAAGCTCAGGATTTAACTTGAGCACTTCATTGGCGGCATCCACCACCAGCCCGACCTGGTGGCCCTCGAGTTCGGCGACCATGATGCGGTTGCGGCGATTGGGCACGGCCTCCTCAGCAAAGCGTTTTCTCAGATCCACCACAGGAATGATCTTGCCTCGCAGATTGATGACTCCCTCAATGAAGGAGGGTGAATCGGGGACCACGGTGATGTCCATCATGCGCACGATTTCGTGCACGATTCCGATGGGTACACCGAAGTTTTCCTTTCCAACGCGAAAGCCGACGATCTGTTGCAGCTTTGCCATACCGTTCTCCAGCGTTCTAGTGGTTGGTTCCCGCCAGCGCGAACTTTGACCCGTTCAGGCGGCGAGGCTCTTCTTGATGTTCTTCGAGGACGAAGCGGTCCATGGACTCCAGGAGCGAGCGGGCCATCTTGGACATCTGCTCGGCGGAGGCAGCCAACTCGGTGGAACTGGAGGTGGACTGCTGAACCATCTCGCGCATACGCTCCATGGCGCGGACGACGGCTTGCGCGCCGCCAGCCTGCTCTTCCACGGAGGAGGAGATTTCTTGCGTGATTTCGTTGAGGCGCGAAGTAGCCTTGGCGATCTGGGAAGATCCGTGGGACTGCTCGTTGGTGGCAGCGCCGATCTCCTGGGCGAACTTGAAGACTTCAGTGACCACGTTGGAAATCTTGCGCAGTGCAAGACTGAGATCGTTGCCCAAGGTGAGCCCTTCGTTGACGATGGCGGTGCTCTTCTCCATGTTTTCGACGGCGCGGCGACCTTCGTTCTGAATGTTGCTGATCAGTTCGCTAATCTCCTTGGTGGAGGTAGCGGATTTCTCGGCGAGCTTGCGGACTTCATCGGCGACGACCGCAAAGCCGAGGCCGTGCTCTCCGGCGCGGGCCGCTTCAATGGCGGCATTGAGCGCAAGCAGGTTGGTCTGCTCGGAGATGTCGTCGATGACTTCGATGATTTTGCCGATGTTGTTGGCGCGCTCACCGAGGTTGCCGATGATGGTGGCCGAGGAACCGATGGAGGCGTTGATGCGGTTGAGGCCCTCGGTGGTCTTCTGCATGGTGCCGATGCCGCTTTGCACTTCCTCGCGCGAGCGGTTGGAGATATCCAGCAGCACTTTGGCGGTATCGGCGACACGCTGAATGCTGGCCACCATTTCGTCGATGGAGGCGGAGGTTTCGCTGACACTGGAAGCCTGCATCTGGGTGTTCTTCACCATGTTCTGCACGTTGATGCTCATCTCGTGCATGGTGCTGGTGACTTCATCGATGGCCGAAGCGGATTGCACGTTGACCTTGGCGGAATCCTCCGAAGCGTCGGCGACCTGGTTGGAGCCAGCTGCCACCTGGGCAGCGGCGTCGCGCACGGAGCGTACCAGGCTGCGCAGGCCGTGAGTCATCTGGGAAAAGGCAGCAGCCAGGGTGTCACGTTCGGAGCGGGGCGAGACTTCAACCGAGAGATCGCCGCCAGCGATGGATTGAGAGACCGTGGACATTTCCCTGAAGTAAACGACCATGTTGCGCAGGGTCTGGGAGAGGGTTCCAAGCTCATCCTTGCTTTCAATGTCGATCGTCTGTTCGAGATCGCCTTTATCGCCGACTTCGCGGGCCACATTGATGAGGTGATCGAGAGGCTTGGTGATGGAGTTAGCGGTGCGGAAGGCGATGATAACGATCAAAATCAGGCCAACCACGGCGCCGAAGGCGCTGACCAGGATGATGAGTCGCGATGCATTGTCATCGACGATGAAGCTATTGTCGGTTCGCGCGTGGCTCTCATTCTGCACTTGATCGATGACTTCAATAGAGCGCTTGAGCTGCTCCATTGGCTCGGCCTTGGTGTACTCCTCCAACAAGTCGTTGCCGGTGATTTTTCCCTGGTCCACGTCTTTGTGGGCCTGCACGAAGCGCTCGGCGAAGTTGGCGTACCAATCGCGCTCCATGGCCTCGACGCGGTTTAATCCGGCGCGCTGGCTGCCGTCTATTGCCTTGGACTGGGCCTCGCGTATCAGGTCGAAGGTGCGGCTGTTGCCCTCATGGAGGCGATCCAGTTCAGTTCCCGCGCCGGTGAGCAGGTAGTTGCTGAGCGCCAGACGATTCTGCATCATCTGGTTGCGGATGTTTGCTGTTGCCTGGGAGCTGCGGACCGATGCGGTGAGTGCAGCCTTAGCCGCACTTCCTCGGTACATTGCATAGATACCGGTGATGAAGCCCAGTCCCAGAATCACAATCAGCACAGCAAAATTAAGGAACAACCTATCGCGGATTTTCATTCGCTCATGTCTCCGGAACCGAGAATTCAGGCTCCCCCAACTTACGGATCGTGCCGGTACCAACAGCTTGAACCACTCTCTGCAAATGGTCCAGCCAGTTCATTGCCAGCGCAGGCCTGCAAAGGAAAGATGACCCAGTGGCCCCGCGTCCGCAAGTGACTAACTCGAACCCTCCGGCAGGCGGTCGCGGAGTACGCGAATCCTGCTGCGGAGACCGGCTGATGCCTGGATTGTGAAAAATGACTCCTCCACACAATCAGGGCATGATTCGGGATAGGCTCTATTGTCATTGATAGCAATCTTTTAGTCATTCCGAAAGCGTCAAAGGGTCTACAACCAAAGATTTCACCTAGATTTGTTTTCATCTTGTTTTCATCTGGTTAGCTGAAGATAAGAATCAGAGCAGCCGTTCCATTGAAAGAATGGTTACTAGCGGGCGGCGAAATTCTCAAGGCAGGCTTGACTCAAATTGAGACAGCGCCTAGGCTGATTGATACTCCCCCCAGAGATACGTGCCTGTGAGTACGAGGGCAATGCCTCTCTAAAGAGTTGACCGGCCCCTGTACTTCAGTGCGGTATTTCCGGTTACCGACGTGCTCCGGATTTCGGTAAGAGGCTAAGCGTGAGAAGGATATGAGCGAGTCATTGCCGGTGCTGATCGTGGAAGACGAGGAGTTGCTGCTCTCTTTCCTGAAGACAGCGCTGGAGCGCGGCGGATTTAAAGTAATGGGCGCGGGGTCAGCCATCGAGGCATTGGCACTGCTGGAGCGCGTTGACTTTGGGGTCGTTGTCTCTGATTTGCGGATGCCGGACGGACCGGGGGGAGCAGAGATCTTCGACTGGGTAGCGGAGAACCGGCCGGCGCTGGCTTCGTGCTTCCTGTTCATTACCGGCAACGTCAGCGATCCGCACGCGTTAGAGACCCGTGAACGTACTGGCGCGCTGTTTATCGAGAAACCGTTTCGCATCGCTTTGCTGATCCAGCTGATCAGGAAGATAACGGAGCACGACGAGAGACTCCATGCCTGAAATGCCTCCAATCCGGCTCCTTATCGTGGATGATCACCTGAGTATCCGCCAGATGTGTGTGCTGGTCGGAGAGAAGATGGGACTCGAGTGCCGCGAGGCCGAGAACGTTGAGGCGGCGCTGGAGGGGATGGAACAGAATTTGCCTGATTTGCTGCTTGCTGACCTGGTCATGGACCGCAGCACAGGCCTGGATCTGCTGGCCGAAGTGAAGCGGCGCTGGCCGTTGACCGAAGTTGCGCTGATGAGCGCCTACGGGAGTATTGAGAGCGCGGTGCAGGCGATGCGCCTGGGCGCCTATGACTTTGTCGTGAAGCCCTTCCGGGTGGAAGACCTTCAACGGGTGCTGCTGCACATGGTGGAGAAGGTTCGGCTGATGCGGGAGAATGAATCGTTACGCAGCCGGCTGCTGGGCGGGGCGCAAATGGGGTTTATGCCGGCTTGCACCGACTTGGAAGAGCTGGAGCGACTCACCATGCGACAGGTATTTGACCAGGTGGGCGGAGATAAAGAGCGGGCGCGCAAACTACTGGGAATTTCGCGGGCGACACTGTACCGAAAGATCAAGCGCTACGGGATTGGGACACCGCCGGCCGCCGGGAATGCTGTGCCAGGGACCCTGGCAGGGCAGAGAAGCGGATGATAATCTTGTCTCAAAGTTGAGACAACACCAGCGCCCAAACGGAAGATGTCTCTTTCCAGTTACTTCCGCGCAGGTGGTGTGGGCTGCTAAGTTGCCACTATGCCGTGGTAACGGTGTCGCCGGCCGTTGCTCATCGGGAGAAGTATATGGAGCAGGCACGGATTTTAATCGTCTCCGACGATTCAGAATTTGTGAATTCGGTGGTGCAGAGCTGGCAGAGAGTGCAGTATCTGCCGGAATTTACCGTGTCTGCCACGGAGTGTACGGGAGAGTTTTCCCGGAGCGCGGTGATGCTGGCCGATGGCGTGGCAGCGCTGAAACATTTGCCGTCCGGCATTGTGCTGGCGATTGTGATTACCGGTGATGAGCCGTTGCCGGAGGCTGCGGGCGGAGCGCGGCGCGTGGTTCAGATTCGGCGCGGCGCAGGTTGGGCGGAACACGCCGCGGCGCTGGCGCAGGAGGCAATGCTCCGTCTGGAAGCCCAGGCACAAAGGGTGGAAGTGGAAGGGCGGCTGCGGGAGTCATGGGAGCGTTTTACCGCCCTGCGGCACGTGATTGCCGAGACGCGGCATGGGCTGGGAAATGCTCTGACCAGCGTTCTGGGACACTCTGAGTTGCTGTTGCTGGAGCCCGGCGCAGAATTGAAAGACGATGTGCGGGCGCAGTTGGAGACAATTCACGCGATGTCGCTGAAGATGCATGAAACTCTGCGTCGGCTCTCATCGCTGGACACGGAAATGCGGGCGGCGGAAGGGCGGGCCGAGCGGGATATTGGACGCGAGCCAGCCACGGCGCCAGCCATATAAGAAGGAATTAGAGGTGCATCGTGCTGAAAAAAATATTGATCGTTGACGATTCGCAAGCCGAAAGCCGATTGATGCAATCTTTTTTGCAGGACGCCGGGTATACCGCGGTTTCACTGAGCGACCCGCTGCGCATCGAGCAAATGGTGGCTTCTGAGCATCCGAACCTGATTCTGCTGGATGTGGTGATGCCGGGGCGCAACGGCTTCCAGGCCTGCCGCGAACTGAAGAACAGTCAGGAATTCAGTGGCATTCCGATTGTGCTGGTCAGCTCGAAGAACGGCGAGAGCGACAAGTTCTGGGGACTGCAGCAAGGCGCAGACGGTTACGTCATCAAGCCCTTTACCGGTGCGCAACTGGTGGGCGAGGTGCAGCGGGTGCTGGGACAAGCATGAGCGAGCCGCCAAACAACGCGCGGGCCGACGATCCTTTTCCGCTCGATCTGGATTTTGAGGCGGAAGAGGAATCACTTGCCGGCCAGCCCGCTCTGCCGGAGGAGCAGTACTGCATCTTCCGCACGGGGCGCGAGCGTTTTTGTTTGCATGTGCTGGAAGTGGATGAAGTTGTGGAGTGGCCGCGGCTGACCAATCTGCCGCTGTCGCCGCCGTTTCTGATGGGCGTCTTCAATCTGCGGGGAACGATTGTGCCGGTGGTGGATATGGCTTTCACCGAGGTACGGCGGGCGGATCTGCCTCCGAAGCAGGTGGTGGTGGCTTGTTTGCGAGGCGGCGCCAGTGCACCCGACGTGCGAGTAGGCATTGCGGTGGATGAGGTGATTGGCACCCATAGCACCAGTGAACCGTTGCTGAAGGATGAGGCTCCGCGCGACGTTCCGTATTGTGCTGGAATGCTGCGGCACGGAGACCGCCTGGCGCTGGCGCTGGATCTGCGGCGCGTGCTGGAGTCTTTTGCTGTGGGAGCGATTTGAGTTTGGAGGCTGGCGAATTCCAGCCGTTCGGTTTGATGGCGCGCAATCGCGCTCGAGTGTGAGGCAGCGCAGGAGTGCACGAGGCAGTCGCGTTGTCCTGGAGGTCTTATGAAAGGTCGTCTGAATTCGGCAATCATCGCCCTGGTGGTGATCAATGCGCTGGCCACTGTAGTGGTATTTGGGCTGGCCTATGGGGCTGGCGCTAAGTCCGGCGGCAAATCGCTGATGCAGCCGGGCTCGTTGCCAGCCGATGCATTGTTCCTGCTGCTGGGCGCGATCGGCGTCCTGGTGTTCGGATCGCTGTTCGTGCTCTTCCGCCTCTCCAACACGGTCTCCACTCCGGTGAAGATTCTGGTGGAGTTTTCCGAACAGGTCAGCGCGGGCAGATTTTCAGCACGGCTGCCGGAGGACGGCAAGGACGACTTCGGCTACATTGCGGCGCATTTGAATGAGGCTTCGGAAAAGGCCGCCAAGGCGCTGCAGGACGAGCAGGCGCAGCGCGATCTGCAGCGTTCAGTGACGGAGTTCCTCACCATTGTGAGCCAGATTGCGCGTGGCGACCTGACCTTGCGTGGCAGCGTAACCAGCGATGCGTTGGGCAACGTGGTTGACTCGGTCAATTACATGCTCGACAACTTTACCCAGGTGCTGCGCCGGGTGCGCGATGCGGCCAATGACGTTTCCAGCAGCGCCAACGAGATTCTGAGCGCCTCCGAGACGATGGCGACCGGCGCCACTCAGCAGGATCACGAGATCACGAATACCTCGTCGGCGGTGGAAGAGCTGACGGTTTCCATGAAGCAGGTGAGCAACAACGCCGAAGCCAGTGCCGAGGCGGCGCGGCGCGCCCTGGATGCTGCCGAGCAGGGCAACCGCTCGGTGCACGATACGCTGGAAGGGATGCAGCGCATCCGCTTCAGCGTGCAGGCCACGGCCAAGAAGATCAAATCGCTGGGCGACCGTTCGCTGGAGATCAGCGAAATTATCAACGTGATTAACGACATCACCGAGCAGACCAACCTGCTGGCGCTCAACGCTGCGATTGAAGCGGCGCGTGCGGGCGAGGCCGGCCGCGGTTTTGCCGTGGTAGCCGACGAAGTTCGCAAGTTGGCCGAGCACTCGCGCACTGCGACCAAGGACATTGCTGCGCTGATCAAAGCCATTCAGGCCGAGACCAACGAGGCGGTGGTGGTGATGGAAGAGGGCACGCGCGAGGTGGAAGTGGGCGCACGGCTGGCCGACCAGGCGGGCAAGGCACTGGAGGCGATTTCCGCCGTGGTCCGGCAGTCGGCCGAACTGGTGCAGGAGATTTCCCTGGCCAGCAAGCAGCAGGTGCGTGGCACCGAGGGCGTGGCCAACGCCATGCAAATCATCTCGAACATTACTCGCCAAACTTCGCAGGGCGCACGGCAGACGGCACGCAGCATGGAGCAGATGGTGAAGATGAGCGAGCAGCTCAACGAGGCGCTGTCGCAGTTCCGGGTGCAGGTTGCGGCTGTGCAGCAACCGCCGCAACGCAAGGAATTGCAGGCGGGCGCCTCGCGCAACTAGAAAAGGATTGCACGGCGACAGATTGCAAGGCGGGCGCAGGGCAGAGGACAGATGGCATAGCAGGCAGCGATGAGTGAAGCTGGCGTCAATCCGGTGCTTACCGACCACGAGGTGAGGGAGCTGCAGTTGCTTATCGAGGAGCGCTCCGGCATCGTGTTCGACCAGTCGCGCGAGCGGTTCCTGACCACGCGCGTGGTGGAGCATATGCACCGCAAACGCCTGACTTATGGCTTGGAGTTGCTGCGCATGGTGCGCCTCTCCAACGTGGAATATGACACCATGCTGGAGCGGTTGCTGACCCAGGAGACGCGCTTCCTGCGCTATCCGGGGCTATTCCTCGCGTTTGAACAGCACGTGCTGACGGAGTTGCAGGAGCGCAAGTTCTGGGACCGCGATCATGGGTTGCGCGTGTGGAGCGCAGGCTGCGCCAGCGGCGAAGAGCCGTATTCGATTGCAATGTGCATCTGCGAGGCCGCCGCTGCGGCTCAGCGCACCGGGCTGGATGCCAGCATCATGGCCACCGACATCAGCCGCGAAGCACTGGAGCGCGCTGATCGTGGCATCTACACCCGGCGCGTGCTGGAAAATCTTTCAGCGCCCCAAATCAACAACTATTTCACCCAGACGGGCGAAGAGAAGTACAAGGTGAAGCCGGTACTACGCGAAATGGTGAAGTTCGCGCCAATGAACCTGGCGCAGCCGGTGTACCTGGGACGTTTCGACTGTATCTTCTGCATGAACGTTTTGATCTATTTCGGCGAGGAGTTGCGCACCAAGCTGATTCAGCGCTTCTACGAGTACCTGGAGCCGGGTGGCTATCTGTTCTTGGGACATGCCGAATCGGTTGCCAACGTGCCGGTGAAGTTCAATCAGACGATTATGCATGGGGCGCGGCTGCTGCAGAAGCCGCTAAGGGAACGGGCCGCAGGGGGTGAAGCATGAACGGCCCCAGCCCGGAGATGGTCGAGCTATTCCTTCAGGAAGCCAGCGAGCATCTCCAGTTCCTGCGCGAGTACTCGGGCATTCTGCAAGACCCCTATCCCCTTTATGAAGACATCGAGCGCCTGTATATTTCGGCGCACGGCGTGGCCGGTACGGGCGGGACTTATGGCTACGCGCTCTTCAACGAGGTTGCGGGCAAGCTGGCGCACATCTTCCAATATGCGATGAATGCAACCATCAGCCCGGAGGCTACGGCCCCGCTGGTGGAGTTCATCTACGAAGCAATTGCGGTGCTGGAGAGCGACCTGATCATGATCAGCGCGAACTCCGTGGAGTCGGTGGATGATATCGCGGCGTTCAAACAGCGCTACCCATTTGCCTTCCAAGGACCGCCGCCGGTAGCGGCAGACGCTCCCACCGAACAGCCGCACCCGCCCGAAGCGGAGCTGGGGGACATGGATGGGGATACGGATTACGCGGCACAGTATGTGCCGCCGCCTGCCCCGCGAATCCCCGCACCGCCTGCTGCTCCCCCGAAACCGCAGCGGCCTCCGATGCCGCAACGGCCTGTTGCCTCGCAGATTCCGCAGCAGCCTGCTGCTCCTCCGCCGGTTGCTCCGGCTCCGGTTGCTCCAGCCCCCGCTGGAGCTGCTGCGGTTACTCCGCCAATTCCTCCGGTCGCGACGCCAGCTCCGCCTGCTGTGTATGCAGCGCCGTCTGTGCCCGCTGCCGCGCCGCCTGAGACCGCCAATCCGCCGGTTGCGCCGGTTGCCCACGTTTCGATAGAGAGCCACGCAGACGAGCAAGCGGCACCGGTAGCTGCGGCTCCAGTCGCTGGCGCTCAGGTAGCGCCGCCCGTGCCTCAGCCCGCTGCTCCGAAGATTGTCGCGCCTGCTGCGCCGCCGGTTGTCGCTCCTGTCGCTGACGCTCAACCAGCGCCGCCCGTAACGCAGCCTGCTGCTCCGAAATCCGCTGCACCTGCAGCTCCGCTGGTTGCTGTGGCAAAAAGTTCTATTGATGATGTTCCAGAGTTGTTACCGGACAAGGATGTTCCCGGCGAAGTGCTGGAGTTCTTCGTTCCGGAAGTCGAGGAGCATCTGCAGGTGATCACCGATTGCCTGCTGGCGCTGGAGGCAAAGCCGAACGAAGAGGATATTCACCGCCTCTTCCGATCCATGCACACCATCAAGGGATCGGCCGCGCAGGTGGGTTGGCAGCGCATTGCCACCATCGCGCACCGCGCCGAGGACCTGGTGGGACGGCTGCGCGACGGCGAGTTGAAGCCAAGCTCCGCCATCATCGACCTCTGCCTGGAAACCGTGGACGTGCTCAAGAAATTGGTCTACCGGCAATGGGAGGACGAAGCCACCTTCCAGCTTGCGGCACGCACGCTGATTGCAGGACTGAATCGCGGCGCGCCTGCCGAGGCCGCAACGCCAGCCGCCGGGACCACTGCGGCACCAGCCGGGATAATCGAAGCCGCGCCTGAAGCCGCCGTGTCTGAGGCGGGACCGTTGGATCTGCCTGAAAGTGCGCCAGCATCGCCCTCGACCGCCCCGGTTGCCGAAGTTGCGCAAGTGCCGGCGCAGAGCTATGCGGCAGCCGATGTTACTCCGGCTGCGGGCGTTCAGGAACCCAGGATTGAGATGCCGGCGATGGCGTCTCCCGGCGCACCGGTCGGCATGGCGCAGTCGAAATCCGTGCGCATTGCGCTGGAGCGGCTGGACCGCATGATGAACGCGGTGGGCGAACTGGTCATCAATCGCACCCGGATGCTGGGCCGGTTGGCGGAGCTGGAAAAGCTGGCCGAGGTGCTGAACTTCTCCAAGGGACGCATGAGCGAGAAGGTTCTGGAGTTCCAGGATAAGTACGAGTTCAGCCGAATCAGTTCATTGCCTTCGCTGGCGGCTGCGCAGTGGCCGGGCTCAGAGGCCGCACTGCAGGCGGGCGGGTATGGTGGCTCACCCTCCTATGGCGGGGGCGGCTACGGTGGCACAGGCTGGGGCAATCAAGAGTACGGCATTGCCAGCCATGGCGGGTCTTTCGACGTCAGTCCGCAGGAGTTCAGCGAACTGGAGCTGGATCGCTATGACGATTTCGGAATTCTCTCGCGCTCGCTCACCGAAATTTCCGCCGACATCACGGAAGTGCTTACGCAGCTGGATGGCTTTGTGCGCCGCGTGGACGGCGATATCGACGAATTCACCAAGCTGGCCCATCGCCTGCAGGATGAGATCACGCAGGCGCGCATGGTGCCTATCGGCAACCTGTTCACGCGCATTGCGCGCACCGTGCGCGACGCCGCCAAGGCCAGCAACAAGCAAGTCGAGTTGACCCTTGCCGGAGCCGAAACCGAGCTCGACAACAACATCATTCAGCAGATTGCAGACCCCTTGCTGCACCTGGTTCGCAATGCCGTGGCCCATGGCATTGAGCGGGTGGATGAGCGTTACGAGGCGGGCAAGCCCGACCAGGGCAACATCGCTGTGCGCGCCTACCACAAGGGCAATCACATTTACGTGGAAGTGGAAGACGACGGGCGCGGAGTGGACTTTGAGCGGGTAAAGGCTACGGCGGTGGAGAACGGTATGTTCACCGCCGACGAAGCCGAGACCTTGAGCCGCCGCGAACTGCTGGACCTGCTCCTGCGTCCGGGTTTCTCAACCTCGTCGCGCCGCACCGAGCTGGCAGGCCGTGGCGTAGGTCTCGACGTGGTGCGCGCCAATGTGACCAACCTCAATGGCGAAATCGAGATTGAGACGGAGAAGGGAATCGGCACCCGCTTCACTCTGAAGGTTCCGCTGACGCTGATCATCTCGCAGGCGCTGTTTGTGCAGTGCGGCGAGCAAACCTTCGCCTTCCCTCTGGGATTTGTGGAGGAGATTCGCCGCATTCGCGTCAGCGAAATCGATGAAGCTGGCGGCAAGCTGATCACCAAGGTGCGCGACGTGCTGACAGAGGTGGTGCGCTTTGACGAGGCGCTGGGATTGCCGCGCCTGTTGCCGGTCAATGGCTATCTCCGCCTGGTGCTGGTGAACGTGGGTGGACGGCAGGTGGGTGTGGTGGTGGAAGAAGTCCTGCGCAAGGATGAAATCGTCATCAAGAATTTGGGCGAGTATCTGCGCAACGTAAAGCTGTTTCCGGGGGCCACCATTGCGCCCGATGGCAGCCTGATTCTGCTGGTGGACGTCAATCGCCTGATCATGGGCGAGTCCATCGAGCGCCGTCCGCTGACCACCGCGATGAACGCGGCACGGCTCTTTTTGCCGGGAGCAACCGCCGTGGCTCGCGGCGAGATTCCGGCGGCTGCTGTGGACCGGGTGGAGAAGGAAAAGCTGGTGGTGCTGGTCGACGACTCGATCAGCGTGCGCAAGTTTGTGGGCCGCATGTTGGAGAAGGCCGGATATCGGGTCAAGCTCGCCTGCGACGGACTGGAAGCACTGGAGGTTGCCACCTCCAACGATTGCGACCTGGTGATCACCGATCTGGAGATGCCGCGCACCAACGGATACGAATTGATGTTGCATCTGCGGCAAACGCCTTCAACCAGCACAGTGCCGGTAATGGTGGTGACCTCGCGCGCCGGGTCCAAGCATCGCGATCGCGCACTGAAGGAGGGTGCGGCCGCGTTCATGGTTAAGCCGGTGCAGGAGGAATCCTTTATCGCGCAGGTGGCCGAGTTGATTGGTACTTCGGGACAGGTAATCACTCCTCCCGTGGTTCATTGAGAGATAGACGATGATGAGTGGCGAAAAAATCCGGGTTCTGGTTGCAGACGATTCGGCGTTCATGCGCAAGGTGATGCTTAGCATTCTCGACTCCGATGGTGCCTTCGAGGTGGTTGGCGAAGCACGCGACGGGCGCGAGACGGTGGAGAAGGCCGCCAAGCTTATGCCGCATGTCATCACCATGGACATCAACATGCCGCATATGGATGGGTTGCAGGCGACCGAGATCATCATGTCCACCGACCCGCGGCCAATCCTGATCGTCAGTTCGGAATCCAAGCAGGGCGCGGAAAGCACGCTGCGTGCGCTGGAACTGGGCGCCATCGACTTTTTGGCCAAGCCCACCAGCGGCGTCGACCTGGATATGTCCAGCGTGCGTGAAGAGCTGGTGCGCAAGCTGCGCATTGCCAGTAAAGTTCGGGTCGTCCGCAACCTGTCGCACAGTACGCCAACCAAGCTGGCGCGGGTTGAGGAACGCGGGACGGAGATGACCGCCGCTCCCGGGTTGAATGGATCGCGGTTGCCGGTTGCGGTGCTGGCTGCCTCCACCGGGGGGCCGGCAACGCTGATGAAGCTGATGCCGCAATTTGGAGCCAATTTCCCGGGCGCGCTGCTCATCGTGCAGCACATGCCCGGAAACTTTACCTCGCAGTTTGCCGGACAGCTGGCCAGCGTTGCGCAGATTCCGGTGAAACATGCCGAGAACGGCGAGCAACTGCGCGCCGGACATGCCTATGTTTGTCCCGGCGATTGCCATCTGCGAGTTGCTCCGCCGGGACGCATTGTGCTCGACGATGGACCGCGCATTGGCGGCTATCGCCCGAACATCGACGTGACCCTGGAGTCAGTAGCTGCCCTGGCGGGCTCTGGCGCCCTAGTTGCCATCCTGACCGGAATGGGCAGCGACGGTGCGCGCGGGGTAATGGCGATTCAGGAAAACGGCGGGCTGGTACTGGCGCAGGACGAAGCGACCTCGGTAATCTTCGGCATGCCTTCCGAGGCGATCAAGACTGGTGCCGTGCAGCAGGTGCTGCCGCTGGATCAGATTGCCGGGGCTATCGCCCGGCGGGTGGAATCTGACTTGGGCGCGGCGCGGGCCGCAGGGTTATGATGAGCAGAGCTCAATGGCGGATGTGGTGAAAGAGGAGCAGCGGCAGGCGTTGTTCGTCTCGCGTGCGGTGAAACCCGCGCCGGCCACGGCCGGACCTGTGATTCTGTTCACCGCCGGTGGCATGCGCTTCGCCGTGGAAGCCGACCATGTCGCAGAGATTCGCGATCGCGAAGACCGAACCGCCATTCGCCGTCTGCGGGGGCCGGAGCTGATCGATTTCGCCTGGCAGGTTGGCTTGGGAGCCGGTGCGCAGGAGCGCTTTGTGGTGCTGAAGCCGGGCGAATGTGCCCTCGGCGTCAGCGAAGTGGAGCGCATGACGAGTCTGCCCAGAGTGGTGCCGTTGCCTGCGATGTTCCGAGGCGCGGAGCGGCAGTGGTATCGAGGTCTGTTGCTGCTGGAGGACGACGTGGTTCCTCTGGTGCGAGCAGAGTTTTGGCGTCAGCCTGCTCTAGTGGCGAAAGGCGTGGGAGCGAAGCATGAATGACACGACGCGATTCGTGACCTTTCCGCTGGGTGAGGAGCGCTTTGCGCTGGACTCCAGCCAGGTGAAGGAACTGGTTATGCCAAGCCGCGTTTACTCATTTCCGCACACCATGCAGTCGCTGGAAGGTGTTCTGGTGCGGCGCGGAAGGGTGATTCCAGTCTGCGATCTGCGCGGGGTCTTCGGACACAGTTCGGAGCGCAATCTCTATGTAATTGCGCAATGCAACTATGCGGGACGCCTGCAGTCGGTGGCCATTCCCGTCAGCGGCGACTGCGAGTTGGTACAGGGCGAGCGGGGCGAAGCTCCCGATGAGGTTACTTTCGTCGCTGGCCTTTTGCGCACCGGAGGCAGGACAGTTCCTCTATTGGACCTGGAGCAGGTTATGACACACTGCATTCAACCCGCCACCTCGTTGGCCCGGGAGACGAAGCGATGAGCACGAACGGGGCTCTCAATCAGAGAATCCTGGTGATTGACAGCAATGTTTTTTTCGCGCGGCGCTTGGGTGAGGCACTCAAGGCGCTCGGCTTTGACGTGACCCACAGCACTCAGCCCACCTATGCGCTGACCATGCTGGAGCGGAACGCGCCGACCGCCATCCTGTGCGCCACCAATCTGCGCGAATTGAGTGTCTTCGATCTTCCCCGAATCCTGCATGGCGATGCGGCCACCACGAACATTCCTATCCTGGCCATGGGCGACGGTGGAGAGAAGGCGCTGATGGAAACTTTCCGCGCCGGTTGCGACGATTATATTGACCGTCGCCGTGGAGCGGATAACATTGCCGCCCAGGTGCGCACCTTCTTGCTCAGCCGCGTGGAGGGCTTCCATCCCACGCAGATGCTGGAGTCCGAGCAGACGGTGCTGGAGGGTAGTCTCTCGCACCTCGACCTGCCGGGAGTCATCCAGATGCTTTCGCACTCACGCCAGTCGGGAGTGCTCTACGTAAACGCCGAGTCCATCGATGGAACCGTATTCTTCAGCCGGGGTGACGTGCTGCACGCCGAGGTGGGAGAGACCATCGGAGACGAAGCGGTGATCCGCATCATCAAGACCTGCAATGGCGTGGACCGTGGCGTCTACAAATTTGCGCCCGGAACACTGGCTGCTACCCGAACCGTTTTCCGTTCTGTGACGGAGCTGATGCTGGAGGCGCTGCGCGAGATCGACGAAGAGCGCGCCGCCAATGACGGAGGCTACAAATGAGCGCAAAGCCGGTGGTCTATTTCATCGACGACAGCGCAACCATGCGCGAGGTGATTAAAATCGCCTTCCGCCGTGAAGACTTGGACGTCATCACCTGCCATGATGCCAGCAGCGCCATGGACCTGATGGACCACAGCGCTCCGGACGTGGTGATCACCGACGTGATCATGCCCGGCCGCGACGGCTACGATGTCTGCCAATACATCAAGCAGCACCCGCGCTTTGGGCAAACCCCGGTCATCTTGATGTCAGGTGTGGTGAACAAAGGAGTGGCGGAGCGCGCCTTCGCCGTCCATGCCAACGAACTGATCCGCAAGCCATTCCAGCCGCAGGACCTGATCGCGCGGGTGCGCCATCTGCTCTCCACTCCGGTGGACGCCGAGCCTGCGGCGCAGCCGAACGAGGATGCCAATGCCGTACTGAGCAGCATCTTCAACGGACCGATTCCAGCGCGCGCCGGACATGGCGCTTCGCGGATTACCGGACCGGTGCCGGTGCCACGCACCGCTCCGCGTGCACCATCGCCCTCGATTGCCGCCACCGTGGCGGCTGCAATGCAACCTCCAGTAGTGGCCCCGCCGGTCTCTATTCCCGGCGCGCAGATCACCGGCTCGGCGCAACTTGCCGTGCCTCCGCCCGTGCCCGGACGCGTTCCTCCGCCGCCCATACCTGGCAACAGTTCAGACAATGGCAGAATGCGGCTTGAGATTCTGCGCCTGCATAGCCAGATCAAAAAACTTGAGGCGGAATTGGTAGCCGAACGCGAATATACCAAGGCGCTGGAACAGCACGTCACTTCGCTGCAGGAAAGCGAATAGGAAGGCCCTCATACATGCAGGAAAAAGCCCGGATCACTCCGGGCTTTTTTCTTTGGACAAAAGCACGAATCGGAGTTGCTCAACAGAGTAACTGGGAACATAATGTCCAGAAAATTCAGAGTACAAGCAATTCTTTATCTCTTGCTGTCGGCGATGTCACTGAAATCCTAGAAAGGAAGAACGGCAATGGAGCGGTATCAAAACCTCAGCGGAAACTCTGGAGTCCTTGCGTACGAGATCGGTGGAGACTTTATTAAAGTCCAGTTCAAGGATGGATCAATTTACCTCTATAACTACGCTAGTACTGGACAACAGGATGTTGAGACGATGAAATCCTTGGCTACTAATGGAAGTGGGTTAAACAGTTTTATCAGCAGATATGTACGCAAAGCCTTCGCAGCGAAGATGCGCTAGTTCGCTCGTCTGTGTTCCTGTCACAGACCGCTGCGGGACCGAAGATCGACGGTATAGCTCGGAAGAAACTTCCGGAAAAGAGTTCCTCGCTTCTCGATATCGCTTGCACAGCGTAAGATCCCGTCAGCTGAACAGAAACTCCTTTGTCCGCAGCTCTTTCACCGCATCGCGCAGTTTTGCCGCCCGCTCAAACTCGAATCTCTTCGCTGCCTCGCGCATGTCTTCCTCCATCTTTGCGATGAAGGCGTCGAGTTGCTCCTGCGACTTGAATTCCGGCACGCCGGTCTCTTCCACCGGAACGTCCGCATAGTCAGCGGCGATCACATGCGCCAGCGACATGTCGGCGGCCTTGCCCACGGTCTGCGGCGTGATGTTGTTCTCGATGTTGTAGGCTTCTTGGATCGCCCTACGTCGGTCGGTTTCGCCGATTGCGTTGCGCATCGAATCCGTCATGCGGTCGGCGTAGAGAATGGCGCGTCCCTCGACGTTGCGCGCGCAGCGGCCAATCGTCTGGATCAGCGAGCCCGCCGAGCGCAGGAACCCTTCTTTGTCCGCGTCCAGAATGGCTACCAGCGAAACCTCCGGCAGGTCCAGTCCCTCGCGCAATAGATTGATACCAATCAATACATCGAACTCACCCTTGCGCAGATCGCGCAGGATGTTGATGCGCTCCAGCGTTTCAATCTCCGAGTGCATGTAGCGGCAGCGCACTCCGACTTCGGCGTAATACTCAGCCAAGTCCTCGGACATGCGTTTGGTCAGCGTGGTCACCAGCACGCGCTCGCCGCGCTCCACGCGCAGACGAATCTCGTGCAGCAGGTCGTCGATCTGGCCCTTCACGGGACGCACCTCGACCTGGGGATCGACCAGCCCCGTGGGGCGAATGATCTGCTCCACGATGACGCCCGCTGATTTGGTCAGCTCATACGGGCCCGGCGTGGCACTCACATAGATTGCCTGGTTCACCCGCGCTTCAAACTCCTCGAAGGTGAGCGGGCGGTTATCCAGCGCGCTGGGCAGGCGGAAACCGTAGTCGATCAGGTTCTGCTTGCGCGAGCGGTCGCCGTGCCACATGCCGCGCACCTGCGGTGCAGTCTGGTGAGACTCGTCCATAAAGAGCAGGTAGTCGCGCGGCACATAGTCCAGCAGGGTCGGCGGAGGCTCGCCCGGCAGCCGTCCGGTGAAGTGTCGCGAGTAGTTCTCAATGCCGTGGCAGTAGCCCATCTCCTTGATCATCTCAAGGTCAAAGCGGGTGCGCTGATGGATGCGCTGCGCCTCTACGATGCGTCCCTGGTTTTCCAGTTCCTTCTCCCACCAAAGCATCTCCTGCACAATCGAATCCACCGCCGCGCTCTTGGTCTCCGGCTTCATCACGTAGTGAGACTTGGGATAGATGGGCAGGCGCTGGTACTTCTGCTTCACGGTGCCAAAGAGGGGATCGATCTGCGATAGCGAGGCGACCTCATCGCCCCAGAGCTCGATGCGGTAAGCCATGTCGTCGTAAGTCGGATAGACCTCGATAACATCGCCACGCACACGGAAGGTGCCGCGCTTGAAGTCCGCGTCGGTGCGTTCGTAAAGAATCTCAACCAGCTTGCTGGTGATCTCCTTACGCTTGATCTTCTGTCCTTTTTCCAGGAAGAGCAGCATTCCGTAGTAGGCTTCCGGCGAGCCTAGGCCGTAGATGCAGCTGACCGAAGCGACGATGATGCAGTCGCGGCGCTCAAACAGCGATCGCGTCGCAGAGAGCCGCAGCTTGTCCAACTCGTCGTTGACCGTCGATTCCTTTTCGATGTAAATGTCGCCCGCCGGAATGTAAGCCTCTGGCTGGTAGTAGTCGTAGTAGGAGACGAAGTATTCGACGGCGTTGTTGGGAAAGAAGCTCTTGAACTCGTGATAGAGCTGCGCTGCCAGCGTCTTGTTGTGTGCCATCACCAGCGCCGGTCGCTGCGACTCTTCGATCACCTTGGCCATCGTAAACGTCTTGCCGGAGCCGGTGACGCCGAGCAGCACCTGGTGCTTCTCGCCCTCGCGCAGCCCACGCGTAAGTTGCTCAATGGCCGAGGCCTGATCGCCTTGCGGTTTGTAGTTGCTGTGAACCTTCAGTTCCATCTCGCCGGAGTCCCCACTCCCCGCAACGCATAGCCCCGCTTCCAGAAGGCAGCGGCGTGCTCTGAGTAACTCTTGATTATATCGCGAGGCATCCGATCGGAATGTGCTCTCGAATTCCCACTTTGGCCTACAAACCTGCCCAGCAAACAAGCATCCACTTAGCTCAGGGCCGATTCTGTTATTGTGCTAGCCGTATCGGTGTCAAAACGTTCCAGCGATTCGCCTGCTACCCGCAATTCAGCGACTGACGAGCAACCTAAGAACGAAGTACGAACCTGACCCGAAGGAGTCAAAATGCAAGAGAAGCGCAAGAGAGTTTTGCAGGTACTCCAAGTTGCAGCGATGGCCGTGCTGGCTTGGCCTGTTCTTGCCCATGCCGGAGTGCCTTATCCCGACGCCACAACGCCCAAAGCAATCGATCTCGGTCCGCTCAGTGCGCAGTCGGGCACAACGCCTATCTCGGTCACAATCGCTCTCAGCTTGCCCAATCTGAATGATGCAGAGACCCTGCTGAAGTCGCTCAACGATCCCCAGGATCCTCAGTATCACCAGTTTCTGACTGCTGACCAGTTTGTGGCCCGCTTTGCGCCCTCGGACTCCGATGTCGCAACGGTGGTTGCGAGCCTGGCCAAGTTTGGGCTAACGGCCGAGCGAACCACCGCGACCACGCTCAGAGTCACCGGCCTGCCCGCCGACATGGAGCGCGCCTTCGCCGTCAGCTTGCATAGCTATAGCACTTCCGCACACGGAAATGTCCCGGGCTATACCTTCCATGCCCCCCTCAGCCGCGCCACCGTTCCCGCTGAGATTTCGGCCGCAGTCGCGGCAGTAGTTGGTCTCGATAACCGCCCCACGCTGCGTCCACACAATCGGGTTGCTCCCTATATGCAGGCAAGACCGAGCGCGCCGGCAACGACGGGCGATGCGTTTGGATACTTAACCGTGACTGACTTCGCCAAACACTACGACGTGCAACCGCTGTACAAGCGGGGAGTGTCGGGAAGTGGCCGTACGCTCGGCATCGTCACGTTTGCCAGCTTTACTCCAAGCGATGCGTATGCCTATTGGAAGGCGGTCGGGCTATCGGTCCATCCGAATCGCATACATATCGTCGACATCGATGGCGGACCCGGCGCGCCCAGCGACGCGGCCGGCTCGGACGAAACCACCCTCGATGTTGAACAGTCTGGCGGTATCGCTCCGGGGGCAAAGATCATCGTCTACCAAGGACCGAACACCAACCAGAGCGAAATCGACGTCTTTGCTTCGGCTATCGATGCCAACGTGGTCGAGACCCTCTCCACCAGTTGGGGTTTCTGGGAATGGCTCGACAATCTCGAGAACTCCCCGGTGACCGACCCTGTTACCGGACGAACTGTAGGGATTACGCAAGCCCTCCACGAACTTTTGGTTCGCGCGGCGATCCAGGGACAGACGGTCTTTGCGGCGGCGGGTGACGGTGGCGCCTACGATGCAAATGATAGCCTTGGTTGCTATGGCCCGTACTCGCCCTCACAGCCAAACAGCACCTGTAGCCTGGCGCTAAGCGTAGACTATCCGGCGAGTGATACGGCAATTACTGCGGCTGGCGGCACCACGCTGGCCGGCGTCCAAGAGAACTGCCTGAATGCGGCATGCACCGCTCCCTTCTACCGGGTTGACGTCCCGCACGAGAGGGTGTGGGGATGGGACTATCTGGAGGGTTACTACAAAGTTGCTTTCGGCTGCGACACTCCCATCGCGTGCGGAATCTTCTCAGCTGGTGGCGGCGGGGGCGTAAGCACTCTCTTTAAGGCACCTTGGTATCAAGTTGGCCTGCCCGGCATCCAGCTCAGCCAGCCTGACCAGATTTTCAAAGCAGGCGAGGATTTCATCGCAGCGGATGGGATCGTCGAACTGTACTACCCGCTGCCATCGCACTATCCGGGCCGCAATGTTCCGGACGTCTCGTTCAACGCCGACCCGTACACCGGTTACGTTGTTTACTACACCTCGAGCGCGACCGGATTTGGAATTGAAGGCGGCTGGGGTGGCACGAGCTTTGTCGGACCACAACTGAACGGCGTCTCGGCCCTGCTGGGCGAATATTTGCACGGCAGGATCGGACTGCTCAACTACGCGCTCTACGCTGTCGCACACAGCGATCGGGCCTATCGAGGTCCTACGCCGCCGTTGCACGCGATTGCATATGGCGACAACTGGTTCTACCACGGCAGCAACGGATACAATCCCGCAGCCGGACTCGGCACGATTGATGTCGCGAATTTCACGGAGTTCCTCCACGGCCTGTTCTAGGCTGTAACCAGCGACTCACAAAAGCGCCGCACCTCTTATCGAGTGTGCGGCGTTTGTTTTTTGCAGTAGTGCGGCCCAGGCCGTTGTTGCTGTCGTCTACTTCAGCTCCGTAATAATTGCGCGCGCCTTTCCACTCACCAGCTCTTCCGTGTGGGTGCGGTCGCGGGGGCTGAATCTGACCAACCCGAAGCTGTTCGAGCCCACCACAGCTTTTCCGTCCAGAGTAGTGGATTTCACCTGGCCATCCGTCAGAAACACCACAACCGTGTCCTTGTCATGGAAGTGCATAGGCGTGGGGACGCCCGGCGCCCAAACGTTATCCCACACAATCACGCGATCGTTTTCAAATAGCTTCTTCGCTCCGGGACGCGGATAGCCGAGCGGATAACCGCTTCGATTGGCAATGGGCGCCACCTTAACGTCCTTCAGATCGATCACCATCGATCGTCCATCGATCTTCGGTTTCACGCCCTTGGGCACGAACACCGCGGTGCCCTTCAAGGAGACAACCACGGCATCCATCGGTTGCGCGGCTATGGGAGCGGAAACATCGTAGACCACAATGCGGTCGTTATCGAGCACTGGCTTGGGCGCCGCTTGCGGGCTACCCTGGAACAGCATGGCAATGAGTAACAGGGAACTAACCACTGGAACACCTCTCAGTCAAAAGTATGCGCAGTGTGCAATTATGTTCAGGAATCCGATCCGCACCTGTGCCGCGAACGGACCGCGCCAATCATCATACTCGGTGTGAGTACAACACAACCGTCTGAATCAATTCATTCGCGACGGGACCTGCCGCCGAACTCTCCGCGTTGATACAAAAAGCGCCGCACCTCTCGTCGAGTGTGCGGCGCATGTTGCTGTATTGTTTTCGGTTTACGCTTTTGGCGCAGTCTCCCAAACTCCGGTCGTCAGGTATTCGTGAATGGACACTGCAGCCTTGCGGCCTGCACCCATGGCCAGAATCACCGTGGCGCCGCCGGTTACGATATCGCCTCCGGCGAAGACGCCGCGCTTGGAAGTGCGGGTGCTCTCCGGGTCGATCAGGATGTAGTTGCGCGAGGTGGTCTTCAGGTCCGGAGTGGTGCTCTGGACCAGCGGGTTTGCCGTGGTGCCCACGCCGATGATGACCAAGCTGGCGGGCAGAATGAAGTCCGAGCCTTTGATCTCCACCGGACTGCGCCGTCCGCTTGCGTCGGGCTCGCCCAGCTCCATTTGCACGCAGCGTGCTCCGGTCAGCCAGCCTTTTTCGTCGCCCAGAAACTCCTCCGGGTTGGTCAGCATGCGGAATTCCACGCCCTCCTGCTTGGCGTGCTTCACTTCTTCGGCGCGCGCTGGCATCTCATGCTCAGAGCGGCGATAGACCAGGGTTGCGCTCTTGGCTCCGAGCCTCCGGGCAGTTCGCACGGCATCCATTGCGGTGTTGCCGCCGCCCACCACGATCACGTCCTTGTCGCGGCAGTCATAGACCGGCTCATCGGCCTCAGGAAACTTGTAGGCGCGCATCAGGTTCACGCGGGTCAGGAATTCGTTGGCCGAGTACACCCCGTTCAGGTGCTCGCCCGGAACTCCCAGGAACTTGGGCAGTCCCGCGCCGGTCGCCACAAAAACGGCGTCGTAGTTCTCGTCGCGCATCAGCTCGTCGATGGTCACGCTCTTGCCGATAATGACGTTGGTCTCAAACTCCACGCCCATCTTGCGCAGGTTGTCCACCTCGCCCTTCACAATCGTCTTGGGCAGGCGGAACTCCGGAATGCCGTAGACGAGTACGCCGCCCAGCTCGTGCAGCGCCTCAAAGACGCGTACGCGGTGACCCTTTTGGATCAGGTCTCCGGCGGCGCTAAGGCCAGCCGGGCCGCTGCCCACGATGGCCACGCTCTTGCCCGTCGGTGCGGCGATGGCCGGAAGCCCAAGCTTTCCGCTCTCACGCTCATAGTCGGCGATAAAGCGCTCCAGGTTGCCGATGGCAACCGACTCGCCCTTCTTCGCCAGAATGCATCCGCCCTCACACTGGTTCTCCTGCGGACAGACGCGTCCGGTGATGGCCGGTAGCGCGTTATCCTCACGCATCTTGGAAGCTGCCGCCAGGTAGTCACCCGCATAGATCAGGTCCACCACTTCGCGAATCTTCACTCCCACCGGGCAATCCAGCACGCAGCCCGGTTTGCCGCAGCCGATGCAACGCGTGGCTTCAATCTGTGCGTCCGCGGCGGAGATTCCCTGGTTCACCTCTTGAAAATTGTGGCTGCGAACTTCCGGGTCCTGCTCCGGCATGTGGATACGCGCAATCTTCATCCGTTCTTTATTCGACAGGGTATTTTTCTCAGGCATTGTGCGCCTCCTTGTTGGCGAACTGTGCCCGCACCTCGGCCAATTCCGCTTCCTTGTTCTCTTCAAAGCGCTTCAGCGATTCGCATTCCTTGTCGCGGTACATCGCGTTGCGCTGCATCAGCACCTCAAAGTTCACCATGGAGGCGTCAAACTCCGGGCCATCCACGCAGGCGAACTTGCTCTTGTCGCCCAGTAGGACGCGGCAACCACCGCACATACCTGTGCCGTCCACCATAATCGAGTTCAGGCTCACCATGGTCTTGATGCCCAGTGGTTTGGTCATCTGGGCCACGGCGCGCATCATCATCACCGGTCCAACGGCCATCACATAGTCGATCTTGCGTCCGTCGGCCATCAGATCGTTGAGCTTCTTCGTCACCAAGCCTTTTTCGCCGTAGCTGCCGTCGTCGGTCATGATGTAGGTTTCGTTGCTGGCGTCGCGTACTTCGTTCTCGAAGACCACCATCTCGGTGTTGCGTGCGCCTTCGATGAAGACCACGTGATTGCCAGCCGCCTTTAGCGCGTGGGAGGTCGGCAGAGCCATCGCCGTACCCACGCTTCCGGCCAGAATCGCAACCGTGCCGAACTTTGCAATCTCCGACGGATGGCCGAGCGGACCAACGATGTCCAGAATGTAGTCGCCGGTCTCCAGGCAGTTCAGCAGAGAGGTGGTTTTGCCGATCGACTGCGCCACAATGGTGACCGTTCCGGCAACCGGGTCAGAAGCTTTGATAGTCAGAGGGATGCGCTCACCATTTTCATGTAGGCGCAGAATGATGAATTGCCCAGGCTGCTGCTTGCGTGCAATGCGCGGAGCCTCGATAACAAACTGTTTGATTTTGAAGCCGACAACACGGGCTTCCACGATCTTGTACATGGCTTATAACTCCATCTTTGGCAAAGGCTTGGACATTTTCTTTGGACGGGTAGTCTGGTGAGGTGATCTAGCTCCAACGGCTTACAGAGTTACTGAAGATTACCATCATTCGTCCCGAACCTACTGTCTATGATTATGCGGCAGTGCAAAGAAAGTTGGAAATAGAGTTTATCTATGAATATGGATCATCACAATGCTCCCATCTTCTGATTGGCTCCGCTTCCCAATCCCAGCAGCTCCAGCAACTCTCCCGGATGGTCGATCAGCACGTCCGGAGGATGAATCTTCAGCGACTCCGGCGACAGGCCATAGGTAACGCCAATGGAGAACATTCCGGCGTTGTTGGCGGTCAGCACGTCGTTCTGTGAGTCACCAATCATAATGGTCTCGCTTGGCAGGGCATTGTGTTCCTTCAGCAACACGCGAGCGCCTTGTGGATCGGGCTTTTTGGTCGAAAAGCTGTTGCCGCCGTAGACCTGCGACATGTAGGCGGAGATCCCCAAGCCATCGCAAATACCGCGCGAGGGATTGATGGGCTTGTTCGTTAGTACCGACATCTGCAGAGTGCTACGCTCGCGGATCGCCTGCAAGACTTCCATCATGCCGGGATAAACGTAGGTATTGTCCAGCTTGTGCTCGCGGTAATAGTGCTGGAAGAACTCAAGCGAGCTTTGTACAAAGGCTTCGTCCTCCGGATCGCCCAGGGAGCGGCGCACCAGCATGGGCGCACCGTCGCCAATGTAACTGGCAACGACCTCCACAGGCAGCTCGGGGCGCTCCAGATGGCGCAGCATGGCGTTGATGGCGTGGGCCAAGTCCAGTTCGCTGTCCACCAGCGTGCCGTCCAAGTCCCAGAGAAGCAGTTTTATCTGTGCGGCTGGAATCGGCCGCTTCGTCTCGATCATCTTAGTCTCAGTATATGCGCACCTGCGGATGCCGCGGTAACGGGGCTCCGGTTTCGGACTGAGGGAATAGCGAATGTCATCGAAGGTTCTGCAGAGCGATCCAGCGGTCACGATGGAGAAGACTTACGAGGGACTTGCCCCGCACCAGTTGGCGGAGATGTACCGGCTTATGTACCTCTCGCGGCGCATCGATGATCGCGAAATCACGCTCAAGCGCCAGCAAAAGGTCTTTTTCCAGATCTCCTGCGCCGGGCATGAGGCGCTGCTGGTGGCTGCCGCCGCCAACCTTCGTTCCGCGTATGACTGGTTTTTCCCCTACTACCGCGACCGCGCCCTGTGCTTGGCCCTGGGTGTGACCGCCGAAGCCCAGCTTTTGCAGGCCGTAGGCGCTGCCGATGACCCCGCCTCCGGTGGCCGCCAGATGCCCTCGCACTGGGGTAGCCGCGCGCACAATATCTTCACCACCTCTTCCCCTACCGGGACGCAGTTCCTTCAGGCCGTGGGCTGTGCCGAAGCAGGCCGCTACTTCAATCAGCATCCTGCGTCTGCGGCCAAGGGGGATGGCGACTATCGCGAGTTCAAGGACGTTGCCCATCATGCCGACGAGGTCACCTACGTCTCCGCCGGTGAAGGCACTACGTCGCAGGGAGAGTTCTGGGAGTCGCTGAGCACCGCGTCGCTACGTAAGCTGCCTGTGCTCTTCGTCATCGAAGACAACGGCTACGCCATCTCCGTTCCGGTCAAGTACCAGACGCCAGGAAGCAACATCAGCCGCCTGGTCGCCAACTTCCCCAACTTCCACTTTGAAGAGTGCGACGGTACCGATCTGCTGGCCAGCCTTGCCGCCATGCGCCGCGCCGTCGAGTACATTCGCTCCGGCCAGGGCCCGGCTTTCGTTCACGGACACGTCATCCGCGTTTACTCGCACTCGCTCTCCGACGATCAGAAGCTCTACCGGCCTGAGAGTGAGCGCAAGCAGGAAGCCGAACGCGACCCCATCGCGCGCATGCAGAAATTCCTTCTCGACGAAGGCATCCTCGACGCTGCTTCGCTGCAGAAGCTGCATCGCGAGGTAGATGCCGATGTGCAAACCGCCTGCGATGCCGCACTCGATGCGGCCTTCCCCGAGCCCAGCAGCTATGCCCGCTACGTTTATTCGGAGGAGCTGAAGCCCACTGCGCCAGTCTTCGATTCGGCTCCGCTCACCGAAGGCGGCGACCGAACCATGGCCGATCTAATCAACAGCTGCCTGCGCGATGAGATGCGGCGCGACCCGCGCGTTGTCATCTTTGGCGAGGATGTCGCTGATTGCTCGAACGAGCAGTATCTGGAGGAAAAGAAGGTAAAGGGCAAGGGCGGAGTATTCAAGCTCACCACCGGACTGCAGCGCGAGTTCGGCTCTGACCGCGTATTCAACTCGCCGCTTGCCGAAGCCAACATTGTGGGCCGCGCCGTGGGCATGGCAACACGCGGATTAAAACCGGTAGTTGAGATCCAGTTCTTCGATTACATCTGGCCCGCCATGCATCAGCTCCGCAATGAGTTGCCGCTGATCCGCTGGCGCTCCAACAACGCGTTTTCCTGCCCAGCAGTGGTCCGCGTTGCCATTGGAGGCTATCTCACCGGCGGTGCCGTCTATCACTCGCAGTGCGGCGAGAGCATCTTTACCCACACGCCCGGCATGCACGTGGTCTTTCCTTCCAACGCGCAGGACGCCGCCGGTTTGTTGCGTACCGCCATCCGCTGCGACGACCCCGTCATGTTTCTCGAACACAAACGTCTCTATCGCGAACCCTTCGGACGCGCTCCCTATCCCGGCCCTGATTACACGATTCCCTTCGGTAAGGCGCGCATCTGGAAGGCGGGAAGCGATGTCACCGTGGTTACCTACGGTGCTACCGTCCCGCGCACTTTGCAAGCCGCGCAACGCCTGGAGCGTGAGCAGGGAATCAGCGTCGAGGTGCTCGACCTGCGCACCCTGAACCCCTATGACTTCGAGGCCATAGCCGCATCGGTCAGCAAGACCAGCCGCGTGCTGGTTGTGCACGAAGACATGCTGAGCTGGGGCTATGGCGCGGAAATTGCCGCTCGCATCGGCAGCGAGCTCTTCGACAAACTCGACGCCCCGGTGCAGCGGTTGGCCGCCAAAGACACCTTCGTCGCCTACCAGCCGCAACTGGAAGACGTCATCCTGCCACAGGCCGATGACATCTTCACGGCGATCCAGAAGCTGAACGCGTACTGATCTTCCGAGCACCGCAGCCGAAGCTTGCCAGCTCAATGCTGCATACAGGTAGCTGAAATATGCTTGAACGAGGATACCTGCAACGTTTGTGGCGACTCGGCAGATTCGCTCATCGAACCAGACTGCCTTCCCATGCCGTTTGAGCTCATATCCGACGAGGGTGTTCCCGTCACCTGAATTGTGTGGCCAACGTGGGCCTGCAGCTTTGCCGTATCTCCGGTGAGCTTGTAGGTGGTCCCTGCCTGATCCGTCAAGCTGTAGCTTCCCTCTGATCCGGAAAGGCAACCCTGAACGGTCTTTGTGTTTGCAGCAGCACTGCTCTGTTCGCTTGTGCCCGTGCTCGAATACTGTGCCACTGCCCAGCTCGCTGACAGCACCAGAATTGAGGCCAGCAGGAAGATTCTCTTCATGGTGTTCGTACCTCCGCATACTCAGTTGTAGCGGCGGCGGGCTGGGGTTGCATTGCGCGCTCTGCTTCGCGGAGAAACTTCAGACTGGGCCGGGGCTGAAGTTCCTCCACGGCAATCATCAGCTTTACGAGATTTGGTCGTGCGGCCTTCAGCGGCGCATTGTTTCAGCTCCGGTGCAGATGGGTGCTGTCGCCAGGGAGCGGGAAGAGTCTTAGAAAAAGCGGTAGCGAAGCAGGTGATAGCAGGCCGCCAAGCCATCCACCCAGCTAATTTTCTTGCCCTCGGCGTAACTCCGGCCGCGATACATGATCGGCACTTCATAGATACGTGCGGAGCTTCGCGCAAGTTTCACCGTCAGCTCGGTTTCCATGCTGAAGCGGTTGCTTTGCAGCTTCAACGCATCGAGCGTATCGCGCCGCAGGACTTTGTAGCAGGCGGTCACATCGGTAAGGGCCAGGCTGGTGAGTAGATTGCACGCAACGGAGAACAATCGGTTCAGCAGAAAGCGGTGCAGACGCGGAGCCTGGTGCGCTCCAGGATGGAAGCGGTTACCGAAGACGGCGTCAGCGCGGCCTTCCAGGATGGGACTCAGCAGTGCAGGATAATCGCCCGGATCATATTCCAAGTCGGCGTCCTGCACCAGAACCAGCTCGCCTTCAGCCTGCTCCAGCGCCGTCCGGATACAGGCTCCCTTGCCACGATTGCGGTCGTGCAGCAGAAGTCGCACACTGTCGCCGGAGTCTTGGCAGAGGCTCTCCCAATCCACGTTTTGCAGGGCTTCGCGCGTGCCGTCCGTGGAACAGTCATCCACTACGAAAATTTCCTTGGCCAGCCCCGAGGTCTCCTGCAGCAAAACTTTCTGCAGCATCGTCATCACGGTGTTGCGCTCGTTGTACACCGGAATCACGATGGTCAAGCGCTTCGGATGTCCCGCCAAACCTTTTCTCAAGCAATCACCTTCAGTGGAGGAGCGCCATGCCGCGCCCGTCCGCGATGTATCTTCCGGAGATGAGCCAGTGTACCCGAATTGCCCGGCTCCCTGGTTGCCGTCTCATAAATCCCTGCGTGAGATACCCAGCTTGCGCAGCCGCGCATTCAGTGTGGTCCGCTTCAAACCCAGGTGGGCCGCGCAGCCATTGGCCCCGCCAACCACGCCATGGCACGAGCGCAGCACCTTTAGAATATGCTCGCGCTCGCACTCCTCCAAGGTTTGCGAGCCGGCCGCCGGAGCGTTACGTAGCTCCGTGAGAGGAATCTGCAAAACTTCGGATCGGGACAGGATGACCGAGCGCTCGATGAAGTTCTCCAACTCGCGCACGTTGCCCGGCCACTCGCACCCAGTCAGAAAATCCATCACCTCCGGGGGAATCACCTGGATCTGCTTGCGCATCCGCTCCGCATACTTCTTAGTGAAGTAGCGCACCAGCAACGGAATGTCCGCGCGTCGTTCGCGCAGAGCCGGGACCGCGATGGGGAAGACGTTCAGGCGGTAAAAGAGGTCCACGCGGAACAGCCGTTGCTCCATGAGTTCCGTCAGGTTGCGATTCGTCGCTGCAATCACCCGCACATCTACCTTGACGGTGCGTGAGCTTCCCAGCCGTTCGAACTGCCGCTCTTGTAGCGCCCTCAGCAGCTTCGGCTGCAGTTCCAGCGGAAGGTCCCCGACTTCGTCCAGCATCAGCGTGCTTTTATCGGCGAGTTCAAAGCGGCCAATCTGCTTATCGGTGGCGCCCGTGAAGGCTCCTCGCTCGTGGCCGAACAACTCACTTTCCAGCAATCCCGCCGGCATGGCCGCACAATTCACCTTTACCAGCGTGTGGGGCTGTCGATCGCTTTTGCTGTGAATCGCGCGAGCTACCAATTCCTTGCCGGTTCCGGTCTCGCCCGTAATCAGCACCGTGGCGTCCGTGGGAGCCACGGTCTCGATCTGCTCCATCACCTGCATCCACTCGCGGCTGTTGCCTACAATCTCCGCAGGATAGTGCTCGGAGTGAATTTCGTTCTCCAAGTAGTTTTTTTCCTTCGCCAGCTGATCCTTCAACTTGCTGATCTGCTGGAAGGCCAGCGCATTCTCCACTGCAATGGCAACCTGGGTTGCAACCGTAAACAGCAGAGCTACATTCTTGCGTTCAAGCGTCGCTGACCGCCGATCGCCCACGCACAGCACGCCGATGCAGCGTTCTCCCCGCAGCAACGGGACCCAGCATGCGGACTTGATTCCCTCGGCCAGCAGCCAGCCGGTCACGTTGTTTGGAAATTGCTTCTGGTCGAGGTTGTCCACCACCAGCGGCTTGCGTGTTGTGAACGCCTCTCCCGCGGGCGAGCCTTCAGGCCTGAAGACAAGTTGCTCGTGCAGCAGTCCCTTGCCGCCAGGGAGAACGAGGGCGTGCATACGGAACTCGTCGCGCACTTCGTCATACAGGCACAGGCTGGAATAGTCATGACGCACCACCCGTCCTATGGCGGTTGAGATGGCGTGCAAAAGTGAATGAAGTTCCAGCTCTGGGACCAGCGCGTTATTCACTTCCAGCAGCAACTGGAGCTGCTCGCGATCCTGTAACGGGCCGTTGGAATCCATCCACTCCTGCGCTGCCTGCCTGCCCAACGTTTCCATGCGCCACCTTGAGCCAGCTTGTTGAACCAGCTCGCTGTCCGATTATGACATTATGTTGTCAGCAGGCAATAACTAAGTGACACTATGTTGCCGCTTGTCTCTGCCGTCTCTGTGGTTCGACCGAACCGTTTCCATGTATCTAGCTTAGTATGTTGCACTTAGCTCCGCGATCCCACATGGCCCGGATTGGCCGCAGACGTGCTTGCTTCTTTTTGATCGCAAAAACAGCTGAGGCTTGATGGCCTCTGACAGGTATCTGACAGAAGCCAAAGCTTCGAGAGGGACACTATGCCCTATTGGATTACGCCGCAATGTTCCGGTAACGAGACGATTTGCGAAGACATCTGCCCGTACGAGTGCATCGAGACCGTCGCCGCAACAGGGGCCGATAGCCAGCGCCGCCTTCACATTGACGCGCAGTTCTGCGTCGATTGCGGTGCCTGCGCACTGGCATGTCCAGAAAATGCCATCGCCTACGCCGGTGCGTACCAGCCTATGACCCTCGTCGCCTTGGGACAGGCTCCCTGGATGCGCCCACTCCCAAAGCGCCCATGGAGGCCTGGCAGCGGCGAAAAAGAGGTTCTGGCGAGTGGCGGGGCTCCAGCAAGATAGCCCGCAGATATTGAGACGAGAAACGAAGGAGGATGTTATGCCCTATCAGATCGATCCGAAATGTTCCGAGAAAGAAACCATTTGTGAAGATTCATGCCCCTACGGCGCCATCGAAGAAGTGAAGACCGAAGGTGCCAGCCATTTCCAGATCGATCCCGAGCTGTGTACCGACTGCGGTGCCTGCGCGCTGGCTTGCCCCGAAGCGGCCATCCAGTACGCCCAGGGTGTTACGCGCTCCCGTCTTCGCAATCCTGCCGCTCGCACGGTTGCTCAAACCCTAGTCTCCAGCTCGGCCCACCATGTTGCTTCCGCCGCGCCCGTAGAGGTACCTGAGGGTTCAGTGATTGTGAACGGGAAGCCTGAGCGCTGGGCACTCCTGATGGCGGCTTGCTGCGACTAAGAACCACGCTTCTGCAGAATTGCTGCTCTAGAATGTTTCGCTCAGCAACCCGAACCGCTCCAGCGTCAGCAGCCTCTGCGGCGGTGGAGCGGTGTACAGCTCGGCGTGCTCTAGAACCCATGTGTCGGCGTGCGGGATGAACACCGCATTCAGCCCAGCCGCAATTGCTGGATTGATATCTGACTTGGGGCTGTTGCCCACCATCCACGTTGTGCTCCGCTCCAGCCCATATTTCTCCACGATGTTGTGGTAGCACTCCGCGTTTTTCTCCGCCACCACTTCCACGGCCTCAAAATATGGCTTCACGCCGGAGCGCTCCACCTTGCCCGTCTGTTCCGCAAAGTTGCCCTTGGTCACTAGCAGCAGTCTGTGCCGCGAACGCAGCTCTTCCAGCGTCGGCCCAACCTGTTTCAGCAGTTCAATTGGCTGCTCGGCGATGGCCCGCGCAAAGCCGTGAATCGTCTCATGCAGCGCCGGCGTCAGGGGCTCTACCGAGAGCCGTTCGAAGGTGTTCACCAGCGCTGCCGCAAAGCTATGCAACCCGTAGCCCAGCTTCGCAATGTTTTCGTGCTCTACCTCATTCAGCTTCTGCCGCACTTCGGCAGCGGTAAAGTTGCGATGTTTGAGGAACGAGATAAAGTTGGCAATCGCCCGCTCAAAGTAGATGTTGTTCTCCCATAGGGTGTCGTCGGCATCGATCATCAGCGTCTGGCGCGTCGTCTTCAGTCCATTGCTTCGGGGCATACCGAAACAGTGTAACGGATAGGCTCGCCAACGTGCCGTCACTCGCCTTGCGACAAAAGGAAAAGCTCCGCGACTGGCGCGGAGCCTCTTCCAGCAACACTCTTGTTGTTGCTTACACGCGGCTTGCCGAAGCCGTCTCGCTCACCCACTCCAGCTTCACTTCATGCGGGATGATGCCTTTTTCGTGACCCATGTTGAGCAACCGTGCCACTGCTTCGCGGCCGTCGTCGCCGTAATCCAGGGTGCGCTCGTTCACGTACATGCCCACAAATTTGTCGGCGTCCCTGGCGTCCAGGTCGCGTGCAAACTGCATGGCATACTCCAGCGCCTGTTCGCGGTTGTCCAGCGCGTGCCGGATGCTGTCGCGCAGCGCCTTGCAGACCTTGGCAATCGTCTCCTGCCCCAGATCCTTGCGGATGGCGTTGGCGCCCAGCGGCAGCGGCAATCCAGTCTCCTCGCGCCACCACTTGCCCAGGTCGAGGATGCGATTCAATCCGCTCCGGTCGTAGGTGAGCTGTCCCTCGTGGATAATCAGTCCGGCATCGTAATGGCCTTCCAGCACGGCGGGAATGATCTTGTCGAAGGGAACCACCTCAGTTTGAATCTCAGGGGCAAAGAGCTTGAGTGCCAGCACTGCGGTCGTCAGCGTGCCCGGAATGGCAATCTTCAGCTTCTTCACCTCATCCAGCGAGTAGTTCTTGGCAGCCACGATCATCGGACCATAGCCATCGCCCACGCTGCCGCCGCTCGGCATCAGCGCATAGTGCTCCTGCAGATACGGATAGGCGTGGAATGAGATTGCTGTCACTTCATAGTAGGCTTCCGCAATCGCCTTGTGGTTCAGGGTTTCGATGTCGCAAAGCACATGGGTGAACTTGAGACCGGGCACTCGAACCTTGTTCGTTGCGAGGCCGTAGAACATGAACGCGTCGTCCGAATCCGGACTGTGCGCAATTTTGATTTCAATTGCTTCCGTAGCACTGCTGCTCATAATCCTTTTTCCTGGTCCTTTGGACCGTCAACAAAAATGCTAGTAACATGCCGCGCTGGCCGAAACCAGCGCAGCTGGTAAGTTCGATCCCGCCGTCCCCGGAATCGGCCGCCATCATCATCCGGGCGCGGCTCAGTTCTACATTCAGGAGCTGGAAACTTCCTGGCCGCTCTCCTGCACAGCTTCCGCGGAAATCCGCGACTGTGTCCCGTGCCCCTTCAGATGCTTCCAGACACGAACCGACACGGCCACAGCCACCCCAATCAGGGCCACCGACGAGAGCACCAGAATCGCAAACAAAATTTTGATGATCACAAGGTTCTAGCATACCAGAGCAGAGGCATGAAGCCTATTGAGTAACGCACAGGAATAAACCCTTAGACATGGCACATTTGATTTTCCAGATGCCCATCGCCCGGAGCCTTGTTCGCCAACATTGTGCTTACAACCATAACGTTACAATGTTTCGAAACACAACAGAGGAGCGGGGAGACTGAGAGTGGCCATCGGATTTATACTTGCGTTTCTGATTGGCGTGGGATGCCGGTTTTTTAGAACCCTTCGCTTGCTCCCAACGCCGTTTTGGGCGCGCTGTTGGTGGCTACAATGTCGGTCGGCTATTGGTGTGTGGGATACTATCTTCCATAGCCTGAAACCGGCGTGTGCAACGCCTTCGACCTGAAATTGCATCGAAAAAAGGGCAAGTTAACCGCCTGGAAATTGGTGTGTAATTGAATCTGCGCGTCTTCCAACTGCTTGGGTGGTCCTAAGAGAACTGATGGCACTTTCCAGGCGTGATTTTCTATCGCTCAGTGCAGGCGCACTCGCTGCCGGGACTCTCGGAGTCAGTCTCTACGAGCCTCACGAAACTGTCGTCAGCCAAATCAGTCTCACGCTCAAACGCCTCCCGCCTGCATTCGATGGCATTCGCATCGCCCAACTCAGTGACATTCACTTCAACTCGTTCATGACTCTCCGTCATCTTGAACGGGTGGTCGAGTTGACCAACGCCCAAAAGCCCGATCTTGTGATGCTCACAGGAGATTTTGTCACGGCCCCATCCCACCGGAGAGACAAGGTCACCAGTGCTGAGCAAGCATGGCCATGCGCCAATGCGCTTCGGCAATTCAAGCCTCCGTTGGGATGCTTTGCAGTGCTCGGCAACCACGATTACCAAACTAACGTCAATGTGGTCGCCGAGGCTCTTGGTGCCGGTTCGCAAATCCAGCTTCTGCGGAACCGGGCGGTTGCATTGGAAAGGGATGGTGCTCGTCTATGGCTGGCTGGGATTGACAATGTGACCGCGGTCCATGCCCGGCCAGATGATGCCTTGCGAGGAGTGCCCAGGCAAGAGTGCACCCTGGTTGCGGTTCATGAACCGGACTTTGCCGACGAGATGCGGAAGTTCCCCGTTGATTTCCAAATGTCCGGGCACTCCCACGGCGGGCAGATTCGCTTCCCGCTTGTTGGGGCCATTTTTCTGCCTCCATGGGCGCGTAAATATCCGATGGGGCATTACAGGATCGGCGATTATCAGCTTTACACGAGCCGCGGCATCGGAGTAATCGGGCTACCAATGCGCCTCATGTGCCCGCCTGAAATCTCGGTTTTCACCTTGAAAAAAGGCTAGGCTGGCGCCGCTCATGAGGCGGCCGCAAGCCCCGATCTATTCTCAACGATTCATCTTCCTGCGAAAACCTTCTCTCACCCGGCTGTATCAAAGATGGAATGGCTAAGCGGGCGTAGTGCGACCCCGCAATCCTGCCATGGAGGTTCAGCAATGAATACCACAATTCAAACAGGGATTGCCCTTCTAACCGCCGTCGGTCTAAAAGTGCTGGGCGCAATTGTTATCTGGTTCGTTGGGCGATGGTTGATCCGCTTCGCCCTCAAAATTATGGGACGTGCGCTTGACCGGCAGAGTCTCGACCGCACACTTGTGGTCTACGTGCAGTCAGCCATTGGAATCCTGCTGAATGTCGTGCTTGTTGTTGCCTTGCTAGGCTTCTTCGGTGTCGAGACGGCGTCCTTTGCGGCCCTGCTGGTTGGAGTTGGTCTCGCAATCGGTGCGGCGTGGAGCGGTCTGCTTGCAAATTTCGCCGCCGGATTCTTCCTGCTGGTTTTGCGGCCCTTCAAGGCCGGAGACTATGTTGAAGTCGGAGGTGTCACCGGTACCGTCGAGGCCATCGGCTTATTTACCACCACCCTCAACACGCCCGCAAACGTAGTCGCAATCGTCGGCAATGCAAAGGTCTTCGGAGACACCATTCAGAATTACACGCGCAATGACTACCGCCGCGTAGACCTGACGGTTGGACTCTCCCATGACGTCGATCCCAGTGAGGCAATTGCGCTGCTGAAGGACGGCATCGCGCAAGTCGCAAACGTACTCCCCACCCCGGCTCCCGTCGTCGAAGTCTTCGAGTTCACATTGGCTGGCCCCACATTGGTGGTTCGCCCGTTCTGCTCCAACGAGCATTACTGGCAAGTCTATTTTGATACCAACCGAATGATCCGGAACACCTTCGGCAAGGCTGGCTTCCCGGCTCCGGAATCTCATCATGCTGTGCGCGGCAACCTCGAAGACATCGCTTCGCGGAAGCTGAAGCCCGCGGCCTAGAGCATGGATTCGTTCCTGGAAGCGGCAATCGAAGAAGCGCGGCAGGGGCTGCGTGAAGGCGGAATCCCAATCGGTTCGGTTCTCGTGCATGGCGGCCAGATCATCGGTCGTGGCCATAACCGTCGTGTGCAACGCGGAAGCACAATACTGCACGGTGAGATGGATGCGCTGGAGAACGCTGGCCGCCAACCAGCCTCCATCTATCGGGAATCCGTCCTCTACACGACGCTCTCGCCATGTGCCATGTGCTCCGGCGCGATTCTTTTGTATGGAATTCCCCGAGTCGTCATCGGCGAGAACCGGACGTTCCTGGGCGAAGAGGAACTCCTTCGCTCTCGTGGGGTATCCATCGAGATACTCCAGAGCGGGGAATGCATTCGGCTGATGGAGGAATTCATCAGCCAGAACCCCGCACTATGGAATGAAGATATCGGTGTGTGACGAATCTTGGCTACTACGCGCTGCGCACAGCTATCGCGCTGCCCGTGGCGTTATGCCACGGAAGAGTGCCGAGCCCGCTTATGCGGCATTCGACGCACCAGCGAGATCATCGCTCTCTCCGGCACGGACTCGACTAGGCGCGCCCTCTGTACCGGAAGCGTGCCGCCCAGGACACAGGACAAACTGATCAGTGAGCGGCTCCCGCAGATGCGGCAGCTATCATGCGGGCTATCGCTGATTACCTCGCATTCGGCGCAGAGTACGGCATTTCGCAAGCAGACTGAATTAAGATCCGGGCTTTCACTCGTGTCCATACGCTGCCTCCGTGTACCTCGTTATTAATTGGAGGCAGCTACTTGGACGTTGGTTGCCGAGCCTTCGCGCCGCTGGCCCAAATTGGAGCGTAGAAAATCTTCGCAGAGCCTGCAAAGCCTTTCTAATAAGCGCGTGCGGGAGAAATGTCACTCCCACCCTTCGCCGGTTTTATTTTCTCGAAGCTTCCCACACCGACTTGTAGTCGTAGGTTGGATAGAACTCCGTTTTGAAGCCTCCCCATGCGCCGTGCTCAATCAGGAGATTGACATCGCGAAGTTTGGCGGGCGGGAATCGCAAAGTCACCACCTGTCCAATGCCCATCATTACGTACCACGACACCACCTCCACGCCTTTTGGTGGAAAGTCCTTATGAAACCCTGTTTTGTCCAGATGAGCATTGATCTCGTCCAGTGTCTTCGTTTCGTCGTGCCGTAGGAAGATGGTCATCATCATGGTGTCGGCATTGGACGCGGCGGGCGTCTGCGCGTCTGCCATTGCACCCGCGACCATGGCGGTGGCGACTACGGCGGTGGACTTCCGGAAGAACTCCCGGCGTGATGGGCGGCTAGTTTCCTGCGGCATAGAACGTCATCTCCTCTGTAGAATTCTGGGTTTGCACCTTCGTCGTTCAGTAGCCCCGGTTCATACTCACCGGGAACAACGAAGAAGGATAGCAGAATTCTTATGCGGCAGCCGCTAATGCGCCCGTCAGCCCTACTCACCGAACGCGGACTTTGTGGTGCATTGCCGCTTCCACATCCTCAGCCGTGTGTGGCAGATCGGCGGTCAAGTTCACCAGCTTCCCGCTCTCATCCAGCATCAAAATGTCTTCAATGCGCACGCCAATATTCTCTTCCGGGATATAAATCCCCGGTTCCACCGTAAACACGTCGCCCTTGTCCAGCGCTCCCGAGCCCACATCATGCACTTCCAGTCCCACCCTATGCCCCAGTCCATGAATGAAATACTTCCCCAGCGCCTCGCCGTGTAGATCCTTACCATGCGTGTTGATGTAGTCGTAGGCCACCTGGTAGAGCGAGTCAGGCCCATGTCCGGTGAGTGTGCTCTTGCCCGCCACTACCGCGTGTATCGCCGCCTGCTGCGCCCCCAGCACCACGTTGTAGATCTCGCGCTGCCGCGCCGTAAAGTGTCCGTTGGCCGGCACGGTGCGGGTAATGTCGCTGGCATACATGGCATATTCCCCGGCCACGTCCATCACCACCACGTCGCCGTCATGAATCTGGTGCGAGTCCTCCGAGTAGTGCAGCACAGTCGAGTAAAATCCCGATCCCACAATTGGCGCATACGCCGGACGCTCGCAGCCGCCATCCTGAAACTTGTATTGCATCAGCGCCGCAATCTGGTATTCGTACAATCCGGGACGCATCGCCTGCATCGCCGCTCGCTGTCCGGCAATCGAGGCCTCAGTCGCATGACGGATGCGTTCCATCTCGCCCGCGTCCTTGTGCTTTCGCAACTCCGCAATCTTGTCTTCGATATTGGCAAACTCGACATAGTTAGGAAACGCATTGCTGCGCTTCAGCCATTCCAGCGGCATCGTCGAGGGGGTTATCTCCGGAGCCACGGCAATCGCCGAATAGATTACCGATTGTGTCTGCGGCACAATCTGCAGCAGCAAGTCATGCATCTGGTCGAGCGTGGCCACCCGATCGAAGCCTGTAATCTCTGCGGCTTTCGGATCGTCCGCGCCCAGCCTCGGCCCCGTCCATTTTTCCTCCGTCCGGCTATGTGCCGGGAGGAACAAAATTTCGCTGTACGGACGCGCCGCCGCATGGTCCGTAGCCTCCGTTGCCGGAGCGATCACCACCGCCGCGCCAGGCTCGGCCCAGCCCGTCAGGTAGAAGAAGTTGTTGTCCTGCCGGAAGCCATAGAGCGCGTTCGGCCCCTCCGATTCCGTGGCCGCAAACAGCACAACCACGCCGCCATCCAGCTTTTTGGAGAGTGCCACCCGCCGCGCGCGATAGTCCGCTCCCGGCTGACGATCAAGCGCAGAAAGTGAAGTGGTGAGAAATATAGTGCAGAGGAGAAGTAAGAGCGGCAGCCTGCTAAGCTTCATGGAAGCCGAGTATAAACCCAGCGTCCGCGACCGGAGCGGCCGTTGCTGCCACGTACCCGCCAGCGTCCGCGACCGGAGCGGCCGCTTCCAGCTAGGGTGCTCCACATTTGCCGCGGTCAGCAAATGTGGGTTTGCCGTGCTACACCCCAACTGGAAATGGCTTCACATGTTCTTCTGAACTGCTGCCCGAAGCGACACCGAACAGCTCAAAGCGTCCTTGCAGCAGTGACATTAATCCGGTGTACCAGTATCCGTACACAAACAAAATCAGGAAGGGAACCGTGATGTAGTTCTCGTTCACAATCGCGTACCACACGGTCATCGCAAAGTAGCTGCCTACCGCCAGCTCAATCCACGGAATCACGCCAAGCCGCTTGCGATACTTCCGCGCCGCCTTCACCGCTATGCTCTTCTCGCCCTTTGTCTGCACGCTGTATTTCGGAGTGCGCGCAAACGCCGACTGTTTGCCCAGCAGTGCCTCAATCACTCCCTTGGAATTGGTGATCGTCAATCCAATCCCCAGCGCCATCAGGAAAGGCAGGTAGAAGAAGGTTCTCCACCAGTGCTTCGGAAACAGCTCTTTCTGCGAAACCAGATAGAAGCTCGATATGGAAAATGTCGAGGCAAGAAATAAAGGGATGTCAATGTACATCATCTGGAACCATCCCTGGTAGAAGCGGATGATCATCGCCGGCAGCAGCAGCACGCTGAGCATGATCATTAGCGGATAGCTCAGGTTCGCCGTCAGGTGATACCACGCCTCAATCTTCTCCCGCACGCTGACGTCGGATTTCATCAGCCGTGGCAGATCCTTAATCGCGCACTGGATCAACCCTTTGGCCCATCGCACCTGCTGCGTCTTGAAGGCCGTCATCTCAATCGGCAGCTCCGCCGGACACTCCACGTCCTGCAGGTAGAGAAACTTCCATCCCTTGAGCTGGCATCGATAGCTGAGGTCGGTATCTTCCGTCAGAGTGTCGTGCTGCCATCCGCCTGCTTCTTCAATCGAACGTATCCGCCACATTCCCGCCGTGCCGTTGAAGTTGAAGAAAACTCCGGAGCGCGAGCGTCCACCATGTTCCAGCACAAAGTGGCCGTCCAGCAGAATCGCCTCCACCTCGGTCAGGAACGAGTAGTGCCGGTTGATGTGCGTCCACCGTGTCTGCACCATGCCAATGTTGGGCTCGGCAAAGTGGTGAATCACCCGCATGATCCAATCCGTGGGCGGAGTAAAGTCGGCGTCGAAGATGGCCACAAACTCGCCCTTGGCGCTCTTCAGTCCATTCTCCAGAGCTCCCGCCTTAAAGCCGGTGCGGTCAACGCGGTGGATGTGAACAATGTCATTTCCCAGTGCCCGGTAGCGCTCCACAACGTCGGCCGCCACCTGCACCGTCTCGTCCGTAGAGTCGTCCAGCAACTGGATGTCCAGCCGGTTGCGCGGATACTCCAGCTTGCAGATCGAATCCACCAGCCGGTCCACCACAAACTGCTCATTGAATATTGGCAGCTGAATGGTCACGCGTGGCAGCTCCACAAACGTCGATTTCGGCGTGGTCGTCTTGTTCTTGCGGTGCTTGTAATACAGCCAAACAAGCTGGTAGCGATGGAAGCCGTAGGAGGCCAGAATCACCAGCACAATAAAGTATGGAATCAGCAGCGCAAGGTCGAAGCTGTTGGCGTGGTAGAGTCCCTTGAATGTGGAATTGGTTTGCTTCTGCAGAAACTGCATTACCGGGCTTGGCCGGGTTACGAACGCAAATGTCGCCGCGTACAGAGTGATCAAGACAGATTCCGAATTTCTGGATTAGGCCGGATGTGAATGCTTTCCGGAAAGCTCGATTGTACCCGAACCACTCCCTCCATGCCGCATTTGAGTCGTACACATTCTTCTGTTCGTAACTTTCCGAGCCTCTCGCTGTGCCGCCGGCGCCTATCGCCAACCCACTGCGTTGTATGCGGTAACCACATTCACTCGCAATAGATACATAAAGATGCAGCGTCTTCATACCGCTGCATCTTTACGTCGCCGTCATGTCGCTGCTATTTTTCCGCTTCGGTCTCGCCTTGTTTTTCTGCAATCCAGGTATCCGTAGTGCCGCGCCGCAGATCCTGGCTCACAATCGTCAGCGACTTGGCATCCGGGGAGATCGTCATCTTCGCCATCCCCACCACTTCGTTGCCGCGTTTGTAGGTTTCCTGGATCGTATGGTCGTCGACCCGTTTCACCTCAACGGCCGTCGTTCCCGGATCTCCATGGAAGGCATAGTCCTTGCCGTCAAGCTTGGCGGTGTAGGATTCGCCCGTATTCGCCTTGTAGGTCAGGTCATTGCCGTTCGAGGCATATACAAAGGTCAATGTATTTGCAGAAGCCGACTCCCACTTATCGAGCTTCCACGACCCGGAGATTGCACCGGCTCCCGTCTCAGGCTCTCCCACCCGGGAGTACATCCCGGTTGCCGTCACCGGCTCGCTGCTTGCCACAGGATGCCCTTCGTAATTCTCCGTCATCATCTTGCCATCGGAGGAAACCGTCAGTGTTTCGCGGAAGGTGACTTTTCCATCCTTTTTGCCCACCACTTCCACCGAGTTAGGGTCCACCACCTTTGCGCTCTCGCTGTCCATGTAAGGCGAGCCGGTAATCGCATGATCCTGCCCGTCGGCTGCGATCGTGATCTTTGGATCGCAAGTCATGCAGCTGAACATTCCACCCTTCAGTTCGAAGACTCTTGGCTTGGAATCCAGCCTCGCCTTGTCCAGGTCGATCTTCCACGTGCCGTCGATTTTGGCCTGCTGTCCCATCGCCAGCATCGGCATCAGCAATACGACTATCCCTAGAAGCTTTTTCATCGCTTATTCCTCTCGTAAATGTGATGGTTTAGCGGAGCCGGGAACTTCTCTCCAGCCCCGCCTCAGCATTGATTTCCGCTCGTTCGCCTTAGCTCCGTTGTACGGGCTACTTTTCCGCTTCCTGGTTCTCTTGCCTTTCAGCAACCCATGTATCCGTGACCCCGCGGCGCTTGTCCTCAGTCACAATCGTCAGTGCCTTGGAATCCGGGGAAAGGGTCATTCGCGATACGCCGATGACTTCGCCATCGCGCTTGTCGGTCTCTTCGAACGTGTTGTCGTCAATCTTCTTCAGCACAACGGAGGTCGTTCCGGGATCGCCCTGGTATGGATGATCTTTCCCGTCGAATTTTGCGTCGTAGTTCTCGCCGGTGCTCGCCTTGTATTTCAGGCCGTCTCCGGTAGAGGCGTAGGTGAAGGTGAGCCAGTTCTCGGATGCCGACTCAAATTTCTCGACCTTCCACGAGCCGGAGACCGCGTGGGCTCCCATCTCAGGCTCTCCTACGCGGGAAAGGATGCTTGTATCGGTCGAAACCTCGCTGCTCCCAGCTGGGTGTCCTTCGTATTTACGGGTCAGGGTCTTGCCATCGGGAGAAACTGTTGAAGTGATGCGGAACGCAAGCTTGCCATCCTTTGTCCCCGTCATTTCCACCGTGCTGGGGTCCACCACGGTAACGCTGGCCATATCAAAGTACGGTGAGCCGGCCACCTTGTGCTCCTTGCCGTCGGCCATCATGGAGACCTTCGGATCGCAGGTGGAGCAGGAGAACATGCCGTCCTTTAACTCATACACTCTCGCTTTGGAATCCATTTGCACCTTGTTCAGGTCGATTTTCCAGGTGCCGCTGATCCCGCTTTGCTGTGCGAATGCCAGCATCGGCATCAACATCACGATTACCCCTAGAAGCTTCCTCATCGTTCTTCCTTTCTGAAATTGGAGAGTTGTGGGTGTTGGTAGCCGGGAGCTCCTGCGTACCGGTGTGTCTCATGCGCGGAGGAGCTTGTTCATTGCCAATGGATTGCAAATCGAAGCGGCGGGTTGTGGGCTGCATCCCGAAAAGACGAAGAAATAACTGAATTTTGATCGCAACGTGGAAATACCAGAGAAGCACATGTCTTTTGGCCCTCGAAGCCTGCAGCTCAGGCCGAAGCACATCCCCTCAAATCTCTTAAATTCACTTCTCACCCCGGCTTGTGAGTTAAATCACAGCGCATTACGTCACAGAGTAGTGCAATGTCTAGTGGGGATTCATACGCGCAACTCCGTTCTAGCATTCTTCCTGCCGGAACGCGTCGTATTGTCTCCGCCGCTATTTCTTGGAGGATTGATTCATGAGTCGGACAAAAGTGACCATCGACGGCAACGAAGCTGCCGCCTATGTCGCGCATAAAACTAACGAAGTCATAGCTATCTATCCCATCACTCCTTCGTCCCCCATGGGCGAATTCAGTGACCAGTGGTCCTCGGATGGAAAGCCCAATATTTGGGGCTCGATTCCTGACGTGATGGAGATGCAGAGTGAAGGCGGCGCGGTCGCTGCCATGCACGGAGCCCTGCAAGGCGGAAGCCTGGCTACGACCTTCACCTCGTCCCAGGGTCTGCTGCTCATGATCCCCAACATGTATAAGATCGCCGGTGAGCTGAGCCCCTGTGTCATCCATGTCGCGGCCCGTGCCATTGCCGCCCAGGGCCTGTCCATCTTCGGCGATCACCAGGATGTCATGGCTGTTCGCCAGACCGGCTGGGCGCTGCTCGCCTCCAACAACGTCCAGGAAGTCATGGACACTGCTTTGATTGCGCAGGCTGCAACCATGGAATCGCGCGTGCCTTTCGTGCATTTCTTCGATGGTTTCCGCACCTCGCATGAGGTTTCCAAGGTCGAGCAGCTCACCATCGACGATATGCGCGCCATGCTGCCCGATGAGTATGTCAGCCAGTTCCGCTCGCGCTCCCTCACGCCTGACCGCCCCGTGCTGCGCGGCACCGCCCAGAATCCCGATGTCTACTTCCAGGCGCGCGAGACCGTGAACCCCTTCTACAACGCCGTCCCCGGCATTGTGCAGAATGCGATGGATCGCTTCGCCAAGGTCGTTGGACGCCAGTACAAGCTCTACGAATACGTCGGTGCACCGGATGCCGAGCGCGTCGTCATTCTCATGGGCTCCGGCTGCGATGTCGCTGAAGAAACCGTCAACTATTTGCTCGCCAAGGGAGAAAAGGTCGGCGTCCTCAAGGTTCGCTTGTTCCGTCCGTTCTCCGCTGAGCATTTCCTCTCCGTGCTGCCCGCCTCGGCTCGTACTCTCGCCGTGCTTGATCGCACCAAGGAACCCGGCTCACTCGGTGAACCGCTCTATCAGGAAGTTCTGACCGCGCTGGCTGAAAGCCTCGTTGCCGGCAAGGTTTCCGCCATGCCCCGCCTCTTCGGCGGCCGCTACGGTCTCTCCTCCAAGGAGTTCACCCCGGCGATGGTCAAGGCCATCTTCGCTAACCTCGCGGAAGCGGCACCCAAGAATCACTTCACCGTCGGCATCAATGACGATGTAACCCACACTTCACTCGACTTTGACGCCAAGTTCTCCACCGAGCATCCCAGCACCGTCCGCGCGCTCTTCTACGGACTCGGCGCTGATGGCACCGTGGGCGCGAACAAGAACTCCATCAAGATCATCGGTGAAGACACCGACAACTATGCTCAGGGCTACTTCGTCTATGACTCGAAGAAGTCCGGCTCCATCACCACCTCGCATCTTCGCTTCGGCCCCAAGCCCATCCGTTCCAGCTACCTGATCACACGCGCCAACTTTGTCGCCTGTCACCAGTTCAGCTTCCTGGAGCGCGTCGATGTGCTCAAGCACGCCGATGAAGGCGCGGTTTTCCTTCTCAATAGCCAGTTCAGCAAGGATGAGATCTGGGATCAGCTGCCCCGTCCCGTGCAGCAGGCGATCATCACCAAGAAGCTTCAGTTCTACGTGATTGATGGTTACAGCGTGGCCAAGGAAACCGGTATGGGCCAGCGCATCAACACCATCATGCAGACCTGCTTCTTCGCCATCAGCGGCGTGCTTCCTCGTGAAGAGGCCATCGACGCCATCAAGAAGTCGATCAAGAAGACCTACGGACGCCGCGGCGAAGCCGTCGTCAAGAAGAACTTTGCTGCCGTCGATTCCACTCTCGAGCATCTCCATCGCGTCGAGGTTCCTGCCAAAACGTCCAGCACCGTTGAACTCCGTCCGCCGGTTCCCGCACAGGCCCCTGGCTTTGTGCAGGATGTCCTGGCGCCCATGATCTTCGGCGATGGCGACGACCTTCCCGTCAGCAAGATGCCCATCGACGGAACCTACCCAACTGGCACCGCGCAGTGGGAGAAGCGCAACATCGCCCTTGAGATTCCTGTATGGGACGAGTCGCTCTGCATCCAGTGCGGCAAGTGCGTGCTAGTCTGCCCGCACGCTGTCATCCGCGCCAAGGTCTATCCCAGCGATCTGCTTGCCTCGGCCCCTGAGACCTTCAAGTCCGCCGCGCCCAAGTGGAAGAACTTCGCCACCTTCAAGTACACCTTGCAGATTGCACCGGAAGATTGCACCGGATGCGCTCTCTGCATCGAAGCCTGCCCGGCCAAGTCCAAGAGCGAAGCCAAGCACAAAGCCATCAACATGGCGCCCCAGCCTGAGCTGCGCGAGAGCGAAGCCAAAAACTGGGAATACTTCCTCAGCCTTCCGGAGGTTCCGCGCGATCAGCTTGCGCTCTCCCAGGTCAAGGACGTGCAGCTGCTCGAACCGCTCTTTGAGTTCTCCGGCGCCTGCTCCGGCTGCGGCGAAACTCCGTATGTCAAGCTGCTCTCGCAGCTCTTCGGAGATCGCACGGTCATCGCCAACGCCACTGGTTGCTCCTCCATCTACGGTGGCAATCTGCCCACCACTCCCTACACCTTCAACAAGGATGGCCGCGGCATCGCCTGGTCGAACTCGCTCTTTGAGGACAACGCTGAGTTTGGTCTCGGCATGCGTCTCTCCATCGACAAGCAAGCCGGCTACGCTCGTGAGCTGATCCATCGCCTCGCAACCCACCTGCCTCAGCAGCTGGTTGACTCCATCCTGAACTCGCCTCAGAAGGGTGAAGCCGCCGTCGCTGCGCAGCGCGAACGCGTAGCCCAGCTCAAGAAGGTGCTGCCTGCCATCAATCTGCCGGAAGCCCGCGCCCTGTTTGAAGTGGCGGACATGCTGGTAGACAAGGCGGTCTGGATTCTTGGTGGCGACGGATGGGCCTATGACATCGGCTTCGGCGGCCTCGATCACGTTCTCGCCTCCGGCCGCAACATCAACATCCTCGTCCTCGATACTGAGGTTTACTCCAACACCGGCGGACAGATGTCGAAATCCACCCCACGCGGTGCGGTTGCCAAGTTTGCCGCTGGCGGCAAGGGCCGTCCTAAGAAGGACCTCGCCCTCATCGCCATGAGCTATCCGGCTTATGTGGCGCGCATCGCCATGGGCATGAATGATATGCAGACCATCAAGGCCTTCAATGAAGCGGAAGCCTACGATGGCCCGTCCATCATCCTTGCCTACAGCCACTGCATCGCTCACGGATACGATCTGGTTCACGGACTCGATCAGCAGAAGCTTGCCGTGCAGAGCGGACATTGGCCGCTCTTCCGCTACAACCCGGCTGCTGCTGCTGGCCAGGCCAACTTTGTTCTGGATAGCCGTGCGCCCAGCGTTCCGCTTGAGCAGTACATCTACAACGAAACCCGGTACACCATGCTGCGCCAGAGCAATGCCGCAGAAGCCAAGCTGCTTCTCGGAGAAGCTCAGCAGGATGTCACCGAACGTTGGAATCGCTACGAAGCGTTGGCCAAGGAAGCCTCGGCCACAGCCGAAGCCGCTAAAGCCGCTGCCGCCAAGGGAGGTATGTAATGATCGATCTATCCACTCAGTACCTCGGACTCAAGCTGCAGAATCCGCTCGTCGCGGGTGCCTCGCCGCTCTGCAAGGAAATTGCCAACCTGCGCCAGATGGAGGATGCTGGCGCAGGTGCCATCGTCCTTCATTCGCTCTTCGAGGAGCAGATCAACATCGAGTCTAACGAACTCGACCGCTTCCTCTGGGACGGCTCTGACGTTAGCGCCGAGAGCACTTCGGTTTTTCCCGATCTCACTCAGTACAACATCGGTCCTGACGCTTATCTCGAACACATCCGTCACGCCAAGCAAACCGTCTCCATCCCGGTCATCGCCTCCATCAACGGCGTCTCCCGTGGAGGCTGGGTCAGCTATGCACGCGACATGCAGCAGGCTGGTGCCGATGCCATCGAACTGAACGTCTACTTCATTCCCGCCGAACCCAACTCCAGTTCGGATGAGATCGAAAAGCTCTATCTCGATCTCGTCGCCGAAGTTCGCCGCACCGTTACCATTCCGGTTGCGGTCAAAGTCGGTCCATACTTCAGCGCTTTCGCCAACCTGGCGCAGCGTCTGGATGCTGCCGGAGCCAACGCGGTCGTCCTCTTCAATCGCTTCTACCAACCGGACTTCGATCTCGATGCTCTTGAGGTCAAGCCCGCGCTCACGTTGTCCAACAGTAGCGAATTGCTGCTCCGTCTGCACTGGGCAGCCATTCTCTATGGCCACATCAACGCGGATATCGCCATCACCGGTGGCGTTCACACCGCTGAAGACGTGGTCAAGTCGATGATGGCGGGTGCCAAGGTCACGCAACTGGCTTCGGCTCTCCTGCATAACGGCATTGGCTACCTGCGTCCGCTGCGCGCCCAGTTGGAGTCCTGGCTGGAAAAGCACGAGTACGCAAGCATCCAGCAGATGCAGGGCAGCATGAGCCAGAAGAACGTTCCCAATCCCAAGGCTTACCAGCGCGCCAACTACATGAAGGTGCTCTCCAGCTACGCTGCACGGTAGCCTACCAACCGGATGTGCAAACAAGACAAGAGAGGAGCGGCTCGGAGCCGCTCCTCTTTCTTGTTTGCCGCTGCCTCACGCTGTTTCTCCCTACCCAGTGTCGGCACGCTGGAAAATAAGGCTGTGGCACTACGATTCCTCATCTATTCCTCTGATGTCCCGAACCTTCCGGCGGGCCTAAGCTAATTAAGCTGCATTCCGGTGCTGCTTCAGGCTGCGGAATTTGTGGAGGCGGTGCGTGCGGATAGAACGCAAGAGCGAGTGCAAGATATTGAAGGCGGTTGGCGGAGGTCTAATGGTATGGCTGGCCTCGTCCGTGGCGCAGTTCACATTGTTTCCAGTGGACCGCTCGTTGATCGCCCGCCAGCTCATTGCCACTTCCGTTGGCGGCTTCGTTGCCATCATCGTGATGCTGGCCATTCAGCTCAGGCACGAGGAAGTGCATCTTCAGGGAACGCTCGATCGTGTCGCCATTGTGGCGGAGCTGAATCATCACGTGCGCAATGCAGTCTTCCCCATGCACATTGCCGTGGAGACACTCGGAGATGCCGACGCCAAGAAAATCGCCAACGACGCCGTCGAGCGCATCAATATTGCATTGAAAGACGCCACCGCCGACGCACTTGCCCGGCGGGCCGACTATTCTTCTTCCAACGGTGCGGGTGAGGCGAGGGCCTGAGCCTGTACGCACGCTGAAGTGAGGGTCTATGCCATTCACGGCTCTGTTAGTGGACGACGATTCCGCGATTCTCAGCACACTGAAGAGCGTCTTTGAGATGCGTGGTTTCGAGGTCTCTACCGCATCATCTGCCGCCGAGGCTGCAGCCACGCTGGCCGGGTTCTCCTTCGATCTCGTGGTCACCGACATGCGCATGGAGACCGATACCGCTGGCTTCGACGTCGTGCGTCATGCGAAGTCGAAGGCCAACCACCCTGTCGTTGTCATCCTTTCGGCCTTCCCCATTCCCTACACCGAATGGCGCAATGCCGGAGTGGACGCCATGTTCATGAAAGGTGGAGGCATCTTCCGCATCCTCGATGACATTGAACGGCTTCTGCAAACCCACGCCAAAGCTGTCTAACACTAACCAGCCCTGGACATCAGCAATAAAGGAGCGGCCCAGTGCCGCTCCTCTGCTTTTGTACACGCAACCCCTGCACCCACCGCAGTCGGCGGATGTGGGTCTTTTCCCAAAACGTCCGCTTACGCCGCGCGCGTCCCTGCCTTTAGCTGGTAGCTGCCTTCATAGGTGGATTCGCTTTCCGTTGGCGAAATCATCCGCCCCTTGAAGCTGCCATTGCCCGTAATGCCGGTGAACTGGCCTGTGCCGTGCGTAAACTTCCACGTCCCTTCCACTGTGATTAGCCCGTTGGCGTTTGTAGAAACCTTGCATTCAAACGTTCCGCAGTCGCAGTCGCCGTTGGAGTGTTCGCTCATAAAGTATCCGCGCTCATGGCCCTGTCCTCGAATCAGGTCAGCCGTGCCCCATGTGATGTGCCTTGTGTGGTTGAAGTGCTCGTCGCTGCTGGTGTGCTGCGCCGTGCTTGACCTGAGTATCATCGTGTGCTCAGGAGTGTCATTCAAGCAAACGAGCGTCTGTGACGTGGTTGTGCCTTTCAAGTTGCCTGTAAAGTTCGGCATGTTTCCTCCTTTTTGCAATTGAGTCATACGGATGTAACGGAGCCGTGTCTTCCGGCTCGCGTTTGTGGTGTTGCGGAAAACGTTGCGAATGACGCTGCAGGATAGCCCGCGGGATGCGTTGCCCTTCAATCATCGCAAGCTGCGATTACTGTCAGAACCGCATCCTCAGAGGCGGGGTATAGCCGTGAGGTTGCCTTTAGCCGCCGCCTGCCACCGCTAAATTGAAAGCTGCTCCCGCCTGTTATGATGTTTCGTTTGGTTATTCACTCAGGAGTTAGTGTATGAATCGTCGCATTCTTGTCGTTGTGGCCCTGCTATGCAGTCTTGCTGCTTTTTCCACTGCCGATGAAGGCATGTGGCTCTTCAATAAGGCACCCAAGGACCAACTTAAGAAAGATCACAACTTCACCGTCACCGATCCCTGGCTCGATCATCTTCGCCTTGGCTCGGTGCGCTTCAACAACGGAGGCTCAGGCTCCTTCGTCTCCGAAGATGGCCTCACCTTCACCAATCATCACGTTGGCCGCGAGTGCCTGCAGGAACTCTCCACCGATAAGGTGGACTACATCAAGTCCGGCTTCTACGCTAAAACGCAGGCCGACGAAGGCAAGTGTCCCGACCTCGAACTGAACGTATTGGTTGATATTCAGGACGTAACCGCAGCCGTGCAGGGCGCTTCCGCTCCCGGCGCCAGCGATGCCGATGCCGCACAGGCGCAACGCGAAAAGATGTCGGCCATCGAAAAGGACTGTGCGGAAAAATCCGGCCTGCGTTGCGATGTCGTCACCCTCTACGCGGGCGGAATTTACAATCTCTACAAGTACAAGAAGTACACGGACGTGCGCGTGGTCTTTGCCCCTGAGGCGCAGATGGCCTTCTTTGGTGGCGATCACGACAACTTCGAGTACCCGCGCTACGATCTCGATATCACCTTCTTTCGCATTTATGAAAACGGCAAGCCGGTGCACCTTGCCAACTATCTCAAGTGGTCGCCCGATGGAACCAAGGTCGGCGATCTGGTCTTCGTCTCTGGCAACCCAGGCGGCACCGAGCGGCAGCTCACCATGTCTGAGTTGTACTTCCTCAAGAATGTGCAGACCCAGTTCATCATCAACCTGCTGGCCCGCCGCGATCAGGTCCTGAAGACGTACTCCGCGCAGTCGGAGGAGAATGCGCGCGTCGCCGGCGACGCCATCTTCAGTGCAGAGAACTCTCTCAAGGCTTACAAGGGCCGCCTAATGGGACTGGAAGACAAGGACCTGATGGCGAAGAAAACTGCCGAGGAGAAGAAGCTGCGCTCCGAGGTCGATGCCAATCCCAAGCTCAAGGACGCCTACGCTTCGGCGTGGGACGCAATCGCTAAAACCACAAAGGTCCGCAAACAGCTCTACTTCCCGCTCGCCTTTGTCGAGCGTGGCTTCGGCTTCAATTCCACCATGGCGCAATATGCTCGCGTCCTGGTGCGGGTGACGGCTGAAAAGCAAAAGCCTAATCCGCAGCGTCTGCGCGAATACACGGATGCGCGTTTGCCCTCGCTCGAACAGCAACTGCTCTCCACCGCTCCGGTATATCGCTCGTTGAACGTTGCCACCCTTGCCGAGTCGCTCACGCTGATGAAAGAAAAACTCGGCTCCAACGATCCCACGGTGCGGCGCGCGCTCAACGGCAAGACTCCCGCTGAAGCTGCCAAGGCCTACATCGACGGCAGCAAGCTCGACGATCCCGCAGTGCGCAAGCAACTCTACGAAGGCGGAGCTGCTGCCGTTGCCGCCAGCAACGATCCGCTGATTGTCCTCATGCGAGACATCGATCCTCGCGCCCGCGGCCTGCGCAAGCAGTGGGACGACAAGGTGGATGCAGTCCTCCGCAGTAATTCGACGCGCATCGCCAAGGCGCGTTTCGCCATCGAGGGCACCAACAACTATCCTGACGCAACCTTCACGCTGCGTCTCAGCTACGGCACCATCAAGGGCTACGAAGAGCGCCGCAAATTTATTGAGCCCTACACCACTATGGATGGAGCCTTCCAGCACGCCGCCGCCAATGGCAACAAGGGAGACTTTGAACTGCCCAAGTCGTGGGACGACGCCAAGAGCAAGCTCGACTTAAGCACTCCGCTGAACTATGTCCACACCTCGGACATCATCGGCGGTAACTCAGGCTCGCCCACCGTGGACCGCAAAGGCGAAGTCGTGGGCATCATCTTCGACGGCAACATTCAATCGCTGCCGTGGGACTTTGCCTACGATGATCGTCAGGGCCGAGCCGTCTCCGTGGACTCGCGCGCCATCCTGGAATCAATTCGCAAGATTTATCACGCCGGTGCGCTGGCCGATGAACTTGTGAACGGCCACCAGGCAAACGCCGTTCACTAAAATTGCAACTCGCTTTAAAAACGGGCCGCCCGGGGAAACCCTGGAGGCCCGTTTCCTTTCCGAAGGATTATCGTTTGAGGCAATCGTTGCGGAAGCCGGGTTGACTGGATAGGTAATCCTGCGCAATTCCGCGCAACCATTGCCTATCCGGTTAAGCCCGCTCTTCCAACGATTATCACTTCGGTCAATCTTCGGCTCCGTCCGGAGCTACAATCGGTGACAGCCGAACTATGCTGCGCACCTACTTCCATGTCGATATGGACGCGTTTTTTGTCTCGGTGGAGGAACTCTACGATCCTTCACTCAAGGGCAAGCCCGTGGTCGTGGGTGGTCCTGCCGATCAACGTGGAGTGGTTGCAGCCGCCTCTTACGCGGCACGCAAGTTCGGTGTGCACTCGGCGATGCCGCTGCGCGAGGCTGCGCGCCTCTGTCCCCAGGCGGTGTTTCTGGAAGGCCATCCCGAGCGTTACCGCACAGCTTCCGCTGCGGTGCGCCAGGTCCTGCTGAAATTTACTCCGGCGGTTGAGATGGCTTCCATCGACGAAGCCTATCTCGACATGACGGGCACCGAGCGTCTGCATGGACCTTCGCTGAAAGCCGCGGATTTACTGCACCAAACCATGAAGCGTGAGACGCGGCTGAACTGCTCGGTGGGCATTGCATGTTCACGCGTCGCCGCCAAAGTTGCCAGCGACCAGGCCAAACCCAACGGTGTGCTGCATGTTCTTCCCGGCATGGAGTCCAACTTTCTTGCGCCACTCGGCGTGCGGCGATTGCCGGGCGTAGGCAAGGTTACCGAGGAGCAACTGCGCGGCTACGGCGTGCTTACCATCGGCGATCTGGCGCGCCTCGATGAAGCAGCCGTTGGCCGAAAGATCGGCGACGGGCTTGCGTCGCTGATTGAAAAAGCGCGCGGTCACGACGCCGGTGGATGGTACGACCAGGAGGTCGGCGAGGACGGTGGGCCAAAGTCCATCAGCCACGAGCACACCTTCAACCGCGACGAGCGCGACCTGGCCGCGTTGGAGTCAATGCTGGCGCGGCTCACAGAGATGGTCTGCCGCCGTCTGCGCGAACATCAACTGTGTGCTCGCAAGGTGCAGCTCAAACTGCGCTACTCGGATTTCACTACCTGCACCCGCGGACACACCGTGGAGCGCGGCACGCAACTGGATGCCGAGGTGCTGGAAATAATCCGCGCACTCTTCCGAGGCAACTGGGAAAAGGGCCGCGCGGTGCGCCTGCTTGGAGTACAGACGAGCTCGCTGGAGGCTGCCAGCGCGCAGATGGATTTGCTGGCCAGCGCTCAGGAGACACGTTTGAAGAGTGCGATGCAGGCGGTGGATTTGCTGCGCGACCGATTTGGCGAGTCGGCGGTTTCGCTGGCGAGCGGAATGCGCGCACGATTCCGCGAGCGCACTCATGAGAATCCGGCATCGCTTCCCGGCAAAGGGCCAAGGGATAAGCGCGAGCCAAAAGAATAGAACTACTGCTGACGAACGTTTTCCTGCAGAATTTCACGACTCCAGACGCAAGCTTCGCGATGGATATTGAAGATTGCATCTTCTGAGAGACCGCGCTCGCGTGCGATGTCGGAGATTTCCTTCCACCCGCCGCGCTCAAAGCTGATGGCAAGGCGTAACAGTTTGCCCAGGGAGTTGGCGCCGCCGATGAGCGCCTCCTTGCATTCGGCGCCGAGTGGAAGTTGCGAGATCACAATCTCCATTGGGCGGTCGAGGAGCGCATCCATCAGTGACAGGATTCCCACCATGAATGCGGCGCTGGAATCTTCGCCGCAGAGCGTAGCCAGAACTTCGCAGCAGCGGGCACGGGCCAACGCGCTGTAAATCAATTCACTTGGGCGGTCATTGGAGATGGAAATGGCCACCGCGATGGAAACCCACTTGCGAATTTCACGCTGGCCCAACATGGAGAGCGCGTGGCGGATGGACTTGATAGGGAAGAGTCCAAACGCCGCTGAGTTCAGATAGCGCAGCAGGCGATAGCAGAGCGAGGGCTCGCGCAGGACAGCCTGCTCCAGCTCGCACACATCGTAGAGCTCACGATTGGCGATGCTCAATACCTGCACGTAGGCAAGCTTGGAGCAGGGTATGTCCTGCATGGTGAGAGTTTGCGGTCTGCAGAAGAAGTATCCCTGAAAGTAGTGGTAGCCGAGGCTCAGGGCGTAGTCGAATTGCTCGCGGGTCTCAACCTTCTCGGCCAGCAGGCGAATGCCGCGGCGTCGCATATCGGCGGCGATGGCGGCCTGGCGCGCGACGTTGGTTGCAAGGAAATCCACTTTGACGATATCGGCAAAGGCCAGCAGGCGCATGGTTTCAGGGGTGGGAACGTAATCATCGAGGGCTATGAGGTAGCCGGCGCGGCGCAGACGGTCACACGCTGCCAACGTCGCTTGGTCGGCGAGCACGTCCTCCACTACCTCGATGACGACGCGGTCGCGCGGCAGCAGAGTGATGATGTCGCACAGCAGGACGTTGCGCGTGCAATTGATAAACGCGAGGTGTCCGCTGGTGAGCGCCGCATTACCGAAGAGCAGAGAAAAGTCGATGGTGTGGCAGGTGGCGGCGTCGGGATCGTTGGAGCGGAAGAAGTCCTCAGGGCCGGTGCGGAAGAGCAATTCGTAGCCGTAGGTTTCCTGGTCGCGATTCAGAATCGGCTGGCGCGCGATGTAACGCGTGACGGAAGCCGCCTCATCATGGATTGGGGCGGGCGGAGCGGGGACAGCGGAAGAGCTTTGCGCAGAGGTGCTCACATAGGATGTGTACCACGGCTTGGGATGGCGGCTTAACAATTCGCAGCGGGCGGAGAAAGACTCTCTTCGGCGAAAGCCGTTTTGAACCTGATTCCGCTTTGGGAGGAGACGCCTATGAACGCGGCGATGCGATGAACTGCTCTTGATCGAGGCGAGTGCGCAGGTCGGAAATTGTATCGGCAAGAATCTGGCTGAGATTGCGGTGCGGTTGGAAGTTGAATGCCTCGCGAGCCTTGCGGATATCGGGCAGGCGGCGCTGCATATCCTCAAAGCCGGGAGCGTAGGCCTGCTCGTAGGACAGGTGAGCGATGCGGCTGTGCGAACCGGCGGATGCCAGCACGAGTTGCGCGAGCTGGTTGATGGTGATCTCGGAGGTGCTGCCGAGATTATAGGTTTCGCCGATGGTGGAGTCATGACGGGCAATTGCGGTCAGACCTTCCACGATGTCGAGGACATGGGTGAAGCAGCGTGACTGCTCGCCGCTGCCATAGACGGTGATGGTTTCGCCGAGAAGCGCCTGGCGTACGAAGGTGGGCAGCACCATTCCGTGGAGTCCGCTTTGGCGCGGTCCCACGGTGTTGAAGAGGCGAACAATGGTGACCGGTAAATTGCACTGGCGATGCCAGGCAAGAGCCAGAAACTCGTCAATTGCCTTGGCACAGGCGTAGCTCCAGCGGCTGTGGCTGGTAGGGCCCAGCACAAGATCGCCATCTTCGCGGAAGGGAAGCTGGGTGGACTTGCCGTAGACCTCGGAGGAGGATGCAAGCACGATTCTGCGCGCGTTTTCGGCGGCCAAGCGAAGCACTAGCTCTGCGCCGGCGACGTTGGTTTCGAGGGTCTCTACGGGGAGCTGAATGATGCGTTTGACGCCGACGGCGGCGGCCAGGTGATAGACGATGTCGGAATCTTCGACGAGAGATGCGAGAAGCTCGCGATTGAAAATGGTGTCTTGGTGAAAGGTGAAATCGGGATGAGCGAGAAGATGAGTGATGTTGTCGATGGAGCCCGTGGACAGGTCATCGATGACGGCGACTTGATGGTGCTGGGCGAGCAGCGCATCCGAGAGGTGGGAACCGATGAACCCGGCTCCTCCAGTAATAAGAACGCGCATCCCCACTCCTTTCATCCATTATAAGGTAGGAGGCTGAAAGACGGCGTGGATTTGCGGCGCTGCCCAATGGGTACGCGGCAACCGACACCGCTCCGGCCGCAGTCGCTGGGCCCGACGGGTACGTGGCAATCGCCGCTCCGCCTACGGGCGCTGGGTTAGAATGTGCAGATGATTCTACGAGGCGATGACGCGAGTCTGTTTTATGAAGAGCGAGGCGAGGGGCCGGATGTAGTGATGTTGCATCCGTATCCGAGCGATCATGGATACTGGCTGCCGATGGCTGGGTATCTGGAGTCGCGCTTCCACTTGATTCTTCCGGATCTGCGCGGGTTGGGTCGCTCCGGGACTGGTGAAGGCACGGTCACAATGGCGAAGCTTGCCGGTGACCTGCTGCGGCTCTGTGACGAGTTGAAGATTGGCCGCGCGACATTCGTGGGATGCTCTGTGGGCGGCTATGTGCTGTTTGAGTTTTGGCGGCGATGGCGCGAGCGGGTGAACGCCCTGGTGCTGATGGACACCAGGCCCGGCGTGGATAGCGACGAAGGCCGCGCGGGACGGTTGAAGAATGCGGAAGACGTTCTGCAGAAAGGGCCGGAGTGGGCGATTGAACTGATGCTGCCGAAACTGCTTTCGCCGGTAACGATGAGTTCGCGGCTGGACATTGTGCAGCGCGCCCGCGCAACCATGCGGCTGGGGACGGCGGCGGGGCTGGCGGCGGTGCAACGCGGCATGGCGGAGCGCGCCGACAGCACATTGACACTGTCGGAGATCGACGTGCCGGTGCTGGTGCTGGGTGGAGAAGACGATGCGCCTTCTCCGGTGAGCGAGTTGGAGGGGATGGCGCGCGGCATTCGCGGGGCGGAGCTGAAGATTGTGAGACGCGCCGGACACTTCGCGGCCTTTGAGCAGCCGGAAGAGGTAGGACGGCTGGTGCGCGACTTTTTGGAACGCAACGGACGCTAGAGCGTCGTGCGGGACAGCCGCAGCTTCGGTGGCAGATTCCGCTCCGGCTGCGGGCGCTCGGCCCTCCGGTCATGGGCGCTGATCAGCGGTCAGCGGTGACGGTCGATGAGCGAAGCACGTCGAGGACGTGGCGGGCGTGATCGGCGGGCGTGCCGTTGGGCTGGAGTGCCAGGAAAGTTTCCAATTCGTGAACCGCAGTTGGAACATCGCCGAGACCGATCAAAGCATACCCGCGAACCAGATGCGTTTCGGGAGCTTCTTTGTTTGGGCCTCCCTGCAATTCTGAGGCGCGATTGAGATTGTGCAGGGCGGAGGTGAAGTCGCGCTTTTCAACGTTGGCGCGGGAGAGTTCAAAGTAGACCTGCCATGCATCCGGTGCCAGCCGCTCGGCTTCGGCGAGGACGGGAAGGGCCTCATCGAAGCGCTTACTGGAATTCAGCAGCGCGGCCATCGCGATATAGGCGAAGGGATAATTGGGGTCAACTTGAATTGCCTGCTGGAAGTCAGCGGCGGCACCGGTTGGATTGCCCGCGTTTTGCTGCAGAATTCCGCGCAAGGTCAGCGCTTCGGCGAACTTTGGGCAGATGTCGAGAGCAGCATTCACCTTCTTGAGGGCTTCGTCGGGCTTGTCGTGGTCTTTGAGGTGGACGGCCTTCTCGAAGAGCGAGCGAGCCTTGGCCGGAATGGTGTATTGCGAGAGCGATACGGTGGAACCACTCGCGGTACTCGCGGTAGAGGTAGTGGGGGGAGTCGAGGGTTTGTTTAGCAGGCGAAGGTCAACCGTGGAGCCGGGTTCAGGAGTGGATGCGCCGCGTTGCTGCGCGGGCTGACCGAGAGAGACTGCGACGAAGAGAGAGAGGGAGGCTGCGACCAGGGCGTACGACATTTTGTTCACCACTCAGAGTGCCGAGAATTCAGGGTTGCGCAAATCCAGGAGCTGTCCTTTCGAATCTGTGTTGTACCCGCCGCAAGCACAATCGCCACGCGGTGGGACATTTGAGAACTTGTGATTCGCAAAAGTTGCTTCTGCCGCGGGCGCGAGCAGGATTTATATTTCATGAGCAGGGGAGTTCCTGTAAAACGAGCAGCCCTGCCGGGCGAGGACAGATCACATGGATGTAAAAGTGGGTGCGGCAAAGCAGATCCGGGGCAGCGTACGGACGGCGGGCGACAAATCGGTTTCGCACCGCTACGCGCTGCTGGCCGGAATTGCCGAAGGCACGTCGGAGTTTGAGAACTTTTCCAGCTCAGCCGATTGCGCGAGTTCGCTGGGATGCATGGAAGCGCTGGGAGCGCGAGTGCGGCGCAACGGCAACCATGTGCAGGTGGACGGTGTGGGAGGCACGTTGCTGGCTCCGTCGCGCGAGTTGGACTGCGGCAACAGCGGCTCGACGATGCGGATGTTGAGCGGCGTGGTGGCCGCGCAACCGTTCGCGAGCGTGATGATTGGCGATGCGTCGCTGAGCAAGCGTCCGATGCGCCGGGTGATCGAGCCACTGCAGAAGATGGGCGCGAGGATTGACTCGCACGATGGCTGCGCTCCGCTGACGATTCATGGCGCGAGGCTGAAGGCGATGGAGTATGAGCCACCGGTGGCCAGCGCGCAGGTAAAGAGCTGCGTGCTGCTGGCCGGACTATTCGCCGAGGGCGAGACCGCGGTTATTGAGCCGGTGCGCACGCGCGACCACACGGAGCTGGCGCTACGGGCGTTTGGCGTAGAGGTGCTGCGCGATGGCACTCGGGTGAGCGTGCGCGGAGGACAGAAGCTGCGTGCGGTGAAGGCCTATGTGCCGGGCGACCTGTCATCGGTCACGTTCTTTCTGTGCGCGGCGGCGCTGTTTCCGGGATCGAGCCTGGTGGTGGATTCGGTACTGCTGAATCCGACGCGCTCGGTGGTGCTGGATGTGCTCTCTGGCATGGGAGTCACGATTGGCTTCCTAAAAGTGGAGGAGCAGCACGGTGAGCTGATTGGAACGATGAAGGCCGAGGGCGGAGTGTTCGAGGGCGGAGTGATTCGCGGGGCGCAGAGCGCGGCACTGATCGACGAATTACCGGCGATCGCTGCCGTGGCTCCCTACAGTGTGCGGGGGGTGGAAATTCGCGATGCCGCCGAGCTGCGGGTGAAGGAGAGCGACCGCATCGATGCCGTGGTGCGCAACCTGCGAGCGATGGGCGCCGAGGTGGAGGAATTTCCGGATGGGATGTGGATTCCGGGCGGACAGAAGCTACATGGCGCGACGGTCGAGAGTTTCGATGATCATCGCATTGCGATGGCGTTTGCGGTTGCCGCATTGCGTGCGGAAGGCGAGACAACGATTCGCGGAGCGGAGTCAGTTGCAGTCTCGTTCCCGGAGTTTTTTGAAGCGCTGGGCAAAGTGGTGGAGTAGCGCCGGAGGTGCGGAATACGAGGGGTTGAAGTACATACACAGGAGCTGATAACAGCAGAGCGGCCCACCCAAAGTGGGCCGCTGCCATCTCACCAGTCAGGATTCCACTCTTCAGTTACTACACTCCGCCTGTCTGCGGATGAGTTGTGGACGAGGGAGCATCGAGCTCAAAGATCAGCTCGGTTCCGGCGGGCAGGGTCAGGTCGTGATGCTTGATGACCATGTGCCCGGCGGCAACGACGGCTCCGCCAGCGGTGCCGATGAGCAATCCTTCCGGACCGGCGATGACTGCACCAGCGATGGCGCCAACTCCCGTGAGCGAGCCCATTTCAACCTTGTTCATTGGGTTGGGAGTGACGCCGCGAACGGCACCTTCCTGATTGACATCGAGATGCTGAGGGTTCGAGGTATCGACGACCGAGGCGGTAAAGTTCAGCTGCTCACCGCTGGGAGTATGCACGCTGATGGCTTTGATGGAAAGCGATGGTTTGCCGGCGAAACGGCGAGCGCCGTGGGCACCATCAACGCGGCAGTTCACACTGCTTCCGGCCGAGATGACGGTGCGGCCGTTAACATCGACCGGGCGGGCGAGCGTGGCAGTGAACTGCTGGCCGGGCCGGGCGCTGGCGGTGGAGATGGGGCGGTCGAGCTTGAGGCGGAGCACGGTGGCAGTGGGCAGCACGGCCGGCACGAGATTGGAGCGAAGCTGCAGGCCTGACTGCTCGGCCGGAGCTGCCGGTGGCATGACGGCGGCCTCGGATGGCGCTGGAGCGTAGGCGGAAGTTTGGGCGAAGGCGCCGTTGGCGAGCACGGCAGCGGAGAGCAGAGTCAGGCAAAGCAGTCGGAGGAAGCTGTTCATGTGCGACTCCTGGGGTGCGCGGATGGCCCCACGAGTGGAGCGTAGAGCAGCGCTGTGAAAGGCGCAACGGGACTGAACCAATCCAGTTAAGAAGTAAGGTGCGGGAGGCAAGAGCGGACTGCGAAATCCGCAGACGGGATCAGGAGGGACGTTTCAGAGCGGGCAGGGAAGCTCCTGATTGGCATATAATTCTCTAGGTTTGGCGAAATCTCTTCATCTCGCCCGCTCATCTATGCTGGAGGGCAAGCCGTCCGGCCTACGTTCGCGTTTATCTCTCAAGATAGAGTCTTCCATAACGAAGTACTTATCTTCCAAAACCCAAGAGAAGAGGAATTTATGACCGAGATCGATCTGGTACATGCGCGAGAAGTTCTGGATTCACGTGGCAATCCTACGGTGGAAGCTGAAGTAACGCTGGGCAGCGGCGCCAAGGGGCGCGCGATTGTTCCGAGCGGAGCTTCGACAGGCGAACATGAAGCGGTGGAGCTGCGCGACGGCGATAAGGCTCGCTATCTGGGCAAGGGCGTGCTGAAGGCAGTTGAGAATGTGAACCACGTAATCGGTCCGCACCTGGAAGGGTTGGACGCCGCAAACCAGAGCGAGCTGGATGCGGAGATGATTGAGCTGGACGGGACCGCGAACAAAGAGAAGCTGGGCGCGAACGCTATCCTAGCCGTGAGCATGGCGGCGGCACGCGCGGTTGCCGAATACTATGAGATTCCTCTCTACCGCTACCTGGGCGGAGTGAACGCGACAGTGCTGCCGGTGCCGATGATGAACATCATCAACGGTGGAGCTCATGCGGACTCGAACGTGGACTTCCAGGAATTTATGGCGATGCCAGTGGGCGCGCCTTCGTTCTCCGAGGGGCTGCGCTGGGTGGCCGAAACCTTCCACTCGCTGAAGGGCGTGCTGAAAAAGCGGGGCTACAACACGGGAGTGGGCGATGAGGGCGGCTTTGCGCCTTCGCTGAAGTCCAACGACGAAGCGGTGGAAGTGATCCTGGAAGCGATTACGCTGGCCGGTTACCGGCCGGGCAGGGACATTGCGATCGCACTGGACCCGGCGTCGAGCGAATTCTTTGAAAACGGCAAGTACGTTTTCAAGAAGGGCGACAAGTCCGTGCGGACTGCGGAGGGGATGGTGAAGTTCTACTCCGAGTGGGTGCGGCAGTACCCGATTGTGTCGCTGGAAGACGGACTTGCAGAGAACGACTGGGAAGGCTGGAAGATTCTGACCGACGAGCTGGGCAACAAGATTCAACTGGTGGGCGACGACATCTTTGTGACCAACGTGGCGTTGTTGGCGCGCGGAATTGACAGCGGAGTGGCGAACTCGATTCTGATCAAGCTGAACCAGATTGGCACGGTGACGGAGACGCTGGATGCGATTGAGATGGCGCGGCGCAACGGCTACACGGCCGTGATGTCGCATCGCTCGGGCGAGACCGAAGACACATTTATTGCCGACCTTGCGGTAGCGACCGGAGTTGGCCAGATCAAGTCCGGCTCGGCCAGCCGCACCGACCGTATTGCCAAGTACAACCAGTTGCTGCGCATTGAAGAAGAGATGGGTTCGGGAGCGAATTTCCTCGGCTTGGGCGCGCTCAACTACGGTGGCGAACTGCTGGATACGGCAGGCGACGACGAGTAACCGGTTGCAGCGATGAAATTATTTTGTGGAGAAGGCCGATGACTCGCCGCATGGGAGTGCTGTTTCTGCTGTTCACCCTAATGTGCGGAGCGGGAGTGGCGCAGGTTGTTCTTGATCCTACGCCACCCTCGCGCGCGCAGGTTCTGCAATTGATGTCGGCGATGGGCGTCCAGCGGAACGTGGAAGCTTCTTTGAAGAACACGCAGAACAAGATCAGAATGGCGGCTCGCGCTTCGTTCCAGAAGAAGCATCCGGAGGCGGATGCGGCGACTCTGAAAAAACTGGATGACGCTTTCGACAGCACGCCGCTGTTAGGTTTTGAAACGGTTGCAGAGCCGCTGGTGGCCGTGTATCAGAAGAATCTGAGCGCGGCGGATGTGCAGGCTGGAATCGACTTTTATTCCTCGGATGCAGGTAAGCGGCTCTGGGAAAAGATGCCGTCGATCCAGCGCGAGGCCAACGAAAGCGGCGGGCCACTGGTGCAGCAGAAGCTGAAGGCATATAGCGAAGAACTGGAGCGCAAGCTGGAAGCTTTCCAGGCAGAGGCGAAGCCTTCGGCGGCAAGCGCCTCCAAAGCTGCCGAGGCCGCAGGGGACAAATCAAAGACGACGGACGAGAAGTCAAAGTAGCGTGCCGATGGCGCGCAGATTTCCGGGAGTGTTCGAACGATCATGGCTCGACCGAAACCGCTGGTACTCATCATTCTGGATGGTTGGGGTTACGCTCCAGCCTCGAAGTCGAATGCAATCTCGCTGGCTCGTACGCCAACCTATGACAAGCTGTTGCGCGAGTTTCCGAACACGCTGGTGCACACCAGCGGGCGCTTTGTTGGACTGCCGACTGGGCAGATGGGCAACAGCGAAGTAGGACACTTGAACATTGGCGCAGGGCGCGTGGTGTATATGGACATTACGCGGCTGGATCTGATGATCGAGAACGGCGAACTGTTCAAGCATCCGCCGCTGCTGGAGGCGATGACAGAGGCGCGGAAGAACGGGCGAAGACTGCATTTTCTCGGACTGCTCAGCGATGGCGGCGTGCACTCGCATCAGAACCATCTCTACGCGCTGCTGCGGATGGCGAAGCAGAACGGAGTGGAGCGCGCGTTTGTTCATGCCTTTCTGGATGGACGCGACACGGCGCCGGACTCCGGCGCGGGATATCTGGAAAAGCTGCAGCAGAAGATGCGCGAGTATGGCATCGGTAAGATTGCCTCGGTGGGCGGACGCTACTACGCAATGGATCGCGACAAGAAATGGGAGCGCGAGCGCAAAGCGTTTGACGCGATGGTGCGCGGCAAGGCCGAGGGCGGCGCGACGACCGATCCGGTGCGCACGGTGAAGGAATCCTACAACCGCGGAGTGAACGACGAGTTTCTGATTCCGTTTGTTTGCGTGGACGAGAAGAACGAGCCGGTGGGCACGATTCGCGATGAGGACGTGGTCATCAATTTCAACTTCCGCGCCGACCGCGCACGGCAGATTACGCAGGTGCTGGCGCGCGAAAGCGGCATAACGGCGCTGGCCGGACGCGACCTGCCGGACGCGGACAAGCTGGAAGCCGAAATTCCGGCGCGAGAGCTACCGAAGAAACTGCACTATCTCTGCATGACCGAGTACGACATTCGCTACAAGTTGCCGGTGGTGATTCCACCGGAACGGCTGAACAACATTCTTGCGAACGTGATGGCGGCGCAGAAGATGCGTAACCTGCGCGTGGCGGAGACGGAGAAGTACGCACACGTTACGTTCTTCTTCAACGGCGGAGTGGAGAAGCCGTTTCCGGGTGAGGATCGCGTGCTGGTGCAATCTCCGAAGGTTGCCACTTATGACCTGATGCCGGAGATGAGCGCGGCGGGGATCGCTGCCGCAGTGGTGAAGCACGTGGAGGACAACACCTTCGATGTGATGGTGGTGAACTTTGCCAACGCGGATATGGTCGGTCACTCCGGCAAGATTGAGCCGACGGTGAAGGCCGTGGAGACGGTGGATGCCTGCCTGAGTGAGATCTACGCGGCGGTAAAGCGCTGCGGCGGTGTAATGCTGGTAACGGCCGACCACGGCAACGCCGAGGAGATGATCGATCCGGTAACCGGCGGGCCATTCACGGCACACACCACAAACCCGGTGCCGTTCATCTACGTTGCGGAGGCGGCGAGTGGGTTTACGCTGCGTCCGGATGGAGCGCTGCAGGATATCTCGCCAACGATGCTGGGGATTCTGGGCGTGGAGCAACCTGCGGAGATGACAGGAAAAGATTTGAGGGTGAAAAAGCAATAGGGTTCGCTGGGATTGAAAACAAAAGGCCACGGCGGGATAGCGTGGCCTTTTATACTGCTTCTGAGAAGATCCAAGCGCGACGCCTAGATTGCGAGGAAGCAGATGAAATCATTGCTGACGTTACTACTGTTTGTCATGACCTTGAGCATTCCTTCGTTTTGCCAGGATAAGGCGAAGGTTGCCACCGAAGCTGCGAACCAATGGTTGCGAGTGGTGGATGCAGGAGATTATGGGGCGAGCTGGAATACAACGGCGCCGATGTTCAAGCACGCTGTGCCGAAGGAGCAATGGGCGCGAATGTTGGAAGCTACGCGTGCTCCTCTGGGGAAGGTCATCTCACGAAGCGTTAAGTCAGCGGTATACACCACCAGCCTTCCCGGTGCACCGGATGGCCAGTACGTTGTCGTTCAATACCAGTCCGTGTTCGAACATAAAAAATCGGCGGTCGAGACGGTGACGCCATCGCTGGGAGATGACGGCCAGTGGAGGGTTTCCGGGTATTACATCCGGTAGAGGCAGGATGGGTTCATGGCATCTTCGGCTGTCATTCTGTTCACCGCACCGGAATGTTCTCTTCGATCTCGATGTCGAAGCCTTCGAGAGCGGCGACGCGGCGAGGATGGTTGGTGAGCAGGCGGATGCGGCGCAGTTTGAGGTCGGCGAGGATTTGGGCGCCGATGCCGACGTCGCGCTGGCGGGTGCGCTGGTTTTCCGGCAGCGTAGGCAGGGCTCGGTCTTTGTGGAATTGCAGGGTTAGTTTTCCCTGGAGAGGCTCTACCGTGAAGCCGAGCGAGGTTTGGTGCAGGTAGATTATGGCGCCGCGATCTTCTTCGGCGATGCGGCGAAGGGCTTCATCGAGGACCCTGCCGCACCCGCACCAGGTAGCGCCAAAAACGTCGCCGAGAAGGCAGTGGGTGTGCATGCGAACGAGCGGCGCCGCTCCATTGGTAGCATTGAGATCGCCGCGTATCAGGGCGACGTGAGACTGGCCGTCGAGGGCCGAGCGGTAGGCGATCATGCGGAAGTCGCCGTAGCGGGTAGGGACGATGGCTTCTCCCTGGCGCTCGACGAGGCGCTCGTTGGCCATGCGGTAGCGGATGATCTCGGCGGTAGTGATCATCTTGAGATTGTGCTGGCGGCAAAAGCCGGTGAGTTCGGGGACGCGCGCCATGGTGCCATCGTCGCTCATAATCTCGCAGATGACGCCGGAGGGATCGAGGCCAGCCATGCGCGCGAGATCGACACTGGCTTCGGTTTGCCCGGCGCGAACGAGCACTCCACCTTTGCGGGCGCGCAAGGGAAAGATGTGGCCGGGACGCACCAGGTCGGAGGGTCGCGAGGCGGGATCGACGGCAACCTGGATGGTGCGGGCGCGGTCAGCGGCGCTGATTCCGGTGGTGACCCCTTCGCGGGCTTCAATGGATTCGGTGAAGGCGGTGCCGAAGGGCGATTCGTTGTCGCTGGTCATGGGCAAAAGCCGCATGTAGTCGCAGCGCTCCTCGGTAAGCGAGAGGCAGATGAGTCCACGGCCGAAGCGGGCCATAAAGTTGATGGCCTCGGGAGTGATCTTTTCGGCGGCCATGGTGAGGTCGCCCTCGTTCTCACGGTCTTCGTCATCGACGATGATGACCATGCGACCTGCACGCATCTCTTCCAGCGCAGCGGGAACCTCACAGAATGGCGGGTTGGGACTCATATACTCCGGATTCTAGCACCTGATTGGAACGGCTGAATTTGTGCTTTCAAAGTGGCGACAGGAAGGCTGTCTGCGCTAGAGTGTGTTTCATGACCGGACGTCCACTGGAAGACGAAGCTGCTCCTTACTACTTCACTTACATTAGCCTCGTGCCGGGTGATGACGGGTTAGCGGCAATTCAGGGCCAACTGGAAGATTCGCTAGCGTTGTTCTCGGGAATTTCCGAGGAAAAGTCACTGTATCGGTACGCGCCGGAAAAGTGGAGCATCCGGCAGGTGCTGAACCATATTACTGACACAGAGAGGGCCTTTGCGTTTCGAGCACTCTGGTTCGCACGTGGCTTTGCGGCGCCGCTCCCAAGCTACGATCAAGATATCGCGGCGTCAGGGGCTATGGCCGACAGAGTCATGTGGGCCGACCACATCAAGGAATTCCAACGTGTGCGCATGGCTACGATTTCGCTCTTCTGCAATATGCCTCTCGAAGCTTGGATGAGGAGCGGCGTTGCAAGCGACAACCGATTCACCGTGCGCGCCTTGGCTTTCATCATCGCAGGACATGTGAGCCACCATATTGAAGTGCTGCGTGAACGATACCGTATTTAGCTCTTGACGAACGCGGCGTGCGTTGGAAGCGTATCTAGTGATGCAGGTTGTTGGGAGTAGAATCGGCAGGCTGCACAAATTTCTGAAGCGATGAGGGATGCTCATGCTGAACAAGATTGGCCGGATGGGATGGCTGGTGCTGTTGGCCGCGGGAACGTGCCTTGCGCAGTCGCCAGCCCAGACGGGTACGCAACAACAGCTTAGCGACGGGTACGGGCCGACAGCCGGCCCTCCGGTCGCTGACGCCGGGCCGCAGGCGACCGCCCAGAGCACGTTGCCCAAGTTGGACCGCTTTGATGCGTCGTGGCTGGATAAATCGAAGGACCCGTGCGTCGATTTCTTTGCCTACAGTTGCTCAAAGTGGCAGACGGCGAATCCGATTCCAGGCGATCTGCCGTCGGTTGGGGTATGGACGCCGCTCTATCTGTGGAACCAGACGATTCTGCGTGAGGCGATGGAAAAAGACGCGGCAGATCCCGTTGCGAAAGGGACGGCTCAGCAGGTGGGCGATTACTGGAAGAGCTGCATGAATCTGGATGAGCGCGCGGCCAAGGGCAAGCTGTGGCTGGCCGAGGCGCTGAAGCCGGTGGACGCGATGAAGAGCAAGCAGGAGCTGGCAAAGGTGCTGGCTCATCTGCACGGCGGATTGGTGCCGGCCTGGGCAGGCGAAGACGATCAGACGAACACGGCACTGATCGGATTTGGACCGTCGCAGGATTTGGAGGACTCGTCGAAGATGGTGGCGGGTTTTGACCAGGCGGGATTGTCGCTACCCTCGCGCGACTACTACCTGAACAATGACGCGGCCACGAAGAAGATTCGCGAAGAGTACAAAAAGCACCTGGTGCGCATGTTCAAACTGGCGGGCGACACTCCGGAGCAAGCCGCAAGAGAAGCCGCCGCGGTGTTCGAGATTGAGACGGCGCTGGCCAAGGCGCAGATGGACGTAGTGGACCGTCGCGATCCGCTCAAGACCTATCACAAGCGGTCGCTGGCGCAGATCAAGGCAGCGCTGCCCGACTTCAACGTGGAAGAGTATCTGAAGTCGAGCGGAGCACCGGTGCCGCCGTTCTATCTGGTGAGCACGTTGGAGTTTCTCCCGGCGCTGGATCAGCAGATTAAGACGAGGTCGCTCAGCGAGCTGAAGAGCTATTTACGCTGGTGGACCATCATGGGGGCGGCAAACAAGACGACTCCAGAGCTGGAGCAGGCGAACTTCGACTTCTTCGGCACTACGTTGCAGGGCACGCCGAAGCTGCTGCCGCAGTGGCGGCGCTGCGTCATCTCAGCCGACGTGCGGCTGGGCGAGGCACTGGGCCAGGAGTACGTGAAGATGGCGTTCCCGCCGGAGAGCAAAGCCAAGGCGGTGGAACTGGTGATGGGCATCCGCACCGCATTGAAGCAGGACATCGGCGAGGTGGACTGGATGGCCGATGCGACCAAGAAGCAAGCCATTGAAAAACTGGATGCGATGATTCAGAAGATCGGGTATCCGGATAAATGGCGCGACTACTCTTCCGTGAAGATTGTGCCGGATAACTTTTTGGCGAACACTGACGCGGCCAATGCCTTCGAGGTGCGCCGGCAGCTCAACAAGATCAACAAGCCCGTGGACAAGATGGAGTGGCAGATGACGCCATCCACCATCAACGCCTATAACGATCCGCAAAATAACTCGATCAATTTTCCGGCGGGCATTCTGCAACTGCCGTACTTCAGCACTACGCAGTCGGACGCGGCAAATTACGGTGGGATGGGCGCGACGATTGGCCATGAGATGACTCACGGCTTTGACGACCAAGGACGCAAGTTCGACGCCAAGGGAAATCTGCGCGACTGGTGGACTCCGGCCGATGCCAAGGCGTACGAGGAACGCGGCGACTGCCTTGCGGCCGAGTATACACACGAGGTTCCGGAGCTGGGAGCTGGGGTGAAGACCAACGGCAAGCTGACTCAGGGCGAAGATACGGCCGACAACGGAGGTGTTCACCTGGCATTGATGGCACTGGAGAATCTGTACAGGTCGCTGGGGAAGTCGCTGGATGTGCCGGAGGCGGATGGACTGACGGCACGGCAGCGCTTCTTTGCGAGCTACGGGTTTAGCTGGTGCGAGACTACGCGTCCCGATGTGCAGCGGATGCGGATCACTACCAACCCGCACTCGCTGGAGCGTTACCGGGTAAATATTCCGCTGAGCAACGAGCCGGATTTTGCGAAGGCCTTTGGCTGCAAGGCGGGGCAGCCGATGGTGAAGGAAAATGCTTGCCGGGTCTGGTAGGGTGAGCGGAGTGGAACAACGGGGAGCCAGCGGGCTCCCCGTTTGTTGTGGTCAAGTTTAGGCTGCGTGATTGATGAAGTGCATCAGGTAGAAGACGGCGGCGGCCACTGCGGCCGAGGCTGGTATGGTGAGCAGCCAGGCCCAGACGATGCGAGTGGCAACGCCCCAGCGTACGGCGGAAAGTCGCTGCGTAGTGCCCACGCCGACAATAGCTCCGGTGATGGTGTGGGTGGTGGAAACCGGAATGCCTGCCAGGGCAGTACTGAACAGGGTGATGGCTCCAGCGGTTTCGGCGCAGAAGCCGCCGACTGGTTTGAGCTTGGTGATCTTGCTACCCATAGTGTGGACGATCTTCCATCCGCCGAAGTAGGTTCCAGCGGCAATGGCGGCGTGGGCGCAGAGGATGATGGGCCAGTGATAGCGTCCCCAGTCATGGGTGATGTCGTACTGGGAGATGATGTGGCCGGTGAAGAGGGCTCCGGCGACGATGCCCATGGTTTTTTGCGCGTCGTTGCCGCCGTGGCCGAGCGAATAAGAAGCAGCGGAAAGTAGTTGGAGTTTGCGGAACCAGGTATCGACCTGGCGGGGCGAGTTCCTGCGGAAGATCCATGAAGCTGCAACCATGAAGCCAAAACCAAGCACCAAGCCCATCAGTGGGGCGATGAAGATGAAGATGATGGTCTTGGTCCAGCCGCCGGGGATGATGACGTTGAGCGATGTGCGCCAGCCGTGGAGGATTGCAGCACGCGCAACGGCGGCTCCGCCATAGCCTCCGATGAGAGCGTGAGATGAAGAGGTGGGTAGGCCCAACCACCACGTGAGCAGATCCCAGGCGATAGCGCCCAGGAGTCCGGCGAGCACTACGTACTGGGTGACAATGTCGAGATCGACCATGCCCTGGCCAATGGTCTTGGCAACGGCTGTGCCGAGAAGGAAGGCGGCGACAAAGTTAAAGAATGCCGCCCAGACCACAGCCAACTTAGGTGAGAGTACGCGGGTGGAAACTACGGTGGCGATGCTGTTGGCGGCATCGTGAAATCCATTGATGAAGTCGAAGGCCAAGGCCACCACGCAGGTGAAGATGACCAGAATCAATCCAGTGTTCAAAACTTACCTCTAGCGGAAGCGCTGCGCATTCCGCGATGTAGACCGGCGCTTAGGCGCTCTTGAGGACCACGGTTTCCAGCACGTTGGCTGCGTCCTCTGCCTTGTCGGTGGCCATCTCAAGCACCTCAAGCAATTCCTTATGCTTGATGAGCTGGATGGGATCGGTTTCAGTTTCAAAAAGATGGCCGATGGCGGCGCGGCTGATTCCGTCGGCTTCGTTCTCAAGCCGGTTGACCTCGACGCAAAACTTGATTATGGAGTCGCCTTTTTCCAGTAGTACGACGGCTTTTGCCAACTCCTCGGACTGGAGGAGGATGATGGTGGCCAGTTCGACGGCAGCTGCGGGAAGCTTGGATATCTTGTAGGTGACGAGGCGGTCGGCGGCGGCATTGATGTAGTCGAGTACATCGTCCAGCGAGCTGGCCAGGGTGTGAATGTCTTCACGGTCGAAGGGCGTAATGAACGACGAGTTCAGTTTAATGAAGACGGCGTGTGCAATGTCGTCGCCCTTGCGCTCTGTGCTCTTGATCCTCTGGACTCCGGCAGAAACGTCTCGATAGTCCTGTAGGAGGTCGCGCAATTGGCGCGCACCAGTGGTGAGATTGTTCACCATGTCTGTAAAGAGCTCAAGAAACTTGGATTCGCGGGGGATGAAACGCATAACTGGGGGAAGATTCTCCTGTTGGGCACGCAGGTCTACTGGTAAGCGCCCAGAGTTTTGTAAGTGTTATTAACGGTACTGTAACAATTGACTATCGCATTTTGAGCAACTGGCAGTCAATGCAGAGTGGCGGGAATCAAGTATGGAAGAAGTGGCAGGCACGCAAAAGACCGCCATATAGGCGGCCTCTTTGGTCTAAACTTCCGAATTCAGTTCTACAGTGTGGATTCGATCTCAAATCCCCAAGCTTCCAGGAGCGGTTCGGGAATATATTTGGAATTCTTGTTCCGGCGTGCCCATTCACGTAGGCGCGTGGAGCGAAGGTATTGGTCCGGAGTCAGCTTGAATTCACGGACGACTTGTTCGAACTCAGTGATGGTAGGGGTTACGGGGCCGATTGGTTCCGGCTTGCCCCAGTTGGGATTACCGCGTCTCTTGGCCATTGGGTATTTTCCTTATCTCGGCGATCGAATTGGCACAAACGACTGGTGGAGCTCAAGCTCGCATAAAGCGCTGAAAGCGATCCTCCGGGTTTGTACTTCAGGCTTGCGAATGTGACGCCGGCCTCCTTACAGCCCACGCTTACGTCCGCAATTCGCACGTCAACTGTTAAACCCACCCGGTCTAACAAAGATTGACGGGATTCAATATCAACCCATCATACTACGATTTTGGGGGCGGAAGCCAGACATCTACAGAGGTGGATGTATTGATTTGGAAGAAATCCTGGTAACCTATTTAGTATGTTGGTGTTGCATAAAGTGCGTTCGCGGGCAGTTCCCAAGCAGGAATATGGGAAATGGGATCGAAATCAGCAGCACAAAAATATAGGTGAAAACTGAAGCCACTTCAGCATGTCAGATCGCAGGTGGTCAGGCAGTTTCTCCGGCTGCGTTGGACTCGGCGCCGGCGGCGCGCAGGTATTTCCAGAGTTCGTCCTGTCCGAGGCCGGTCTTAGATGAATAGGTGAGAACGGAATCGACTCCATGCGCCCGCTTCAGGGCACTGACCGAGGCCTGGATGCGGTTGCCAACGCGATCGGACTTGGTGGCGACGACGAGGAGTTGGCGATTGCTCTGACGCAGGTAGTCAATCATGTGCGTATCAGAGGGCTGGGGCGGAATATTGGCATCCACTAGGCAGAGGCAAAGCGAGAGCGTGGAGCGCTCAGCGAGATAGGGTTCGATGAAATCAGGCCAAGTGCGCGCGATCTCGCGCGGTACGCGGGCGTAGCCGTACCCAGGAAGATCGGCGAAGACAAGCTCGGGACGAGGACGTCCGGGCCAACGAATCTCGAAGAAATTGATCGCCTGGGTGCGTCCAGGGGTGTTGCTGGTTTTAGCCACCTTGGCGCTGACCAGGGAATTGATCAGGCTCGACTTGCCGACATTGGAGCGGCCAAGAAAGGCGATCTCCGGCAGTGCGGGGGGCGGGAAGTGTTCGGGCGCGAACGCAGAGCGCAGAAATTTGGTTAAAACCTTCATATATGTATTCTAGCCTGAAAGCCAAATCCGCGGACTCGGCATGAGAGGTGGATCTTAGAGCAGTTTTGGGGAAACCATATCCTACGGGTGTGTTTGCCCTGCCGTTGCTCCCTGGTGATCGCGACGGCCAGCAGCTTCAGGATGCAGCATTTCCGAAGCCGCTCTAACGCGCGGGGCTTTGTTGCTGCTCCGGCGCGGCCGCTTCTGGCACGGCCCGTTCCTCGTGATATTCCATCTCCGTGTTGACCGCCCAGATGTTGGACTGATCGAGGCGTCCGCTGAGAATGTTATCCACGGCGGTCATCGCCGTCAGCATGGAGTGGTCCTGGTTGTTGTATTTATGCATGCCGTTGCGGCCGATCATAAAGAGATTCTCATAGCGGAGCAGGTAGTCGCGCAGTTCGTCGAAGCGGCCATAGGTGCCGAAATAGGCGGGATAGGTCTTGGGCATGCGCAGCACGGTTGAGTCCAGAACGTCGGCCTCATCGATGATTCCGATCACGGCTAGTTCGCGGCGAGCCAGGGCAGCCATCTCATCTTCGGGCATAGTCCACAGGTCGTCGGTCTGGTAGCAGAAATACTCCACGCCGATCCAGATGGTGTTGGGATCACGCACCAGGTAGGGGCTCCAATTGTTGAAGATCTGCAGACGGCCAGCCCGCACTTCGGGCTCCTGGATGTAAATCCAATTGTCCTTGATCAGGGTGTTGGGATTCTTAGGATCGCGGACGACAAGTTTGTTGACCAGCAATCCAACGGTGACAAAGTCGCGGTACTGGAGGCCGTCGCTGATCTCACGGAGTTCGGCTGGAGGTGGTGTGCTGAGGGACTGAACGAGCTCCTGGATGGGCATGGTGGAGAAGAAATAATCCCCCGCAAACGAACGCTCAACACCATTGCCGTCGATGCCGGAGACACTAAGGAGCTGGCTGCCCTCGACCTGAATATGGTCCACGTTGAAGCCGGTATGGATGATGCCGCCCATCTGCTGGACCTTGCGGGCGACGATCTCCCAGAGCTGGCCGGGACCGAGGCGCGGATACATGAACTGCTCGATGAGCGAGGTCTCGAGTTCTTTCTGGCGCAGGTCCTGCTTGCTCTGGAAGAGCTTGCGGAAGTGATGCGCGATGGTCTTGGTGATGGAAAGTCCCTTGATGCGCTGAGCGCCCCATTCGGCGCTGATCTGATCGCAGGGCACGCCCCAGACCTTTTCGGTGTAGGAGCGGAAGAAGGTGCGATAGAGTTCGCCGCCGAAACGGCTGATGAAGAATTGCTCAAGATTTTCAATTCGGCGGGGCGGGAAGAGCGCATTCCAGAGATAGCTGAAGCCGATGCGAATGACCCGCACGAGTCCGAGGTTGCGCATGGTCTGGGCGCTGAGTTGAACGGGGTAATCGAAAAACTTGCGCAGGAAGTAGATGCGGGAGCGGCGCTCACGCAGCAACATAGTCTCGTCGCCGGAGACGGAGGGCGCGGCCTGCAAAGGGCGCTGCTGATTCTGATATTGGATGGTCTGATTCCCGGAGGCAGACTCTTCCACCGGCATGTGCTGATGCCACCAGTCCATGACGCGGTCGCTTTTGGAGAAAAAGCGGTGGCCACCAATGTCGATGCGATTTCCCTTGTACTCGACGGTACGCGAGATTCCGCCCATATAGCTGCTCTTCTCCAGCACGATGGGTAGGATTGCCGAGCGGGTGAGCAGTTCGTAGGCGGCGGTGAGACCGGCCGGTCCGGCGCCGATGATGATTGCGGTTCGCTTCATTGTGTGTTCCAAAGCTTCACTTGCGCGAGAGAAGGCGACAGGTCAAACCAGAGAGGCAAGGGCGCGATCCCAGGTAAACTATTTCCGCATATCAGACAGTCTTTGAATGATAACGAAAAAAAGCCTCATCCGGGTAGGTCTTCAGCAAGCTATGAGGCGTTGTAGATTGGTTGCCCGAGATTTATGGGGCGTTGCGCTCCGCCAGCCGGAGGCTGGGATCTCCAAAGTTTTCAGAAAAGATGCAGTGCGGACGATGCCTGTGTAGTTCTTGCGTGCTCACCGGGGCGCGGTCGTGTAAATTGGACTCGGTAACGTAATCCCAGAGTTCCGATGACGTGCAGCGAATGGAGAGGTTGATCCAAAGATACGGACTGCGAACAGTCGCGGTCATGGAAGCATTGAAGGGTGCAGCGGTCATAGCACTCTGCTTCGTGCTGCTCTCATTGCTCCACCAGAATCTGAATACGGTGGTGGATCACCTGACCCAGTGGTTGCGGCTGAATCCGGACTCGAGGGTCGCGGACTGGTTTTATGATTTGGCCGACCGCACCACGGGACGAGGCATCTGGACGGCCGTCTCGGTTGGGTTGCTGTACGCGTCGTGCCGCTTTGTGGAGGCCTACGGCCTTTGGAATGAGCGGCGCTGGGCAGAATGGTTTGCCATGATCTCAGGCGCGATCTATGTTCCTCTCGAGGTCGTAGCGCTAGTCGCGCATCCGCACTGGACGCGACTTGTAATACTCGTCTGCAATGTCCTGGTAGTGCTGTATATCCTACGCATCCTGATCGAAAACCGGCGCTGCGAACGGGAAGCGTGCGGCAGTAGCGTCGTAAGGAAGTGAGGCCACGCGGGCCGCACTCCGCGTGGGGTCAAATAAAAGACTGAGTTACGGGATGCGTCTCCAGGTTTCGGTGCGGCCCAGCAGCGAGAAGCCGACAAAGCCGCGCATGGATAGCTTGTCTTGGCCGACGGCCCAGACTTTACCCTTGTAAACTTTTCCGCTCTCCGGGTCTACCACGGTTCCACCGGTCCAGATATCGCCATCTGGGCTGAAATTGCGGAAGATGACCATACCCAGAATGGGCTTGTTCTTCAGCTCGCCTGAACATAAATCGCAAAGATCGCCAGGTTTGCGGCCAGGGCGAAGCTGCGTGACCTTGCCGAACAGTTTGCCATCCGCCAGATAGGTCTCGACCTGGCCGCCGGGATTGCCGTCATTGTGGATTACCTGCCAGCGTCCAACGGCGGCCTGCAAGGTGGGCGAGAGCTGCTGCTGCGCGTGGGCCGCAGGCAACGATGTGAGTGCGATAAGCGAAAGAGCTACGGCGATAACGCCATTGCGAAGTGTTTTCAAGATGTTGTCCCCTTCAAACCAGCAGATGTGCCAGACTGAGGCGTCGCAAAACATCTTAGACGCAAATTCCCTTTGCGCAAGCACTTACTATGAAACACAAAGGCAGGCGCAAGAAAAAGTCCCCCAGCGTCGGGGGACTTTGTTGCCGAAGGAGAAAACTATACTTCAGAGGTGACCGGTTCGGTGCCTTTGCGGGGACGGCGGCCAGCCTGCAGAATCTTTTTGCGCAGGCGGAGCGACTTGGGAGTGATTTCGACGAGTTCGTCGTCGGCGATGAACTCCAGGCTTTGCTCCAGATTGAGGGTGCGGAAGGGAATCAGTCGGATTCCTTCATCGGAGGTGGAGGCGCGCATGTTGGTCAGCTTCTTTTCACGCACAGCGTTGACGTCGATGTCATTCTCGCGCGAGTGCTGGCCGACGATCATGCCTTCATAGACTTCGACGCCGGTGCCGACAAAGAGCTCACCGCGCTCCTGCAGTCCGTTGAGAGCGTAGGCGGTGGTGGTACCTGCGCGGTCAGAGGTGATGACCCCGGAGGCGCGCTGAGGGATGTTCCCGAGCCATTCGGTGTGGCCATCGAAGAGCGAATTCATGACGATGGTTCCGCGCGTCTCGGTGAGCATTTCACTGCGCAGTCCGATGA
>CAZLJQ010000017.1:0-97635 GCA_964559875.1 uncultured Acidobacteriaceae bacterium
GCTTCGGCCACTCGGTGCTGGCCATGAGCGGCGAGGAGTCGCTGGCGCAGGTCAACAGGGAGATCGAACATCCCAAGCTGAAGAATCTGGAGAAGGCTGGAGGCGTCATTTTTCTCTACAGCCTATTCTTCACTTCGCTGGTTTCCTTCTTCGCGGTGATGATCATTCCGGACACCAAGCGTCCGGAGTACTTTGCCAACCTGATCAGCGGACTGGCCATGTACATGGCCGGCCCCTATAACCTGAAGCTCATCTTCCAGGGTTTTGTGGTGCTGGTCGGGGCGCTGATTCTTTCAGGCGCGGTGAATACGGCAATCGTGGGCGCCAACGGCGTGCTCAACCGCATCAGTGAAGATGGCGTGCTGACGCCCTGGTTCCGCAAGCCGCACGGCAAGTATGGAACCACGCACCGGTTGATCAATACGATTGCCATACTGCAGTGTCTGACGATCGTTCTCAGTCATGGCAATGTATATCTGCTGGCGGCCCTGTACGCCTTCGGCGTCATCTGGAGTTTCGCCTTCAAGGCATTGGCGGTGCTGGTGCTGCGCTTCACCGAGCCAGGGAAGCGCGATTTCCGCGTGCCTGGCAACATCAACATCGGGTCGCTGGAGCTTCCCATCGGGCTGGCGCTGATCACCCTTCTGCTATTTGCCACCGCTCTGATCAACCTGATGACAAAGCCGCTGGCGACGATGGCTGGGGTCAGCTTCTCGGTCTTCCTGTTTGGTGTCTTTGTGGTGTCGGAGAAGATCACCCACAAGCAGCGCGGAGAGCATCATGAGATGCGCGAGGAATTCCGTGTCTCCGAGCAGCCCCTGGTGGATCGCGAGGAGATGAAGGTGCGGCCCGGCAATGTGCTGGTGGCCATCCGCGACCCGCGCAATCTCTACTATCTGAAAGAGCTGCTGCAAAATACCGACATGGCCAAGCAGGACGTTGTGGTTATGACCAGCCGCATCTTCCGCCGCGGAGCCGCCTTCAGTGGCACTGGCAGCTATGACAGTAAGGAGCTGTTCGACGACTACGAGCAACAGTTATTTACCAAGGTCGTCGAGCTGGCCGAAAAGGAAGGAAAGCATGTTTCGCTGATGGTGGTGCCGACGGCCGACGTCTTCGACGGAATTGTGCAGACCGCGGCGCGACTGGAGTCTGCGCGGGTCGTTTGCGGCCTCTCCAACAAGCTGACCAGCGACGAGCAGGGTAGGCTGACGGGCGATGCCTGGGAACGTCTGCCGGAGCCGCGACCAAACCTGGTGCTGGAAATCCACTCCCCCAACCAAAACGTGGAAGAGTATTACCTTGGTCCGCATACACCGCGTCTGCGCGATCAGGACCTGGAACTGCTGCACAAAGTCTGGCTGGAGTTGACCGCTGAGCCGGAGTTTGCCTCACTGCATCACTATCACATTATTGGCATGGCATTGGAACGGCTCTATGAACGCCTCCATGGGCCGCAGCGCGAGGAGATGCTCGCGTTGATCAGGAAGGAACTGCAGAAGCCGGGGCCGGATAAGCCGGCAGAGTAGCCTGCATTCGTTTTATTCCAAACAGCGCGGCCCACTGGGCCGCGCTGTTCTGCTTATGGCGGAGAGGTTAGTCCGTAGTTGGAAAGGTCTGCGAAATGCGGTCATGCCAGCAGAGCGCATCCTGATCCACAAGAGCCCAGAGAAAGCCAAGGCCTACGGAGGCGAAGGATATGCACATGAACCTCGCACGGCGGCTGCGCTGCTTCCAGACCGGCGCATGGCCGTCAAAGGTGCTCAGGTGAATGCCAACCAAGCTCATGCCAGGAGTACGTCCGCCGTAAAGCAGAAAGAGATGCTGATAGACGGCCCAGAACAGAACGGTTACGGCACCCAGAATCATGAAGAAGGGTTTGGCGTGCGGGAGCCCTGGCAGTGCGCGCCAAGCCATCGCTCCGAAGAGCAAACCGGCGCCCAACACCATGCTCAGATCCGCGAGCGAGGCCATAAGGCGTTGAGGGAGCGGAGCCACACAGAGCGGCACCTCGATCTCAGGCTCGCGATTAGTCTGGCCTTCGGGCACATCGGCATCTAGCCGAATCTCCGGGAAGAGCGAACCTTGCACGGCGGGCATGATGTCCTCCGGCACTTCGAGGATGCGTGGACGGCGATTCATCGGTTCGGCCAACTCGTCGTGCGCGGGTTGCGGCAGCAGCGGCGGCTCCAGTAGCGGACGCCGGAAGACGATGAGATTCCCTTGCGGCGCCGGCACGGGAGGCGGAGTTGCAGAGGAAGTATTGGGCGGTTCGGGCTCGGCCTCGGAGATGCGATAGCGATCAAGGACAGAATCGCCGGCGGGAGCTGGGTGAAGCTCCAGATCAGCCACCGGAGAGCTGGCCTCACGTTGGAGCGGATGGGCTACTTCTGCATCCGGCACAGTGGTATCGCCCGCCTCAACCGTCTCCACTTCGGGGTCGGTTGCTTCAACCGCCGCGCCCATCAGCATTGCCGGAGGGCGCGACATGGACTCCGCGTTGAGGCGGCGATAGTAGTTCGTGTCAAAGGCATTGCGCGCGGGACGGCTCGCCTCCCTGGACTGTGCAGCGCTGCGGGGCGCGTCGCTTTTCGGAAGGGTAAGGTCTCCGAAGCTCGGATTGCTCTGGTTCTGCACTTCTGCCGCTGGAGCGAAGTCGAGCGGAGGATTGTCGTCGCTGGCACTTCGTTTGCGGCGGGCGCGGTAATTGTTGACGCGTGAGGCGACTTCGGCGCGCCAGCTCTCGTCTTCGGGAGACGGGCGGGTTGGAGTGTCTACGGGAAGGTTTGCAGAGAGAGGATCAAACGGCTCGGCTGAGTGCATTCTGGCCCCTGTGTCCACGGACGAGTTAGGGACAACTGGGTTGTCCACTGCTTGAGGCGTGGTGAGGGTGCCGCGCGGGAAGAGCTTTCGCGCGGCCACGGAGGGCACGGAGCACGTGCACGGTGTACCGCAAAGCGGACAGTCCATGATCGAGTTGTGGGAATACCAGAGCGGCGAGGGGCTTTTCCGAATCGTTAAACTTTGTGGCAGACGGTTGCGCGTGCTACCTTGCAACCGGGCGCTGTTTGCGCACCACGTGAACCGGCGAAACGCATCCCGATGACCCTTCGCACTCTGAGATTTATCACAGTCACGCTCGTAAGTCACCTTTTGCTGGCCGCTCAGGCGTTTACCAGTCAGTTGCCTGCGCAGCCCTCCCAGGAAGTCACCATCAAAGCCCTGCAACAGGAAAAGCAGGGAGACGTCTACAAGCTGGATGGCGATGTGGAGGTTTTGTTCCAGAATTACGTGATACGCGCCGAGCATGGTACGTACAACGAGGCCACGGGCGAGGTTGTAGCCACCGGCAGGGTGGTCTTTGACGGCGGCCCGCACGACGCCCACATCACCGCTGCCCACGCCACCTACAACGTAAAGACCGAGACGGGGATTTTCTACGTGGTCGCCGGAACCTTTGGCGCCGTGGTGCGCGGGGAAACCGTGGTGCTCACCACCAGCAATCCGTTTGTCATTGCCGGAAGCGAAGTCCGCAAGGTGGGCCGCAACCGCTATATCGTGATTCATGGCAGCATCACTTCCTGTGCCGAGCCGACGCCGAAGTGGACCTTCAATGCGGAAAAGATCGACCTGGTGGCGGGCGAAGACGCCAAGCTCTATCACTCCAGCTTCCGTCTGCTCAAATTGCCGGTCTTTTACTTCCCTTATAATCAGCTCCCGGCCAGCGGAATGGCCCGCACCAGCGGCTTCCTGCTACCCGTTGTGGGAGAGTCCTCGACCAAGGGATTCATCCTTGGCGAGAGCGTCTATTGGGCGATCAACCGTTCCAGCGACATTACACTGGGTGCCGAATACTTTTCCAAGCGCGGCTGGAGCCAGACGGTTGCACTACGCACCAGGCCCGGGGAAAACAGCTCACTGGAAGTGCACTACTTCGGCGTGCTTGATCGCGGCACTCCGGTCCAGCAACTGCAGAACGGTAAGGAAGTCACGATCAACCAGGACCAAGGCGGCGAGGAAGCACGCGTGATCGGCGAGATCAGCCGCGACCATTGGCGGGCTGCCGCAAGCATCGACTATCTCAGTTCGTTTCTCTTCCGCCAGGCTTTTTCCGCAACGTACACACAGGCGGTGAACTCCGAGGTGAAGTCGGTGGCCTACTTCTCACACAACCTGGCCGGCTTTTCACTAAACGCCAGCGCCGACCGGTACCAGAATTTTTACCAGGACCCGCTGACGAACTCTTATTCCGACCAGATCAAAATTTTTCACCTGCCAATGGTGGAGGTGAACGGGCTGGAGCAAAGGGTGTTCTCATCACCACTGCTGTGGGCAGTGGACAGCAGCGCAGGCGGCTTGCAGCGCAGCGAACCTGGATTCGTCACGGCTAACCTGGTTGGACGTCTCGACATTCGCCCGCGGATTGCGATGCCCGTGCATTGGAAAGGGTGGAATCTGCGGCCCGAGATTGCGGTACACGACACGGTGTACTCGCAACAGGTTACGCCTTCGGATACGAATCCGCTGGGAGCGGCGAGCGGCAACGAGCTCAACCGTCGCGATGTGGAAGCATCGATCGAGTTGCGGCCTCCGGCAATGGAGAGGGTTTTTGATCGCGAGATATTTGGCCGCCGCCTCAAGCACGTCATCGAACCAATCTTCACCTATAGCTATGTGACCGGCATAGGCAACTTCCAGCACGTGATCCGCTTCGACCAGACCGACATTCTCAGCAACACAAGCGAATTCCAGTATGACGTTATTCAGCGCATCTACGGGCGCCGCCGCTCCACGCATCTCGAAGCCGGATGTGAAGCCCGTGCACCCTCGGCAACGCCCAGCCGCGCGGAGAAGCTTCCTCCTGCCTACATTCCCGGCACCAGCGTGGTGAGCCCGCGCTGCGAGGACGCAAGCAAAACTACACGCGAGTTGCTGAGCTGGGAAGTGAAGCAGAAGTACTACGTCAACCAGAGCTTTGGCGGAGCGCTGGTTCCGGGGCGCCGCAACGTGTTCACCACGACGGACGACCTGACGGGTATTGCATTTCTGGACGGCGCGCGCACTTGGAGCCCGGTGATCAGCAAGCTGCGGGTGCAAACCTCGGCGAATTCCGACGTGCAATGGCAGCTGGACTACGATCCGGTTCGCGGTCGCATCAATTCCAGCGCAACCTTCGTTGAATACCGCATCGGCGACTACTTCGTGGGCTTGAGCGATTCTTACTTTCGCGTGCCCCCCGACACGGTTACGGCAACATTCAGCAACGAGCCCCTGGTCTTCGACCAATATCGTTTCCTGGTGGGTTATGGACATCCGAACAAGCGAGGCTTTTCAGGCGGCTTCAGCATGGGTTACGATCAGAACCTAAATTTCCTGCAAAATGCCGTCGCGCAGAGCAGCTATAACTGGGATTGCTGCGGTGTGAGTTTCGAGTACCGGCACATTGACGTGCCGGGGGTTAACGTAGAGAACCAGTACCGCTTCGCCTTTACCCTGGCCAACATTGGAACCGCTGGAAACATGCGGCGGCAGGAGAGGCTTTACTAGATTCGGGAGAGCCCGCAAGTGAAGAGCATCGCCGTCCCGTTGCCATCAAGAATCCTGCTCGCTGTCTGCAGTTGTGCGCTAGCCCTGGCTGCCGGATGTGCGGCGCCGGGCGCGCCGCAGGCGCCGTCGCTACGCCTGCCGGTGGCGGTGGATAATCTTTCCGCCACGCGCAAGGGTGGCCGCGTCCTGCTCACTTGGTCGCCCCCCACGGAGACTACCGATCACCAGTCGATGCGCTGGCCCACTACTACCCGCATTTGCCGGGTACTCAACCAATTTCCCATTAACACATGCGGCGAGGTGGTCAAGGAGATCAGGAGCAGTGAGCTAGCTTCGACAGTGCCTCCCGGAGCGCGCCGTCCGCTTGTCTCCTTTGAGGACGCGCTGCCGCCGTCTCTGATCGCCACGCAGAGCCAGGCGACGTATGCGGTCGAGGTGGTCAACCAGCGCGGCCACTCCACCGGACTCTCTAATCAGGTGCGGGTTTCTCTTGTACCCACTGAGCCTCCACCCACTGGCTTCCACGCCGCGCTGGATGCGCAAGGACCTCTGCTGGAGTGGGATACCGTCTCCAGTATTGCGCCCTCTCCTGGAGTGTCCTACCGTCTGCGCATTTACCGGCGAGTCTCCGGCAAACAGGAGTTTGCGCTGGTGGCCGAGCAGCCGTACCGGCTAGGACAAGGCGAGGCGCGCGACAGCAGTTTTGATTGGGAGCAGGAGTACGACTACAGGATCACCGCCGTAACCGTGCTGGCGATACCCGGACGGCCCATCGTCGAAGTGGAAGGCGATGATAGTGGCCTGGTACACCTCAAGGTGCATGACACGTTTCCGCCTGCCGTACCGAGCGGTTTGCAGGCGGTATTCAGCAGCGTGGGGCAGAAGCCGTTCATCGACCTCACCTGGGCTCCTAACACGGAGAGAGATTTGGCAGGATACATCGTCTATCGGCGAAGCGCCGGCTCCGCGTTTGTTGCAGTCTCTCCTGCACCGCTAAAGGCTCCGGCCTGGCGCGACAACAATGTCCGTCCAGGACAGAAGTATTACTATACGGTTTCGGCCATCGATGTGCGCGGCAATCAAAGCGCACAATCGGCCCCGGCCGAAGAATCAGTACCCCTGGAGGTTCGATGAAATTCTGCCGCTTCCTTGGCAAGGATGGATCACGATTTGGACTCGTCGAGACTCGCGACGGCCACGACTTTATCATCAGCGAACTAGGCAGCCCGCAGATGCAGATCAACGAGGCGGGAGTGCCGGAGCAGATCGTATTGCCGGAGATCAGCTCGGGCAAAACGATCGATGAACCGTTTCCGCTGGAACGCGCCAAGCTGCTGATCCCATTTCCCATTATCAGCAAAATCATTTGCGTGGGACGCAACTATGCCGCTCACATTCGAGAGTTGAAGAATGAGACGCCGAAAGAGCCTCTCATCTTCATGAAGCCGCCTTCATCGCTGCTTGCTCCGGGCGGCGAGATCGTTCGCCCGAAGAGCAGCCAGCATGTCGATTACGAGGGCGAACTCGGACTTATAATCGGCCGGCGATGCCACAAGATGAAAGACGGCGAAAGCGCCAGGGATTACATCCTTGGCTACACGGTGGTAAATGACGTGACGGCACGCGACCTGCAAAATGCCGACCGTCACTTTACACGCGCCAAAGGCTTTGACACCTTCTGCCCTGTTGGCCCGATCGTGACGACTGAACTCGACCCCTGGAGCGGCATCCAAGTGCAGACCCGCGTCAACGGCAAGCTGCAGCAGGACGGCAACACGCGGGATATGATGTTCAGCATCGATCGCATTTTGCATCACATCTCGCAGATCTTCACACTGCTTCCGGGAGACCTGATTGCCACCGGCACACCGGAGGGAGTTGGCCAGCTGCAGAACGGAGATGTGGTGGAAGTTACCGTGGAGGGCGTCGGCACGTTGCGTAATCCGGTGGTGAACGAATAGCGCATCACGGGAGCGTTTGTGTATAGGCTTTAAGGCCGGGTACGCGGCAACCGCTGCCGCTCCGGCCATGGACGTCTGGCACTGACAACGCGCTCTGGTTTCGTAGTAAAGTCAAAAGGGAGCGGTCCGCAAACATCAGGCGGCCCGCACTTTTTCCTCCATGACTCTGTTTCGCGTCTACGCCCTGACGGGCGCCGTAGTGATTGCCACCGCCAGCTCCCTGGTGTGGCTCAAAGGCCGCAAGAAGACTCCCGAGCAGCGTGAGATTCTGCGCCGCCAGCGCATCAACACGCAGGGCCGCATCACCGATGGCACCGTGCTCGACGTGCAGGAATTCGATTCCGACACCGACCACTCCGCGCAGATGGTCATCTACACCTATGACGTAGCCGGCGTGCAATACGAGTGCTCGCAGGATGTGACCCACTTGCGCCAGTATCTCGATCTGCACTCTTGCCGTATCGGCGTTACCACCAGCGTCAAGTACGACCCACACCATCCCGGCAACTCGATCGTTGTTGCCGAAACCTGGTGTGGCCTGCGCACCTAAGCGTTCTCTCCTATTTTTTGCGAGTTCTTGTCAGCACTTTGCGCTGCTGACTGCCAATCTTTGCGTGGGCCGCACCTTCTTCTTGCGATCGCAATCTAAGCGTATTAAGAAAGTGTCACGCAGACGGCACTAACTTGCTGATAGAGCGCGTTATCAAGAGGTGGCAGTCATGGGAGAGATAGGAGACCGGCATCCGCTACGTCAGCTTTTGGCGGAAAAGATCGCTCAACATTTTGGCCGCGAAGTAGGTCTTCGCGATGAAGAGATCTGGGGCTACCTGGCCAACCTGCTCACGGAATTCTGCGACACTCGCAATCTATATGCCCTGAAGAACGCCCAGGGACGTTCGCTGGATGACGTAGGTGAGATGCTGCTCGAAAGCGATCCTGTCTTCGGCGAGGCCGCATCGTTTGACCGCGAACGCCAGGTGCGCAAACACATTGGGGACTTCACGCTGTTCTACAGCGGGATGTTTCCGGAATCGATCAACCGCTTTCGTCTACGCCGCCAGCGGCTGGAAAGCTTGATCGACTTTGTCCACGCCGGCAAAGAGAGCTACTTCATTGTCAGCCAGTTCGATCAGATGGAATACCGCAAGGTTGCGCCGCTGTTTGGCCGACTCTCGACCCAGTTTGAGAGCTGCGTGTTTGGCCTGAATCTGGTGCGCAAGGAATTAACTGAGATGCAATATGCGCTGGTTCGTCCCAATGATTTTGTGATGTGAAGAGCAGGTGGGGCGCAGGTGCTGGGGCGGTCAGCTCTCTGCGCTGCTGCCTTCAGTGCGTCGATAAAAGCTGAGGGCGCTCTCGCCCTGTTTCAGCAGGCGATAGCGCTGCAGATCGCCTTCGCCCACGCCGGGATCAAAGCGTTTTTCGTGTTCGGCCACGACGATTCCGCCCTGACGCAGCACAGATCCGCGCGCAATCGTGCGCAGAATTTCGCCATAGGCGCCGTGCAGACGGTAGGGAGGGTCAAGGAAGCAAACGTCGAACTGCACTCCGGCTTTTTCCCACTGGCGCAGAGCATCTGCCGCGTTGCGCTCAGCCAAGTCACTGGCCTCCAGACCAAGCGCGGCAAGATTCTGCCGCAGTACTCGGGCTGCACTGCCGCTGGATTCGGCAAAGTGCACTGAAGCTGCGCCACGACTGAGCGCTTCGATTCCAACGGCTCCGGTACCAGCGAACAGGTCAGCCCAAGCGCAATCTGCGACCATGCCCGCGGACGTAAGCACATTAAATAGAGTCTCTTTGAGCCGGTCGTAGGTGGGGCGTGTCTCCAAACCCTCCAGGCTTTTCAAGGTCCGGCTGCGAAACTTTCCTGCAATCACTCTCATCGGACTCTTCTACTCCCGGCCTTCAGCCGTGTAGTGTATTAGTAATGGTTTTTCCCGACACAAGGCAAATTGCATGAGACGCTGGTCCATTCCGGTATTAGACATCTTCGGTATCCACTTCCGCATACACTTCAGCTTTCCGCTGATGTTTTGCCTAGTGTGGATGCTTGAAGCTGGGCATGGCCCGCAGGTGGGATTACGCAGCCTCTTCCTCATGCTGCTGGTGCTCTTCGCGGTGCTGATGCACGAGCTGGGACACGTGGTGGCTGCGGCACGCAATGGCATTCATGTACGCAGCGTCGTGCTGCTGCCCATTGCCGGGATTTCTTTACTCGATGAGCAGGCACAGCGTGGGTTGGACGCGCAGCGCGAGATTCGCATTTCGCTCGCAGGGCCAGCCGTGAACCTGGTGCTCGCGCTCATCATCGGGACTTCGCTTCTCATCTTCCGTCCCCAGGTTCAGTTGTTCAGCTTTCCATGGCTCACTCCATTTGATCTTCCGCGCAGCTTGATTTGGGCGCAATTGTTTGTCGCCGCACTGAACCTGCTTCCCGCCTATCCGCTCGACGGTGGACGCATACTGCGGGCGCTACTGGCACGCAGCGGAGACCAGGTTACGGCGACACGGCGCGCAGTTTCGATTGGACAATTTTTTTCTCTCGCGCTTTTCCTCTCTGGCGGGGCAATCTTCCTGGGCTCCAGCTCCAACAACCTCTGGATCATGATGGCCGGTGTATTTCTATTCCTGGCGGCGCAACTGGAAGACCGCAGCATGATTCTGCAGGCGGTATTGGAGCGCGTCCGCGTCATCGACGTGATGATCACCGACTTCATTACGCTCTCCCCGGCCGACACTCTGGCCGATGCTTTGCAGCGCTCGGTTGAACCTCCGCAGGAGGAGTTTCCAGTGGTGCGCGGCACAGACATGGTGGGCGTCATCAGCCGCCAGCAGATGGCCGAGTGTATGCAGGAAGAAGGCAACGGCTATGTGCAATCCGCGATGCGCCGCGAATATCTGGTCGCAGGTCCGCAGGAGTCACTTGCCGCCGTGCTGCGCCGCATTGGACGTAGCGGCCTGGCTATGATTCCCGTGGTGGAAGGCGACTACCTGGTCGGCATCATCACCTTCCAGAACCTGATGCGTAAGTTGACTGCCATCTCATTGCGGCGCCCCGCAGCAAAAAGCTCAACGCCCAACGCTCCAGCCCCGCAACAGTAGCGCCGAAAAAACAAGCTAACCCGCAGGCCTGGCTGATTACTGGGCCCGTTGCTGTTTCTGCGAGCAGACGAAAAAGCGCCGCGAGAGAAACGCCGGCGCCGGTCACGTTCTCAGTGGAAGCTGCCTCCGGTGAGACTGTAGGTGAGGACGGCGAGGACCGTAAGGGTCAGGACGACGTAGAGGTAGTCGTGTTCGCGGGCAAAGGCGACGGCGGAAAACAGGACGCGAGCCACAGGAGTTGCGATCAGCAGCAAGAGACCGAACTGGACGATGGCGCGTCCGCTGAGCTGCAACGTGCCGTGAACAATGCCGGAAACGGTTCGCAGCGAGGAGAAATTTCCCTGGAAGGAACGATAGTCGGCGATGGAGTGGGCGTGACGAAAAAGGTAAATCAGGCCGCCGACGAGGACTACGCTGGCTGAGAGCAGGACTCCGGCGCGCAGGAGGGTACCAATGATCATCTCGATGCGGTGGTCGTCCCAACCAGGCTGAGCGGGATGGGAAGGTTCACTCAGCTGCGGTGAACTCGCTGGCGTGGATGGATGATTCGCTGAGTTGGATGAGTTCATAGACGTCCGGTGAAACCGTTGAAGATCATTTCGATTCCGAGGATTACGATGACGGCGCTGAAAACGAAGCGCAGGGCAGCGGTACGGGCTTTGACCAGAACACGGGCACCGAACATGGAGCCGGCTAGTACTCCGAGAACGACCGGCATGGCGATGCCTGGGTCGATGTATCCGCGGGCAAGGTAGACCCCGGCACTAGCCGCGGCGGTGACGCCGATCATGAAATTGCTAGTGGTGGTTGAAACCTTGAAGGGGATGCGCATGGCCTGATCCATGGCGAGGACCTTGACGGCTCCCGAGCCGATGCCAAGCAGTCCAGAGAGAGTTCCAGCACCGAACATGAGCGAGAAGCCAAGCGGGATGCGATGGACGGTGTAGGGCTGCAAACCGTGGGTGGTGGGATAGGAGCCGTTGAGGCGGAGGAAGCGGGCGATCCGGTCCGGGTTTTCGTCGATGGGAAGGTCGGGTTTCGGTCGGATGGAGAGATAGGCCGAGTAAAGAAGGACAATACCAAAGATGATGGCAATGCTGGAGGTGGATACGTGGGCGGCGATAAGAGCTCCGGCAATGGCGCCCACGGTGGTAGCGATCTCAAGGAACATACCGATGCGCATGTTGCTGAAGCCTTCACGGACGTAGGCGGCAGCGGCTCCGGAGGAGGTGGCGATAACGGAGACGAGTGAGGCTCCGATGGCGTATCGCATGTCTACGTGGAAGACGAGGGCAAGCAGGGGAACAATGACGACTCCGCCACCGAGACCAGTAAGCGAGCCGAGAAACCCAGCTAAAAATGAGCCAAGTGCAACCAAGACTGTGAAGAGCAAAACGGACATTAGAACCAGTAGATTTCAGAAATGGCTGGAAGATCAAGAGGGAGCAGCGAAAAAGTGGATGGGTGTATGCCCAACAGCCTGCTGGAACTGGCTGGTACGCGGCAAAAAACGCCACCTTGACCGCGGATCTAAGAGTTCAGCCTTCCCAGACAAATCCGTCAAAGGTGTGGACATGCCGGTAGCCGAGGCGGTTGTAAAGAGCAAGAGCGCGCTGATTTTCCTCGGTGACAGTGAGGGAAAGCTCGGTGAAGCGGCGGGCTGCGAGGTCAGCGTGGCAGTAGCGTAGCAGATGCTCGCCGATGCCATATCCGCGGTAGTCGGGCAGGGTGCAAAGCTGGGTGATGTGGCCGACGTCATGGCGCACGCGAGAGCAGAGGAGAAGTCCGATGCGGGTGTGGGTGGGGCGGTGGAAGGCTACAAAAGAGGACGTGGAGTCGAAGACTCCGCAGCCGGGAAAGCGCACGATGTTGTTGAGGAAGCGGAGCGAGCCTGAGGTGGTGCGGTATTGATCGTTGACGTCGCTATCGACGTGTCCGCGATAGGCGGAGGTGATGATGTTGGCGGCGGGCTGGTAGTCAGCATCGGTCCAGCGATGAATCTCGATGTCGGGCGGAAGCATGCGAGTGGCCGGGGAGTATCCGACGTCGACCGGCAGCGAAAGAAAGAGGCGGCGATAGCGGCGGAAGCCCTCAGTGAGAAACGGTTCGGTGAGCTGATCCGTGGGATGAATGAGGAGCTGAGCCTCGACGCGATGCACGCCGGGAGATTGCTGCAGAGTGTTGATGGCGTGGCGCAGCAGTTCCAGTTCGACGTCGTGGCGTCGGCTTCCGACGAAACTGGAGTTTTCGACATAGAGGTCGCCGACGACGCCTTTGGCTCCTTCGTAAACGAAAAAGCAGTAGCCGTGAACCCGTCCACGCTCGATGGCGGCAAAGCCAGGGAGAATGCGGGAGTCGGCATAACGAAGAACCAGGTCGATTGAGGAGCGGTAATCCCAATGGAGAGTGCTGCGCCAAACCTCGACCTCTTCCTCCACGAGGAGGCGAAGGTCGGCGGAGGCAAAATGACGAAGATCGAGGATCTCCACGAGGAGTACAGCTCCAGGGCGGTAGCTCCGCCCGCTTAGTGTAACGGATGTGGGGCCGCGAACGGCGGTGGAAGGGTAACCAACAGGATGCGCGTAAGGTGCAGCACTGTTAGGGAGCCGGCGAAACCTCAAAGATTTCCACGTGTTGGGGGCGGTACAAACCCAGGAATTGAATGCGACGGCCGGATAGCAGCAGACGAAGCGCGGGGAGCGAACCCTCACGGGCGATGAGGATGTGAGCAGTCGTAGGAACGGCCGCTGGAAGCTCATAAACGGCGGGCGAGATTTCCAAGCCCTCATAGGGCGCAACCCTGCGGTCAAGATAAAAGGCGAGGCCGAAGGCGGTGTTGCGGTTGAGCGAGAAGGTTGCGAGCGGCAGAGGCCCGGGCTGATCGATTTGCTGGAGGAGTTCGGCAATGGGACGCGCGGACTGAGTGGCGTCGATGGCAGGAGCTAGACCGCGCAATAGAAAACCGACGGCCAAGACGATCGGCAGTAAGGTCACGAAGTGCAACATGCGCCATCCGCTGGTGAGCAGTGGCAGAGCGACGATGAGGAAGATGGCGGTTCCAGCAAAGGCGGCGAGCATAAGGGCAGAGGCCGAGACAGGCAGCCGGAAGAAGAGGCGCGGAGCGATGCATCCCGCCCCGGCAAGGGCGGCCAACAGGACGGCGTGCGCCGTGACGGTGAACCATCGCGGAGACTCGTTGCGGGCGGCACGACGATGCACGGCAACGGCGGCAAGAATGAGCAACGGAGGAATGGCCGGAAGGATGTATCCAGGAAGCTTGGAGCGGGAGAGAGAGAAGAACACAATGGGAATAGCTGCCCAGAGAAAGAGAAAGATTTCAAAGGTGTAGGCCAGTGTGCCCGCATCTGACTTGGTTTGCTTGCGCCCTGCTCGCAGGGCGGAGACCGCATCGGCGAGGCCGTGGATGAGCCAGATGGTCCAGGGAAGAGTGGCAACGAGGGCAACTGGAATGTAGTACCAGAAGGGCTGTTTGTGACGATAGAGGTTGGTGCCAAAGCGGGCGAGATTGTGCTCAAGGAAAAAGATGCGGAAGAATTCCGGGGTGCGGAGCTGGATGAGCACATACCACGGTGCGGCGACGGCGAAGAAGGCTGCGAGGCCGATAGGGTCAAGTGTGCGAAGAAGGGCGCGTGGATTGCGCTGGGTGAAACAGAAGGCAACGACGATGAGCGCGGCGAGGGCGGGTGCCACCGGTCCCTTGGCGAGCGTGGCGACTGCGTTGAGAGCGTAGAAGAGGATGAGCCAGAGCCGGGCGGAGCGCGCGGGAGCGGGCTCTTCGGCCACAAAAACCGATTGATACCAGCAGAACCAAGCGAGCAGTGAGAGCGCGAAGGGCGCAGCCAGAAGCATGTCCGTGGCGGCAGCGCGGGCGAAACCGAGGATGAGGACCGAAGAAGCGATCATCAAGGCGGCATCGAAGCGGGCGGCGTGGCGGATGCGGCGGACGGCAAGGAACGTGCCGAAGACAAGCAGGGTTGCGGCAATGGCTGAAGGAACGCGGGCGGCCCAGTCGGAGACTCCGAAGAGCATGTAGGACAGCATTTCTCCCCAATAGAGGAGAACGGGCTTTTCAAGCCAAGTGTGCCCGTAAAGGATGGGCGTGACCCAGTTATGACGGGCAAGCATCTCGCGAGCGACTTGGGCGTAGCGCGGCTCGTCTGGGCCTAGGAGGCCAATGGCGGAGAGATGAAAGAAGAAGAAAAATCCGCAGAGTCCAGTGAGCAGAAGAAGCTCGCGGAGGCGGGTTTGGTTGAGGCGCATGGAGACAGTGTAATTCACGCCTCGTCCTGAAACTGGTTCTGCGGTTGCGCGCCTGCCCGCCGACGACACGCGCAGGGCATAGCCTCGATTGCGAGCGCAGAAATTAGCTTCGCTCGCGGAAGCGGATGATTTGCCGGCGGTCGCGTTTGGAGGGACGGCCTTCGGGGGCAGGTTCGAAGAGATGAGTGGATTTGCGCTCGGCGGCGAGGTTCTGACGGGCTTCGCGGCTGGCATCGGTTTCGCGATAGAGGGTTTGGGCGACGGGCGCGGGTCCGCGCACTTCGCTGAGAAGAAGGACCTCAACCAGGAACTCTCCGCCGTCGTTGGTGATTTTCAACATGTCGCCGATGCGGATCTCGCGGGCGGGCTTGGCGGGCTGAGAGTTTAGTTGAATCCTGCCAAGGTCGCAGGCGTGCGAGGCCAGAGAGCGGGTCTTGAAGAATCGAGCGGCCCAAAGCCACTTGTCGATGCGGACGGAGGTCATGAAGCTATTTTGCTACAAAAGAGCATAGGTCAGCGTTCACACCCCCGAAAGCAATGCAGCATCCAAGCGAAAGGGTGAGAATTCCGCGAGGCGAGAGTTTTCTGGAAGCTCTCTGATGATCGCGGAGTTCGCTGGCGAGAGTGCAAATGACTTTGATTCCGGTTGACAAGTCAGCTGGACGGGACGACGAAGCCCTAGGTGCGTGCCAACGGAACTTTGCCGACGGAAGCACTGCTCCGACTGTGGGCGTTCGGCGCGATCTGCTGGAGCTGTTCATCGGATATGGGCTCATTCTGCTTGCGATCTGGACGCCGCAGCCAATGCAAAGAGTGTTTGATTGGGCCGCGCTGGTCTGGGTGCTGCTGGTCACAGGGCCGGGTCTGGAAGACTGGCGTGCAATGGGTTTTCGTGTTTCTGGCTCTCTCCGTTCGCTTTGGGTCGTAGGCGTAGCGCTTCTGCTTGCGGCAGCAGCGGTCAGCGTAGCTCACCAGCTGCACACTTTGCATCTGCCAGGCAATCCGGGCGGGATTGTCGCACGTTACTGGGGGTATGCGATTTGGGCTTTTCTGCAACAGTTTCTATTACAGGATTTTGTCCTTCTACGATTGCTGCGGCTGCTGCGCGAGCCGAAGGTGGCGGTGGCGTCGGCTGCGGGGCTTTTTGCGCTGGCGCACCTGCCAAACCCTATTCTGACTGCGACGACGGTGATCTGGGGCTATGTGGCGTGCCTGCTATTCCTTCGTTATCGCAGCATCTATAGCCTGGCCGTGGCACATGCCATCTTCGGTATATGCGTGGCGACAACCATTCCAATTGCGGTGAATCACAATATGCGGGTTGGACTCGGTTATCTCACCTTTCGTCAGGCGGCCAATCAACGCAGCCAAAAAGACCATATTGTGTCCACGGCGGCATGGGTGATGGCTGAGGCACCGAGGCGGCGCTCCTGACGCCACGCGCGGCCATAGAAGATTCCTGCCAAAGCTGCCAGCAATACATAGCGCCAGTTGAAATGGACGGCGCGTTTATTGAAGTGAGACAAACCGAAGATCGCTGCGGTGAGCAGGAGCGCCTTATGTTTTCCCAGGCGCCGCTCCAGCAGGTTCTGGAGCCAGCCACGAAAGAAGAGTTCTTCCGGGAGGGCGACAAAAAAGAAGGTCAAGACAAATGCGCCGGGAAACTGCAGCAGAGGCGCTGACAGGTGTGTGTGCCAATGAAGAAATCCAAGGCCCAGCCCAAGGGCAATGGCAATCGGCGAATAGAGGGCGCACTCGCGCAACCCTATGCCAACGTCACGCCAGTGCAAGCGTAGATCAAAGCCGACTCCGTCGAGCTGGCGCAGGACGAGGAAGCCATAAATTCCTACGTCGAGCAACAGGATCTTGTCAAAGACGGCAAAGTGTTCCGGCCAAGCGGGCTCGAACCAGCGAAGATCGACCGCAAGGCCCAGGACGGCAAGCACGAGAAAGTCACGCCAGGTGCCGAGCTGGCCGGGATCGGCGCGGCGGGCCTGCCACAGTAGGATGGAAACCGCGACTGGCAGCAGCGCATACAACGCCAGCCAACCCCATCGGAGGGTTCCGGAGGAATACGCCACCAGTAGATACGGCACGCACAAAAGAGCGGGCGACAGGAGTCGAGCAGCCGTTGGGAAGGGTTTTGCTGCATCCTCCAGGTATCTGGCAAGGAAGGCCGATCCAAGGTATGGCGCCAACAGCAGAAGAGCAGCGATGGTAATTGCCGGAGTAATCATGGAGAAGTTCCAAGGTTAGCGTAACTGCCGCCCTCGGAGTTCCTGGGTTTGATGCAGGATGCGGGAAGGCTGATAGAATTCAGGGACTTACAGTCGCGGGCGAACTTTGCGCGCGGAAAATACGTAATAGGTCAGCATGGCTACTGCTACCGGTGCATCTCCCCCTATGCTGGCCCGGTTGAAGGCCGTTCAAGGCCGAGTGGTGGAGGCGCGGGTGGAAGAGTCACAGGTCGTAGCACAACTGGTACGCCGCTGTGCATCCGGTGACGCCGTTGCCTGGGAAGAGATTGTTCAGCGTTTCCACCGCCGCATTTACAACATCTGCTACCGCTTTGTTGGCTCAGGGGACGATGCTCAGGACTTAACTCAGGAAGTGTTCATCAAGGTGTTTCGCACCGTCGGTAGTTTTGACGGCGAGAAGGCGTCTTTCAACACCTGGCTGACGACGGTAACGCGCAATCTGCTGGTGGACAATTTCCGCAAAAAGCGCGACGACCGGGCAACGGATTCGATGGACGCGACGCTTGGACCGGAGGAGAACGGATCGACACTGGCGGAGCGGCTGGCGTCGGATGCGCCGAGCCAGCAGGTACACATTGAAAGCCGCGAACGGCGCGAAATGGTGCACCGGGCACTGCAGCAGATTTCGCCCGATTTGCGCGAAGCAGTGATTCTGCGCGATCTGCAGGACATGGATTACCGCGAGATAGCCCAGGTTCTGAAAGTACCCGAGGGAACGGTGAAGAGCAGGATCAATCGCGGCCGGGCGGAACTAGCACGGTTGCTGCAACGTACGTATAGGCAAGCACTGTAATCCCGCCGGGTTAGGAACTGGCTGGAGCGGGGCGAGGCAGGTGATTTGAGATGCTGGTCGAAGGCAAATCCGGGATGCAGTGCGCGGAGTTCGACGCCCTGCTGACAGAGGCCATGGATGGCGCTCTGAACGGCGAGCGGCGTGAGCGCTTTGAGCAACACAAAACCAGCTGCGCGGCGTGCCAGACATGGTCCGCCGAGGTCACAAACGGTTTGGCTTGGCTGGAGGAGATGGAGGACGTGGTGCCTCCACCGATCCTAGTACATAACATCCTGGCAGCGACCAGCGGCGCAGCAGGGCAGGCGGCAAACGCCGAGCCGCGGGCGTCAGCGTGGGAACGGCTGCGGCGGCAGGTGGGCGCGGTGTTTGCGCCGGTGCTGACAGCACGCTTCGGAATGTCAATGGGGATGGCGTTCTTCTCGATCACGTTGTTGCTGGACATGGCGCAGATCCGGATTAAGGATTTGACTCCGCATAACCTGAGTCACACGTTCTACAGCAGCCAGAACAAGGTGATGAAGTATTACGAGAATATGCGTCTGGTGTATGAGATTGAGTCGCGGGTGCGGAATCTGCGCAACGCCGGCGAGGAGAACGAGCGCGAGCGCGAGGAGCGGATGCGCCGCCAGGAGAAGAATAACAATCAGACCCGGGAGCAAAACCAGAACAGTGAACCGGAGCAGAGTCAGCCCAACAGATTCAGCCGCATTCAGAACGTGCAATGGCCCGCATCGCTACGCGGGAGCGAAGTGTACTTTGGGGAGCTTGCAAAGCAGAGGAGAGAGATATGAACTGCGCACAACACACCGACGCGGCAGCGGTAGCTTACTGCCGTACCTGTGGTAAAGCGCTCTGCGAGGCATGCAAGCGCGAGGTGCAGGGAACCATCTTCTGCGAACCCTGCCTGGCGGCGCGGGTGAACCCTGGAGCGAGCGGGAACTTTGGCGCGAGAACCGATCCGGGCGCAGGTCCGGCGCGTACTCCTGAGGATGCCCGCCCCGGACTGGCACTGTTTCTCGGCTTCATTCCGGGCGTCGGCGCATTCTACAACGGCCAGTTTCTAAAGGGCTTTGTACACGTCATCGTGTTCGGCACCTTGGTCTGGTTGTCAGATCACGGGATGGGAGCATTTGCCGGAATTTTGAACATGGCATGGTACTTCTACATGGTGTTCGACGCGTACACAACGGCGAAGGCACGGCGGTATGGCTGGCCACTCCCAGATCCGATTGGACTGAACGCGATTCTGGAAGGCCGGGAAGGCACGTTCCGGCAGCGGGTGGAACAAGCCGGGGAACGGGTTGGAGCGCATGTGGAGTATGCGGCGCAGAACATTGGACAACACTGGCAGAAAGCCGGCGGCGCGACGGCGGCAAATGTTGCTCCGGGAGGCGTTCCGGGGGGAGCGAATCCGGGCGCACCACCTCCGCCACCGGGCGCGAGCGCGGCATACGCCGTGCCGACGAATGCCACGCCGGGAAGCGCAGCGCATGTGGGTCCGACGGGGACGTATTACTCCGGGCCAGAGGGCACCTACTATGCGACGACGCCTAAGGAGCGCGAGCACAGTCCCATGAGCGCGATCGTGCTGATCGGATTGGGACTGCTGTTTCTGATGGCGAACCTGGGTTGGTTCAGCGTCCACTGGATCACGCACTTTTGGCCCGCGATATTAATTGTCGTTGGTTTGTGGCTGCTCATGAAACGCCAGCGCCGCGCGCAATAAAGGGAGAGCTTGCAATGAGATATTACCAATCGAATCCTGCGTGCAGTTGTCGGCGATGCAGCACACGCGGCCTGATGGGGCCAGCGGTGCTGGTGACACTGGGAGTGCTGTTTCTGCTGGAGAACACGTCGATGTTTCCGTTCGAGCGTACGTGGCCGATACTCCTGATTGTGATCGGTGCAATTCGGGTGGTGCGCTATGCGATGCCCGATAGCGGCCACGTGAATCCTGGTCAATACCCGCCTCCCTACGGTGGACCCTACGCGACGACGGGGCAGTACCCGCCTCCGCCGTATCAGGGAGGGTTTGCGGCGCCCACGGCCAATGTGGCTCCGGCGCCGGGTCCGGTGGTGACGCCTCCGCCTCCGCCGGTTGCAGGGGCGCTAGGCGATGGCAAAGGGGAGAATGACGAGGCCCACAATGGCTAGCCCCGGAATGTATGGACCTCCGCCACGGCGGCATTCGGTAGTAGGGCCGCTGATCTTGATTGTGATCGGCTTGCTCTTCCTGCTGCGGAACTTTGGCTACACGATTCCGCTGTTCCACAACTTTGCGCGCTACTGGCCGCTGTTGCTGGTGGTAATTGGACTGATTCGGCTAGCTGAGTATTTCGCAGCGCGCGGCGGGCAGCGTCCAGCACCCAGGTTGGGCGCGGGAACGGTGTTTCTGCTGGTGGTTGTGATTGCGGCCGGGATCGGCGTGAGCAGGGCTTTCCATGTACGCAATGATTTCAACTGGGGCTCTCTGCGGGACAATGTAGATGTAGACGACAACCTGATGCATATGTTCGGCAGTGAATACACCTATGATGGCGAGGTCACGCAAGCCGTTCCCGCTGGTGGCGCGGTCCGGGTGAACTGCGACCGCGGCAACATTACGGTGAGCAGCTGGGATCAGCCGCAGGTGAAGGTGGTCTTTCACAAACGGATTTTCGCCGGCAGCCAAGGCGAAGCGGATTCGACCAACCGGTCCACTACGCCCCGAGTGCAACTGCAGGGCAACGCCGTAGAGGTGCAGGGCAACACGGAAGCTGCGGGAGCAAAGGGGGTTGCGGCTGACCTCGAAGTTTTTGCGCCGCTGAAGGCAGACGTGGATGTTACGGCGCGGCGCGGCGATGTTTCCGTGGCTCAGCGCACGGGCGAGGTGAGGGTGAACTCACTGCGCGGAGACGTGACGGTGGACCAGGTGACGGGAAATGTAAACGTGACGACCCAGCACGGATCGCTGCACGCCAGCAATGTGACCGGAAGCCTGGCAGCCGATGGACGGCTGGACGACCTTTCGCTGGACACAATCACGGGCTCGGTGCTGGTAACGGCTGATATTTTTGGCGACACGCGTCTTTCCAAACTGGAGAAAGGTGCGACCATCCGGACATCACGCACGGAATTGCAGTTGGCCAGACTGGATGGCGACTTGACGATGGATACCGGCGACCTGCAGGGCGATGGAGTACAGGGACCGTTCTCCCTTTCTACCAAAGCCAAAGACGTAAGTTTGCGGAACTCGAAGGGCGATATTCACATCGACGACGACCACGGCGATATCGACCTGGAAAGCACGTCGGTGGCCTCGCTGGGAAATATGGACTTAACGACCCACCATGGCGATGTGCATCTGCGGCTGCCGGCGAAGGCGAATTTTCAGTTCCAGATAGTGACCCGCCATGGCGACATTTCATCGGATTTTGAGAATGTGCGCTCGGAGAACCGCACCGGCAGTTCGACGGCGGCGGGGACGGTGGGCAAAGGCGGGGTAAAGATCAGCATCGCCTCCGACACCGGCGACATAGAGATTAGTAAGGCGGCGGGTTCAACGGCCGCGCCGCCCGAAGCCTCAACACCTCCGCAGCCTCCGGCCAAGCCTGCCAGGCCAGCCACGTCCGGGAAAAAAGTTAGCGATGACGATGTGCTCTAGTAAAAAGATGGTGAGGATGGCAAAACCGGAGAGCTGCGGCTCTCCGGTTCGTTTGATAGAAAGTTGTCGGCGACTTGTACGGGTCAACCATCGGCCTTGATCGGTGACGCCGGGCAGCTCAACCGAAGTTGATGGGATGCTTGCCAAGCCAATGCGAGTCCCGGGTGGAACCGATGTTGCGCAGGGCTCCACGGGCAATTCCCGAGGAGAGCTGGCGGGTTTCCCAGGCAACTCCGGCGGTAAAACCTACGAAGCTGCCGACCACCCCCATGACAACAATGGCAACGGGTCTTGGCTTGCGGCGCTCGGCCAGCAATGCGCAGAGTGCACCGACGCCGGCTCCCATCACGGTGGGCGCCCATGAAGCACGGACGGAGCTTGAGAGTATCTCTCCAACCGGCTTACCTAGCAACGCGCTACGCGCACCCTGCCATCCGGAGTCAGCAAGATCACGCCCATATTCCACTTCTGATTTCAGCCAATCACCAATTTTCATTCGTGCCCACCCTGAATATGTCCACTCAAAAAACAGAGTGAATGAAACTTGATAGTACCTCCGACGGGGCGAAAGCGAAAGAAAACATCGACGGAGAAAATTGCTTTTTCGCGCCATCTTGAGAATTCGCCGCGAAATACTGTCGGAAAAGGAAAGAAAAAGCCCCAGCCAGGTGCAGAGGCTGGGGCTTGAAGGAGCAAACAAATTTCTACGGCTGCTGCTGAGTCAAGGTGCCCTGGTAAACACTGGAGGCGTTCGTGGAAATCACGTAGGCATTGGGACCGGTGCCGGTGGAACCCACAGTGTAAAGGGTCACTGGAACGCCACTGACGGTTGAATTGATGCCGCGCCCAAGGATGGGATCGACATTGTAATTGCCGGTCTCGTTGGTGTTGGAGTTGAAGCCTTCCGAATCGGCTTGAAAATCGATGGCACCGGAGAGGCTGCCACTGCCGCTGGCAAGGTAGTTGCCGGTCGATTCAAAATTGCCGAGACTGAAGTCGTAACCGGAGAGAACCTGGGCGTAGTTACCAGTGATGCTTGCGTCGGTTAGGCCGAGAGTTTGGGCACGCATCTCACCGGTCGCAAGCGTGAGGTAGTTGGCCACTAGGGAATTGGCCGCGGTAGTGACAAGAACAATAGACTGCTGGGGCGAGACCTGCCAGCCCACAAAATTTTGGTTAGTAATGGGGCCGCTGTTGAAATTGTTCAAGGTGGCGATCCAGCGGCCAGTAGAGGCGACGCTGTAAGTTCCAGCAAAATTGGGGTCGAAATAGCCCCCCATTTCGTCGTAGTCCACAATGGCGCTGCCTAGGCCCCCGTTACCATCGAGGGTGAAGCGCCCGGTCTCCGCGAGGAGGCCGGGTGCGCTGGCGTTGTCGTAGCCGGAGAGGTTAAAAACCTGAGGTCCAGCGAATGCGGAGGTGCTGCCAGCGACCGAGGTTTGCAGATCGGCATAGCCGTGTAGGAAAAAATTCGTGTTGGTGCTGAGCAGTTCGAGGCGGGTGGGCGAGACGTAATAAACGGTGAAATTGTGAGCTCCAGTGTTCGGTCCGCTGGGCGTAGTGAAACTTGCGGAACCGCGACTGCCGGTCAAAGTGATGCTGCCGCTTGTGGCAAGCTGCGCGTTAAAAGCGCCACTATCGTTCTCGTCGATCTGGCCGGTGATAGTACCGCTCGTAATGTTCAAGCCGCCGATAGCGCCATAATAGTGTCCGTTTGTGTCCTCTCCGTTTAAGCGGACGACGTAGGTTCCAGAGGCAGCGGGGGTGCCAGTCTGCAATTCAATTCTGCCGACGGCGTCGGCAAGGACGGTGTTGTTAGAGGTACTGCCATTCTGGAAGAGGCTTCCAGCCGAGGGAGACGACAAAACAAAGCGGTAGATGGTCTGGTTGGAACCGTTAGGACCGCTGAGGATCAGCTGGCCGCGTCCGTCACCATTGACACTGTAGGTGCCGGAAATTGCTTCGCCAAGAGTCTGGCCGCCTGCGTCGTTGACCGTGTCGCGGGTGCCAGAGGTGATGGTGCCACTACCGTTGGCGACGAAGTCTCCGACGACGGCAAAACTTTGGCCATTGTTGCCGACGCCGTTGGCGGCGAAGACGTAGGTTCCGGAGAGGTTACCCGTATTAAACCCTGCGTTGGTGTTTCCGCCAGAAGGCCCGGCAGGAACGGGGACGACGTTGCTGGAAGAAGAACCACCACCGCAGGCCACAACAACCACGAGAGCGACAAAGCTAATCAGTGTGAAAAAGATTTTGCGCATGGCTACACCCACCAGAGAAATCTCTGCACATGCTTAAACGCGAGTGCAGGGGGAAAGTTGTGCAATAAAATAGACGGATGGACAGCCCGTTGGTTGCATTTCCGCCCAAGGTTTTCAACAAAGAACTATACCTCATCGGCTTCCGCGTAGACCCGGGCGCGGACGGTCCGCAATTTTACACCTTGATCGGGTCTGAGGGAGAAAGCGAACGCCCTATTACGCGGGATGACCGCGTGCTGTTCTTCCGCCAGCCGGCCGATGCATTGAAGGCACTTGCGGCGAGCGATAATGGCTTTCGCGATGTGCGCCCGGTGCCGGTGGAACTGGAATTGCTTTGCGACGTTAGCGAGGCACTCTATGTGGCCAACCAGGAGAACGAAGATGCGGATGGGTTGCTGTTCGAGCTGATCGCGGTTTTCGACGACCTGCTGCGGGCGGTGAAGCTGAATGTTCCGGCCGAGTATTCGAATGTCTTGGGAGCGGTGGCAACCAGGCTGGGCGAAAGCAGGGAGTTTGCCAGCTTTCTAGCCGGGAGCGGCCTGACGCGAGAAAAATTGGAAGATGCGCTGCTATGGTGCGTGGGAGCCGTTACGGTAAAGAGCAGCTGGGTAGGGTGAGCGAAGGAAGTTGAGCTCCAACTCTCACGCGAGAAGAAAGTGGAAACGGAAAAGAGCGCCATGGTCTAACTCGGCGCTCTTTTCTGTTTGGCGCTTAGTCCAGTTCGCTCAACGCCGGGTGGTGGCAATCTCCGGTTGGTGGCGTTTAGCCTGAGGTGGCGATTGGAGGTGGTCGCGGATGAGGCTCTCCTGGAGCTTCTCAAATGCCGTTTCCGGGGTATTCACAAACTGGAAAAGGTTAACGTCGTCGGGTGCGATGGTTCCGGCGTCGGCCAGCACTTCAAGATTGAGGACGCGGCGCCAGTACTCCTCGCCGTAGAGGAGAACATTCATTTTCTTGGCCAGCTTTTCGGTCTGAGCCAAGGTCAGGATCTCAAAAAGTTCGTCGAGGGTACCGAAGCCCCCGGGAAAGACGACCAAGGCTTTGGCCAGATAGGCGAACCAGAGCTTGCGCATGAAGAAGTAGTGGAACTCGAAGTTTAACTCTGGAGTGATATAAGGATTCGGCACCTGCTCGAAGGGCAGGGCGATATTGAGACCGATGGTCTTACCTCCGGCCTCACGTGCGCCACGATTGGCCGCCTCCATGATGCCGGGACCTCCCCCGGTGGTGACAACAAAACGGTATCGCTTGCCTGGCAGGGAGCGGGTCCAGGTGGTGAGCATGTGGGCGAGGCGGCGGGCATCCTCGTAATAATGGGCCATGTCCACAGCGCGTTGGGCGCGGTGCGCTACCTGCTCATGGTCTGGTGCGGGCTGCGCTCCACCCGGACGGGCGAGAAGCTCGACGGCCTCCTCGGCACTGCTGAGACTGCGGAAGCGGGCGGAGCCGAAGAAGACTACTGTGTCTTGGATTTTCTCCCGACGAAAGCGGGCTAGAGGCTCGGTGTACTCGGCAAGGATGCGCAGAGGCCGGCCATCTGGGCCCTTGAGGAACGCGTCATTCTCGTAGGCCAGCGGCGAGCGAGTTGAGATGTATTTCGTCTGATCAGCCATAGAAATAATTTGATTACCCAGTGAATTAGCGAAGATCGCGATAGTGTACGGCCTCCGAAACACCCATCCACACATCGACGAGTCCAACGCCGGAGATCATTCCGCGAACAAAGCTCTGGTTGAGAATGAACTTGAGGGAGGGCCAGCCTGTCAGCAATGGGTTATCGGTCCAGAGGTGTGTCCAGGGAAGCACCATGACCAACATGCCCGCCCAGACGGCAATGGCCACCTCGACCACCAACAAAAGACGCTGTGTCCACACTGGAGGATGGGAGGGCGGCGAGACGAACTGGCCGGGATTATCATCCGGAGCTGGTGTTTGCGAGGTCTGCTTCAGTGGTCCTGCTTCCATCGTAGATTCGATGCGTCCTGTTTTTTTGCGATTGGCATCGCAAAGCCAGGACGGTAGCTGCTTCTCCCGGTTTGCGCGAGCTCGCACCTGATTCTACGCTGAAGAGGGCAAAAGACAGAACCAGCGCGGTGCGCAGATTGTTCAGAGCGCACTTAGACGGCAGATCGCAATTCGCGGATACGGGACGCGACGTCGCGATAGTCAATGTTCGTGCCATAGACTTCGAGAAAATGATCGAGCGCTTCCCGCTTGCGTCCAGCCGCCTCGTAGGCGCTGGCGAGTTCGTAATTCACGGCGATGCGCGACTCCTCGTCCGGGGCAGCTTCCAGGGCACGCTGGAACCAGCTGAGCGAAGCTTCAGGCACGGACTTCTCGACGAAGCAGGTGGCAAGCCAGATGTAAGCCTGCTGGGTGCGGGCAGGGCTGAGTCCGCTTCCGCCCAGTCGGCACACCTTCTGTAGCTCGCCAATGGCCTCATCCAGCAACCCCATGTCGTGAAAGGCGATGCCAAGATTGAAGTGGGTCTCAGGATCACTCTCCTCTTCCTGCGGTGTGGCAAGCTCCTGCTCAAAATTTTGTAGAAGATCGCCAAAGACGCTCGGTGAGGGAATCGCGTCCGCCTCGGCTGCCACGTAGGGCGCCGCCTCCCGCGAAGGTTGCGGTGGAGGAGGAGCTTGGAAGGCGTAGGCCGGGGCCGGAGTTGGGGCCGACATGGGGGTCATGGCCGGTGGCACAAACGGAGGAGCAACCGGCGGGGCAAATGGAGCAGACGGTGCTGGTTGGGCAGCGCGTGACGCAGGACGGGGTTGGGGCGACGGGACGAAACTGTCGCCCAGTTCGGCGTCCAACTCGGCAGCCAGCGCACTGAGGGAAGGCGCAGCGGCAGGCGGCGCAAGCGGTGCGGGCGTCGGTGCGATGGCTTGCGCCGGAGACGAGCAATCCTCGGTGACCTCAATAACCTCAACTGGCTCAAAACGCGATGGAGGAGCATTGGAGGTGACTTGGCCTAAGCCGGGAAGATTCTTCCGCAACTCGGCGGAGAATCCGGGCAGTTCGGGATGATTGGGACAAGCCTTGGCAAGGCGGGAGATGGCAGTTTCGGCCTCGCTCCAAATTTGCTGTGCCAAGCAAAAGCGCACCTCGTCGACCAGATCCTCGACCTTTTCAGTCACGGCATCAGAAGACGATGCAGGCGGCTGAGCGGCTGCCGCAGGAGGCGCTGACGCGGCAGCTTCGTCATGCCAAACCGACTCCCACTCGCCGGAAAGATCGATCTCCTCGGTGTCGCCGGTTGCTTCGGCGGTGGACAGATCGAAGTCGCGAGCTGTGAACTCGCTGCCTTTTGCTTCCCAGGTGATGGTCTGGGCGGTGCCAGCGAGGTTGGCGTAGAAATCCGCAGCCTCGGTTTTTCCCATTTTTTCCAGCACCCGCTGCATGGTGCCGTAGCAACGGCTGGCCTTAGAGGAGTTACCCTCCTCCCGGTAAAGCTGGCTAAGAAGGCGATTCAGGCGCAAATCCTCGGGAGCATCTTGCAGTGCAGATTCCAAGGCAGTAATGCCGCGCGTCTTAGACGAAAATGACTCGCAAAGTTCAGCCTCACTGAGTGCAGTGGTGATGCGTTCTTCGATTGGAGGCGGGTAACTCTGGTGCGGCAAATCAGGCTCGTTATCGGAGCGGAACTCCTCGAGGGTGTGAGGTGTGCTCTCCAGAGCAGGTTCGGCTACAGGAACAGGCGAAGTCGGATCGAGACGGGCACACACCTGACGATATCCCTGCACATGGGCGGCGTTATCCGGCTCCAGTTCGATAAGTTCCTTGTAGGCGTCGCGTGCGCGCTCAAACTGATTGGATTGAACACAGGCATGAGCCTTCAGTTCCAGGATCTCGGCGATCATGGAGTTGTCGCCGGCTCGCTGGAAGAGAATGTAGAGGGTCTGCAGTGCCTCGGGATTATTGCGTACCCGGGCCACGGCGCCGCGCAGGTGCGCCAGCACGTCCTCTTTATCGTGCGCGAGGAGTTCGGATGAATACTCGCTGCAGAGGTTCAGGGCCTGCAGGGTCTCACTATCCCTGTAAAGACGGGCCACCAATTGCGCCACGCCATCCACGTCATGGTGCACTGAAACCAACTTGCGGCTGATGGCGGTAGCATCTTGAAGCTTGCCCAGCTTGAGGCAAGCTGTAAGGAGATTGCGTAGGCCGTCGGCGCGCGAATCCAAGTCGGGGATGGCTTCGTAGAGCTCAGCAGCCTTTTCGGCGTCCCCTAATTCGAGTGTGACCTGGGCGCGAAGTTCCTGGGCGCGGAGGTCGCCGCGGTCGAGTGCGATGAGACGGTCGAGAATCTTCCGTGCGGGTTCCAGCGAATGGCGCTCGACCAATGTGTTGGCTGTTTGGGAGAGCATCTCCCTAGCTTCCTGCTGCTGACCGCCATGGATCATGAGATCGGCGGTACGGGTGATCACCTGCACGTTTTCCGGATCAAACAGGACGAGTTGCTTGAGCAGCCGTAGGGTTTCCTTGGACTGGCCCTTGCGGGAGTATGCCTCGGCTGTCTGCAACAGCATGGAACGGGCATCGCTGACCAGCCCTTGCTTACGGTAGAGCTCGGCAAGCTTCTCCATGGCCTGCATGCCATTGGGATCGAGCTTGGTGATCTTCTTGTACATGGCGATCGCCTTCAGCGTGATGCCGTCAGTGGCATAGGACTCGCCGACAATGCGGAAGCGTTCGACCGCCTTTTCGTTCTGCCCGAGCCGGGCATAGATGTCGCCCACCGTATTCAAGATGGTGAGATCATGCGGCTCGACCGCCAGTATCTTTTCGTACTCGGTGATGGCGTTGGGCAGCTTGTTCTGCTGCAAATAGCCTTCGGCTTTGGCTCGCGACTTTTCTTTGCTGAAACCGAATCCGAACATGAACACACTCCAAAGCAGCTACGCTTGAGCGGACCGCGAGCTGCGCATTCCGGAAGTTTCGCAGCCGGATCGACGGCAGCGGACACGCCGCTCCGGAGGCAGAGGCTCGGCCCCGTAATTGGCTAACGGTAACACAGCTTCCGCCATGCCCGAAACCATCCTAAGCCCACGACAGTGGTTCGGGGAGCGACGTTCCAAAGGTGGAACGGGAGGAGGACCGGATTGACAGGCTTGCAGCGGCATCGTTAGGGTTAGCCTTGTTCGCGATGACACCCTCCTCCGGTACCGCAATCTCGGGCGTGCGCCTGCTGGCGTTGCTACTGGTAATGGTGTCCGCTAGCGTTGCGATTCACGGCTATCATTATGGAATTGAAGACGAAGCGGTTTACCTCCCGGCGATTAAAGCCCACCTGAACCCTGCGCTGTATCCTCACGACGCGATTTTTTTCCAGGCTCAGGCCAAGGCAACTCTCTTCGACGAGTTGGTTGCAGCAAGCTCGCGGCTGCTGCACCTGACGGCCGATTGGACGGTCTTTGGTTACTACCTGGGAACTCTCCTGGCTTTTTATGCCGCACTCTGGGCATTCACGGCGCGCCTGTTTCCCGGAAGCCGGGAGCGGCTGGGAGGTGTACTGCTGGTGGCCGCGCTGTTAACGCTGCCCGTTGCGGGAACCTGCATCTTTATTGTCGATCAGCATCTGCATCCGCGAACCTTGGCGACGGCACTGATTTTGCTGGCTGCCGCAAAGTTGGCTCCAAGATCTTGGGGCGAAGCAGTGCGTGCGCGGGAATACGCATGGGCCGCGCTGCTCATGCTGGGGGCCGCGCTGATGCATATCCAGATGGCATTCTACGGCTTGCTTTTTCTGGCGCTTTTGCTGCTTCCTTTGTCACTCGGGAGATGGCTGGTGCCACTGGCCGGTATTGCACCACTGCTGCTGGCGGCTCTGATGCAAAAGGGTAGCGCGGCATGGCAGGAGGCCTCGCGCACCCGCACGCAGCATTATCTGCTGCAGTGGGAGTGGTACGAATGGCTGGGAGCGATTGCTCCCATTTTCTTGTTGTGGAGCATGGCGAGGCTGGCGCGATGGCGCGGGTTCAGCGCTGCTTCGGCAGTCTCCGTGCGGACGGCGTTGCTGGCGGCTTGCGGGGTTGTCGCCGGCCTGGTGATTACAATTCCGCCACAGATGGAACGGCTAACTCCCTATCAGCCGCTGCGCACTCTGCACCTCACCTACATCGTGATGCTGCTATTGATTGGCGGAATGCTGGCCGATTTTGTGCTGAAGCAGAAGTCCTGGCGCTGGACTGCGCTGCTGCTGCCAATTGCGGCAGGAATGAGTTTTGCCCAGTTCGACTCGTTTCCAGATTCGCACCATGTGGAGTGGCCCGGACGAGCAGTGGGTAATGCGTGGGTAGAGGCATTCGACTGGGTAAAGGCAAACACACCGGTGAACGCATACTTTGTGCTCGACCCGCATTACATGAGCTCCGAAGGCGAGGACTTTCACGGCTTTCGAGGACTGGCCGAACGTGGGCAAATGGCCGACTGGGACAAAGACCCCGGGGTGGTGTTGCTGTTTCCTGAGCTGGCTCCACGGTGGTGGCGCGAGGTTCATGCGCTGGACAACTGGAAGAACTTTACAGCAGAGGATTTCCATCGGCTGCATGAGCAGTTTGGGGTGGGGTGGACGGTGCTGGCGCTGCCCGGCAAAGGAACATCGCAAATTACTCTGCTTTCGGATTGTCCTTACCGCAACCACAGCGTAGAAGTTTGCAGAATAAAGTAGAAGTGCTTTTGAAATCCGCAGCGGGAACCTTCCGGCGGCTTTCTTCGTATCCAACAATGCAGGGCGTCTGCCCGGGACGGGGAAATCATGCGCCGAATATGGCTCAAGGAGCCGACCATCATTGCGCTTGAGGCGATGCGCACACATAAACTGCGTTCGTTTCTGATGTTACTGGGCGTAATCCTCTCGGTTTCTACTCTGATTCTGGTCGTGGCGCTGATCAACGGCACCAACGCTTATGTTGCCAGTCGCGTGGCGAACATGGGCAACGGCGTATTTCTTATCGCGCGCTTCGGAATCATCAGCGACAAGGAACAGCTCGCGAAGGCAGTGCGCCGCAACAAGCAGCTGAGCTACGACGACTACGTGGCATTGCGGGATGGATTAAAGCTGCCCAAGAACGTTGGCCTGGAAGGCCGCTTCACCGAGACCGCGCGCCGCGAGGGGCTAAGCGAGGAGGATGTATCGGTGCGCGGGGTGACGGCCAACATCGGCGAGATGGATGTCGAGGAGGTCGCGAACGGACGCTACATCAGCGAAAACGATAACCTGCATCGCAGCTTCACGGCCATGATCGGAAGCGAGTTGGTGACCAAGCTTTTTCCCAACACGGACCCAATCGGCAAAACGGTGACGGTGAAAGGCTACGACTTCGAGGTGGTCGGCACGGCCAAGCCCATTGGAAGCGTTTTGGGGCAGCCCCAGGACAACTTCATCTACATTCCAGTGGAGACCTGGTTCAAACTCAACGGCACCCATACGGACGACATCGCCATCAACATACAGGCGCGCGCGCCCGAGTACATGGAGCAGACCAAGGACGAGGCACGCGCCCTGATGCGGGCACGACGGCATGTGGCTCCGAATGAGGAAGATAACTTTGGACTCTTCAGCTCCGATAACCTGATGGCGCTGTGGAAGAACCTGACGGCAACGCTGGCGGCGGCTATGGTCGGCTTCGTCTCCATCTTCCTGGTAATCGGCGGCGTAGTAATCATGAATGTGATGCTGGCCAGCGTGACAGAACGCACCCGCGAGATCGGCATTCGCAAGTCGCTGGGGGCGCGGACCTCCGATATCTTGAGCCAGTTCCTGGTGGAGGCATCGGTGATGAGCGCGGTGGGAGGAATCATCGGAATCCTCGTGGCATGGTTACTGGCTTTCATATTGAACAAGATGACGCCGCTGCCAATGTCGGTACCGCTTCCGGCGGTGATTGTGGCGATCTGCGTCTCAACCGCAGTGGGATTATTTTTCGGCGTGTATCCGGCACGCAAAGCGGCAAGGCTGAATCCCATTGAGGCCCTGCGGGCTGATTCCTAAAGGAGCACTGGAATGAATTCGAAGCACCGATACTTCTCCTTTGGCGAAAGCTCCCAGATGGCGTTTGAAACCCTGATGGCCAACAAACTGCGCTCCGCGCTCACCGTGCTCGGGGTGTTCATCGCGGTGGTTGTGCTGGTGATGGTCTTCTCGATCATGTACGGGGTGGACGCCGATCTGCGGGCGCAGCTCGAGCAATATGGCACGGACACGCTGTTCGTCTTTAAGTTCGAGCCCGGAATACACCTGCAGCTGTCGCAGGAATTGCGCATGCGCAAACCGCTGAAATACGAGGACGCAGAGGCGATTCTCGAGGATGCACCGTCGGTGAAGGAGGTCTGCGTCCAACTTGACTCGACCAGCTTCAGTCCGGGGGTACCGGCATTTATTCCTTCGGCGCGCTACAACGGCAAGGAGGTCGCGGCGGTGAGTTTTGAAGGCGTCACGCCCTCCTACATCATGGTGCAGAACGCCCACCTGGAACAGGGAAGATTCCTGACCGAAACAGAAAACAGCCATCGGCTGGATGTTGCGGTAATTGGACACGACTTGGCGGATACGTTGTTTCCGGCGAAGGATGCGATTGGCAAGGATTTGCAAGTCTCGGGAATGACCTTCCATGTGATCGGCGTGCTGGAAAAGGGTAAGGGGGTATTCCTGCGCGATAGCACTGCGGATAAGCAGGTTCTCGTTCCCTATTTCACCTACCTGAAACATCGGCCAGAGGATAAAGAGAACTTTTTTACCGCTTTGGCGTACGCAGGGAAGAAATCGCAAGCGAGCGACGAGATTACGGGGATTCTCCGGCGGCGGCGCGGGGACAGCTTCAACCAGAAGAACAGCTTCGGCATCTCCTCGGCGGAGGCGATCTCAAATCAGTTTCGCAACATCATGGGCTCGATTGCGTTGTTGACGATTGCGGTGGCTTCGGTGGGTATGCTGGTGGGTGGAGTTGGCGTGATGAACATCATGCTGATGTCGGTGACCGAACGCACTCACGAGATCGGGGTGCGCAAGGCAATAGGCGCGCGCAGCAAGGACGTGGTGCGGCAGTTCCTGGTGGAAGCCATGGTGCTGACCGGTTCGGCCGGCGTTGCGGCGGTGCTGTTCTGCCTTGCGCTGATCGCGCTGCTCAATGTGGTGTTGCCGAAGTGGCCGATGGCGGTTCCAGTGTGGGTGATTCCGGCGTCGGTGGCGGCGGCGATGAGCGTGGGGCTGTTCTTTGGAATCTATCCGGCAGCCAAGGCAGCCAAGCTCGATCCGGTGGAGGCGCTACGTTACGAGTAGAGCGGCAAGTCTGCAGCACTCTACTGGACAAGATGAATGGTGCCAACCTGTGGCTGGCGTCGCCTCTGCATCTCGCAAGACATCTCCCTGAGCTGCGCCCTGGTCAGCAGGAGTGGAATTGCCGGGAAGACGACGCTCTCCTCCAAAAGGAGATGCGCAGCAAAGACCAAGTCAAGGGCGGAGGTGACGTGCTGAAGGCGATGCGCCAAGCCGGGCAGATGCTCGGGCCGGCGGCGCAGGGGAGCACACAGCGAAAGCAGTTCCTCCACCAATTCGTCGATGGCGTGGTGCTGCTCGACCATGGCTTCGGCGGCTTCGCGCACCAAACCTCCCTGGGGCAGAGCGTCGCGTAGCCGTGGAAATACGCTTTCGTTTTCATCGGCTTCGTGCTGCGGCAGGGCATGGCTGAAGAAGCGGAAGATGTCCGCTGCGGCATGGGTAATTTCGACCAGAGGTATGTCTTTGGTTTCGGCGAGTGTGCGGCTCAACTGCATGAAATGGCGGATGCGAGCATGACATTCCTTCAATCTTTCCAGGGGGCCGGGAGCCGCCGCATCCTTGGCCGAGCCGTCTGAATTTCTGGTGACCCTCATGGGTTTACTCTGTAATCCGGAGCCGGGAATTGTCGAGGTCAAGCGTCACAAATTATGCGAAATGCGTAAGTTGGTGAACCCTTAGCTGTTTTTTGTAAATTCCGCTGGACACAATCCTAAAGTAATGTGCTACAATGTTCCCGCTTCTGATTTGGAAGGACGCGAGCGGTAGAGGCGCCCTGAGAGCGACAAACCAAGCGCTGCTCCGGAACACGTATCTGCAGACGAAATCCCTCCGATTCACTCAGCCTGATTTCAATTCAAGAAGGAACATGTAACATCATGGAACAAGGAATCGTTAAGTGGTTCAATGACGCGAAGGGCTTTGGTTTCATCAGCCGCCAGAATGGCGAAGACGTATTCGTTCACTTCTCGGCTATCCAGACAAATGGCTTCCGCAGTCTCAAGGAAGGCCAGGCCGTGCAGTTTAACGTCGTCAAAGGACCCAAGGGCTGGCAGGCAGAGAACGTGACGGCCGTGTAGTGTTTGCGTCCGAAAAGTTCTAGTGGGAGGGGCAGCCATCAGGCTGCCCCTTTCGTATGTAAGCGGGTTGTCCTATTGCGCCAGGGCACGAATCTACGTACCATAAATTCTTCCTAGCAGAATCAGTAGGCGGTAGGGTTGTGTTTTACCTCCAGTGCCGTTTTGGAGATTGAAGTGAAAAAGAGCCTGTTGCAGCAATTCGCCGACGTGAATCGCGAACTTTGGTTGTTGTTGTCCCTGTTCGTCATCGCGGCGCTGTGTAATTTTCTGATTGCCAACCGCGGTATGCTGCTCAGCTTTTACACTTTCCCGACGCTGTTCTCCGCGTACTACTACGGACGGCGTCACGCGACGCTAACGGCTCTGGCTAGTTTCCTGCTGGTGATTCTGGTCACGATTGTGAACCCGAAGATGTTTGAGCACGGCAGTGAAACTCTGAGCACACAGAAGTGGTTTGATATCTGCGTCTGGGGCGGGGCTCTGATTATTACCGCATTCGCCATGGGGGCCTTGTACGACCGCAATGCGGCGCGATTAGCCGAGCTGCGTGAGACCTATCATGGTGTGCTGATGATTCTGCGGCACTTCATCTCGAAAGATAAATACACCCAGAACCATTCGTATCGCGTCTCCATTTACGCTGCGGCGTTGGCCACCGAGATGGGATTCGACGTGGAACGCGTGGAGGATGTGCGCGCCGCCGCGCTGCTGCACGATATCGGCAAGCTGGATATCAGCCGCGAAATCCTGTACAAAGCCGCGCGCCTAACCTCGACGGAGTTCGACGAGATGCGCGAGCATGTCTCCCGTGGAGTAAACATACTGGAGCCGGTGGGCGGATCGTTGCGCCGGGTGCTGCCCATCATCCTTACCCACCACGACAAGTTCGATGGCTCCGGCTACAGCGATCGAGCCGGGGACGAGATTCCTCTTGAAGCCCGCATCCTGGCTGTGGCTGACGCCTACGATGCCATCACCAGCGATCGCCCTTACCGCAAGGGCAGCACGCCCTATGAGGCCCGCGAGATTCTGGAGCGCGGAGCCGGCCACGAATTTGACCCCGAGGTCATCGAAGCCTTTATGCGCGCCTTCCGCAAACAGCAGATGGATATTCCCGATCTGGTGGTGTAGGGACTCCCTGCTCGTTGTAAACGATCAGCCGGAGCCACCAAGGTAGGCACTCAGAATCTGCCCCTTTTCTTTCACCGCCTGTGGCGTTCCATGCAGCACGATTCCGCCAACTGAGAGCACATAGACATAGTGACTAATTGAAAGTGCCAGGTTGGCGTTCTGTTCAATCAGCAGGATCGTCATGCCCTTGGCATTCACCTCTTGAATCGTCCGGAAGATGCCCTCGACGATAAGCGGGGCGAGACCCAGAGAAGGCTCATCAAGCATGAGGAGCTTCGGCCGGATCATCAGACCGCGGCCGATTGCCAGCATCTGCTGTTCGCCGCCGCTCAAGGTACCGGCAGGTTGATTTGAGCGTTCTGCCAGGCGGGGGAACAAGGCGAAGACCATCTCCATGCTCTCCGCCACTGCCCGCTTTTGGTAGCTGGAGAAGGCGCCCATCCTCAGGTTTTCCACTACGGTGAGCCCGGGGAATACCTGCCTTCCTTCCGGCACATGGGAAATCCCGGCCTTTACGATCTGGTCGGTCCGCATGGTGTGCAGCGGCTTCTCGTCGAAGGTAATCGATCCAGCTAAAGGCCGTAGAAGTCCGGATATGGCTTTCAGGGTCGTGGATTTTCCCGCCCCGTTGGCTCCGAGCAGAGTTACAACCTTGCCGTCGGGAACCTCCAGGGTTATCTCCCGAAGAACGGGACTGCCCACACCGTACGAGACAACCAATTTGTCGAGCTTAAGCGTGGGACGATCCCCCTGTTCCTAAATAGGCTTCTACTACGGCCAGATCCTTTTTGATATCCGCGAAAGTTCCCTGCGAAATCATCCTGCCATAGTTCAGCACAAAGACGTGATCGCTGAGTGCCTCCACCATCGCCATCTCGTGTTCGATAAGAAGAAGCGATACCCCGGACTCACGGATCTTGCGCAGCAACGTCATGAGATTCCCCTTCTCGCTGCTGTTCAAGCCTGCCGCAGGTTCATCGAGAAGAAGAAGTTTGGGGCGCGCCATGAGGGCTCGGGCAATCTCGACGACCTTCTGGCGTCCATACGGGAGGTTCTTTGCCAACTCGTCCCGGTACTGGATCAAGCCAGTGAACTCCAGCACGTCGTCGATGCGATCGGCAAATTCTTTCTCCTCACGGCGAAGCTTTCTGGTCTGAAGCAGTACGTCCCAAAGATTGGAACGGGTATGGACGTGAGCGCCCAGACGCACGTTATCGAAGACTGACTGGGTGAGAAGCAGCCTGATGTTCTGGAAGGTCCGTCCGACTCCCAGGGCGCAGATTTCGTGAGGCGGGCGGTTATGAATCGGCCGTCCATCAAATGACACCGTCCCCGCCGTAGGCTTGTAGATTCCGGTGATCACGTTGACGAGGGTGGTCTTGCCGGATCCATTCGGCCCGATCAGACCGCAGATCTGACCGGAGCCGACACTGAGGTCCACCTCGTTGACGGCCACGATGCCGCCGAAGCGCTTTGTCACTTGCGTTGTCGTCAGCAGGCTCACACGTTCCCCTTATCGCGGTCCGCCGCAGGCGGTGTCGGCCACAAGCGCCGGATGATGCGCTTGAAGTTTTCGATCTCCAGCACCTTCGTATAACGGACCATGAGCAGAAGGATGATCGAGTAAACGACCATGCGGCTGCGTACCATGAAGCGTAAGGCTTCGGGTAAGGAGGTCACGGCGAAGGAGCTGAGAATGCCTCCGCCGACGTTGCTCATCCCCCCGAGTACAACCATCAACAGATAGGTCGAGCTTTCATTGAAGGTGAAGGAGTCCGGGTTGAGGTACCCGGACATGTTCGCGAAAAAGACACCTGAGATGCCAGCGAGTACCGCGGAAATTATGAATGCGAGAAGCTTGAAATTACGGACATGAACGCCCATGGACTCAGCGGCGATTTCGTCTTCGCGGATGGCCTTGAAGGCAAGGCCGATGTAGGAGCGGCTCAGGCGAAGCGTGCCGATCGCAGCCAAGAAGGCTACGACCAGCATGAAATAGTAAAGCTTAAGCCCGTCGAAGATCGTGGGGATGCGGTTGAGTCCGAATGGACCTCCGGTGAGCTTTTCATTGTTGAGAATGAGGATGCGGACAATTTCGCTGAAGGCGATCGTGTTGACAACCAGAAATGGTCCAGTCAGTTTGAACGAAGGGAAGCCCAGAATGAGGCCTACCAAACCGGTTGCCAAAGGCGCAGCGATCAGGCCGAGCCACGGAGATAGACCGAAGTTCACGCAAAGAATGCCATAGGTGTAGGCACCCACCGCAACCAGACCTGCCTGTCCCAAAGACAACTGTCCCGTGTAGCCGAGCAAAATTACCAGGCTCAAAACTACGAGCACGTTTTGCAGCCCCCGCTCCAAGATATAGAACTGGTAGGAAGGAACACCCAGGAGCGGGATCAGCAACAGCACCAGGAAGATCGCCTGCGTTGCTCCGATATGTTTTAGAAGAGCCGCCAGCTTTGCCACAGAGTCCTAGACCTTCTCCGAGATCTCGGATGAGAAAATGCCACGCGGCCGAAAGAGCAAAAACGCAATCAGGATCAAGAAGATGAAAACGTCTTTGTAGGTGGGAACCACCAGGGTGGCAAACACAACCTCGGCGACACCTATGACGATGCCTCCGATCAACGCTCCCGCGAAGCTTCCGAGTCCGCCGATGAGGACGGCCGCAAATGCCTTCAGGGCCACGATGCTCCCCATCTCCGGTGTGAGTGGAATAATAGGCGCGATCAGAATGCCCGCAACGGCCGCCAGCCCAGTGGCGAGCAGGAATGTCAGCGCAACCAGTTGGTTTGTCCTGACTCCCATCAGGGCAGCTGCAACTGGCCTTTGGGCCACGGCCCGCATGGCGATCCCAATCATGCTCTTCTTAAAAAACATCTGCAGCACGATGACCAGGACGACCACGATCGCAATGTTCCAAAGGTAATAGGGCATAACGATAATCTGCCCCAGATGGACTGGGTGGTCGCCCAAAGGAGTGCTGAAGCGCTGCGGATGCGGTCCCCACAAAAGCAGGATGCCGTTCTGTACGAGAACGATGAGTGCTATGGTGCCGATGATGATGATGTCTGGGTGCAGTCCCTGCGAAAACATGGGGTAAAAGAAACCTTGGCTGAGTAGATAGCCGAGAAGACCCATGACCACCACGGTGAGCACGAATGCCAGCGGGTAAGGCAGCGCCCACTTGGCAAACATCGAGAGCATGACAAAGCCACCCATGGTGAGCAGGTCGCCTTGCGCGAAGTTAAACAACCCGGTGGCGTTCCAAATTAAAGAAATTCCCAGAGCCGCGAGCGCATAGATCAGACCCATGTTCAAGCCCTGGATAAGAATTTGGAGTACGGTGTCAAATCCCATGAATCCTCCCGAAGGGGCGGTGCGAGGATTCACCCCGCCCCTCGGTCTGGTAGCCCTAAGCTATCTGGCTACTGGATAATTTTCGGTCTCAAGCAGAACCCACTGACCGTTCTTCCATACCTGGGTGTTCATGAAGTGGATCAGATTACCTTCTTTGTCCGCAGTGTAGTGACCTTGGACACCCTGATAATCCAGCTTGGACAACTCCTGCCGGATCTTTTCCCGGTCAAGCCCGACCCTGCTAACGATGTCGGCCACAATGTACACGCTATCGTAATGGCACAGGTGGCTGGCGGAGGGAACGCCGTACTTTGCAGTGTACTGCTTGATGAACTCCTGGATCTTTGGGTTCGGGTCACCTGGTGATAGCGTCGTGCTGGTGACCATCCCGTCGAAATTTTCCGGGCCAGCAAGATTCAGGGCGGCAGGATCGCTAGCGGCGCGTTCGCTGAAGACCGGAATGTTCTTCATGCCCAGTTCGGAGCGCTGGCGGGTGATCTTGCCCACCTCAGGCGTATAGGCATAGAGGAAGATCGAGTCTGCTCCGCTCTTCTTGATGGCGAGGAGCTGGGCAGAGAAATCCTGGTCGTTGTCATTAAAGGTCTGAACCGTCACCGGCTTCAAACCGTATTTCTGCATCGCCGGCTCGGTAGCGACCCAGTTTGCCTTCGAGTAATCGTTGAGCCCATAAATCACCGCAGGCTTCTTGATGTGATACGTTTCCGCCGCAGTCTTGACCAGCAGTGGGATCCAATACTCCGATGAGATCTGCATTCGGAAGGTATAAGGATTTCCCTGTCTTGTCGTTTGTGCGTTCGTGGCGTCGGTGATGGCCGGAATCTTGGCATCCTTCCAAAGCTTCTCCGCCGCTAGAACTCCTCCGCTCCGGTTGGGACCCAGGATGACCAGTGGATCAAGCGAGATCGCTTTTCTCGCTCCTTCAATAGCGCCAGCGGAGTTTGATGTTTCGTCTACCTCGACATACTCGATCTTGAGTTGAGTTCCGTCCGGCAGCTTAACCCCTCCCTTGGAGTTAATCTCGTCCACCGCCATCTTCGCTCCGCCGACTAGGTGAACACCGTAGGACGAGGCGGCGCCTGTGAGCGGGGCCAAGTGGACAATTTTGATGCTCTTGGGCTGACTCTGCTTACAACCGATGAGCATTAGAGCCGCGACGAGCACACATAAAGAAAGCAGGAGTAAACACTTGTGCTGTTTCACGTTACTTCCTCTCTTAGTGCGATGAATGCATGGCGCTAGCGCACTCGTTCACCTGAACTCGGCTGAACGAGGTCCGGGTGATTACGCCGCTGCATTGTGGGTCAACTGCTAACGATCATGCCGCTAGGCTGGGTTTGTCAAGAATTTTCCGAGGGTATCCCTTCGCGATACCGTCTAGATTCTGGCCAAGCTTTCAGGAACATCTTCTGCTGTAAGCCCAACCGGACAGGAAAACTCGCGCATTGGTGCCTTGGACTTCAGTGGAGACAGACGTCCCTGCAGCAGTCCCAGCGCGAAGTCTTTCGGAGTCATGGTTACATCTGTCCATTGCTGCCTGGCTGCTAGCTCCACGCAGGATTCGTAGCAGGAGCCGCAATTGATGCATTTCAGCAAAGAGCTTGCGGCACCTTGATGCAAAGCCTTGCGGCCATTGTCGAGCAGGATGACGTGGACTTCTTTCGGCCCATGCATTCCGTAGGCCATCCGGAACTCGATGTCCGCTGTACGGCTGGGACCGGCGATCAAGGAAATGTAGGTTGGCGTGAGCCGACCGGCTCCGACGATAGATGCGGCTTGGATCACGGTGACGGCCTCTTCAACTGAGGCGACAATCTCCTCCAGCCCAACGATCGCCAGATGCTTGTATGGCAGACTGCTTACGGCGCGCGCATTGCCGTCGTCTTCCGCCAGTGCCAGCACACCATTTTCAGCAACGATGCAATCGGCTCCGGTAACTCCACATCCAGAGTGAAGAATATTCTGCTTCACTTGTTCGGTAACCAAACGTCCTAATTCGTTGGGAGCTATCTTTTCCGGATGGCCTGTGTAACGTCGCAGTCCTTCTTCAATTACATGACGAGGCTGGTCGAGGACAAGAAGGCGCGGATGGCCGTGATCCGGCAATTTCATTTGCTGGCGGACAATCTCCTCCATGTTCGTCAGACTCACCTCGACTCCCAGATTCGTCATAATGCCATCGAAATCAATTTCGGCAAGAGTGTTGCTGTGCGCACGCGAAACTCGCGACTCACCTTTGAGAATCGTCTTGAGAATGCCGGCCAGTTCTGCTTCGTCTTTGGCGAAATACACGTTGGCGAGTTTTCGCTGTAAGGTTTCCGTCGCCGTCGCAATCAGATCCGGCAGATTGGAAATTGCATTCTCTCGTATCGCGGTAACCTGAGCAGCCAGGTCAGGCTTGTCGTCGATCAGTTCTTGCCGGAGTTTCGCAATCTGCTGCAAGCGGCTCATTTCTGCGTCTCTCCGCTCTTCTTGTAAGCCTCGGCCAACAACTCGACGATATGTTTGACCTTCTGTTTGCCACCTTCGTGATAGACCCCATCCTTCATGTGTAGAACACAACCGGGACATGCGGCTACGACGCACTCAGCATTGGTGGCGGCAATCTGTTTCATCTTGTCTTCGTTGATTCTTCGGGAAAGGTTGTAGTAAGACATGCTGAAACTGCCGCCAAAACCACAGCAGGCATTCGCTTCAGCCATCTCGACCAACTCCACACCGGGGATCGATTGCAACAGCTTTCGCGGTTCCTCTGTTACTTTGAGCCCGCGAGCCAGATGGCAAGAGTCATGATAAGTTGCCGTAAGAGACATCGCGGTTTCAGGCGGGTGGATTCCGAGAACATGGACCAGATACGAACTTATGTCGATCGATTTCTGCGCGATCTCTGTTGCTTGTCGTGCCCACTCTGGTTCGTCCTGAAGCAAGCGAGGCCATTCGTGCACCACGGTCGTCGCGCAAGTCGGGCAGATAAACAACAGATGGTCGAAATTTTTTAGGGCCAGCATCTTCAGATTGTGGCGGGCCATCTCGCGCGCATCGGCTTCGTCGCCGCTCTGCAAGGCAGGAATGCCGCAGCAGGATTCTTCAGGGAATGTAACGACCTCGACGCCCTGGCCCTCCAGGAGTTCCATCAAGCGAAGTCCGAGATCGGGCCGAACAAAATTGACAACGCATCCGGCAAAGAAAGCCACGCGCTTTGGGAAATTTTTTGCCGGTTTCGTCCGCCGTTTTACGATTTCAGGAAAGCTCTTCTCTGCCAACAAAGGGACCAAACGATCTGCCGGCAAATTTTGCAAGGGTAGGCGGAGTTTTGCCATACCATCGCCAACATTGATCAGACCCAGATTCTGAAAGGTCTTCGCCAACTTGACCCAGCCGGGCAGTTTGCCCGAAGACAATTCATGGAAGGCGACTTTCTTGGCTAGAGGCAATCCCCTTTCATTTGCCACGGTGCTTCGGAGACGTGCGATCATCTCCGGTGTCTTCATTCCCACGGCACATGCTTCGACGCAACGTTTGCAATCGATGCAGAGAGACAGTCCTGCTTCCTGGGCCTTATCCAGATGCTCGTGCATGGCTGTGAATACCGCACCGCGTCCACCCAGGTATTTGTAACCAAACTTTTCGCCAATGGCCGCATAGATCGGACAGAAGTTGAGGCAACTACCGCAGTTGATGCAGTAGAGCGATTCTTCGTAGCCTTCCTGGAGAGCCTTATCCCGCCCAGCTTTCAGAAAGACAACATGCAGTTCTCGCGGGCCATAAGCATCGCCCATAAAAGCAAAGTCGTCATTCTCGAAACGGCCTGGACCCGACAGCAGGGAAATGTAAGTTCCGATGTCTTGCCCGACTCCAAAGACGGCGGCACTTTTGATTACGGTGATGGCGTCTTGCAAAGTTGGCACAATTTTTTCCACACCGGCGATTGCAATGTGAATCTTCGGCATGCTGCTTATCGCCCGAATATTGCCTTCGTTTTCACTGAGGACAACGGCACCAGTGTCCGCAACAATCGCATTAGCTCCAGAGATGCCGACATCCGCACGAACCAAAAAACTGCGCAGGCTCTTTCGAGCGGCTTGAATCAATTCTTCCAGCTCGGGATGAAGTGCCTCGTGAACTTCTTTAGAGAACAACTCCGCCACACGTTCGATTGGGACATGAATAGAAGGAGCCATGGTGTGGCTGGCGGTGCTGCCATCCAATTGGGTGATGCGATCTCCCAGATCGGTCTCTACCACCTGTGCGCCTTGCGCCTCCAGGTAGTGGACTAAGCCGATTTCCTTGCCGGCATTGCTCTTGGACTTTACAACCAGACCTTTGCCAACAACTCGGCCGATATAGTCCAAAGCCTCCTGTTGTGTGTTCGCAATGAAAACCTTGGTGCCGCGCTGCTGCATGACCTCCGTGGTTTTTTCCAGAAGCTCATCAAGATGCGCGACAGAGAACTGCTTTATGGCACGAAGACGATCCCGCAGATGAGGAAATTTGATGACCGCTTTCTGCATGGATGGCTTGATGACACCGAGGGCGCGATTGCGGCCAATACGTGCGCTCTCGTCGTTCAAACCCTCGGAGATTTTTTGCTTCAACTTGTCATCGGCCATACGTTGTTCCAAGGCTACGCATGTGCTGTGTATCGCAGGAGCGTCAACCACGCGTGGAGCTGATTCTGTGGGTCATATTGTTGCACGATGTCCACGGGCGGACCAAGTTTTGATTGTGCGCAGCGTCACGGGTTTACTAGTGCTGTTAAAAACATGAAAGAGAAACAAAAGCTAGTAGTAGCAGTAGGCGCTTTGGAAAAGTGGAAAAAGCGGGAATTACCCTTATTTGTATGGAGTTGAGAGGAAAAATTGCGCGGAAACAAGGGACAAGGGGAACACTCATTGGTGGACAAAAGAGAGAGCTAAAGAGAAAGCAACCGGATTGTCCACATACTGCACAGAGCTTGCACAGGTGGGAAAGAGGAAAAGGAAGAGCGACGGAGTTGGAAGTGTAGCTGGGTGTTGAAGTTGCTCAATCGAGAGATGCTGTGAGTTTCTTGAGTATGCTGTTCAAATCTTTGGGAGGTTCGTTGTAATGCGATGTCTCCGTTGAGGTTAACGTGTGAGTTGCGTGAGGGCAGCGCGAAAGAGCTGTTCGAAGGTGCGTCCGTCGGTGGGAGGTAGTTTTGCGAGTGCCTGCTCGGCGGCAAGCGGTTGGTAACCGAGGTTGATGAGGGCCGAGAGTACGTCGTCTTCAAGGAGATGTTTGGCGCGTGGGGCAGCCGGAGTCAGGGCAAATTCGGCGAGCTTGTCTTTGAGCTCGAGCACCATGCGCTCAGCGGTTTTCTTTCCGACTCCAGGCATGCGAGTGAGCTTGGTGGCGTCAGCGCCACGTATGGTGGCGACAAGGTCACGAGTGTTCATACCTCCGAGAATGTTCACTGCGAGTTTTGGGCCGATGCCGCTGACGGAGAGAAGCTTTTCAAAGAGCATCTTTTCTTCGGCGAGATGAAAGCCGAAGAGGGCAATTTGATCTTCGCGGACATTGGTGTGGATGAAGAGCGATACCTCGGCGCCAGTTTCCGGAAGTTGCGCGAAGGTATTCATGGAAACCGTAACGTCGTAGCCGACGCCGTGGCAGTCCACAATGGCGCGACCGGGAGAGGTAGCGAGAAGAATTCCGCGAAGATGAGCAATCATGACGCCTCCAGCTCTAGTGTTGCTCGGGACGGCGTTTGTAGAAAATGTTGAATTCGAAGCCGCGCGGTGGCGGGAAAAGTTCGTTGATCTTGCGGAGACGCTCGGCCAGCGCTGGCGGCGCGAGCAAAGGATAATCGCGCTCGCGCAGTTCGTAATAGTCTACGTCAAGGTAGAGCGAGAGCAGGTAAATAGCGATGGCGTCGGCGAAGGTAGTCTCGAAATATTCCTGCCGCGCCTTTTCAGCATCGGGGGCACTGGAGGTAACGATCTTGCGCAGTTCGTTGGCATCGAGAGAGGTTTCGCCTTTCACTTTATCCTGCGCCTGGCTCCAGACGAGGTCGGCAAAGGCCTGTGAGAAGCCGGTGTGCTCGGCAAAGGCGTGCGCCACATTGATATAAAACTCGAAGGCAACGGAGAAGCGGTCATCCATCAGGCGTGTGGAAATGAAAACACACTGCGCATCGCCAAGTGTAAGATTCCGGTGACAGACAGCGCGATCGCTGAGCACGACATCGTAGCGATCGGCAATCAGGGTCTGGTCGCCGTCAGCAACGGTGAGCGGAACAAAATAGAATGCCTTGCGGACGAGAGCGGCAGCAATCGGCGTTGGAACGGCGCCTACCATACGCTGCAACTCGTCAGTGGAAAGATTGACCTCGCCGCTGGCAGCGTAGCAGATGCCGTTGGGGGCTTGCTGCACGGGGGAGATCCGTAATACTTCGGCGGGTGAGTGCGTGGTTGCTTGCTGGGTGTGGGACATAGGAATCTATCATTCTAGCGCAGGCGAGGCTCGGGCGATATGCGAGGGTGGACAAGATGAAAGAAAGCGGGATGGAGACACGCGGGAGAAGGACGCTGCTGGGTGGCGAGCCGATGAGAGAGCCGAGCTGGCCGGTGTGGACGCTGATGAAAGGCTTCCGTCTGGTGGTGCTGACGGTACTGTGGGCGGGGCTGGGGATGGGCGTAGGTTTGTTCTGCGGAATTTTTGGCTTACTGGTATGGGGTGCGGTGGCACACCATACGCCGGATATGGAGCTGGCGTACCGGAGAGTGGCGATTCCGCTCGCGATCGGTGCGGGCAGCTGCGCGTTTGTTTGGAATTTGCTGCGGACGGTGCAGGCGGCAGCACAGCGGCGCAGAGGAGAATAATCAGGTGGCGCTCCGGTTGCGGCGCTGGGTTGCCGGGCAGAGCGCGCACGGGTTAAACTAAAGAGTCTGTAATTTACAGACGGATGAGGACTATGAAAGCAGCAACCCACCCGAAGTACGATGAGGTCCACGTGAAGTGCGCCTGCGGCAGCACGTTTTTGACGCGGAGCACAAATCGTGGCGACATCCACGTTGAAATCTGCTCGGCCTGCCACCCGTTCTTTACGGGTAAGCAGAAAGTTCTGGATACTGCCGGCCGTATCGAACGCTTCCGCCGGAAGTATGCCAAGAACGAGCCAAAAGCTGTACCGGCCAAAGCCGAACAGAATTGATCCCGCGGGTGGTCGGGGTCTCCGGCAAGCGATCCTTGTTGGGGTGAAGACGCCTTCGGCGCAAGAATTAAGCCCTCGCTTCGGCGAGGGTTTATTGTTTTTTGGCACGGGTTTTCCGCGCTGGGGCGGTGCCGCTACAATGGGTGGGTGCATAAGTATTTCGATAGTCCGCGAGTCCACCCGTCGCCCGGCGATGTGAGAGTTGCCGCGAGCTTGAAGATTGGACGCGTGGAAATTTCTCCGGCAACCATACTGGCGCCGATGGCGGGAATCACGGATACGGTCTTCCGGCGATTTATTCGCGAGATGAATGGCTGCGGCTTGCTGATGACTGAGTTCACTTCTGCTGATGGGGTGACCCGAAAGAAGGACAAGAAGGCGCAACGGTTTCTGAACTTCTATGAAGACGAACATCCGATCTCGTCGCAGCTGTTCGGCTCCAACCCCGAGTCGCTAGCGGAAGCAGCGCGAATCGTAGAAGGATTTGGCTTTGACTTGGTGGACTTGAACCTGGGATGTCCAGCGAAGAAGGTGGTGAAGTGCAATGGCGGCAGCGGACTGTTGCGCGAGTTGCCTGCAATTCAGCGAATCTTTGAATCGGTTCGCGCCGCGGTAACGATTCCCTTTACGGTGAAGTTTCGTGCAGGGTGGAGCGAGAGCGAATTGGTTTTCCGCGAGCTGGCGAAGATGGCTGAGGGCTGCGGACTGGATGCGGTTGCGATGCATGCGCGTACCCGCGAACAGGGATATAGCGGAGAGGCGCAATGGCAATGGATTGCAGAGTTGAAGTCGCTGGTGCGGATTCCGGTGATTGGTAACGGAGATATTCGCAGTCCGGAAGACGCGCGCGCGATGGTGGCCGAGACCGGCTGTGATGGAGTGATGATTGGGCGGGCAGCGGCTTCGAACCCGTGGATCTTCAGGCAGATTTCGCAGTTCACGCTGACGGGCAAGTATGATATTCCTTCGAGTTCCGACCGCTATGAGATGATTCGGCGGTATTTTGGAATGCTGATTGAGGAAGGATTCCCGGATGCAACCGGCAAGATGAAGCAGTTTGCTTCGTGGTTCACGCACGGAGTAGAGGGCGGAGCAAAATTGCGGAAGGCCATCTACGAAGCGAAGAGCGCCAGGGAAATTGTGGATGCGGTGGATCTGTTTTTCGGGCGACAGGCGGCGGTAGGCATAGAGGTGGAAACACAGAGCGGTGAGGCGCGTTGTGGCTGAGCAGGAGTAGCGGTCGAACACTGGGAGTTGTCGTATAGAGAGTTTTGCGGAGGAGCAACTGGATGCCGGTCCCTCGGTATACGGCAGTGCGGAAGTTTACGCGGTACTCGCTGGATGTGCGGGCGAAATTGTGGGCGGGTGAGCGGGAAACAACGGTGCGTACGGTGGACATCTCAGAGGGCGGACTGGGGCTGGTTTCACCGACAGAGATTGTAGTTGGAGGTTCGTACTTTATTGAGTTTGTTTTCCCGACGATTGAAAACGTGTTTCGCGCCGAGATGGTGGCAGCAGGCAAGATAGGGTTCCGGTACGGCTTTCAGTTCCTGCGGTTGGATGAAGAGAATATGGCCATGCTGCGGAAGTATCAACGGCGCTTCGGGATTGAGGCCGGGGAGAAGGCGTGGGCGGCAGATTAGCGGAAGTGTGAAACTTGAGGTGCGAGGTATGAACGTGAACGCGCCAGTACGCAAATGGAAACGCTTTAAAGTGGATATCCGAGTGAGGCTCCGGCGGTGGGATGAGCCAGAGGAAGCGGTCACGGTGGTACGGTCGTACGAGTTGAGCGAAGGCGGAATGAGCGTGTACGCATCGGAGTCACTGGAGGTTGGGACGGCGATGCAGGTTGCGTTTTCACTGCCGGGGACGGAGCGTGGATTGCGGATACGGGCGGTGATAAAGAACCGTCGCGGTTTTCGTTGCGGCATGGAGTTCGTCGAATTGGATGCGGGGGCCCGGGATGCAATTCTGCGTTACCTGGGGTCGCTGGTGGACGTCATAGAGATATGATTGGCGGGCTGCTCAAGCGGTTCGGCAATGAAACGCCCGGCGGCGTCGCGTGAGATGTAGGCCCAGGGAGTGGAAGGGTCGTGAGTGAAGACGGTGAGCCAGCGCTCGGGAATGGCGCGGCGATAATAGCGATTGCGATTGTCGATGCAGTCGATGGGTGAAAGATCGTAGCCCATAACCCAGGTTGGGTGAAGATGAGCCGAGGTGGGAATGAGGTCGCCAACATAGGCGGCCTTTTTGTTTTGGCTTTCGATGAGTACGGATTGGTGATGTTCAGTGTGTCCGGGTGAAAGGCAGACACGGATGCCGGGAACAATTATGGAATCGCCGGTGAGGAGGATTGCGTGGCCGCTGGTGACGAGGGGATCGTAGTTGTCGGTCAGATAGCTGACGCGGTCGCGTTCGTGCTGAAGATGCGCGTGCGCGAGTTCGCCGCGCTGATAGTAGTAGCGGGCACGGGGAAAGGTTGGAACGATGAGGCCATCGGCGCGGCGAGTTGTGTTCCAGCCGCAGTGGTCGAAGTGGAGATGAGTGTTGATGACTATGTCGAAATCATCGGGAGCAAAGCCGGCGGCGGCGAGATTGGCGAGAAAGAGTTCTTGAGTATCGAAGATGCGGCGGGTCTTTTCAGGCAGCTTGTTTCCAGCTCCAGTGTCGATGAGGATGGTGTGGTCGCCGGTGCGGATGGCGAGTGAGTTCATGGCGACGTGCAGGCGGTTCTGAGAGTCGGCGGGAATTTTGGTTTCCCAGAGAGGTTTGGGCACAACACCGAACATGGCGCCGCCATCGAGATAGTAAAGACCGTCGGTGATGATGGTGAGTTCGAAATCGCCAATATTTGTGCGGTGCAAAAGAGATGCTCCTCAAACACTAGGTGTTAGATGAGCGGCGGCGGGCGGAGATTCGAGGGATCTGGCGGCAGAGCCGAAGAGCGCAACGATTGCGATTTGAGTTAATCGTTGGAAAGGCCGGAGTGTAAAGTCAGTCAATGGTTGCGCGGGATTTGATGGATTGACAAAGGAGATAACAGGCGACGGTCAGATGTTATCTGAAGAGCTACCATGGAGGGGCGAGCTTGGGGACGGGAATCGGGCAAGAAAAGGTTGCCACAAGGACGCGGTTGCGGTGGAAGAGAGAGCCGGAAGATCGTTGTTTTGATAGATCGATGAGTGTGAATCTATATTAGATAGACAGATGTCGATCTATAACTAAGGGACGAACGGTGATGCCGTCCGTCCCTTAGTTATTGTGGACGCGCCGAAAGCATCTCAAGGACGCGGTCGAAGTCTTCGAGGGATTTGTACTCGAGGACGATTTTGCCTTTGCCCTTTTTGTCCTGGATCTGAACCCGGAGGCCAAGAGAGCGTTGGAGCTGCTGCTCGGCTTCGCGGACGTTGGGATCGAGGAGCCGCTCGGGCTTGACGGGGGGTGGTTCGGGGTGCAGGAGGTTGTAGACCGCCCCTTCGACTTGGCGGACGGACATGGAGAGCTGAACCGCGCGTTGGGCGAGGCGGAGCATGGCTTCCTGGGAGTCGAGGGCCATGAGGGCCTTGGCATGGCCGAAGCTGAGTTTGGCGGACTCGACGAGGGTGAGGACCTCAGGTGGAAGCTTGAGAAGGCGCAGGAAGTTGGAGATGGAGGAGCGGTCCTTTCCGGTGCGCTGGGCCATCTGTTCCTGAGTGAGGGCGAATTCGCGGGCGAGGCGCTCAAAGGCACGGGCTTGCTCGACAGGGTTGAGGTCTTCGCGCTGGAGATTCTCAATAATGGTGATCTCCAGGGCCTGTTCGTTGGAGACCTGGCGGACGATGGCGGGGACGGTCGTCTTTCCGGCACGACCAGAGGCAAGCCAGCGGCGCTCACCGGTGATGAGCTGGAAGCGTCCTGAGTTGGGGCGGACGGTGATGGGCTGGACGACACCGGAGGCCTTGATGGATTCGGCGAGCTCGTTGAGGGCAAGTTCGTCGAAGTGAACCCGCGTCTGGTAAGGGTTGCGGTCGATGAGATCGAGGGGAATGTCGCGGACGGCGTCGGCCGCTGGCTGGGTGGGAGCGGCCTGCGAGGGAATGGCCGCCTGAATGCCACGGGCAGCGGGCAAAAGAGTGGCGAGGCCGCGTCCGAGGGCTTTGCGTTTGTCGTGGGTTGGGTTCACTGTTGTACCTCGCTGGGAGATTGGGTGGTGATGGCGCTGCGGTTGTGGATGCGATCGCGGACTTCCTGGGCGAGCTTGACATATTGCTCGGAGCCACGGGACTTGGGATCGTAGAGGATTGCCGGTTTGCCATGGCTGGGGGCTTCAGCCAGGCGGATATTGCGCGGGATAGAAGTTTCGTAGAGGAGATCGCCGAAGAAGGACTTGAGTTCGCTGGAGACTCCCTGGGCGAGATTGGTGCGGTCATCGTACATGGTGAGGACGACGCCTTCGACGAAGAGACTGGGATTGAGAGTCTGGCGGATGCGCTCAATGGTGTCAAGAAGCTCGCTGACACCTTCGAGGGCGAAGTACTCGGCCTGCATGGGAACGAGTACGGAGTCGGCGGCGACGAGGGCGTTAAGAGTGAGCAAGTCGAGGGCTGGCGGACAGTCGAGGACGACAATCTCAAATTGGTCGCGAATGGCTTGCAGAGCGTGGCGGAGACGGTATTCGCGAAATTCGGCGTTGACGAGCTCGACGTTGGCGCCGATGAGGTCCTTGGAGGAGGGAATGACCTTGAGCTCGGGGAGTTCGGTCGGCTGGAGAAGTTCGGCGGCGTCGGCATCGCCCATGAGGAGCTGATAGGTTCCGGCGCGCGTGGTGTCTTTGAGGAGGCCGAAGCCGGAGGTGGAATTGGACTGAGGGTCGCAATCGATGAGCAGCGTATGGACTCCGCTGGTGGCGAAGCTGGCGGCGAGGTTGATGCTGGTGGTGGTCTTCCCAACTCCGCCTTTTTGATTGGCTATGGCAATGACCCGAGACATATTGACTCCGGCAGCCGGAGGTGGAACGACGACGGCTGCGATGGTGGACAAGATTGAGGGTAACGGCTTGTGAGCGGAGCGGCAATGGAGAACGTCCTGTGGACGGTGTGGATTCGGTGGATAAGTGCGGAAAGCTGTGCAGAACGACGGGAATGATAGGGAAGGAGGGCGAAATGCAAGTCGGAGGGGCGCGTACGCGGTGACAAGCGTCGCTCCGGTTGCTGGGGATGGTGTTCCACGTGGAACATGCAAGGCGAAAAGACAAAGGCTTGATTCGCGGCGGCAGCCTTCTGGGAGCAATGTTCTACGTGGAACACTGCAAATGGAGGTTGCGGTGCGAGAGAAGAACTCCGGGCAAGGGCGAGTGATGGAACGGATAACGCGGCGACGGACGCCGCTTCCGGTCGCGGACGCAGTGTCGGGTAGCGCGGCTTCCAACCGCTGTTGGTCACAGACGCAGGGCCGCTGCCTGTCGCGGGCGCATGGGTGTTCCACGTGGAACTATTGGGGTTGCCAAGTGAGCAGAATGCGCTGGTGGGATGAGGGAAGGCTGATGGTAGTAGTGGTCCCGGCGGGCAGGAGGGAAAGAGCGCGCTCGGATTGAGCCTCGCCGATGAGGATGGCGAGGCGGCCGGAGGGGGCAACTAAGCTGGCGGCGGCGGTGAGCGCCTGGTCAAAGTTCTCGACGGCTCGCATGGTGACCAAGGTGGCACGCTGGTTTGTAAGGGGAAGCGATTCAGCACGGGTATTGAGGACGCTAAATTCCACGAGGTTGAGGGCACGCCCGACCTCGCGAAGGAAGGTTGCTTTTTTGCCGTGGCTTTCGATGAGGGTGAGCCGGAGCTGTGGCGCCCAATACTTGATGGGCAGGCCGGGAAAGCCAGCACCGCTGCCAACGTCGAAGAGCGAGTGCTGGGCTTGGCGCGAGCAGAGATGGCGGGCGGCAAAGAGCGACTCGCCAAAGTGGCGGGTGACCATCTCCTCGGGTGAACGAACGGCGGTAAGGTTCATACGCTGGTTCCAGCGAATGAGAAGAGAAAGATGGGCGTCGACGGCGGCGAGCAGGGAGGTGTCGAGCTCGGAGGCGGGAATGAAGGGTGCGAGCAGATCGCGCAGGAGAGCAGCTTCCATGGGATTCAGGATAAACCAAAGCGGGACGAGGACTGCAATGCTTGCGCAATATATTCACAGTTGTCTATATTTACTAATGTAGATTTATCGAATTACGCTGACCGCAGAAGCTAAAAGCCGGGGTGGGATTGCTCATCGATGTGCGGAATCAGTTGGCGGTAGGTGTCGTCGCTGATGTTGGTTTGCCAGTGGTGAGTGATGCGGGCAAGGCCGACGCCTCCGAAAAAGAGAGCGGCGAGAATGACGACGGCGGCTACGGGTTGAAGAATGCGTCCGTGCCAACGTTCGGTGATGGGCGAGGCAGAGCGCGGAGGCAGAGCGAACTGCAAGGCGTTTTGCGTAGCGCAGCTGGCGACGCACTCCAGGCAGGCGGTGCACTCGACGGAATGCACCTGGATGAGACGGGCGACAGGGAGATCTTGCGGACAGGCTTTGGAACACTTGCCACAGGCGATGCAGCTCTGTTCGTCGCGGCGAATCTTGACGGGGCTGAAGAGCGAGGCGAGCGACATGACGGCGCCGTAAGGACAGACGTAGCGGCACCAGAAATTCTTGATGACCATGGAGAGCAGCGCGAGCACGGCGATGACGACAGCGGCGGTGGTGCTCATGTGCAGGAAAAAGTGCAGCATCTTGACATCGGCAAGAATGCCGTAGGGCTGGACCATGAAGTCTTCGAGCGCAGTGGCGCTCATGCCGCCGATGATGACAACGAAGAAGGCCATGAGCAAATACTTAATGGAGCGCAGGGAAAGATCGAGCCAACGCGGGAGGATGAGATTGCGGCCGAAAAGTTTGCGCCCAGCTTTCCAGAGGTATTCCGAAAGGGTGCCGACGGGGCAGAGCCAGGCGCAAAAGGCGCGCTTGAGAAGAAGGCTCATGGCGGTGAAGGTGAGAAAGAGGACCATGGCGGCGGGGTGGATGGCGGGGACGTGGCCGGTGGCGAAGAAGTAGCGCGAGTTCATCAGTCCGGCGATGGGGAGCCAGCCATCGACTCCGGCAGGCCGAGAGACGTGAGGGCCGGTGGAGTTGGATTCGAAGTAGCGGACGAAAAGATAAAACTGGGTGCAGAGGAAAACGTTGAGCAGGATGAAGAGAAGCTGCACGATGAGGCGCGTGCGCTGAGAACGGTCAGGGGCGGTGCGGCGGACGTTCTTCTTCTTAACAGTGGTGGTGGATTCGACGGGGAGCGGCGAAGGGGATGAGGACGGGACTGCAATTGAGACCGGTTTCGACATGATGATTCGATGAGCGAGGAAATCAATTTCTCTTTATAGGGTATGGGACGCAGGGAGGGCTTGCTATGACTTTGGTCACAAGAGGGAAACGCGGTGAGGGAAATCTGGAGCGCTCGGAACGCGCTCCAGAATGATGTTGCGTTGAGTGCTAAAAACCTTCGAGGACGAGTTTACCGATGGACTTGTTGGACTCGATGGCAGCGTGGGCTTTGCGCAGGTTTTCGGCGGTGATGCGTCCGGCGGTTGAGCCGAGAGTGGTGCGGACGATGCCTTCATCGACAAGTGTCGATATTTGTTCGAGGATGCGATGCTGCTCGATCATGTCGGCAGTGTGGTAGATGGAGCGCGTCATCATGGATTCCCAGTGAGTTGAGACGGATTTGAATTTGAATTTGCGGACATCGATGGGCTCGGGATCGTCGATGAGGGCGAAGGCGCCCTGCGCGGCGATGAGCTCAGCGATCTCATCGAAGTGCTGATCGGTGTGGGTGAGGCTGATGATGTATTCGACATGTTTGATACCGAGCTTGCGGACCTCTTCGCTGAGTTTCTTGGAGTGGTCAACGGTGTGGTGGGCACCGTTCTTGAGAACCCATTGCTGCGTCTGGGGGCGCGAGGCGGAACCGATGACGGTGACTCCGGTGAGGCGGCGGGCAAGTTGGACGAGGATGGAACCGACTCCACCGGAGGCTCCGATGATGAGAAGAGCGCCGGCCTGCTGCGGCTTGCCGAGCGGGATGCGGAGGCGGTCGAAGAGCAGCTCCCATGCGGTGATGGAGGTGAGTGGCAAGGCGGCGGCTTCGGCGAAGGGAAGCGACTTGGGCTTGTGTCCGGCGATGCGCTCATCGACGAGATGGAATTCACTGTAGGTGCCGGGGCGCTGCATGGTTCCGGCGTAGAAGACTTCGTCGCCGGGCTTGAAGAGAGAGACCTCGGGACCGACGGATTCGACGACTCCGGCGCAATCGTAGCCGAGAATTTTGGGCTGCTCCGGGGTGCCCTGGAAGCGCATGCGAAGTTTGACGTCCAGAGGATTGACGGAGATGGCACGGACGGCGACGAGGATGTCGCGCGGGCCGGGGGTTGGCTTGGGAAGTTCGAAGTCGAAGAGGGATTTGGGATCGGATGGAGGTAAGGATTGAATGTAGCCGATGGCTTTCATGATGGCTCCTTGATTCCTCCGGCGAAGCGGAGGATGCGAAGGAAAGTGTAGCGCGGGGCGGAGGGAGGTTTCAAAGGGGCGGGGCTCGAAGGTTATCGCGCGAGGGCAGAGCGCGAACCTGGGGAACCCGTCGGGTTACAGCTGATCGGGTATATCATTGCGGCAATTCTGGAGGCGACCTGTGCTGGATCTCTTCACTGCCGACTTCAACAGCCTTACGAACTATGCTCTTTTTTCGGCCATTGCCGACTTCGCGCGAGCGCAGCCGGGAGAAAGCTATAGGCATGATTTCAAGTCAATTTGGAACAGCGACACGCTGAAGGATGTTGCCGCATTTGCGAACACCTTTGGTGGCATTCTGATTATTGGAGTTAACAAGAACCAGAAGGATATCGAAGCCAAGTTAATCGGCGAGTCATCAAGTTCGGAACGTAAGACTGTCATTGCTAGTGCCATCGCAACGAACATCTCTCCGACTCCTTCATATGACATCGCTGAGTGCTATAAGCCAGACGAACCGACCAAACGCTTTTGCGTGATCAGGATCAGTAGCGATGCGAAGCTTCACATCGTAACGAAGAAGGACATTCACACCCGGGTGTTGATCCGCAATGTAGATGTGACCCTCCCAGCAGATGGAGCGCAGCTTCGCATGATGATCGACCGAGAAAGACAATCCATCGGCAATACAGATGACGGCTCCCTACCTGGACGCGCGTTTCATTTGCTCACCCAAATGCCCATTGGTGAGATGTACGCGAGTTTACAGGATTGGCCTGGGGGGAATCATCAGATGTCAGGCACGTATTTCAAACTTGCGCTCATTCCGACTGAGAACAGAATTATGCATCTGCATAGGCGACACGAAAAGCAATTTATTGACGGAATTCACGCAAATTATCGGCGCGTTCGCAGTTCGATCAGTGCGGATGTTGTGAAGGATACCGAGAATCGGAATGCCGATTTTTACCAGTATCAGTGGTACCACAAGAATCTCGATTACGAATGCCGATGGCGGATCACGAATCGTCTCGAGGTGGCACATGCAACTCAGATCAAGCAGGATGACATGTGGAGTCTTGCCGACGTGGTGGTCTACACAATCCTGATGCTGAGGGTTGGGGCAAAATGGTGGGAGTCGCTGAATTACTTCGGAGATGGCATCTTGGCTGCGCGATTGGAGGTGCCGGGCATCAAGCTCGCCCGTGGGAAGTCAGACCAATTCCTTAGCCTGTTTGCCCCCAGCGTTGCGAGTTTCGTGCTGAGCCCAGAGGTCCTCGAAGTGGCACAACAACAGGGTAGCGGGGCTCAGGCTGGCCTGTCGCTCAATTTTGCCGACATGCTCGGAGGCATTCCAGAATCCGTGACAGCCATTATGAACTCGCTCTTACGTGCCCTTGGCCATGGCGTATTTTGGGCAGAGTTCGAAGAGAATGTTCGAGTTATCGCGGACGGTATGCGGTGAGAGTGGCCCTGAGCAAATGGCATGGCCTGCTGGCTTAACTGATGGCTTTCTTCGCCTGCACCCCTCTTTGCTTGGGACCGAACGTGCGTTGTTTCCCGTGTTATCGCGCAACAGAGTGGCGCGATAACACGGGACATCCGGCAGGCCCCGGCGATCACCAATGTGCGAAGAAACTAGTGGCTGAATGCGGCTTGAAGGTTCTTCTGTCCAGTGACGCCGTTCTGGATGAGGAGCATCAGGAGAATGCGCGCTTTTTGTGAAGAGAGGTCGTCGCCCATTACAGTACCGGCATCGACCAATGTTTTGCCGCCACCATCCCAACCGTAGTTGGGCAGGACGCGCCCGTTGGGCACGCGCGATGTGATGACGACGGGAATGCCTTTTGCGATTGCGTCCTTGATGGCGGCAAACATCGGTAGATTCACATTGCCCCATCCGAGTCCCTGGATGACGATGCCCTTGGCTCCGTGGTCTACGGCGGCTTTCACCAGATAACCGTCAGCTCCGCCGTACATGGGGACAATCTCGACGTATGGCATGGTGTCAGTTTTGACTGGCACATGTTGGCGCCGCAGGGGAGCGCGGGCAAAGATGATGCGATCGAAATCCACTTCTCCGAGGAAGCCATAATCACCGGACTTAAAGGTTTCCACACTGGAAGTATGGGTCTTGGTCACATCGCGTGCCGCGTTGATCTGGTTATTCATGACGAGCATGGAACCCTTAGCCTTCGCCTGCGGGTCGATGGCGATTCGAACCGCATTCAGCAGGTTGCGAGGGCCATCGAAGTCAGTTTCGGAGGCATTGCGCTGGGCTCCGATGAGTACTACGGGCTTCGCGGAATCCACGGTGAGATCGAGCCAATAGGCGGTTTCTTCGAGAGTGTCGGTTCCGTGAGAAATGATGACACCGGCGACTTCCGGGCGAGCCAAGGCAGCGTTCACTTCGCGGGTGAGGACGACCCAACGGGCGGGGTCCATGTAATCGGAAGGCACGTTGGAAATATTCTTCACTTCGACGGTGGCGTACTGGGAGACTTCGGGAACTGTCGCCAATAGGTCCTCTCCAGAGATAGCGGGGACGGGGGCATGCTTTACGGGATCGATCTTCATGGCGATGGTTCCGCCCGTGGCGATGAAGACAACGACCGGCTTGGATTGCGCGGCGGCAATCATTGAAACCAGGCAAAGGGTGACTACCAGCATGGACTTCACGCTTCTATGCATCACGTTCCCTCCTGTGGGTTTTCATTCGACGGTGCGAGACCAGCGCGGAATTATACCGGAATCGCGGAGTTGGTAACGAGGGACTGAATGTGTCAGGAATCTCCATGGCTGCTTACCACCGCCGGGTCGAACCTTCAAGGTTACGCTGCTCATGCCGTCTCAACCATCCCCAGCTTTCTCATGTCCAGAAAGCGGTCGAGGCTAGCGGCAGTGCGCAGATCGGCGCGAGTTGCAGTAAAAAAAGCTGGACGTACGGACTCTGCGAGCTGCTTTTGTTTATTTGCATCGTTCAAAAATCCCGGAACGAAGTAATGCCGAAATGTCCGTGCGTCCAGTTCATACCGCTCGGGCTTCGAACCAATGAAGCATGAGAAGGCGGCGACGAATTCCAATTCCGCGGCCATCTCTGGGGGAAGCTCATCTGGCGCGACGAAGGACGACGGAAAACGGATTGCGGCTCGTTGCACTCGCGATTGAGTCAGAACCCACACCACGGCGGCTTCATCCTGTTCGTCAACGCTGGTATCGGGGTTCACGTTTTTCTTCTTCAGAAATTCGCGGAAGAATGCCATCGAGTATCTCCTAGCTGGAGGGGGTGCAGGGGCACCACCGTGGTTTGTGGCGATGATGAGAGACCCGCTTACACGGAGTGGGTTGCGGGGGTGGGACGACGTCAGCAGGTTTATAGGTGCAAATTACGTTTACCGGGGTGCTTGGGAGTTGCGTCTCTTTCATCTTCAGCCATCCAAAGCCCAGCTCCAGTACCGGAATGGACACAAGAATGAGCCCGAAAACAATGCCGCCGGTGGCGCAGGTCAGCCAATACGCGAAGCGCATATTCTTTTGAGATGAAACTCCGAATTCCGTGTCAAACCGCCATAGGAAGTTAAAGCGGATATGAGCGGTGAATATGATCATCGCAACGAAATACACCAGCGCGAAGCATAGAGGGATTGTGTAACTTCCAGGGCCAGCCTTATCCCGGAGCCAAGTGAGGAGCCCAATCGTTGCGGGGATCAACAGGGCACAGAGGGCGAACATTGCCTCACACGATTTCTCTATCCGCCCAACCTCATATTTCCTGGGGACAAGTATGGTCCAGTTGCGCCTAGTTTGTATGATCTCAAGTACGAAAAAGAGAGTTATGGCGAGGCAAATCGACCACATCAACACTACTTGATGACCAGCCACAAACCCTCCCACGCGGACTAACATGAGCCGAAACCCCGTATCTTGCAAACCGTTACTGCATTTCCGGGAACTCGCCCTTTGATGTCGGATCTTTGCCTGGGAAGGGCAAGGAAAGCTGAACGGTAAAGTTAGAGCGAGGGTGAGGAGCGCGAGTTGTCCTAAAAAACGGCCGTCATGATTTGCGAAGACTGCAACACACGTGCGGCGGCGTGTGGCGATCAGTCGCCGAGGGCGTTGGCTTGTTTGCGTTGGCGAGATTGGATTTCGAGGTAGACGTTGAGCAGGGAGACGGCGGCGGGAGTGACTCCGGGGAGCCGCGAGGCTTGGCCGATGGTTTGAGGACGCAGGCGGGTGAGCTTCTCTTTCATCTCGCGCGAGAGGCCGCTGATGGAGGAGTAATCAAACCAGTCGGGGATGGTTTTGGTTTCGGCTTTCTTGAGGCGCTCGATGGCTTTCTCCTGCTGCTGGAGATAGCCGGCGTACTTGACTTCGGTTTCAACTGATTTGAGCTCGACCCAGATGGCGCGGGGAAGCGGAGCTGTGTCGGCTGAGGCGCGGGCGAGATCAAGAGCAGGAGCAACGTCAACGGCCCCACCCAAGCCAACAGCGGGCTTGAATGGGGCACCCGTCTGTGTGCTGATCCCACATTCGCCAAAAGAAGGCGGATGTGGGCCACCCATCAAACCCAGTGGGGCACCCGCCTCCAAGGCTCCATCGAGATCGTCGTGGGTGAAGAACTCCGGGGCGAGCTGGCGGCAGATGGGAGTGAGGTCGTCTATGGTGACCTCGGGACGGCGCAGGAGCTGAGCGTAGGTTTGTCCGGTGGCGAGGCCGACCTTTGCGGTGAGAGCCGCTGGAAGGATCGCTCCGGCGCGCTGAGTTTCAAGCTGCTGCTGGAGGTGGGCGAAGCGCTGCTGCTTGGCTTGGAAGTTGTGCCAGGCTTCGTCGTTGATGAGTCCGATGCGGCGGCCATGAGGCGTGAGACGACGGTCGGCGTTGTCGATGCGCAGGTGCAGGCGGAACTCGGCGCGCGAGGTGAACATGCGATACGGCTCGCTGGTTCCTTTGCTGATGAGATCGTCGATGAGGATGGCGGTGTAGGCTTCACTGCGGTTGAGAGTGAGAGGCGGCTCAGACTTGACGGCGAGGGCGGCGTTGATTCCGGCCATGAGTCCCTGACAGGCGGCTTCCTCGTATCCGCTGGTGCCATTGATTTGTCCGCCGAGATAGAGGCCGCGGATTTTGCGGGTTTCGAGCGTGCGCTCGAGCTCGGTGGGGTCGATGGAGTCGTACTCGATGGCGTAGCCGGGGCGGAGCATTTCAGCGGTTTCAAGGCCGGGAATGCTGGCGAGGATGGCGAGCTGGACTTCGACGGGGAGCGAGGTGCTCATGCCATTGAGATAGATCTCGTGAGTGTTGAGGCCCTCGGGCTCGAGAAAGAGTTGGTGAGTCAGTTTGTCGGGAAACTTGACGATCTTATCTTCAATGGAGGGACAGTAGCGCGGGCCGGTGGAGTGGATCTGTCCGCTGTACATGGGCGAACGATGGACGTTCTCGCGGATGATGCGATGAGTTTCCGCCGTGGTGTAGGCGATGTAACAAGGCACCTGGGGCTGCGTGATGCGCCGGGTCCGGAAGCTGAAGGGCGTGGGATCGGCATCGCCAGGCTGAGGCTGGAAACGCGAGAAGTCGATGGAGCGGCCATCGAGGCGCGGGGGAGTGCCGGTCTTGAGTCGGCAATGACGGAGACCGAGAGCTTTGAGGTTTTCGCCGAGGAGGATGGCGGCGGGTTCGCCACTGCGTCCGGCGGGGTAGGTTTGCTCGCCACAGTGGATGAGTCCGTTGAGGAAAGTTCCGGTGGTGATGACTACGGCGCGGGCGGAGACTGAGCGGCCATCGCGCAGGCGCAGGCCCTCGACGCGGCGGCGGCCGCCTTCAGTGGCGATGATGAGGTCGGCGACCTCGGCTTGCTTGATCTGGAGATTGGGCTGGGACTCGAGGACAGAGCGCATCTTTAGGCGGTAGGCCTGCTTGTCACACTGAGCGCGGGGCGACCAGACGGCTGGTCCGCGAGAGGTGTTGAGGAGACGGAATTGGATGCCGACGGCGTCGGTGACTTCGGCCATGATGCCGCCGAGAGCGTCGATCTCGCGCACGATGTGTCCCTTGGCAATGCCTCCGACGGCGGGGTTGCAGGACATTTGCGCGATGAGATCGGCGTTGAGAGTGAACAGAGCGGTGCGCAGTCCCATGCGCGCGGCGGCCATTGCAGCTTCGCATCCGGCATGACCGGCGCCGACTACGGCAACGTCGAAATGTTCGGAGAAAGACATGGGACGAGGAAGCGGAAACCCTTGATTACTATTTTAGCAAGAGCGGGGTGAACAGCTGAGCGCTGAGACTCTGGAATTGTTCTTGCGCGCGAGTTCGAGGATGCAACTTCACAGGAAAGAGCTGGTTCTGAGTCAACACGACCGCAGTTCTGCGGGCTCACACGACCTGTTCAAAAGATCAACCTGAAAGGGAACAACCATGAAACTGCGCAAGCAAACTCTATTGACCAAAGGTGCGCTCGTTCTCGCCTTTGCCTTCGCTGTAATGAACGGAGCATCGTTAAGCGCCCAAACTGTCAAGATCCATCCGCAACACATTCAAGTAGGCGGGGTTCACCTTTCGACTCCTCCCACTACTGCGTTCTGCCTGAAGAACTACGGTATCCATTGCTACCAGCCTTTCCAGCTGGCCAAGGCATATAACCTGGGACCGCTTCACTCAACAGGCATTGACGGGCGCGGCGTCACGATCGTAATTGTAGACGCCTTTGGTTCTCCGACAATCCAGAGGGATTTGCACGTATTTGACCAGACATTTGGATTGCCCGACCCACCTAGTTTGACCATTCTTCAGCCTGCGGGAGCCGTCCCGCCCTTCGATCCGACGAACAATGACATGGTGGGCTGGGGAGTGGAGACCACACTGGATGTGGAGTGGGCGCATGTGTTTGCTCCGGGGGCGGCCATCGTCCTGGTCGAAACTCCTGTGGCTGAAACAGAGGGGGTCACGGGATTCCCGGAGATCGTGGAAGCGGAAAACTATGTGATCAACCACAACATCGGAGACGTCATCAGCCAGAGCTTTGGAGCGACCGAAGAGACGTTCCCTAGTCCTCAATCCATCTTCGACCTTCGCAGCGCCTACATAAATGCCCAAAAACACCACGTGAGCGTTCTTGGCGGCTCTGGCGACACCGGGGCAACGAATTATGAACTCAATGGGGCTGACCTATATCCGATGCGAGTAAATTCGTGGCCTTCGAGCGATCCTCTTGTAACGTCGGTTGGCGGAACTCAGCTCACACTGGACGACCAGGGGAATCGGCTTGCGCCTGACGTCGTGTGGAACGACGGCTACGGTGCGGGCGGCGGCGGAGTATCGGCGGTGTTTGAACGGCCAGACTTTCAGAATGGGGTCGCGTCGATTGTCGATTGGCACAGGGGAACTCCCGATGTAAGCCTTAGCGCCTCGGTTGATGGCGCGGTTGTTATCTACCTCTCGTTTCTGCCGGTAAGTGAGGGTGGTGGGTTCAACCTTGTCGGCGGAACCAGTGAGGCGACGCCGGAGTTCGCAGGAATCGTAGCGATGGCAGCACAACTCGCCCACCGCAGGCTAGGCACGCTCGGCGACTCGCTCTATGAACTTGGCGGAAGCTGGGGCGGAATTGTGGATATCACCAAGGGGAACAACTCCTTTGGGCCGTTCACAAACAGTGACGGCAACACATACACGGTCGTGGGGTACAACGCGATGCACGGATATGATCTGGCAAGCGGGCTGGGCACGATTGATGCCGCTAGATTCGTCCCTGCGCTGGCGGAGAAAGCAAAGGACTGAACCACCCCACGGGAAGATGGGGACTCCGAAGCTGGGCCACTTGCTGGAAGGCTTGGCGAAACTGAAGTGAAGCTGGATAAAGCTGGGGCTTGCCAGTGCGGGAAGCCCCAGAGGATGCGGAGCGCTTCTGTTATTTGCTGATTTCGATGGAAACGATCTGGCCCTGGGCCGAGTCTCCGGCGGCTTCAAAGTAGACGACCTTTGCCTTCATCTTGTCGAGGTCCTTGCAGGGATTCAGTTCGGCAGAAGGTTTGAAGTTCGAGGCGGAATAGGCGACCTTGTAGTAGTTTCGCGCGCGCAGAGACAACGGCTTTGGCCCGCCGAGCAGCTTCAACTGCATGATTGCAGGCGAGGAGCACTGCACATCGCTGAGCGTTCCGATGGCGGTGCGGCGCGGTCCATGGCTGGAGTCGGAGTCGGCTATGGGCTGCGAATCAGCGACGGTCAGGTTGTCAACGATGGGAGAATTTTCGGCGGCGGTGAGACGTGCGGCGTTGACACGCTGCTGCTGTTCCCGCTGTTGCAGCTGTGCGCGGTACGTCTCGATTCCGTTTTGCATGTTCTGAATCGACGCGAGCTGGCCGGGATCGCTGGTCATGTGAGCCGCGGTCTGCAACACGGCGAGGGCGTCATCGGTGCGGTGCATCCGCATGAGGAGATTCGCTCCATTCATCCGGAAGAAGACGTTGGTGGGTTCCAGTTGAACTGCATGGAGCTCGAGCTTGTAGGCGTCATCCAGATTCCGGCCCTGGCGGACATAGAAGGCGGCGAGCTGGTCCAGTGCCGGGGCGAAGTCAGGATTGAGAGTTGTAGCCGTCCGCAGGCTGGCTTCGACCTGCGCCGCGCGATCGGAGGAGAGTCCTGCGTTCATCGCAGCACCCGCATACTGGTAGTAATCAAGATAATTTTGTGGATCGAGTTTGGCGGCCTGCTCGTACAAATCTGCGGCCTCCTGCCACTTACCTTCACGGAAGGCGAGCATCCCTAGAGTTTCATGGGCGGCGGCGTTGTCCGGTGCCTGTTTGAGGATGCGGTCCAGCAATTCGCGGGAATCCTTTACGCGTTGCGCGTAAACGAGAAAGTCAGCCTGCACGGCATCCGACTGAACCGGGGTGAGCGCGCGCGATTGGAATTCCGACGCATTCACCTTGATGGCTGCGGGGTGTGTCACGTATTGGAAAGTCGGTTGCTGGATGTAGACGCTGAGATCCTTCTCCAGGGTGCGAAGATTGCCGAAAGCAGTAGTGGCGGCGGTGATGGGGTCGACCTTGTTGTTGACGAGCGCCACGTATTGCGAGACGTGTTCCACTTTGTCATGCCGGGAGCGGATCTCAAGATAGTGAGTGAGCGCCCAAGACTCGGCGTAGAAGATATTGGCCTTGTTGTCTTCGTGGTAGTAGGGAGAGTTCTGATCCACGGCGAACAAGGTTTCGAGCGGGAGCAAGCGGCTGCGGCGGAGAAGGTAAACGTTCTCTACGCTGGGCTCGCCCAACTCCACTTCCTTGTCGCGAAATTCTATGGTCTGGTAAAACTCGGCGAGGCCTTCGTTGAGCCAGACGGGCAGCCACTGCCCACTACGACTGACAAGGAAGTGAACGTACTCATGGTAGACCGCAGCATAAGGATGCTGGCCGCCAGCGTTCAAATTGAGGAGGACATAATTCTTCTCCCGCGAGTAGGCAAAAAGACCGCCAAGCTCCATCGCACCCTTTTTGAGATAGGCTTCCGGTTCGAGTGCGCGAAAGGTCTTGGGGTCGCGGATGGCCAGGACGATGATCGGAGATTCGGCGTCGAGATGCGCTGCGGGAAACATGTCGTGAAAGACGGCACGCATGCGCTCAAACTGCTCCGCTATGTGTTGTGCCTGCCTTTCGTTGGAATCGGTGACGACGATGAAATGCGGGGCGCGAAGCTCTACCCATGGGTCGTCTTTGGCACTGGCAAGAGGGACGTTTGCGGCGATCAGTAGGAAGACTGCGAATAAGCGCAGGAGCATGTTGTGTGGCCGACAAGCCTACCCATTGATAAATCCAGGAAGTCAGGCTCGTCAACGAAGAAAAGGGCCCAGCCGGAGCTGGACCCTTTTTGTTGGGCGAGATTACTTGCGGTTATTTGGCGGCTTCAGCCTCGTGGAAGTTGTGACGGATGTCGGCGAGGAACTGATGCGCGGCGGGAGGTGGCGTTACCTGGCCGGTGAGCAGGGCGCGGAAGTTATAGCCGCGGCCATAGAACGTCTTGATGGCACCCTCATCGGCACGGACATTAGCGCCATTGAGCGTGGCTCCGGCAAATACGCCTTTGGCGCGGGAGTAGGTGAGGATGCCGGAGTTCGCCTTCCAGTCGGTATTGGCGCTGGCATCACGGCCCCAGGGACCAGCCGCGATTCCGGCGTCAGCTCCGATCTTCCATTGGGCTGAGAGCAGCTTCTCGGCTCCTTCGTTGTTCATGAAGAGCATGACGAGATCAACACCCTCAACTCCGATCTGGGCTCCCCAGCTGCCTCCGGTGATGACGAAGAAGGCCGGCGCGCTCCAGGCTTTGCCTTCATGAATGCGGCAGGTGGCGACACCGCGCCCGTGTTGGCCTCCGACGATGAAGCCGCCTTTAACGAGCGACGGGACGATGGCAACACACTTGGCGTCAGCGAGGATGGATTGGGGAATGTTGTTGTCTGGGGCGTTGGTGAGACGGTTGAGATCGGCGGTAGCGTCGTTTAGACGTTTGGCTACATCCTCATCATCCGCGGCAAAGACGGGCAGAGCGGAGACGAGAGCCAGTAACAGCAATAACCGAATTGCGATCTTCATGTTGGTTTCCTCATGAGCGCGAACCGTTGGCGGGCAGGCGCTGACAGGTTCCCACGGCCAATGTGGCAAGCAGAGCCAACAAGCGGTGGGAACTTCCAGACCGTTGGATTAGGGAAGTCGACGGAAGGTTTACAGGCCGATGGCGGAATGGAGAGCTGAGCCAAATTTGAACGTTCCGCGGGATTCACAGGACTAAGGTTGTTTCCTGCGGAGGAGCAAAGGTTAGTGAGAGAGATGCTTATTTCTGCCAGGGGCGGTGGGGACGTTCGTCGAGAGGCAGGTCGCGGCTGACGACGCGGTCGTACTGGTAGCTGCCACTGACGCTACCGAGGCCTTCATTGTAGAGGCTGGTGTAACCGAGAGCTTCTTTGAGTTCTTCGCTGAAGCGGTGCAGGTCCTGGAGGCGCTCGGCGGTGGCGGCGACTTCAAGCTTTGAGGTGCGGAAGAACTTCTGGTAGCCGCGATCAACTAGTTCGGCAGGCTGGCCAGCAACGAGGCACGCGGGAAAGGCGGCAATACGGGAGTTGCCATCGCTGGCAACTTCGATGGACGCAGTGCAGCCATCCTTGGTTACGGTGTAAATTTTGCTGCCAGAGGCGGGCTGGGTGACCTGGAAGCCGTGCTGGGCGAGCCACTGCAGAGCGTTCTCAAAACTTCGGGTGGGATTCTTCAAGGGAGCAAAATGGGACATACCTTACCCTTACCTCGCGGAGCCTCGCAGCTCGCAATCCACCGGCGGCGGGCGAGAGAGCACGCACACGAAGACCGGAGAAAAAAATATGGAGGAACTGAGTAAGCTCCGCAGAGCTGACAGCTCCCCCATGGAGCAAACTTACACTACACTTTCGCACAGTTTGGGCGAAAACGGCAACAGAAACCTTAGCTTAGACCGGCAAAACGATTGCCTCAGGCCGGGTATTGCTGGCGGGCGCTGGGGCCTAGGGTTTGCCACCTGAATTCCAAGTGGGAGTCCAATCGGAGTTGGCCAGCCACTGAATGGGGGTGATCATCCACCAGATGGCGTGGGTGAGGTGGGGAAAGTCGATGTGGGCCAGGTCATCTGTGGGCTGGTGATAGTGAGGTCCAAGTCCATAGCTGGAAACGGTTTGGGCGATGATACCGAGACGGGCGAGGGCAAAGTTGTCAGAGCGCTCGAAGAAGTGCTCGGTGCGATGAGGGTCGGCGACGAGCGGGGCTCCGTGTTTGGCGAGCGTGGGGCCGAGGTCGGTGCGCTCCCATCCGGTGAGCCAGAGCTGATCGGGACGGATGGAGCGGTCGGGCAGACCGATCATCTCGAATTCCAGGTTGGCGACGATGGAGGCGAGCGGAGTGGGTGGGTGCTGCAGGAAATATTCATCGCCCTGGCCGCCCGTCTCCTCGCTGCCAAAACAGACGAAGACGATGGTACGGCGCGGGCGAGTTGGCTGTGAGCCGAAGGCGCGGGCAAGCTCGAGGACGGCGGTGGTTCCGCTGGCATCGTCATCGGCTCCGTGGTAGATGACTTCGCCGGAGCGAGTGCTGCGGGTGCCCAGGTGGTCGAGGTGGGAGCTGAGCAGAATGGTCTGCCGGGCGAGCGCGGGATCAGAGCCCGGAAGCAGGGCGAAGGCGTTGTAGGTTGCGCCTCCTTTGGCGAGCGGGACGCGCTGAAGCTGGGCTGATTCGAGTCCGAAGGATTGGAACTGGGAGACCACGTAGGTGGCGGCGACGAGTTCGTCGTGGGTGGCGCTGCCACGGCCGCGAAGCGCGTCGGAGGCGAGGAAGGACATTTCGGCACGGACGTGTGTGGCGAGGTTGGGAGGGTTTTGAGCAGAGAGCAGGCTGGTGGCGAAGAGGACGACCCAGACGAATGCGTGATGGCGGCGGAGCATAGCTGATTGTAAAGGGTGTGGAACGGGATGGGAGCAACAAGAAAGGGTGGCCGCGTGGCCACCCTTTTCGTCGAGCTTGGAACGCCGGGTTATGCCGGGCTGGGACGCTCGCCGGGACTGAGGTTGGGTGAGCGGTTGGGCTCCGGACGGAGAACCTGCTGGACGCTGCCGGAGTCATCGGCCGGCGGCGGTTGAACGCGGGCAGGAAGTGTCTTGCCCTGGATGATCATCTGCAGTTCGGCGGAGTCGAGGACCTCGCGCTCGAGAAGCGCCTGAGCGATGCGTTCGAGGACGTCGCGGTTGCCGTCGAGAACATCGAAGGCCGTTTTGTAGGCGGCATCGATGAAGCGGCGGACCTCGGCGTCGATCTCGCGAGCGGTTTCCTCGGAGTAGTCGCGGTGCTGGGAGAGCTCACGGCCTAGGAATATCTGCTCTTCCTTTTTGCCGAAGGTGAGCGGACCGAGTTGGCTCATGCCCCATTCGCAGACCATCTTGCGGGCTACTTCCGTAGCGCGCTCAATGTCGTTTCCGGCACCGGTGGTCATGGTTTTGAGGAATATCTCCTCGGCGACGCGGCCACCCATCATGATCGCCAACTGGCTTTCAAGATAGACGCGGTCATAGGTGTGCTTGTCGTCGATGGGCAACTGCATGGTGACGCCCAAGGCCATGCCGCGCGGAATGATGGTGACCTTGTGCAGCGGGTCAGCATGCGGAACCTTAGCGGCGACCAAGGCGTGTCCACCCTCGTGATAGGCGGTGTTCTTCTTCTCCTCGTCGGTGAGGATCATGGACTTGCGTTCAGCGCCCATGAGCACCTTGTCCTTGGCGAGTTCGAAGTCGAACATGAGCACGGTCTTGCGATTCTGCCGGGCGGCGAGCAGAGCGGCTTCATTGACCATGTTGGCCAAGTCGGCGCCGCTGAAGCCCGGTGTGCCGCGGGCGAGGATCGAAAGATCGACGTCATCGTTGATGGGAATCTTACGGGTGTGAACGCGGAGGATCTCCTCGCGGCCACGAACGTCGGGACGGGCGACTACGACGCGGCGGTCAAAGCGGCCGGGGCGAAGCAGTGCGGGATCGAGCACGTCTGGACGGTTGGTAGCGGCGATGAGGATGACGCCTTCGTTGGATTCGAAGCCGTCCATCTCGACCAGCAACTGGTTGAGGGTCTGCTCGCGCTCATCGTGTCCGCCGCCAAGTCCGGCACCGCGATGGCGTCCGACGGCGTCGATTTCATCGATGAAGATGATGCAGGGAGCATTCTTTTTGCCCTGCTCGAAGAGGTCGCGCACGCGGCTGGCACCGACGCCGACGAACATCTCGACGAAATCAGAGCCGGAAATAGAGAAGAACGGAACATTGGCTTCGCCGGCAACGGCGCGGGCGAGCAGGGTTTTGCCGGTTCCTGGAGGTCCGACGAGGAGCACGCCCTTGGGAATGCGTCCGCCGAGTTTCTGGAACTTCTGCGCTTCGCGCAGGAACTCGATGATCTCGTGGAGCTCTTCCTTGGCTTCATCCACACCGGCAACGTCCTTAAACGTCACCTTTTTCTGCTGCATGGAGAGCAGGCGGGCGCGGCTTTTGCCAAATGACAACGCCTTGTTTCCACCAGACTGCATCTGGCGAATCATGAAGAACCAGAGGCCGAGAATGACGACGAGCGGGAGCATCTGGAAGAGCCAGCTGGGCCAACCGCCGCCGCTGACATCCTTCACGGTGATGTTTACGCCTTTGTCGCGCAGGCTCTTGTACATGTCCGTGTAATTCGGCGGGACAATGGTGTGGAAGCCTGCTTTCTCACTGTTGTAGTTGCCGCGGACATCGGGACCGGAGACGGTTACGTCCCGGATCTTGCCCGCATCGACATCTGACAGGAATTGCGAGAAGTTGATTTCGCGCTCTTTGACTCCCGTGCTATTGTTCTTAACAACCGACCAGAGCAATACGCCAGAAAGCAGTATCACGAGCCAGAACACGACTTGCTTGACCGTGGAATTCACCAAAAGCTCCTCATTTAAGAGCGGGAACAAACTAACGGGGCCACTCAGCTGATTAGATGCCCAAGCAAGCTGTTGGAACCGGGTTTTTCCACCCCCACAGATTTTACCTGTTTTCTTGGAAGCCCGTACGCGCAAGCAAGCAACGCGTTACGCCAGACCTTGCGGGAAAGCGCGTGAGCAGGTACTCAGGGGCAGATTCACGGGCTCCAGTTAATTCAAGAGTATATATACCCAGAACAGGAAGCGCCACTACGCCCGCATATCTGGGGCGGCGAAGATAAATGGCAGATTGCGCTCCAGAGCGGGTGCACCAAGGCCGAAGCCGGCTAACTGTTGCGGTCCAACGCGAAAACCCCAGTAGGTGGACTGGAGATCTACGCGGCGGTCGGACTCGCGGTCGAGCAGGCTGCAGACCGAGACGGAGGCGGCACCGCGTGCCTGAAAATTGCGCCGCAGAAATTCGGTGGTCTGGCCAGTGGAGAGGATCCCTTCACAGATCAGGATGTGGCGTCCTTGCACGTCGATTTCCGGGGCGTAGAAGATTTGTTTGGTAGTGACGTTGCCCTCATGGATTTCGTGGACGTAGGGCATAACGAACTGGCAGCTGACGTCGCAGGTGATGGCGCGGACCAGATCGGCGGCGAAGAGAAAGCCATTTTCGAGCACGCCAACGCAGAGGATTGAGCGGCCCTTGAAATCCTCCGATATTTGACGGCCAAGCGAAACGATTCGCTGACGCAATTCGATCTCTGGGATCACTACCTGGTAGTTGCCGCTGTCGTTCGCCATATGGGTACTCCTGAGACCTACGATGCCGAAGGCGCCAGCCTTGTTGTCAGCCAGCAGCACACAATCTTACCCCATAAACAATGATGACGATAAAGATAAAAGATGACGATATAGAAGTTTGTCTCCGACTAGACGGTTTTGGGCGGAAGCAGGCGAAGGCGCGGCGGGAGAAGCTTGGGGCGGATCATCTCAGCGGCAAAGCCGCGCGGTAGCTGGAACGACCCGGCCCGGGCAGCGAGAGCGAAGTTGCGGAGAGCTTCAAGCTGGGCGAAATCGAGCGCGAGGCCGTAGGGCTGGCAGAGACGGCGGAGCATCCGGCGTTGCAGGGCAACGGGTTGCGCCTTGAGGAGGGTCAACTCGATTCCGGCTTTAAGGTCCGTCTGAGGGCCGAGGGCGGCAGAGACTAGCTCTTCAAGGAAGGTGTTCTCGGCGGCGGCGACCTCGGCGGTCTCACAAAGAGCCTGGCGAAGTTGCGGGTTGTAGTCGCGCTCAAGGGCGGGCAACAGGTGGGCGCGCACGCGATTGCGGAGAAACTGCTGACTGAGGTTCGAGGAGTCCTGGCGAAAGGGCTGGCCAAGCGAGAGCAGAAATTGCTCGACCTGCTGGCGGGAGGTGGCGAGCAGGGGACGAATGAGACGCGGCGAGCAATAGCCGTCTGCCGAAGCGGCGGCGGGTGGGATTGCGATTGGCGCAGAGTCGATTGGCACGGCGTTGATTGGTTCGGCGATGGCGGAGAGATCGCAGGAGCGGAGGATTCCGGCGAGGCCGCTGGTTCCGGTTCCCCGCAAAAGGCGGAGGAGAACGGTTTCGGCCTGATCGTCGCGGGTGTGGGCAGTGGCAACGCAATCGAGGCGATTAGCAGCGGCGGCGCGCCGGAAGAATGCGTAGCGGGCACGGCGTCCGGCAGCTTCGATCGAAAGGTGAAAACGAGCGGCGAGGGCGGCGACATCGCCGGATTCGACGGCAGAGTCGAGCGCGAGTTGGGCAGCGAGGGCGGCGACAAATGCAGCATCGGCCTCAGAGTCAGGACCGCGAAGATTGTGGTTGAAGTGGAGGACGAAGGGCACTACACCGAGCTCGGGAGCGAGCGAGGCGAGAGCTCGCAGCAGGGCTACGGAGTCAGCGCCGCCACTAACGGCGATGCCGACGCGCTGGCCGGGACGGACTAGGCGGTGCTGGCGGAGATAGCGTTGCAGCGACTGGAGCACTGGAACATGATAGCGGAAGCCGCGCCACGTAGAGGGCCAGAGTGAATAGGAGGATGTTTGGGATAGGTGCGAAGCCGGAGCAAGGGTGAGCGAGCGTTCATACGGGGCCCAATTTTCCATGTACCCCAATTTGGGACTCTTTTATTTCACTAGGGCGATCTAGTGCTTGGAAGTCGCATGAAATCGCGGGAGTATGTGAGTCAGGAGACCTATATGCGCGTGGATCGGCTGGAACGTGATCGCACGTCTTTGGCCGTCCTCCCCAGCAGCTATGAGGAGTTGGTTGCGAAACCGGATAGGCTGAGGGCTGGTTTTACTGCATCGCCGCTAGCTGTGGCTGAGCTGTTCGACTGGGAAGAAGAAGACGACGACTGAGATGTGAAAATTAGGAAACGCAATTTGATGCATTCATAGAACGTGCACCTAAATCATAAGAAAAGGCAGGCCCGAAGGTCTGCCTTTTTTTATGCGGAGAAACTCAATCCAGCTTGGTGCTGCGTGACTCGATGAGACGCTGGACGCGACTGGTGAAGGCTTCGATGGTTACGCTGCCCTCAGCTTTCTCCTGGCCGCGGACTCGCACGTTGACCTCGCCAATCTCCGACTCTTTATCTCCGACAACGAGAATGAACGGAACTTTTTGCAAGGCGTGCTCGCGAATCTTCGCGTTCATCTTCTCATTGCGTCCATCAACGTGGACGCGGGCGCCGATCGCTTTTAGCGCGTCGGCGACTTTGTTGGCGTAGTCGAGATGGCGCTCGGCAATGGGAACGATGGCGACCTGGGTGGGCGAGAGCCAGACCGGGAAAGCTCCGGCGTAGTGCTCGATGAGGACGCCGAAAAAGCGTTCGACCGAGCCGTAGAGAGCGCGGTGCACCATGAGAGGCTGATGGCGCTGGCCGTCTTCGCCCACGTACTCAAGTTCGAAGCGCTGAGGAAGATTGAAGTCAAACTGCACGGTGGAGAGCTGCCAGAGACGGCCAATGGCATCGACCAGTTTGACGTCGATCTTGGGGCCGTAGAAGGCCGCTTCGCCGGGGATGAATTTGTAGGGAATCTGCTTGCGGTCGAGCACAATCCTGAGCGAGTTCTGCGCCATCTCCCACTGCTCGGGTGAGCCGACGTAATGGGCGCGATCCTCGGGGTCCCAACCGGAGAGTTCGACCTGGAACTGCTCGAAGCCGTAGGTGTGCAGGACGCTGACGGCAAAGTCGATGCAACCCTCGATCTCACTTTCGATCTGGTCGGGAGTGCAGAAGATGTGGGCATCGTCCTGGGTAAAGCCGCGGACGCGCATGAGTCCGTGCATGACGCCGGAGCGCTCGTAACGATAAACGGTGCCGAGTTCGCCGAGGCGGACGGGCAGATCGCGATAGGAGCGGAGCTGATCCTTATAAATAAGGATATGGAAGGGACAGTTCATGGGCTTGAGGCGATACTCGGCGTCGTCGAGCTCCATGGTGTCAAACATGTTTTCGGCGTAGAAACCCTCGTGGCCTGAGGTTTGCCAGAGGGCGCGGCGGGCAACATGCGGGGTAAAGACCAGCGAATAGCCACGCTTCAGGTATTCGGCGCGCAGCCAGTCTTCCATGATGGTGCGGATGAGTCCGCCCTTGGGATGCCAGAAGATGAGGCCGGGGCCAGCCAGTTCCTGAATCGAGTAGAGATCAAGTTGCTTGCCGAGGGCGCGATGATCGCGGCGCTTGGCCTCCTCAAGCTGGCGCATGTACTCATCCATCTCCTTCTTGGAGTAGAACGAGGTTCCGTAGATGCGCTGGAGCTGGGGATTGCCCTCTTTGCCGAGCCAGTAGGCACCAGCGATGTTGAGCAGCTTGAATGCCTTGATTTTGCCGGTGGAAGGAATGTGCGGACCGCGGCAGAAGTCGACGAATTTTCCGGTCTTGTAGAGCGAGATCTTTTCATCGGGCTTGGTGAACTGCTCGATGAAATGACACTTCATGAAATCGCCTTCTGCCTTAAAGCGCTCAAGGCCAGCGTTGCGGTCGAGGAAGTCGCGCGCATAGGGCTCGTTGCGGTCGGCGATCTCCTTCATCTTCTTTTCGATCTTTTCGAGATCTTCGGGGGTGAAGGGAGTCTCGCGCAGAAAGTCGTAGAAGAATCCAGTTTCGGTGGCTGGGCCGTGGCCGAGCTTGGTCTCAGGAAAAAGCTCCAACACGGCGGCGGCAAGCAGGTGCGCCGAAGAGTGATGGAAGACCTGGAGCGATTCGGGATCTTTTTCAGTGAGCAGGCGGAGGCGCGAATCCTGCTGGATGGGCTGGGTGAGATCGACGATGGCAAAGTCATCATCGACTACGCCACAACAAGCTGCTGCGCTATGGGCTGCCTTGTCGACTGCATGATCAGCTGCTTTACCGGCAACCAAGGGCGCTAGTTTGGCGGCCAGAGCAGCGTCGGCCAAGCGCGGCGAAATAGACTTCGCAATGTCGAGGGCGGTGGTGCCCTGAGGAACTTGTTTAATGCTGCCGTCGGGGAGTTGAACTTTAATTTCAGACATAAGGCCGGTCTCCGCTCGCGCGTACAAGGCGCAATGCAGAAAAGATTTGGAGATTCAAGGATAAAGAATGCGGCGGGGAGAAGCAAACCGGGAGAGACGCGCTCGCCCAGAGCCGCGCGGAAATGCTGGAGAAAAATGGAGGCGCGGGGAGGAGTTGAACCGCCCGATGAAAGGCTTGCTGACCTTTTGCCTTGTCGCTTGGCTACCGCGCCTTTTGGGGGATTCGCACCGTTGCGAACTGCTGCTGGGTTCTGAAGATGCCCGCACTCCAGACGGCGTTGTCCGCCTTTTCGTTCGTCAAATAAAAGAGCCCGGCTGCGGGAGCCGGGCTCTTGAAGTGTGCCCGTCTACTGTTTAACTAGCTTGCTTTACCCTGGGTGCAATGCGGTCCTCGCAGTTCAGTCGCGCACATGGTGCAGCAGGATGAAACTGTTCCTGCTCAGTAGAGCCGTGGAGAGCGGTGGTGCTGCTGGCGCCACTGGCGATGGTTTGGGCGACGTCGTCGAAGTATCCGGTGCCGACAAACTGCTGGTGCTTGACGGCGCGGTAACCTTCGGGCTCAGCGGCAAACTCCTTCTGCTGCAAAACGGAGTAGGCCGACATGGCGCTCTGTTTGTAATTGCGAGCGAGGTCGAAGATGGCGTAGTTGAGGGCGTGGAAGCCGGCCAGAGTGATGAACTGGAATTTGTAGTTCATCGCAGCCAGCTCGCGCTGGAAGTTGGCGATGGCGGTATCGTCGAGCTTCTTCTTCCAGTTGAACGAGGGCGAGCAGTTGTAGGCCAGCAGCTTGCCGGGGAAGCGGGCATGAATGGCGTCGGCAAAGCGGCGGGCTTCCTCGACGCTGGGCTCGCTAGTCTCGCACCAGATCATGTCGGCATAAGGAGCGTAGGCGAGGCCGCGAGCGATAGCCGTTTCCAGTCCGCTCTTGATGCGGTAGAAGCCTTCCCCGGTGCGGGGCTCGCCGGTGAGGAAGCGATGGTCGGCGGGATCAATGTCACTGGTGATGAGCTTGGCGCCGTTGGCGTCTGTGCGGGCAATAAGGATGCTGGGCACGTTGCAGACGTCGGCGGCAAGGCGCGCGGCGATGAGTTTCTGCACGGCTTCCTGCGTGGGGACGAGGACTTTGCCACCCATGTGTCCACACTTTTTGGCGGAGCTGAGCTGGTCTTCGAAGTGTACGGCGGCGGCTCCGCACTCGATCATGCCCTTCATCAGTTCAAAGGCGTTGAGGCTTCCGCCGAATCCTGCCTCGGCGTCGGCGACGAGCGGGGCGAGCCAGTGCTTGCCATTCTTGCCCTCCTGATGCCAGATCTGGTCGGCACGCAGCAGAGCGTTGTTGATGCGGCGGCAGAGCTGAGGAACCGAGTCGGAAGGATAGAGACTCTGATCGGGATAGACCTGGCCGGCGGAGTTGGCGTCTCCGGCAACCTGCCAGCCGCTGACGTAGATGGCGTCGAGCCCGGCTTCGACCATCTCGATAGCCTGGTTGCCGGTCATTGCCCCCAGGGCCTGAACGTAGGAGCGCGAGTGCATGAGCTCCCAGAGCCGCTCGGCGCCGAGGCGGGCGAGAGTGTGTTCAACATGAATGGTGCCGCGCAGCCGATCGACGTCGGCCGCAGTGTAAGTTCGCTCAATGCCGCTCCAGCGTGCATCGGTGTTCCAGGTTCTTGTGATGTCGAAGCCGTTGTTGTTCGCAGTCACTGTCGTGTTTCCCCTTCTTTAATTCAAATTCATCTTGTGATGATTCGGTTAACTTGCTGGTTTATTGCGCCCCATGCAATCCCGGGTACTCGGGCTGCCGCCGGGACGTATGCCGTGCGGCGCCTTGAAGCCGGGATGCTGGGATGAAACGAAATCCGCGTCTCCCTTAGTACAGAACATTAGCGACAAGACAGCCGCCCCCGGTTGGCCCTCAGGCGGCCATGAAAGACCGCCTGAGATTCAACCAGGGATGTATCCCGCATACACCACGGGCAACTGATACCGAGGGTCGAAGCACTTGGAACGCGACGTTGGTTGACGCCGGTTCGGAGGGAGGGCCCACAATGCCTGGGGCCAGAGGACAACGGGTCTTCAGACTGGATTCACAGCGCGCCGGAAAAGCGTTGGTCCGCGCACCGCTCATTCTGGGTGTTAGAAGCAAACAGGAGCTCAGCGGTTGCAAATTTGTTCATTCCCACTTTTTCGCGCTGAAGAGGCTGTCCGGGCGCCTCACGGTGGCAGGAATCCTAGTCTTCCACAGCTTCCGCACAGGCTTCTCCCTGCCCTGGGGCAGGTTGGGCTTGCATCCTTGGCGCGGCTGCTTCAAGCTCTTTAGTATGACGACTGCGGAGCCACCGGAACCCGCCCCCTGCGTCCTCTGCTCCGGCACTGGCTGGCGAATGGTGCAGGTGGAGCACAAGGGCCACATGGAGGAACGGGCAACACGCTGCGAATGCATCCTCAAACAGCAAGGGGAGCGATTGCTGGAGGCGGCAAGAATACCGCGTCGCTACCGGCACTGCGAGCTATCCAACTTTGAGCACGAAGGTCCGTTCCGTTCGCTGGCGTCGGCACACATGGCCGCGATGCGATTTGTAACGGAGTTTCCGCTGGAGAGCGCAGGATTGCTGCTGACCGGGCCAATCGGTTGCGGCAAGACTCACCTGGCAGTGGGTATTGCCAAGGAGCTGATTTCGCAGAAGGCGACCGCGTGCCTGTTCTATGACTATCGCGAGCTGCTTAAGGAGATTCAGAACTCCTACAACGCCTCGGTGCAGGTGACCGAGATGGAAGTGCTGCGTCCGGTGTTTGAGGCGGAGGTTCTGGTGTTGGACGAACTGGGAGCGGCCAAGCCATCGGATTGGGTGTGGGACACGGTTGCGCACATTCTGAACACGCGCTACAACGACAAGCGGACAACGATTATTACGACTAACTACCAGGATCTGCCATCGGCGGGAGCTGAGCCGGAGGGCCGGGCGGCGCGGGCATCGCGTGAGGACACACTCGGAGATCGCATTGGAGACCGCATGCGGTCGCGACTGCACGAAATGTGCCGGGTGGTGCGAGTGGAAGGCGAGGACTTCCGCATGAAGTACAAGAGCGCCAGTCTGCGATAGCCGTGGAGCTGGAGAGCACAGGCAAAATCACTTCAATCTGAAAACAATCGGATTCAGCATTCAGTCTGCGGCTGCTGACGCGGCACATTCGCCCAGCCGTTGCAGTTCCGCAGCCAGAGCCCCCCATTCTTTTTTGCCGAACGCGCCGATCAGACGGTCCTGGACTTGATCCCACCTACCGCCAGCCTTTGCGAGTACCTGGCTACCTTTGCGAGTCACTAACGCGGAGCGCGACCTGCCATCTGCACCTGCCGCCAGCTTAATCCAACCGTCGCGCACCATGGGGGTGATCGCACGGTAAAGCGAAGTGCGATCCATCACCAGCTCGTCGGCTACGCGAGCAAGAGGTTCGCCGTTGTGGCGTGAAATGCAGCGCATCACAGCAAACTGAGTCACATTGATGCCCGCGGGCGCCAGTGCGGAATCGTACACTCTTCCGAGAACACGGGAGAGTTTCTTGACCGTTGTGCAGGCGCAAGGCGAAGAAGTCGGCGAACCGTTGTTTGATGTGTACACATCTATCATGCTAGCATGACAGCGATCCCGGTTGGAAGCCGTGTGGGGAGCCTGCGTTGGAGAAAGATTTGCGAAAAACACCTATGCATTATGCCTGGGTCGTAGCAGGAGTCACCTTCTTCGTGCTCCTGGTCACGGCGGGCATCCGGGCCACGCCAGGCGTCCTGATCGTGCCGTTGGAATCGGAGTTTGGCTGGACCAGCGCGGCCATCTCAGTGGCCATCGCCATCAACCTGGCGCTGTTCGGACTCATCGGCCCATTTGCCGCGTCGCTCATGGACCGTTGGGGATTGCGCCGCCTGGTGCTGTGCGCACTCGCCTTGCTCACCTGTTCCGTCGCGCTCACAACGCTGATGAGAACGCAATGGCAGCTGATTGTGCTGTGGGGATTCTGCGTGGGTTCGGGTACGGGCGTCACCGCAATGATTCTGGCGGCGGTGGTCGCTAACCGATGGTTCGACCGGCATCGCGGAGTTGTACTCGGGGCCTTGACGGCGGCGAACGCCACGGGACAACTGCTCTTTCTGCCACTTCTTGCCCGGGTGCTGGAACATGCTGGATGGAGGCTCGTAGCGCTGATCGTCGCAGCTTCGGCAGCCGTCGTGTTCGTCCTGGTGTTTGCCTTGATGCGCGATTATCCCGCGGACATGCACTTGGAGCCATATGGACGGGCTGCTGTGGCCGAGGGCGAACTGCCCGCGCCAGCACGCAGATCGTTGAGGCCTCTGGAGGCCCTGAACTTCGCACGGAGATCTCCTGCATTCTGGGTGCTTGCTGGCAGCTTTTTTGTTTGTGGAGCCAGTACCAACGGCCTGATTGGCACTCACCTCATTCCGGCATGTCACGACTACGGCATTCCGGAGGTGAGAGCCGCAGGCTTACTGGCCATGATGGGAGTTTTCGACATCGTTGGCACGACTGCTTCAGGCTGGCTGAGCGACCGATGTTCGAGCCGATATCTGCTTTTTGCCTATTACCTGCTGCGGGGAATTTCGCTCCTGTTTCTTCCGCACACCCTGGCTCACGGCAACTCTCAGTTGAATTGGTTTGCCATTTTTTACGGATTGGATTGGGTCGCAACCGTGCCGCCCACTGTGCGCCTGGCCTCAGACGCTTTTGGCCGTGAGAACGCCGGGGTCATCTATGGCTGGATTGGAGCCTCTCATCAACTCGGTGCGGCGCTGGCTGCCTTCGGTGCAGGCGAAATCCGAACCATGCTTGGCGATTACCGAACTGCTTTCTGGATTTCAGGAACGATATGTTTCCTCACCGGGTTCGCGTTTCTGTTTGCCAGAAAGGCGCTCCGAACCCGGCTTGGTGACGCAGGAGTTCCTGCCATGGCACCGGCAGCCACTGCGGATTGAGGGCTCACATGCATCCTCAATCCACAGCGATAGAAATCAGCGCACGGCTACCAGCTGCAACATGGCAGGGAGATAATCACGGCTGGCGGAGCGGTGATACCACTCCATGGCGCGATCGGTCTCCTGGGCGGCATCAAAGACGCTCCCGACCATGAACTCGGCCTCGGCGTGTCCGCTGATGGCGGCAACGGCGAGGGCTTCGCATTCCGCCTCCGTCATTTGAATATTAGGGAACGAGGTGAGAAAGCGACAGAGCTCGCGAAGATTTGCGACCAGGTTTCTTTGCGATGAGAATCTCTCATTCGGGATGCACATTGCCGACATAAAACCCCCCACACTTCTTGAGTTGCCCACACTTCCTGCACGTAGTCTGCCAAAAGCTTTAATGTGAGATGGAGGTTTAGCTCCGCCTCCCGACGTTCGCTGCGTCACATATACATCGGTCATAACCCCACATTTCATCAGAAATCTCGATGCACGAACCTTGATGTGCGTAGCAACTGGTTACAAACACCCTTGCGAACAGCTCACGTACAGCGTATTGATGCTTTGGCCGGCGGCAACGGTTCAGCGACGGTACGGGCCAACAGGCGGCCCTCCGGTCGCTGACGCTCGTAGTTCGCGATACACTGACGGCTGTGTTGGCCCGCCTTCAATTCGACACCGCGAATGACGAGGAGTTCTTCGCAGCGCTGCCTGCCTCAGCGGCAGTGTTTGTGCTGCGCGCCAAGCAGGCTGGAGCCGAACCCTATGTGAGCAAGACGGCGAATCTACGGCGGCGCATGCAGCGGCTGCTGGGAGCAGCCGAGGGACGCCGCCTGAGTTTGCGCGAGCGCGTGGAAGCCGTCGAGTTCAGCGAGGTGGGCGGAGACTTCGAAGCAGGCTTCGCGCTCTACCGGCTGCTGCGGACGGAGTTTCCGGAAAAATATGGCGAGCGGCTGCACTTACGGCCCGCACCTCTGCTGCAACTGCTGCGCGAAAATCCCTATCCCCGAGTTGCGGTCACGTCGCGCATTCGCTCGTTGCGAGGCGGCAGCGCGTACTTCGGCCCATTTGCCTCGCGGGCAGAGGCTGAGCAGTACGCTAACGATTCGCTGGATTTCTTCCTGCTGCGCCGCTGTACGGAAGAGCTCGCGCCGGACCCGAAGTTTCCGGGCTGCGTATACTCCGAGATGAAAATGTGCCTTGCGCCCTGCTTCAAGGGATGCAGCGACGAGCGCTATGCGGAAGAATCAGCGCGGGTGGAGCACTACCTGGAAAGCGGTGGACACTCACTACTGGTGGAGATTGGCCGGACACGCGACGAGGCCAGCGAGCGCCTGGAGTTTGAAGCCGCCGCCGCGGCCCATGCGCGGTTGGAAAAGCTGAAGGCGGTGCAGAGCCGCATCGCCGAGATTGTGCACCGCATCGACCAACTCAATGGTTTACTGCTGCAACCCTCGCATCTTGCCGGACACATTACGCTCTTCCGAATCGCCGGAGGCATGATCTACGGGCCGATTGCATTTGACGTGAGTGTGCGAGGGTTGAAGCCAGAGGTGAGGCAGGAGCAGCAGGATGAGGCGCAAAGCGATCCTCAGAGCGCATCCATCAAGAGCGAGGCCCGGCGCAGCACGCACAGCGCTCCTACACAAAGTATGGAGGCGCGTATTTTGGAGCGGCTGCGCGCGGTGGAAGCCGTGGCTCCGAAAAGTGCGCAAGAGTGGATGGAGCATCTGGCGATCCTGAAGCGCTGGTACTACCGCACCAGCAAGGTGGGTGAAATCTTCTTTGAAGATGAACAGGGAGCGCGGCGCGGCGGGAACGCGGCAACGGACGCCGCTCCGGCTGCGGGCGCGGGGCTTCCAATGCGTCGTGTGGTGCGCGCCGTGGGACGGGTACTGAAGGGCGAAAAACCAGCAGGAGACTTAAGCGAGACGGCAGGCGATTACTGGATCTTCCGGGCCAAAGAGGGTGGACTGTAAGCGAGGACCGGCGCCATCCCGCCGGCGTTCATCGAGATGCGTCGGCTTACAGTTCAACCCGGGGGACAAGTAACACGCTAGGGGGAATTGCAAACATAGATTTAACGCGTCTCTCGCTCTCAGACGCTTGTCTCAGCTGCGGAAATAATGCCTCAGCTCGGGTTGACGACATAGGTCGATGGAACAGATAGCCTTGTACCAGATCGGGGTGAAGCGGTGCCACCAGTTCCAACTCTGCATTGGTTTCTACACCTTCGAGAATCGTCTCCAAGCCGAGTTTGTGAGTGAGTTCGATCACTGCCTTCAGAATCGCGAGAGAATTCGTTGAGGATTCGATATCTTCCAGAAACGAGCGATCAATCTTTACGCAATCCGCGGGCAGCACACGCAGGTAGCTCAGGGACGAGTAGCCGACGCCGAAATCATCAATTGCCATGCGGACTCCCAAAGAACGGAGCCTCTGGATTTGCGCTGCTGCGTCGTGCAGATTCTGCATGACCGCGGTTTCCGTTACTTCGAGTTCGATCAGCGAAGGTTCAACACAGGTTTCCTGCAGGACGTTTCGCACTTTCTCAACAAGATCGGCGCTCGCGAACTGCACCGCCGAAAGGTTAATTGCCATCCGAATCTTTGCGCCGCCAACTTGCCACTTGGCAGCCTGCAAACACGCTTGCCGCAGCACCCATGCGTCAATGGAAGGAATCAAACCAACTTCCTCGGCAATGGGGATAAAAACGCCCGGGGAAATGTTTCCTAGAATCGGGCTGTGCCAGCGTAACAAAGCCTCAAACCCCACGATTCTGCCTACAAGGTCCATTTGCGGTTGATACGCAAGGTACATTTCGCGGCGTTCAACGGCAAACTCCAAATGCTTTTCAACCGCCAGACGCTCTTCCAACAGCAAAGCGGTTTTTGGGGCAAACGATTGAAATGTGTTGCGGCCCGCCGTGCGCCCGTGCCGCATTGCTGCCGTGGCGTTGCGAATTAAATCTCCCGGCGTCGAAGCATCCTGGGGATAAATGCCAACCCCGATTGCGGCAGTGATCTTTCGTTCATGTCCAGAAAGCAAGAAGGACTTCTTAAATGTTTTGAGGATGGAACGAGCGAGTTCTTCGGCCGCACTGCGATCCGGCACTCCGCTCCAAACCACAATGAACGTGCCTCCGCTCAGCCGACCCATGGTGTGAACTGGCGACACACATGCTTTCAAGCGCTCGGCAACGAGTTTTAATAGATAGTCTGCCGCGCCGCCGCCGTAAAGGTCGGCAACTTCCTGAAACTGGCTTAACTGAATCACCAGCACAGCAACTCCGGCCTGCTCCTGCTTGGCGCGCACCAGTGCTTCCTTGAGACGCTCATTCAAGAGCAGCCGGTTGGGCAACTCCGTCGCGCGGTCATGTTGTGTGGCAAAAGCAATTCGATCCTGGTCCCGTCGATGCAGAACGGCAATCGAAGCAATCCGGGCGGCGCGGCGAAGCAGGTCCCACTCCTGCGGATTAGAGGGTGAAGACGCGCCCAGCAGGATCATGCAGCCAAGCGTTTCTCCCTCATTGTCGTGAATCGCGACAATGGCAGTACATCCGAGAGCAGCAATATTTGCAGGAAATTCGACATCGGTAATGCAGGCAAGCCCGGTTCTTGAACAAAGAAGACCGGAGAGCTCTGAACAGATCCCCTCAGGAACGTCTCCGGATTTGGCGATCAATTCGAAACTGCCATTGACCTTAAGCAAGATAGCTGCGCTCCGGCCGCAGTGACGCCTGACCTGCACCACGAGCTTCCGCAGTACAGCTTCAAGTGGGCTGTTGTCGGCAACCAATTCCAGAATTTCGCTCAACTTGCGCGCTATCTGTTCCGAACGCTGCAGCCGCTCGACGCGACTCTGGGCACTCTCTTCGGCGACTGGCTTGCCAGCATCTTCATGCGCGCTATCGACATCCGCGACACCGTTGGATCGAAAGAACTGCATATACGCCGCGTCGCACCGCAATATGTGCTGCGCAATCCATTTCTCCAGCGCTGCCGCGACTTCGGCGGAATTCACTTCCCGTCCAGACTTGAAGGCATCGGCAAACTGGACTACCTGATTTGTCAGACGGTCGTGCTCCTCCTTGTGCGCGGCAAATCCCGGGTAGGCGTAGCGCTGCATGAGCGCTTCTTCAGCCTTGAAGTGTGATCGCGTGTACCAGACTAGACCTTCCAGGATTGAGCGCAGAGCCAATCCGTCCTGGTCATCGTCTATCGCTGAATGTAACTGGCTCAGCAACGACATCAAATGACGATGGTCGTCATCGAGTCTCGCAATTCCTACACTGTATTCCGGCTTCCACCCGACAAACGGCATTCGATCCCTTCCAGGTCCGAACTCGTCAGCTGCATTAACCTTTGTGGGACCTCCGCTGTAACACGGCTGCTCACACCTAACGCACAGCTAGATTCCGTCATATCGGCAGGTCAGCCCAGCTTCATCAGTGATTATTAAAACTTTTTGTGCACATCATAAATCGCGACAATCGCCGTCAGTATTTTCGCGGAATGAGCGACGGCGTGAATGCCTGAAACGGCATAACCGCCTAATAGATGGAAGGCACCGGAACCAGCTCCTTCTGCTTTTGGAAGACAACGCGGATGCCGTCGCGCCAGCGTTCGTCGAGTGCGGCCAGCCGCCAATCCAACTCGGGAGAGAAGTAACGCAGCATGGTCGCCGTGGAAGGATGCAGATGCAGAGCAGGCGCAGCCAGAATGAGAATGGGATCGCGCTCGGAGAGAATGCGTCCGGGGAAGTAGCCGGAGCGCTGGAAGTCTCCACGGCGATGATGCTGGCGGACGCGCGCCCAGTAGTCGAGTCCCTGCACAGGGAGATGAAAATCCTCCGCGGCCTTTAACTCGATAACCGCAAGGCGGCCATCGCGTGTGATGCCGAGCAGGTCGATGATGGCGCGGTCAGAGGCGGCGAAGGCAGGCACCTGCGGGTAGAACAGCGTAGGGTCCAGGCGCGAGTCGATGAGGGAGATGTCGCGCTCGACCACGAATTGCAGCCAGCGCTCAGGCTGTAAGCGGTAGAAAGGATGGGTGTGATCGGCAACCGGGTGCGCGGTCGAGGCCACCGCTCCGGCTGCAGGCGCCCGGCCAACGCGCTTCAGTAGGAGCCGCTCGATTAACTGCCGAAGCAGAGGCTCGGTCTGGTCATTCCATTCGTACTCGGCGGGAGCGGCGCCAAAGACAATGCGTTCGGCGATGCGGAAATGACGATCGGGCTCCAGGGTGGCGCGGGCAAATTCCAATCCATGAAAACGAAAGCTGACCGCCGAAGAGCTGAGCGCCACGCTCTCAACCGCAGGGCATAAAGCGCTCATGCGGGCGACGGAGTTGGCAAAGCGTTCGAGAATCTGCTCGCGATGGATGCAGTGCACCAAGTGAGTGCTGACATTGAGCTCAGTGGCGAGGTCGAGCGGCTCGCATTGCCCGGTATGTTCGTCGAGCGCGAAGAGTTGCCAGTGGGCCGCCTGGCGATCCAGGTGCGAAAGGCGCAATTGCGCGGTGAAGGCGCGGCCCTGAGGAACGAAGAGCGCGAGCGACGAAACGTGGGATCTGGTTGCGTAGTGCTCGCGGCAGTAGTCTAGCCAGAGGACGGCGACGGCCACCGAGTTATCGATGGTGGACTGGGCCTCGCCTTCGCCGCAGCCGACCACCGCGATGCGCTCCTGACCGCGACGCAGCAGGCCGCGGGTGCAGACGGCTCCAAAGGAATGTTCAAGATCGGCAGAGGTTGTAATGCGCTCCAGGGTCCATCCGGGAAAGAGTTGGGTGAGTGCAAGCTCCAGGCCTCGCTGATAGGCGGCGCGCATGGCTTTGAGAGCGGAGGGCGATTGCCGATCAGCCTCCGCGCAGATTTCCATGCGGGAGGGCTTGGATTGGCCGAAGCGAAGGACCGAGAGTCTGAGGATTCCATTCTTGACTTCGGCGCTGGTGGCGCGGCGGACAATGTTGCCCTCCTCCGACCAGATCTGCAGCAGGCAGCGGTCGCGCTCGGGCGCGGCGGAGTAGTGTGCGGTGGAAAAATCAAAGAGCATCTTGCCGTCCTCAACCACAACGGCGCGGGGATTCTCGCTGATGTAGCCGCAGACAAGATCGGCAATTTCTTCTGGGGTTAGAACGGCGCTCAAGGGGTCGTCCTTTTTTCCGGTTTCAAGGAGAGCTCGTCGAACTCGACGTCAGCGGGTAACCCAAAGCGCTCCTCCGAACGTCCCCAGCGGCGGAAACCAGGTGCGTCAAAGTGTACGCGCAGAATGTATGAGCCTTTACGGGAGATGCGGACATGGCCTTCATAGCGGGTGAGCCCGGAATCTCCACTGAGCGGCAGTTCGCCGGGACCATAGAGCTTGCCATCTGAAGCGACCAGAGTGGCCTGCGGCTTGAGGCCGGGAATGATGCGTCCGGTGCGGGAGTCGCGGACCATCAGCGCAAAACGCACATCGTCTTTGCCACTGAACTCAACCAAATTCTTAAGCCGGAGTTTGGCGCTGCCGAGCGGCACGGCGGCTCCGGAGTAGTCGAGAGCATACCCGACAAAGTAGTCGCCGTCGGCCTTCTCGCCTGCCGAGACCGACTGCTGCCAGAGCGCGGTGATCGATGAGCTGAGTGCGGCATTCAAGGGCTTCATCAGCTCCGCCTCATTGGACGAAGCACTGGCGGTGGCCAGAGGAAGGTGCGAGAGGTCATCTTGCGCAATCGGTATGGGCGGAAATTCGGCGACCGTCGTGGTGCGCTCACCGGAAGACGGCGGCGCCGAGGGATCGATGGTGACGCGCAGGATGTAGCTGCTGTCGGCTGCCAAAGGAACGTTCGCGCCATAGGCGTTGATGAGCGGATACCAGCCGAAGTCCACGGGCGCAGCTTGCTGATTTCCGTTGGCATCGATGAGCAGGGCGTGAAGGCCGAGAGCAGGCACCAGCCTTCCATCCGCTAAATCCATTATGAAGATGCGGAGATGGAAGTTATCGTCTGGCGCGTCGTGCCACTGGAGTTTGCCGTCGGCGGCTTTGTCCCACCATCCCTCGGCGGGCGTAACGGTGAAAGCAATGCGGAAATCTCCGGCTTGGGTGTCGCCCTTGAGAGGTCCGGAATTGTCCAACACCCAGTCAAGGGCCGCTGTTTCCGCCTGCCCTTGCGCCTGGGGAAAGCGAAGCGGCGCTTGAGATGAGGCAGGCGCGGAGGAACTTGGCGCGGAACTGGGTGAGGGCTCCGCCTGCTGGGCAAAAACCGGCGGCGGGCACAGAGCGAAGAAGAGTGCGATGCAAAACAAGCCGATGCCGAAGGACGCAGCGACAAAAGACGCGCGGCAATGCGGCCTTGAATCAAGAGTCACGGAATCAAAATTCGTGGAACCAAGAATTGAGCTGAAAGGTTCGGACAAACCATCCTCCGGCATTCGAGCTGAGTCGACGAATCCGCATGCCAGATCGCGAAGTGCGCGCAGCGGCCGTCCCAGTATCGCTGCCACACACTCTACACGCAATCGGATGTGACGGTAAATTGCCCTCCAGCGGGTTAAAGCGCTCCAAGCCTGCGCACCAGCGGACCCTCCTGGGGCAGCGCCTGAAGCAATTGCAGCGCGCTCTGCCGCAGTGTAGGATGCTCCGCAAGCGGCGCGATCTGTGCCAGTGGTTCGAGCACAAAGCGGCGCAGATGCATGGCCGGATGCGGAACGGTAAGTGCCTCAGAGTGAATCACGCGGCTGCCATACAAAAGAATATCAAGGTCGACGACACGCGGCCCCTTGGGGATGGCATCGGCATCTCCGCGATGGCGGCCCATGGAAAGCTCGATGGAGAGAAGGCGATTGAGCAGCCGATGAGGCGCGTCGAGATCATCATTGCCGCGCAACACATCATTGTTTTGGGATGTGTCGCCGAGGAGCAGGCCGTCATCGACGTGAAGAGCAACAACGGCGTTCACAAACCAAGGTTGCTCGGTGTAGCCGACAGGCTCGGTCTCATAGGCGTCGGAGAGTGCGGAAACAGCGGAGAATTCGCGCAGCGTAGCGATCGCTCGTTGCAGGTTGGCGAGGCGGTCTCCGAGGTTTGAACCCAGCGATAGGAAGACTTGCTCCATTGTCTCCGAGCTTTCCGGCAAAATTGTTTTGCCTTGCTCATTGTAACGGCAGGCGCGGAAACACTGGGCCGGAACGCCACAATAGATAGTATGGTTCGGCCGCTGGAGCGCGCGATACACAATTGGTTGGGGAGTGAGCAAGGCCGCAAGCAGGCATGAATACAGCACGAAAGCAGTAGACCTGTGGAAAAACCCGCATAAAATCAGGCGAAAAGGCTTGTGGCTCGCAAATTTACTGAGTTAAGATGTGCGGGATCGAGTCGCTGACAGCACTTGATCTTCAAGGAGGAATACCACATGGCTGCAGGCTTGACCAAGACAGCTCTCGTTCGTCTTCTGGCGGAAAAGCTGGAAACCAGCAATAAGGCTGCCGGTGTGTTTTTGAGCACGCTGGCTGAAATTGCCGTGAAGGAAACCAAGAAGAACGGCGTGTTCGTTCTTCCCGGCCTCGGCCGTCTGAAGAAGTCCGCCCGCAAGGCGCGCATCGGCCGCAATCCCCAGACCGGTGATCCGATCAAGATCCCGGCCAAGACCGTTGTGAAGTTCTATGTCGGCAAAGCCGTGAAGGATGCGATCGCACCGCCGAAGAAGTAGTCATTCCTACGTCGTCGAAGCCGGCCTTGCAACGGGCCGGCTTTTCCTTTTGCGAGCTACTCAGCAGGGTACGCGGCAGATGCCGCCGCTCCGGCCGCAGGCGCTCGGCAGGAGTCAGAGGATGACGATGGTGATTCCGCGATTGGCTCGCCCGAAGTCACGATCCAGCTTGATCGTCTTGTCGCGCTTGACCAGCTCCCAGCTGGCCTCATTGGAGAGACGGAAGTCTTCGCCGGGAATAAAGCCGGAGATCCGGCCATTGTGCGTCAGACGATCGAGCGTCTTCCAGACCTCCTCGCGCAAGCGTCCGCCGACACCGCTGGAGCCATAGCCGTGGATCAGCTTAAGGAGCGGGATGTCTTCGCTCCGCGCAGCGGCCAGGGCGCGATCCAGGTGCAGCAGTCCGACATTCACCGTTGGGTGGCCTTCTTCGAGATTGACGACCTTGCAAAGCACGGCTTCATCCTAACCGCTTTGGTGTGAGTACGCGGCAAAATCCCGTCTTGAATCCGCGAAACTGGCCAGATGAGAGAAGTTGCGTTAAAGCCTCCGTAGCGGGTCTAACCGCTATGTTGTTGATTATGATAGAGAAATATTTCTAGCTAGATACTTGACATTATCACGCTCATATTTCATGATTCCTTTGTGCTGAGATTGCATCAAAGCCTGTAGATGGCCGCCTAGCGGCAGCCAAGCAGACCAGGAATTTCAGAACCTAGGAGGAAACGATCATGACCCTATTAACTCGATGGGAACCGATCCGAGAACTTGCCAGCCTGCAAGATCGCCTTAACCGAATTTTCAACGACTCGTTCAGCCCTGTGACCAGCCAGGAATCTCTATCGGCAGGCTCGTTTGTCCCGCCCGTAGATGTGTACGAAGACGAGCAGGGGATTAGCTTGAAGATGGAAGTGCCGGGAATCGAAGAGAAAGATATCGACGTTCGGCTGGAGAACAACCTGTTGACCGTGCGCGGCGAGCGCAAGCTGGAGAGCGAGACCAAAGAAGAGAACTATCACCGAATCGAACGACGCTATGGCAGCTTCACCCGGAGCTTTACTCTGCCCAACACGGTGAACCCGGAAGAGGTGAAGGCCGGGTATTCGAAAGGTGTGCTGACCATCAAGCTGGGCAAGCGCGTCGAAGCCCGTCCAAAGCAGATCAAGGTGGACGTAACGCCGGAGCTCGCCGAGAAAGCGGTAAGCGGCAAATCATAAACGTCGGGTATGCGGCAAAGGTGCCAGTACAGGCTGGCGCCAAACCGCTCCGCAATGGAACCGAACATCTAAATTTGGGGAGCGTTGGGTGGATTGGTGAGGTCCTTCAGCTCCCCTTTTGAGTTTCCGGACTAGAATTTATCGGTCGATCCGTCTGTGCAAGTCGCAGATCAGTTCGGCCTGAGGAGCAATATTTATGGCAATCCGTTGGGACCGTTTGACTGTGAAAGCGCAAGAGGCGATGCAGCGAGCCAGTGAAGTGGCGGCAGAACACGGAAATCCCGAACTCGTTCCGCTGCACCTGCTGGCCGCGCTGCTGGAAGATCGTGAAGGTATCGTGGTGCCGCTGCTGGCGCGCGCCGGAGTGCAGGCGGCCGCGGTGCAGGCACAGGCCTCGAAAGAGATCGCAGGACTTCCGAAGCTGGCCAGCGCGGCGGCGCAACCGCATCTGTCGGATGCAACCTCGGAACTGCTCGATCTTGCTTTCAAGGCGGCGGCGAACTTCAAGGACGAATATGTTTCCACCGAACACCTACTGCTGGGACTGATGGACTTGAAGCGCGATCCGGCGCAGCAGCTTTTGAGCGGTCTTGGGGCTTCGCAGGAGACGCTGTTGAAGGCGCTGGCCCTGGTGCGCGGCAACCAGACGGTGACCGACCAGAATCCCGAGTCCAAGTACCAGGCGCTGGAGCGTTATGCTCGCGACCTGACGGAGCTGGCACGGCGGGGAAAGCTCGATCCCGTGATTGGGCGCGACGAGGAGATCCGGCGCACCATCCAGGTTCTATCGCGCCGCACCAAGAATAATCCCGTGCTAATCGGCGAACCCGGCGTAGGCAAGACGGCGATTGTCGAAGGATTGGCGCAGCGCATCATCTCCGGAGATGTGCCTGAGCAGCTCAAGAATAAGCGGGTGGTCTCACTGGATCTGGCGGCGATGGTTGCGGGCGCCAAGTATCGTGGAGAGTTTGAAGACCGTTTGAAAGCCGTGCTCAAAGATATTGAGGAGAGTGCGGGAACCATCATTCTGTTCATCGACGAGTTGCATACGCTGGTTGGAGCCGGCGCGGCAGAGGGTGCAATGGACGCCAGCAACATGTTGAAGCCGGCGTTGGCTCGCGGCGATCTGCGCGCCATCGGTGCCACCACCTTGAACGAGTACCGCAAATACATCGAGAAGGATGCGGCCTTTGAGCGCCGCTTCCAGATTGTGTACGTCGGCGAGCCTTCGGTGGAGGACACGATTTCGATTCTGCGTGGACTCAAGGAGAAGTACGAAGTTCATCACGGAGTCCGTATCAAGGACTCAGCGATTGTCTCTGCGGCCGTGTTGTCGCATCGCTACATCAGTGACCGTTTTCTGCCGGACAAAGCAATTGACCTGATCGACGAGGCGGCGGCTTCGCTGCGCATCCAAATTGACTCGGTGCCTACCGAAATTGACCAGTTGCAACGGCGCGCCACCAGTTTGGAGATTGAGCGCCAGGCGTTGAGGAAAGAAACCGACGCAAACTCCAAGGAACGGTTGGCGCTTGCCGAGCGCGAGCTTGCCGAGGTCAACGAGCAGGCCAATGCGCTGAAGGCGCGCTGGCGGGCGGAGAAAGACAGCATCGCTGATGTGCGCAAACTCAAGGAATCCATCGAGCAGCTCAAACTGCAACAGCAGGAAGCAGCTCGGCGCGGCGAATACGAACGAGCCTCGCGTTTGCAGTATGACGAACTGCCCAAGGCGGAGCGGCAACTGGCCGAGCTGACGGCCAAGACCGATGCGCCGCGCATGTTGAAAGAAGAGGTGGACGAAGAAGATGTGGCCCGCATTGTGAGCCGGTGGACGGGAATTCCAGTTTCAAAGATGCTGGAGGGCGAGGTGAAGAAGCTGGTGCAGATGGAGTCTCGTCTGCGGCAGCGGGTGATTGGGCAGGATGAAGCTTTGGAGAAAGTTGCCAACGCCATCCGGCGTTCACGCGCGGGGTTGAGCGATCCCCGGCGTCCCATTGGCTCGTTCATCTTCCTTGGGCCAACCGGCGTGGGCAAAACAGAGTTGGCCCGTGCGTTGGCCGAGTTTCTGTTTGACGATGAGCACGCCATGGTACGCATCGACATGAGTGAATATATGGAAAAGCACTCGGTCTCGCGGCTCATCGGCGCGCCTCCAGGATACGTAGGATACGAAGAAGGCGGTCAGCTTACGGAAGCCGTTCGCCGTCGTCCATACTCGGTGCTGCTCTTTGACGAGATCGAAAAAGCGAACCCGGATGTATTCAACATCTTTTTGCAGATCATGGACGACGGACGTCTGACTGACGGCAAGGGTCGCGTGGTGGACTTCAAGAATACGATCCTCATTATGACCTCGAACATTGGATCGTTGTCGCTCTCTGGAGATTTGAGTTCGCCGGAGCGCTTTGCGCGAGCCAGCGAACAGGTGTTGGCCGCGTTGCGCGGGCACTTCAAACCGGAGTTCCTGAACCGTGTCGACGATATCGTGGTCTTCCGCCCACTCGGAACCGAGCAGCTTACCAAGATTGTGGAGCTGCGGCTGGAGGATGTGAAACAGCTGTTGGCCGAACGCAAGGTAACGCTGGAGTTGACCGACGCAGCGAAACGCACTCTGTTCACCAGCGGATACGATCCTGCCTATGGAGCGCGTCCGTTGAAGCGTGCAATTCAGCGCATGATTCAGGACCCGCTGGCGATGAAGATTCTGGATGGCGAAGTGCTGCATGGCGATCACGTGATGGTGGATTCGAGTGATGGGAAACTGAGCTTCGAGGTACACCACGCGGAGGCCGGAGCACAAGCTGCGCAACCATCCGAAAAGGAAGCGCAGCCCGCATAACAAGTTGGTAGATGAGCGCCGGACGAAACTGGAGATGCCCGGGGAAATTAGGGCATCTCTTTCTTTTGCTGTCCGCCTGACTACTCTGTACTCATCAGCAGATAGATCGCGGCGCCGCGCAACACGATCAACAGGCCCCACCAAGCAATGCTCGCGATCCTAAGATCCACCACAGCGGCGGAAACACCGGGAACCGCGGGCAGCAACCCTAAGGCGAGCAGCAAGACGGAGAACCAGCGCGCCACATTGGAATTGGAATTGGAATGGGAATGCCGCCACAGTCCCACGGCGGCGGCCAGGTGCACCAACGCAGCGATAAGGTAAGCGGGCCAGCCTCGTATCGCAACTTCCTCGCCCACGACCCAGGCGCCGGAGTTGAAAGGCAGCCAGTCAAAAGCTGTGCAGGCTCCATAAAAAGCGGCGAGCATCGCAAAGGCCACGATCAGCAACGCAACATAACGTTCGCCTCGTGGCCCTCCGTTCTTCGCGGGCTGTGGGTTCAGCGAGTCCGCCTCAGGCGAGATCAAAGAGCAGCACCTCGGCCTCTTCCGTTGCAACCAGCGTCAAATTGGTTTCATCGCTGACGGAAGCGCCGTCGCCGGAGCGGAGCGGAGCACCGTTCAGGGTTGCCGCGCCCTTGGCCATTTGCAGCCAGGCGTAACGGCCCGGATTCAACGCAATCGGAAGGCTCTCACCGGCGGCAAGCTGAGTGACCAACAGCTTCGCGTCGGCGTTGATCTTCACCGAGCCCTGCTCTCCGGTGGGCGAGGCGATGAGCCGCCACTGACCGCGCTTTTCCTCATCAGGAAACGGCTTTTGCTCGTAACTCGGCGTAACGTCCTGCTTGTCCTTATCGGGAAAGATCCAGATTTGCAGCAGGTGCACGGGCTCGGTCGGCGAAGGATTGAACTCGCTATGCCGGATTCCCGATCCTGCGCTCATGCGCTGTCCGTCGCCGGGACGAATGACGGCGCTCGTTCCGAGGCTGTCGCGATGCTCCAGAGCGCCGCTCAAAACGTAGGTGATGATCTCCATGTTTTCGTGCGGATGCATCCCGAAACCGCGGCCTCCGGCGATTACATCCTCGTTGATCACCCGCAGGGCGCGGAAGTGCACGTGCTTGGGATCCCGGTAATCGGCAAAAGAAAATGTGTGATAGGTGTTGAGCCACCCGTGGTCAAAGTGTCCGCGTTCGGCGGCCTTTCGCAAGCTGATCATGCGTACCTCCCAGCCGCATTTTCAGCGGCCTCTAAAGAAATAGATGTTGCAACGGATAATAACGATTCACTGCCTCGATCTGCGGGCCAAGTGGCTCCTTCAGGCGCAGGCGGGCGGGAATGTTCGTCGTGAACGGGCCGGCTCTCCGGACTCAGGCGCCGGGCACAACGCACATGACCGTCGGGCGCGTCTGAAGAAGAAAGGAGGCTAAACGCTAATGGCAACTAGCAGAAGCAGCACGCGACACACTGCGGCGCGCAAGGCCGCAAATAAGTCATCCGTCCAAAAGACCGGCGAAAGCCGCAAATACGGTCCCCAGGCCAGTGCGTACGTGGAAGAAGAGATGAAGGAGATGAAAGAGGGGAAGCTGAAAAGTGGCCGCAGCGGCAAGAAGGTGAGTAATCCGAAGCAGGCAATTGCAATCGGACTCTCAGAGGCGCGCAAGGCAGGCGAGAAGGTTCCAGCGCCGCCGAAACACAAAGCCGCCTGACTGCGAACCATCACCGCAAGCAGCGCCGCGTTGGCCTGTCAAAGGCGAATACGGCCAACTGGAGGCCTCTGGCCGTTGACGGAGGTGGTTGCGCGACGCAGGCGGTCCCGTTCGGTCGTCTGCGCTGCTTCCCTACTTATTCTTTTTCGCGGGCCTTTTGTTTTTAGCAGAGCTGCCTGAGTCGCCGCTGGAGCCGCTGCCCGACGTATTGGCGGTGCTGGCTGCAGGTTTTTCAGAGCTACTGGAGCTCGGCGCGCTGCTCTTTCCGCCGTCGCTGGAGCTGCTATCTTTGCTGGCCGAAGCGGTCTCCGAGCCACTCTCCTGCGTGGCCGATGTGCCATTGGAGCTTGCCGCTGGATTCTTGTGACCGTAGTCGGTGACATACCAGCCGGAGCCTTTGAACTGCACGGCAGGGGCGGAGATCATCTGTTCAATCGTTTCCTTGCCGCACTTCGGGCAGGTCGTCAAAGGCGGGTCAGAAAACTTTACGATACGCTCAAAACGATGAGCGCAGGCACTGCATTGGTATTCGTATAAGGGCATGATTCCTTCGGGTTCAACGCACCGGGACGGGGGTACGGCGTCCTAATTTGAGCTCTCGATACTTTGATTCTAGGTTCCTCCGGGCGATGCGGTCAATCCTGCGGCGTTCCTCTCTGGTACACTTCGCCTTTGGTGCAATGATAAATGAAGGGCGCGGAGCGCCATCGGATGCCGCGCATCCGGCTGCAAACCACATACCATTGGCCTGCTCAATTTGTGCCCGCTGCTCTGGAGGCAAAGCATGTCTGCAATTCAACCTTCGCTCTACCTCGTCGGCACTCCCATCGGCAACCTTGAAGATATTTCGCTACGTGCGTTGCGCATCCTCAAGGAGGTGGACATGATCGCCTGCGAAGATACGCGGCAGACGGCCAAGCTGCTCAATCACTATGGCATTGGAACCCGCACCATCAGCTACCACGAGCACAACGAGCTGACGCGCTCGGCGGAGCTGATCATGCACCTGGAGCAGGGGAAGTCGATTGCATTGGTGACTGACGCCGGAATGCCAGGCGTCTCCGACCCAGGCTTCCGGCTGGCTTCGCTAGCCATCCGGCACAAAATTCCCGTAGTGCCAATTCCCGGTGCCTCGGCTTTTTTGAGTGCGCTGGTGGCTAGCGGACTGCCTACCGACTCTTTTGTCTTCCACGGTTTTCTGCCTGCCAAGCTGGGACAGCGGCGCAAGTTGCTGGAGGAAATTCAACACTCGCCGCGGACACAGATTTTTTACGAAGCGCCGCACCGCCTGCTGGGTACCTTGGAAGACATTGCCGACGTAATGGGCGCACACCGGCGCGTGGTCGTGGCGCGTGAGGTCACGAAGATCTATGAAGAGTTCGTGCGCTCCACCGCCGCCGAGGTCTCAGAGGTTTTCAAGAAGCGCGACGAGATTCGAGGAGAAATCACCCTGCTCATTGGGCGCGCCGAGGAACAGCATGGCCCTCCCGCAGTGGCGCTGAAAAATGCTCGCACCCGCCTCCGCGAACTGATGAAGTCCGAAGAGATCGACGAAAAAGAAGCGATGAAGCGGGTGGCGAAGGAGATGGGCATCAGCAAGAGCGATGTCTACCGTGAGTTGCAGAAGGATGGGAAGAAGTAGCGGCCAGCGGAAGCCAGCGAGCCGTAGCGCTTCACATGCGTTTCTCGTGCGCTGCCGCGGCGTTCCGCATCCAGCAGCGCAAGCTTGCGATCCAGGCCCCAGCGATACCCTCCAAGACTGCCATCGCCGCGAATCACGCGATGGCACGGAATCACCACCGCGATCCGATTCGCGCCGCCATCGCGGTACTGCTTCAGAGTTATGCCGGGAAAGAAAAAAGACGTAGCGGAGAAAAGGCAAGTCCTGCACGAGATCTGCAATCTCATTCCGTGGCGATGCCGGAGATGCAATCGTTCTTTAGGCGGTCGCGCGAACCGTACCCACCAACCCCGTAAGCCGGCTCACAACCGCGCGCAGGGAGTCAGATTGCGAATCAAGCTCTTGTCCCGCGGCGGCGCTTTGTTCCGCGCTTGCTGCGGTTTTCTGGGTAACGCCTTCCATCTGGGCGATCGCGCGTGTGATCTGCTCCATGCCCCGTGCCTGATCGTGACTACCGAGATTGACCTCGTCCACTAGCAACTTCACCTTGTCGGAGTTTTCCGTGATCGCATGGATCGCAGCGGCCACCTCGTTCAGCTTCTGCTGCCCCTCGCGTGATTTCTCCAGGGAGCCTTCGATCAAGCTGGATGTGTCTTTGGCTGCTTGCGCGCAGCGTTGCGCAAGATTACGTACTTCCTCTGCTACCACTCCGAAACCCGCTCCTGCCGCACCGGCGCGCGCTGCTTCAACGGCTGCATTCAGCGCCAGAATATTGGTTTGGAAAGCGATCTCGTCGATGACCTTGATGATCTTCGAGATTTCCTGGCTGGACACATTGATGTCCTGCATAGAGCCGATCATCTCCTGCAGCTTGCCATTTCCCTCTGCGACCCGTCTCGCCCCATCACTCATGAGGAGCACGGCGTTCTTGGCATTCTCGGCGTTCTTCTGGGAGATGGAGTTGATCTCCACCGAAGAGGAGGACGTCTCCTCGAGAGATGCAGCCTGCTCCGAAGCTCCATGTGCGAGGTCCTGCGACGACGAAGAAACCTGCGAGGCCGCGCTGGCAACCTGCTCCGCCCCGGCAGATAGTTCCTCCACTACCTGTCCTAGCGTGATATTGATCTGGCGAACAACAAACAGATATAGGGCTCCTGCGACGATCGCCAATACTGCCACAACCCAGATTGCTATCCTGCTATTCCGCATTCCATTAGCCCACACCCGAGCTGCAAAAGCGTTGACATCGTCGGTGTAGACGCCTGTGCCGATCACCCATCCCCAAGGTGCAAATCCTTTGACGAACGAAGTCTTCCTAACTGGAACCTTCTCGCCTGGCTTCGGCCACATATAGTCAACATAACCCGCATCCTGACTCTTAACCACGTTCGTGAATTCAACGAAAATTCGCTTTCCAGTTGGGTCTTTGTACTCTGATAGGTCTTCTCCATCGAGTGCCGGGTTGATGGGATGCATCACCATCTTCGGCTGAAGGTCATTGATCCAGAGATATCCGCCATTGCCATACCGCATGCCGCGGATCGTGTTCATGGCCTTTGCCTGGGCTTCCTCTTGGCTGATCTTGCCGGAGCTTTCCAGTGCATACTGTTCCTGTGCAACGGCATAGGCGAGTTGGACCAGCCCTTTAGTCTGTTCCTCTTTCTCAGTTTCCACGGTCTTGTTAAACGCGGAATTCATGCTCCGAAAGGAAGTGAGCGTAGCTCCGGCCAACATGGCTAACAAAACTAAAAGAGTAGCGAAGCCGCAAATTAATTTCTTCCCAATCGTCATCGATTTCACGTTGCAGGTACCCCACACGGACTTACGCATTGACACAGGCTGCAGCGCCGGGACGGGAGTATTGAAACAGGCAAACAGCGCTGTACCGCTTTGTGGAGCATCTATCGGCAAGGACAACGCCGAATATCAGGGATTCGCGGAAATTCTTGACCCTTGGTAACTTCCGTCGCTCTACGTCTCCCGCGTTGATACAGCTTTCGCCTCGCACAAACCATTCACCAGCAGTACTATTTCGAAGCGATTCAGAGCTGCAGAGGAGATCGCCAGGAGTCTCCCTGCTTCGTAGGTCTTACGTCACGCGGCTGTGTTTCTTTGGAGTTCTTCTCACCTTTGTTTCCATGCTTTGTTTGGCCGGGGCGCAAACCTCAACCCAGCCCAAGCCTGCCGTCTCCAAGGACGCAACCCTTCTCGAAACGATGTGGCTTAAAGAGTATGTCCTAAGAAAAATCGGCCCGGCGAACCCAATAGCTCGCGAGTCCCCGCAGCGCGAAAGCGCAACGTGGCGGAGTTTTCGGGAAGTTCCCTACTCCTCCACCGCCCTCAACAGCTCCTTCGTGTACTCATGCTGTGGCGTGCTGGTAATCTGCTCAGCCTCGCCGATCTCGACGATTTTGCCTTGGCGCATCACCGCGATGCGGGTGGAAAGATAGCGCACCACCGGCATGGAGTGCGAGATGAACAGGTAAGTCAGGCCAAACTCTTTTTGCAACTGCTTCAGCAGGTTTACGATCTGCGCGGCCACACTGACGTCCAGTGCGCTCACGGCTTCATCGGCGACAATGAAGCGTGGACGCAACGCCAAGGCGCGTGCAATGCCGATGCGCTGCCGCTGTCCTCCGCTGAACTCGTGCGGATACCGCGCCAGGGCGGTGACTTCCAAGCCTACTGCACGCATCAATTCGGCGGCGTGCTGGCGCAGGATCGGCTTGCCGGGGTCGTCGTGGATGGCCAGCGGCTCGGTGACAATCTCTTCGACCGTCAGGCGCGGGTCGAGCGAGCCGAAGGGGTCCTGGAAGATGATCTGCATCTCGCGCCGGGCCTCGCGCAGAGCTCTGGCGTTCAGCGATGTGATCTCGCTGCCATCAAAACGCACCACTCCGCTCGTGGGCTCGATCAGGCGCAGCAACATGCGGCCCAGGGTGCTCTTGCCGCAGCCGGATTCACCCACCAGCCCGAGGGTTTCACCAGCTTCAATCGTAAGCGAGACGTCGTCGACGGCGCACAGTCCCTTCGATGTGCTGCGACCAAAGGCGTCCGTCGTCTCATAAATCTTCGTAAGGTGTTCGGCTTCTACCAGTGCCATGTCAAGCAGCGTAGCACGAGCCCTGCGTCTGCGACCGGCAGCGGCGCTCGTCGCCGCGTTACCCGCCTTGCGTCTGCGACCGGCAGCGGCGTTCGTCGCCGCGTTACCCGCCTTGCGTCTGCGACCGGCAGCGGCGTTCGTCGCCGC
>CAZLJQ010000018.1:0-96759 GCA_964559875.1 uncultured Acidobacteriaceae bacterium
CAGCTCCAACAATCGAAACTTTCTTGCGCATTTCGTTCCTTTCAGCCACTAAGGGCATGAAGTCTCCAAGTGCAGTAAAGAGATATTGCCGGAAGCCGATCATCGGCTCCCGGCGGCGTACGGATTATCGCGCACTTGCGTGGGTTGCTGCCATATTCTCGATGATTGCCGAGGCAAACTCACTGGTGTGAAGTTTGGTTGCACCCTCCATCAATCGCTCGAAATCGTAGGTCACGCGCTTTTGCTCGATGGTCTGTTCCATACTGTTTTCAACCAGCCTCGCGGCTTCGGACCAGCCCATGAAGTCCAGCATCATTACCGCTGAGAGGATCACAGATCCGGGGTTGATCACATCCTTGTCGGCATACTTGGGAGCGGTGCCGTGGGTTGCTTCAAAGATGGCGTGCTCGGCGCCGATATTGGCGCCGGGAGCGATGCCAAGGCCTCCCACCTGTGCCGCGCATGCGTCAGAGATGTAGTCTCCGTTCAGGTTGGGCGCAGCCAGCACTGAATACTCGTCGGCGCGCGTCACTACCTGCTGGAAAATCGAATCGGCAATACGGTCATTGACCAGCAACTTCTTCTTCCACTGCCCCTTGCCGTGGGTGGCATAGATCGCATCCAGTACACTCCGCACCTCGGCGTAGATACCCTGCCGGAAATCCTCTGGAGCAAACTCCATGCCGGGCTCAATCAGCGCCGCGTTCTGCTCTACGGTCAGCGCGGGATTGTCGTCCTTGTTGCCTAAAATCCAGCTCTCGCGCTCGGTCACGGATTCGGCACGGAACTCCTGGGTTGCAACTTCATAGCCCCACTCGCGAAATGCGCCTTCGGTGTACTTCTGAATGTTTCCCTTGTGCACAAGGGTTACGCTGCGACGGTGGTGCTTCAGCGCAAACTCAATGGCCATGCGCACCAAGCGCTTGGTGCCCGTAATCGATATCGGCTTGATGCCGACGCCTGAGTCTAAGCGGATCTGCTTCTTGCCGCCGGCCAGCATAACGTTATTGAGGAAGTCGATGAGCTTCTTGACCTCAGGAGTTCCCTCTCTCCATTCGATTCCGGCGTAGACGTCCTCGGTGTTTTCGCGGAAGATTACGATATCCATCCGCTCCGGATGTTTTACCGGCGACGGAATGCCGCGGTAATACTTCACCGGCCGCACACAGGAGTACAGATCGAGAATCTGGCGCAATGCGACGTTCAGTGACCGGAAACCACCGCCAACCGGTGTAGTGAGCGGCCCTTTGATCCCAATTCGCAGATCGCGGAAGGCGTCGACCGTCTGATCTGGAAGCCATGTACCGAAAAGTTCTTTTGCCTTCTCACCAGCGAAGACCTCGAACCAAGCAATGCGCCGCTTTCCGAGGTAGGCGCTCTCCACTGCCGCGTCAACCACTCGCACAGACGCTTTCCAGATATCGCGGCCCGTGCCATCGCCCTCGATATACGGAATGATAGGGTTATCGGGAACTACGAACTTTCCGTTTTTGAATTCAACCGCGCGGCCATTGGCCGGAAGCGGAACGCCATTATAGGAAGCAGCTGCCATTCGATCCTCCTGCGAGATTTATGTGGGAGTGGCATGAAATCACCGCCGTCTTTCGTTCTTGGGGCGAAGCGCCAGACAACCCTGACCGCAGCCTCCCCACGAGAATGCAATCAGTGCAACAGTGCTCAGTTTCCTGCAAGAATATTAGTACGAAGCAGACTATCATTGACAGCGTCCGATCTTCAATCATCGAAAAAGAAATCGAAGATCGTGCGTACACCGCGCATCTCGGAGCGCAGTGCGGCGTCCAAAGCGGACGCACCCACAAGTCTCTGCACGCTTGCCCGCGAGGCGTCGCTCTCAGGCAGCCACTTTCGCGAACGGCCTTCCACAACTCGGATGGCGTGATCTACGCGGCGAAACAGTTCAGCGGCGTGCAGCAGACTGCAAGCCTGCTCTGCTGAGAGCAGTTCCCTTTCGCGTAGTGCCTCCAGCCGATGGGGCAGCTGCTTTCCGGCAGCCGGTAGCAGAGTCCGCGCCTCCAGCATTCCCACGAGAAAATCAACGTCGTAGAGCCCTCCGGGGCCGGTTCGGAAGTTATCTGCTCCGCCGGAATCCGCAATTCGCCGGCGCATGGCGCGCAGTTCAGGAATGAACCCAGACGAGGCGGCAAAGCGACGGCGCAGCCCCAGCACAGAACCATCGGCCTCAGCGGCAAGTCGCGAATCTCCAGCGATCCAGCGGAGTTTGCCGAAAGCCAGAGTCTCCCAGGCTTTCGCGTCGCTCTCAAAATACTGTGCAAGCTGCCGTGCCGACGCCACTAGCTCGCCATCGCTCCCGTGTGGACGGAGCCGGGTATCCACCACAATCACCGATCCTTCGCGCGTGTATCCGGACAGCATCGCGACCAAGGCACGCGCACAACGCTCTGCTGCTCCCGCATCGCACTCGGCACTCCGCAGAAAGACTAGGTCCGCATCGGAGATCACGTCCAGCTCGCAGGTCCCCAGCCGCCCCACCGCGAAGAGCGCGAAGCCCTCCGGCGCCTCCGCCGCAGTCAGAGCCTGACGCAGAATCCGGTCGAAACTCTGGGAAAACTCGCTCAGAATCTCCCAAACTGGAATCTCTTCCAAAAACGAGCGGCCTAGCAAGCGTAGCGTACAGCGGCGCGACTCGATGCGCAGGTGATCGGAGATCGAGCCCACAACTTCGCGCTCGCATTTGCCAAAAAGCGAAACAATATCCTCTGGGTGACATGCCAGAATGTTGGTGGCCAGCGCACTGTGCTCAAACACTGGAAGCGCGCCTTCAATCCACCCCACATTTTCAAGGGAGGTGCGAATGCGTTGCTCACCTGTGGAGGCGGCAGCCAGAAAGCGCCGCAGGTTGCGCAGCGTAGGATTGCCCACGTCGGCAGCCAACGCGCGGCTCAGTAACTCTGAGCGCGCTGCCAGCTCTTGCGTCAGGCGCGCGGCCCCCGGAGCACCTAAGCTCAACGAGAGCGCCGTGATCTCGGCTGCCCCATCCCCCGAGCCAAGGCTGAGCACACGCGCGCACAGATTGCTGGCAGACTTCATGATCCCCTTGAGGTCCGCCACGCTGCCAACCTCTGGGGCCCCGAGTGAGCGCAACAGTGCGCCCTGTTCCTGTTCCGCCTCCGGCAAGCGATGCGCTTGCGCCCCTTGGCGGCACTGCAAACGGTGCTCGATGGTGCGCAGCAAAACATAGGCTGCGCCCAGCTTGCGAAATTCCACATCTCCGATATGCCCCTTGTCATGCAACTTCTGCAGCGCAAACAAGGTTCCGCTGGCGCGCAGCCAGGGCTCTCCTCTGCCATGCACCCGCTGCAGGCACTGGGCAACAAATTCAATCTCGCGTAGCCCGCCCACACCGTTTTTCACGTCCAGATCAGCTGCTCCACGGCGGACAACACCACGCTGAATGCGCTCCAGCGAGCGAGCCGCAGTCTGAATGGCCGACAGGCTGAGCTCTTCGCAGTAGATCAACTCCTGCACCTGTTTCACAAACTCCCGCCCGAGCGTTTGATCGCCAGCACTAGGGCGAAGCTTCAGCAAGGATTGCAACTCCCAGTCATGAGCCACTGTCCGGTAGTAGCGCAATGCCTGCGCGCGGCCTGCTACCATCTCTCCACTGGCCCCTTGCGGGCGAAGGCGTAGATCAACCCTGAACACCTGTCCATCTGCACTGACAGTGGAAAGAACGGCGGTCAGCTCCTGGGCCAAACGGGTGAAGAACTCCCGCGCGGAGATCCCGATGGCATGGGCGTCCTCGGCGTCGTCATAGAGATAAAGCAGGTCGATATCCGAGCTGTAGTTCAGCTCATTGCCACCCAGCTTGCCCAGCGACAGCACGGCAAAGCGAGCTGGATAGACGCGTCCCCGGTTGGAGCGAAGTTGTGGCCAGCCCTGATAGCGCCGCCGCATTTCGCTCTCGCAGAGGGAAAGCGCCCGCTCGATCATCACATCCGATAGTGCGGAGATCTCTGCGGTGATCTCAGACAGCGAGGCCATTCCGAGTAATTCCCGGGCAAAAATTCGAACGTATTCGCGCCGCTTAAAGCGCGCCAGCAGCACTGGCAGTGCTGTGTCATGGGAGCGCAGGCGGAAACGGGCAAACTGTTCCCGGAAATCCTCAAGGGAGCGCTCGGGCGCCAGTCCCATGGGACGGGCGAAAAGCTGCAGCAAGTCAGGATTCTGCAGCAACGTCTGTCCCAACCATTGGCTGGCGGCAAATAAGGTCACACAGGCACGTAGCGCGAGCGCACTCGACTCAAACGCCGCCATGGCTTCGGAGGGATGCCGCTGCAACAGCGCTTCCATCTGCAGCACGGCTTGGTCCGGGTTGGCAGAGCAGGCAAGCAGCCCTGGCAGTTCGGAAGCCGCCCGGGCGGGAAGCATGGCAAGAACTTTTGAGCAGCGCGGCGCCGAGCCCGCTTCGCAGAAAGCAGGCGGGGCGGTATCTTCGTGCGTATTGGAATCGGGGCCAGTCACTCGATCGCCTTCAGTGCAATCTTGCCGAAGAATAACACGCAATCCCAAGCATACTTGCAAGCCTGTACTTTCGTGCAAGTCAACTGCACGTGCTGCGCGCCGCGTAGAGATGGCGATGCAAGCGACAGGTTCCCTGCCGTTTCGCTTGGCTGAATTGGTGTTGGTGTATCCTCTAAGTCCGCGTGACGAAGATATTGCGCGCGGCGGGGGTGAACTGTGATTCCGCGCATGGTGTCTGTAACCGGAGTCAAGGAATGGCATGAGGGCGAGCTCCGGTCTCTGGATGACTATCTCGCTGGTGAAGAGCCGCTTGAGATCCGAGTCGGCGACGCGGCCATCAGTGTCACCATGCGAACTCCCGGTCACGACTCCGAACTCGCAACCGGCTTTCTCTTCACCGAAGGTCTGATCTCAAGCGGATCCCAGGTCGCGTCGGTGAAACATGAAGCCGATGGCAGGCAGAACGGAGCGAATCGGGTGCGCGTCGATCTGGTTCCCGGCGCCGAACTTGACGCGGAGGCCGCCCGGCGCAATTTCTACACCACCTCCAGCTGCGGTGTTTGCGGCAAAGCTTCCATCGAGGCAGTTCGCGTACGTTCCCTGGAGCCTCTCACGACACAGTGCGCCGTCAATCCCGAGGTGCTCTGCCGACTGCCGGATCAGCTCCGGGCGGCGCAGCAGGTTTTTGAACGAACCGGAGCACTTCATGCCGCCGCACTGTTCAGTCTGGGCGGTGAGCTGCGCGTGCTTCGAGAGGATGTAGGCCGGCACAACGCAGTGGACAAAGTGATCGGCTGGGCGCTCGCGAGCAATCTTGTGCCGCTGAGTAGCTCCATGCTGATGGTGAGCGGCCGCAGTGGTTTCGAAATCGTGCAAAAAGCGCTGGTGGCTGGGCTTCCGGTACTCGCATCGGTATCGGCGCCCTCGGACTTGGCGGTAAGCCTGGCGCGGGAGTTTGGAATGACTCTCGTTGGATTCCTGCGCGGACGGCGCTTTGTGATCTACGCCGGGGCGGAGAGGCTCGTACCCGCCCTTCCAATCAACAGTTAGGGGTGCTGGCGGGCGGATATATGGCGCGGCGTCTGTTCTTTGTGTAAGCTTATTCAGAGATCGTAGTTATTCATTTTTCATCTCTGACCGGGGCTTTCTAAGGGTGCGCACGCACCGATGAGTGTTCCGGCGGTGGCCAGTTCCGCTCCACGGAATTGGGCCCAAGGGTCGCGCGGGAAACGGCGTTGCCTCCCAGTTGGAAAGGAGATCGGGTGACTAGTCCATTGGTGGCTGCTCGCGCCCCGTTCGCCGTGCCGCAGCCTGAAGCAATGATGCGTCTGCTGCGCATATCGGTAACTGACAGCTGCAACTTTCGTTGCCGTTATTGCATGCCCGAACAAGGAAATCAGCGGACCGCATCTTTAGCGACTGATCGGTCACCTATTGGGCCACATTCGCCATTCAGCCGGGATGGCGAGTCGCTTCCGCTCGGTCAACTCGCCGAGATCGTCGGCTGGCTCATGCGGCACGCCCCCATCGACAGAATCAAGCTTACCGGCGGCGAACCTCTAATGCATCCTGGTCTCGAGGAGTTGATCTCCCGACTCGCGCGAATCAATGGCGTCCGCGAGATTTCGATGACCACGAATGGATCCCTGCTTTCCAAACGGGCAGCGGCTCTGAAGTCAGCCGGGTTGGCCCGTGTGAACGTTTCGCTGGACTCTCTTGATCCGGAGCGCTTTGCACAACTCTCGCGTGGCGCGCACCTGGAGCACACCCTTAAAGGCATAGACGCAGCCATTGCAGCCGGTTTGCTTCCTCTTAAGTTGAACACGGTCTTGCAGCGCTCCACCTGGAAGCGCGACGTTCCACAGTTGCTCGATTTCGCGGCCGAGCGCGGCGCGGAGATCCGCTTTATCGAGCTGATGCGCACCGGCACCGAACGCAGCTGGTGTGAGTCCGAGTTTGTCTCCGTCGAAGAAGTGAAGACGGGGCTGCGGTTAGAGATGGCTGAAGTCTCTACGCCTCTGGCGCTTCCCGCGCGCCAAACGTCCGTGCTATGGAAAGGTTCACATTTGAAGGTTGGCTGGATTCCTCCCCGCTCCAATCCCTTCTGCGGCTCCTGCGAGCGCCTGCGGGTGGACTCGCGCGGCCGTGTGCGGCGTTGCCTGATGGACGCGAAAACCTTCGATCTGGCCACGTTACTGCGTCTTTCAGGCGACCAGGCCGCGGAACTGGCGTTCCATGCCTACATGGCGGGCAAGCATTCTCCCGCTAAGATGGACAGCGAATCCGCGATGAACCAGATCGGCGGCTAATTTCCGAATCTCCGGCTTCATTGACCTGCGCAACGCTTCACTCCGCGCTATCTTTTTCCACTTGCTCAGTTTGGCCGGGCTAAAGTAACAATAGAAAGAGGAGCTAAGTACAATGAATGATCTTCGCGCATTTATAGAGAAGTTATCTGAATTTCCTGGCGAACTTCTCACGGCGAACGGACCCGTCAGTCCGAAGCTGGAGTTGACGAGAGCGATCTACAAACTGGCACAGGAGAACCGAACACCGGCGGTCCTGTATACGAATGTCGACGGCAATAGGATCCCGGTTCTGAGTAATTTATTCCGCACTCGTAAAAGGATGGCTATCGGCCTGGGTTGTTCGGAAGCAGATCTCAATCAGGTCTACCGTACCCGTGAAAGAAACTACATTAAGCCAACGCTGGTGGCTAAAGGGCCGGTCCAGGAGGTCATTTTCAAGGGAGACGATATCGACGTCACCAGCCTGCCGGTTGTGACTCACAACACGGAAGACGGTGGCCCCTACATTACGGCTGCGATGGGCACGACTAAGGAACCTAATTCAGGCATCCGTAACGTTGGAATGTATCGGCTGCAGGTTCTGGGCAAGAACAAAACAGCGATTCACTTGGCGGAATCCAGTCATATTTACTACATCTACAGACAGTATTGTGCGCTCGGCAAGCATATGCCGATTGCCCTGACGATCGGAGCAGCGCCCGCTGTCTATCTTGGGAGTCTCAGCGCTCAGAGCATTGACGTCGATGAGTATGACGTGATGGGCGGTCTGCTTGAGAAGTCTTTAGAGATAGTGAAATGCCAGACGATTGACCTTGAGGTGCCGGCTCACGGAGAAATCTGTCTGGAAGGATATGTTGACCGGGAAGAAAGAACGCCTGAAGGTCCCTTTGGTGAGTTTCCGACTCTTTACGGTGGGCCGATGCCTAACACCGTCTTCAAGATCACAGCTATCACCATGCGCAAGAATCCCATTTACATGGATGTTTGCTCCGGAACCGCGGAACATCAGCAGCTAGGGTCGTTGCCCCGCATCGGGCAAATTTTCAATCAGGTGAAGGTTGCTGCGCCTGGAGTGAAAGACGTTTACCTGCCACTGTCGGCTTTCGGCCGCAATGCTTGCTATGTTTCCATGAAGAAGATGGTTGAAGGCGAACCGGCAAATGCCGCTGCCGCAGTTTTTTCCGCTGACCCATACATCCGGCACGCGGTCATCGTCGATCACGATGTCAACGTCTTCGACGAAAGTGAAGTGATACGGGCAATCAGTTTGTACATGCGGCCGGAAAACTGCTTCATGATCAATAAGGCAAAAGGAAGTCCGATTGATCCAACGGCCAGGGATGGCATGGTAACAAAGATAGGAATCGACGCCACCAAGCCGGCTGGTGTCGAATCGAGAAAGATCAGCTATTCCGAAGGCTTGGATGAAATAAACCTGGAGAAGATCTTTGGAGCAGCACTCACCAAGTAGTTGGTTCGCTGCGCGGCACTGGGCCGCGCAGCGTAACTATGCCAGTTGCTCGTCCAGGCTCCCCACGATCAATCCATAACCACCGCAGCCGAAGACCAGCGCAATGGCAGCAGTCACCAGAAGCGGAACCTGGAAATTTCCGCTGGCTGAGATCAGCAGGCCTGTGACCATCGGTGCAAACGATCCCCCGATGTTACCGCCAAAATTCTGCAGTGACACCAGGGACGAGACGATATGCGGTGGCGCGATATCGACCGCCATGGATTGGATCGAGGCGGTAGCGAAGCTGAAGCCAGCGATCGCAAGCGTCAGGAAGGTCACGGCGAGCCACACGCCATTGGTGTAAGCCCCAAGCATCGTAAAGATAGAAGCCGCCATCAAGCCGCCCACGGCAAGCGTCTTGCGCGCGATTGTAACTCTAATGCCGCTCTTGACCATACGATCAGATACCCAACCGCCAGCCATGGTCACAAAAACACCGATGACGAACGGCAACATGCCTATGAGGCCGCTATTCAGTACCGACATTTTGCGCTGCAGAACAAGATAACCAGGAAGCCAGGTGGCAAAGACATAGTAGGTATACAGGTATCCTGCCTGCCCTAGCATGATGCCCCATACCGTCTTGTAGCGTAGCAGCGTGCGCCACCGGATGTTGCTCTTGACCACGTTGGCTGAAGCTCCCGTGCCGCGATAAGAAAGCAGAAACCACACGATCCAGACCAGACCAAGTGCTCCCGTAATGTAGAACATCGACGCCAAGCCCATCGAGTGAAGCAGTATCGCGGCAAATGGAATGCCAAGAGCCAGTCCGATTTTGTTTCCGGCAAAGAACGTTCCAATCATCGACGCGCGCTGTGTCTTCGGAAAGGTTTCGAAGATAACGCGCTGTCCAGCAGGAATCATCGGTCCTTCACCGGCGCCCACCAGTCCGCGGTACAGCGCTAGTGGCAGGAGCGCGACCGTGGTTCCGCAAAGTGCGGTACCGATGGACCATGTTGAGACACCAACGAGATAGCCGATGCGCGCGCGCACCTTGTCAACAAATGGGCCGGAGGGTATTAACGAGAACGTGAAGACCCAATTCAAGACTGAAAAGAGTATGCCCAGGGTGGCCGGCGTGTAGTGGAACTGCTTGATGAGCACCGGCGCAGCCACAGACAAATTCACCCGGTCGATGTAGGCGAGGACTTGCGATGCAGTCAGCAGGGCAATGATGTTCAAACGATATGCGGCTGACCGGTCAGGCGCCGTTACTGCGGCGTGTACTGCAGATGACATATATCGAATACCTTATGAGTTCTGGATAACTCGTATGTTAACACTCACAGAAGGTTTTACAAGGCCGGAGACATACCTCGGCTTCTTGTCAGCGGCTTCGGTCTGTCTCGCTGCCTGGTGTTCGGCGGAAGTTCGCCACCGTCGCACGCTGTACAGCAGCACTGAGCAGAGCTTCACCCTATTTGCAGGAGCTGCATCCTAGTTTTCACAAAGTGCGGTCTCTTTCAAATCTGAGGGCTGATATGAAAAAGCTACTGATGGTGCTCGGCGGTTTGGTGGTTGTGGTGGTTGCGGCGGGGGTACTGCTGCCGCGCCTTCTGGATGTGAATCGCTATCACGACGGCATTCAGGCGGAGTTGCAGCAGAACCTGGGGCGGCAAGTGCAACTGGGGCAGATGAGCCTGGGGTTACTCCCCCCAACGTTCAAGGTGCAAAACGCGGTGATAGGAGAAGATCCGAAGTATGCCTCCGGAATACCATTTGCGCAAACGGCGGGGCTAAATATACGAGTGAAGCTGGGGCCGCTGCTTCACAAACAGGTGCAGGTGGAGAGCTTGCAAATGTTACACCCACAGGTGGAGCTGATTCGCGGAACAGATGGGGCTTGGAATTTCTCGACGATTGGAACTCACAACAAGCCGCAAACGAAAGAAGAGCAGCCTTCCGGAACAAATCCTCCGCTGCAACTGGACCGCTTTGAGATTGTAGACGGAGCGGTGGCAATTACAGATGAAATGAATCAGCAGCCGCGGATGGAATACAAGGATATTAACCTGACCCTGAAAAATTACGCTCCAGGCAAGCAGTTTGATATTGCGCTGAGCGCGACCCTGCCGGGGACCAACAAGCAGGTTGTAAAGTTCAACGGGCAGGCTGGTCCAATTGAGGATGCAACACTGGTGAGCACTCCGTTTGAAGGCTCGCTACAACTGGATCAGGTGGAGTTGAGCGGCGCTCAACAGTACTTGCATTCGAAGGCTCTGGAAGGAATCGCCGGAGTGGTCGGAGGCAACGTGAAGTTCAAAAACAATGCAGGCACGGTTTCAGCCACGGGTACAGTCAAAATAGAGAACGTGGTGGCGCATGGAACGACACTCGGATTCCCGATTGAGCTGGATTACAACGCGAGCGACGACTTGAAAGCCGAAGTGATCACAATGAGCAACACGCAATTGAAGATCGGCGGATCGACGTTTGTAATCAATGGGACAGTGAATGGAAAAAGTTCTCCGGCGTTGGCGGATTTGACGCTGAATGCGCAGAATGCATCGCTGGCGGACCTTGTGAAGCTGGCCCAGGCGGGCGGAGTGCAATTAAATCCGAAGTCGCAGCCGAGCGGCCAGTTGGGCGTAGACCTGACGGCGAGGGGTCCGCTGAGTGCCCCGGCGGTGGCCGGTACGCTGAAGGCGGCGAACTTTAAGGTGAGTGGGGTGGAGGCGAACAACCTGCTGGTAACGCTGAATATGGCTCCTCCGGGAGAGCAGCTAGTGCAGACGCTGACGGGCAGAGTGTCAGTAAACATGACGAACGGCAAGCTGACAGGCGTGGACATGTCGCAAAGGCTGGGCGAGATTGGAAAGCTCACTGGGGTAAGTAAGGCAGGCCAGGGAGCAACAAACGTTTCGTCACTTACGGGAGACTTCAATCTGAAGAATGGCGTTGCCTCGACCGACAACCTGAAGGCGATGACCGACGCGGGAACGATCGCAGCCACGGGAACGGCTTCGCTGGTGGATCAGCAACTGGATATGAAGGCGACGGCGGTGCTTTCAAAACAGAGCTCACAGCAGGTTGGCGGAGGAGGCATCGGCGGGATGTTGCCGGCAGCGATGGCGAATAAGAATGGCGAGATCGTGATGCCGGTGCTTGTGACTGGGACAATTCCAAACCCGAAGGTGGAACCCGACGTAAACGAAATGGCGAAGATGCGAACGCAGGGAGTGCTGGCAGAAACTGGCGCAAGCGGAGCGATGGGAGCACTGACGGGAAAGACGCTTCCGGGAGCGGCAGCCAGCAACCAGCAGCAGAATGGAAGTGCGCCACAGAACGTAGTGAGCGGATTAGGCGGACTGTTCGGGGGAAAAAAGAAACCGCAGAAGTGATAGCCGAACGAAGTACCATTCCTCCACAAGTTCGTAAAGACGCGTAACTCACGCATGGCTCGACAATTGACTGCCTGACTGCTCCCTGTGCCCAACTGGAACCCGGGTTATCGCATCGAAAACTGCAAAGCTTGCGGTGAGCTTCAAATTGCGCGCGAGGCATCATGGGCACGATCTCTCTCAAGGTGAATGGCCACCTGCATACTCTCGAAGTCGACCCGACAACACCTCTGCTGTTCGTTTTGAGCGACGAGCTTGGATTACGCGGTCCGAAATTCGGGTGCGGAATGGCTCAGTGCGGGGCCTGTACGGTTATCCTGGGTGGCCATGCAGTGCGCTCTTGCGTGGTGGCGGCTAACGAGGTTGGCGAGGACGAGGTCACGACGCTGGAAGGCCTCGGCGCGCCGGAGAATCCTCACCCGATTCAGCAGGCTTTTATCGGCGAAGGGGCTGCTCAATGTGGCTTTTGCCTCAGTGGCGTGATCCTCACGGCCAAGGCCTTTCTCGACGAGAAGCCGAATGCCTCTGACCAGGAGATTCGCGAGGCTCTTGGAGGCGTGTTGTGCCGCTGCTTTGCTCACGTTCGCATGCTGCGCGCGATTCGAAAGTATGCTGAGACGAGAAAAGTATGAATGTTTCCCGTCGCGATTTCCTCAAGAGCTCTGGCGCTTTGATCGTGGGTTTCAGTACTCAGTCGCTGCTGGGGCCGTTCGCCATTGCCCAAGGTCCATTTGATACACATCCCTCACATGTTGATCCCATGAAACTCGATTCATGGATCGCAGTTGAAGCCGACGGCACTGTCACAGCATGTACGGGCAAATGTGACTTTGGGCAAGGCATGTACACTGCTCAAACGCAGTTGGTCGCAGAGGAACTGTGCGTGCCGATTACTCGCGTCAAGCTGATCCAGTGCGACACATCCGTTACTCCAGATCAAGGGACGACTTCTGGGAGCCAATCCACGCCTACAAATTTCAACGAAGCAAATCTCGCTCTGGCGGCGGCGACCGCGCGAGAGGAGCTCATAAACATGGCTGCAAAGCGATTGGCGGAACGGCCCGATCAACTCACGGTTGCTGGCGGCGTTGTTACTGCGAAAACAGGCCGTCGTGTGACCTACGCGGAACTCATCGGAAACAACCGATTTGATATTTCGCTGAATCCGGCCGCCAAGCGTCGATTGCCCTCGCAGTGGACTGTTCTAGGTAGGCCCGTTCCCTCGCTGGATAGGGTAGCCCTCATGACGGGCCGATTTGAATTTCTGCATAACGTACGCGTACCGGGAATGCTTCATGGCCGTGTCGTGCGGCCACCTGAGGTGGGTGCAACGATCGCAAGCGTAGACGAAAACTCGGTGCGACAGATCTCAGGACTTGTGAAGGTAGTGGTGCGAAACAACTTCGTCGGAGTAGTTGCTGAGAAGCAATCGCAAGCAGCCCAAGCCGCGCAGCAGCTCAAAGTGAAGTGGAACCGCGGCACGGGGCTGCCGCCGCAGAATACTTTCTACGACAGCCTGCGCAAGCAACCTTCACGCGACGTTCTGCTCGTCAATTCGAAAGATGTGGAACAGAAGCTCGCGGGGGCCGATGCCGTAGTGCGTGCAACATACGCTTATCCTTATCAACTGCACGGATCAGTCGGGGCATCCTGCGCTGTAGCTGACGTCAAGCCGGGCCGTGCAACAGTATGGTCGGCAACACAGTCGGTTTATCCAACTCGGAGCATTGTTGCAAAGCTGCTGGGGTTACCGTTGGACAACGTGCGCGTCATCTTTGTTCGAGGCTCCGGATGCTATGGACTCAATGGCGCCGATGCTGCCTCCTTCGATGCAGCACTGCTCTCACATGCGGTTGGTAAACCGGTTCGCCTTCAACTTTCGCGTCAAGACGAAATGGCATGGGAGAACTTCGGCGCTGCTTGCGTTATCGAACAGCGCGCGGGCATAGACCATAGCGGAGCCATCGTTGCATGGGATTGCGAAAACTGGGAAGCATCGCGAGGAGGCAGGCCCGGCTACGAACATCCCGGGAACGTGATTACCGGCGAGTTGGCCGGATACGAGACGGAAATCGTAACACCACGCGCGGCTGTGGAACCAACGGGTGAGCTTCACAACAATAGCAATGCCGTTCCGTCCTATGTAGCCGGCTGTGTCAACGGCAAGTGTGGCGGCGGAGGAACGGTTCGGAGTGAGCGTGTCCTGTCGCATACCGTGCCATCGCCGTTCTTCACAGGTCCACTGCGCTCGCCGTTGCGCATCCAAAATACTTTCGCGCATGAGTGTTTTATGGACGAACTCAGTGCTCATGCGAAGGCGGACCCCGCCGCCTTTAGGCTGCAGCATCTCCATGATCTGCGAATCATAAACGTCCTGAAATCGGCAGTGGACGCCGGCAAATGGGAAAGGCGTCCGTCGCCAAAAACAAACCATGCGCGAACCGGAACCGTCGGCGGACGTGGAATCGCCTGCGTAGCCTACGAGGGCCACAATGGCTACGCCGCATTGATCGCTGAAGTGGACGTTGATCAAGCAAGCGGACGTGTCCAACCCAGAAGGTTTATTGTGGCCCAGGATTGCGGTCCTGTCTCGAATCCAGATGGTCTGCGAAATCAAATTGAGGGCGGCATCCTGCAGGGCATGAGCCGTGCCCTTGTGGAAGAAGTCACGTGGGATGCCAAGAGAGTTACGTCAACGGATTGGGCCAGCTACAACAGCCTTTACCTCGGATTAGAGATTCCCACGATTGACATAACCCTCATGAATCCCACTGGTGTAAGTGCAACCGGAGCGGGCGAAACTGCAATTACGCTGGTTCCCGCGGCAATCGGAAACGCGCTCTTTGATGCGACTGGCGTCCGCCTGCGGGAAGTGCCATTCACAGCCGACCGTGTTAAAGCTGCACTGCTCGCCCTCCGCACATAAACGGGAAGTCAACGTATCCAATAGCAATAATTTCGATATAGCAAAGCAATAATGATTGCGCTAGAATTTTGGCCTGCGGGTTACGTCCGTGTAGTGCTGAGCTATTTTGTACACGCGAAGAGGTGTGATGGAAGTTCCAGATTATTACGAGTTTCTTCAGATTAGCCCGAGTGCAGAAGCTGATACAATCCACCGCATCTATAGATATCTGGCTGCCCGCTTTCACCCAGATAATCGTGACACCGGCGACGCCGGGAGATTCTCTCTGTTGACGCAGGCCTATGACGTCTTGTCCAACCCGGAGCGCCGTGCTGCATACGATGCGACTCGCCAGGAATCTCAGCCGGTCCCCCTGTCGACGTGGGTTGATTTCATGGACAGCATGCAGGGTGAGTTGAACCGGCGGGTGGCGGTGCTTACGGTATTGTATTTTCAGCGTCGCACAAACCCGAACAAGCCGGAAGTTTCATTTCGCGATATCGAAAAGCGCCTCGGATTTCCGCGTGACTATTTGGTTTTCACGGCATGGTATCTCCGAACCAAGGGATATATCACCCGAGCGGACAACTCAGAGTTCACGATAACGGCTGAGGGAGTGGACTTCGTCGAAACTCAACGCGCGAATATTCCGGTTCTGGAGAAATTGCTGACCACTGGCGAAGGCCCATCAGGCACGCCTATCGTTGTCACTGCCAGCACGATTGATCCCAGCGAATCAACACAAACAGAATGACGGCGTAATTAAGATCGCGCCCGCAATGCCGAACTTGTGAGAGACGTCCTCGAAGCGTGTCTGGAATAAGCGGGATGGTAAGATTCTGGTTATTGCAGAGCAGCGGGAGCGGCTTGCCCGTCTGGCCTCTGTGTAAGCCATAATTACGCGCGATGCGCGCAGAACGAGTCCAGCGCAAAGGATGTAAACGAACTCATGAATCGCAATCCTATCCTTGATTTCGAAATTGACAAGTCCAAGATTCAATATGTTGGTCACGATCTCCAACGCCCGGAGTGCATTCTTGCCGAGCCGGACGGAACGCTGTGGGCGGCTGATGCGCGTGGCGGAGTCGCTAAAATCCAAGCAAATGGTACGCAGACAATCATTACGCAGAAGCATTCGGCAAGCTTTGGAAAGGCTGCGGACGAAGCCACCCAGTATCTCACCGGAACGCTACCCAACGGTCTCGCCTTCGCAAAAAATGGCGACATCCTGATCTCGAACTTTGGAACTGATTGTCTGGAAATCATGTCTCGCGATGGCTCAACCCGCGTGCTCGCCGACAGTATTGACGGAGAGCCTATTGGAAAGGTGAACTTTGTGCTCCGCGATTCGCAGGATCGAATCTGGATTACCATTACTACGCGAATCAAGAATTGGATGCAGGCCTTACGTACCGACCTTCCAGACGGTTATATCGCGCGCTACATTGATGGCAAGTTTCACATCGTTGCTGATGGCTTTCGCTTTACGAACGAAATTCGCTTCGACGCGAAGGAAGAATGGCTATACGTCGTCGAAACGACAGGCGGATGCATCAGCAGATTGCGGATTGATGCGGCAGGGCAGCTGTCTGGCCGGGAAGTATTCGGGCCATCGAATCTCGGCAAAGGCGCATGGCCCGACGGCATTGCGTTCGACAGCTATGGCAACCTTTGGGGAACCATGGTGTATTCTGACAAGCTTTTCGTGCTCACCCCTGAAGGCGAATTAAAGATTCTGCTCGACGAAGGTGACCCTCAGAAAGTCGCGGCGCTTGAAGAGCAGTTCTTCGCAGGCCGGGTAACTGAAGAAGTCTTGTTTGCCACCGGCCAGGGCATCGCTCCCTGGATGGCAAGCGTTACCTTCGGCGGTTCTGATCTGCGCACCGTTTACCTTGGAGCGCTTAAAGAGAAACGCATTCCCAGTTTTCGCGTCCCCATCTCTGGCCTGCCCATGGTTCACTGGCAGAAGCTATAAACGTGGGTCGGAAGCGGATTGCGTCCCTCTCTCGGACTCCCAACGTAAGTCGTTTACCTTGCCGCTTGAAGATATCAAAAGAGTGGCCGGAATTAGTTACCCCTCGCTAACGCGGGTTTGAGGTACGAACAACCGCGGCTTCGTGCTTTGAATCAGACCCTTCGACACGCGATCGGTGTGGCGAAGGAGAGCGAAATGAAGATCACTGTCGGCATCTTTGATTGGAAGCCGGAAAAGCCTCTTCGGCGTTGGCGAGGTTCGTCTCTAGTCGGGGATGGCGTGATCCGCCGGGCGTTCCGGCATCTGTCCGTTGCGATCATGGCGACCGTCCTCGTCGCCACCGCTTCCCTTTCCTACGCCCAATCGAACTGGGCCTTTAGCACGCCAATGCCTAAGGCTATGGGCGAGATCGTCGGGGTCACAATCGGCCATGGCATGTTTGTATTCGCCGGGCTGGACGACGAGAGATTCGTGCCCTACGGTGCGGTCTATCGTTACGACGCGGACTCCGAGAAGTGGACGACACTCCAAAACATGCCTCTTCCCGCGCATCACATCATGGCGACGGCCTACGGAGGCAAGGTCTATGTATTTGGCGGTTTTACCCGCCCTCCCGACCTTAAGTCATGGCAGCCGACATCCGCAGCCTGGCAGTACGACCCTGCGACAGACACCTGGAAGGCACTCGCGCCGCTCCCGCGGCCGCGCGGCGCGGGACAGGCCGTTACGGTGGGCGACAAGATCTACGTCGTCGGCGGCGCCTGCTCTGACCCCGAAGGAAAGACATCGAGCCCCATAGTACCCAAGGGCCCGGGCCAGACTGTCGTCGGCTTCGTCGATGAGTATGACCCGGCGACGAATACCTGGAAGCGGAAGGCGGATATGCCCACGCCTCGAAACCACTTCCTCGCCGCCGAGTCAGGAGGCAAGATCTACGCGATCGACGGCCGCATCGGCGCAGTATTCGTGACCATGGCTGGCATCACTGACGTGGTTGAAGAGTACGACCCTGCGACGGACAGATGGAAACTCGTGAGCCGCGCGCCCACGAACCGGGGCGACGTGTCCGGGGCAGTACTGAACGGCAAGATCTACGTGGCGGGCGGCGAGTTCCAGGATTCGAATCGCAAGATGGCGTTCTGGGCCGTCGAGGCGTACAACCCCGCCACGAACACATGGGAGGTCTTGCCTCATATGCAGATCACGCGTCACGGCTTCGCGATGGCGTTCGTAGATAATAAACTGCACGCCGTGGGCGGCAGCTTCCAGTCGGACGGCATGCCGGGCATCTTCTCGGAAACCGCGACTCACGAGGTGCTTACGGTCGAGCAGAAGAAGTAGTCTACCAAGGTAATCCTGCCGATCCCCGGGTACCTCGTCGGTTCAGCATCTCGAAGAGAATGTTGGCGCGGTTCGGCTGCAACTGGATGCGAGCGATTGGATTGCCTTGGAGCAGAAGGTGGAAGGAGCAAGTAAAACAGCATGATTTCGTCGGATAGCGGGTCATAGGCCCATTGCCTCGATGGGCCTATAACTTTGGGCAACATAACTCCTAGTGGACGAGCTGCTTGGATTTTCCGCCGATCCCCTGCCTCTCGGAATCAATCACATATCCGCACTTGCCCGGCATCCCCCCTGTGATTCATCCAAAACATACTGCCTTACTGATTTGGGAATGATCGAGATAGATCACATCTCAAAATTTGCTTTGGGGTGTACCATGCTCTGTTCAACAGCAGAGGCGCGAGGGATCTGGGGTCGGGTCTCGTCCGGAGCCTGGCCCGGCGTGGATCGGACGCAGCGCCGAGAAGGTGCGAGATGATCGAAGTTCGTATTCACGGGCGCGGAGGCCAAGGGGCGGTCATTGCCTCACAGATTCTGGCCGAGGCTGCCTTTCTGGAAGGTATGCATGTGCAGGCCTTTCCATCATTTGGTTCGGAGCGTAGGGGCGCGCCAGTCACTGCTTTCTTGCGCCTCGACAGATCTCCTATCCTGGTGCGCTCGGAGGTATATAGGCCGGATGGAGTCATTGTTCTCGATCAGGGCTTTATTTCGCTGAACTTGGTCAATGTCTTCGCCGGGCTCAAACCTGGGGGCTGGATTCTGATCAACACCTCCAAAGCACCGGCGGAGTTTCCAGGTCTGGAAGCATTTTCGGTGGCCACGGTGGATGCCTCAGGCATCGCACGAAATCACCACCTCGGCACCGCTACTGCCCCGATTGTGAATACCGTGATCGTTGGGGCTGCAAGCGAACTGGTAGGTATCACCAACATGGACAGCTTGGCGTCCGCCATCCGCCATAGCGTACCCGTCAAACTGGAGGCGAACGTGGCTGCTGCTCTGGAGGGGGTAAGCGCGGTCCACAAGATCGAGCAAAACTGCGCGGGGAGATACGCCCATGGTTGTGCTTGAGCCCACGGTTTTAGAAGAAGTTCCCGTCACCTCGTATTCGGATCATCCCACCCTCTCGATGCGGACCGGTACGTGGAAATATCTGCAGCCGCGCTATGAAGACAAGCTTCCTCCTTGCGCGCATGCCTGTCCTGCCGGCAACGACATCTCTAAGATTCTGGCACTCCTGGCCTGTGGAGACCTAAAGGGGGCCGGGAAATGGCTGCGCGCCGGTAACCCCTTGGCGGCAACCCTCGGTCGAGTCTGCCCCCATTCTTGTCAGCAATCCTGCAATCGCGATTCGCTGGGCGGGGCGCTCGCCATTCATCGGCTGGAACGTTTCTTGGGCGACCAATCCCTGCAGTATTCTCCGCAATTGCAACCGCCTACCGGCCAGAAGGTGGCTGTGATTGGCGCGGGGCCTGCAGGCATTACCTCCGCGTACTTACTGGCGCAGGCGGGGCACGAAGTCCACATCTTTGACGACAAGCCCAAGCCGGGAGGATTCTTGCGCACTGGCATCCCCGCGTTCCGTCTGCCAAAGGAGATATTGGACCAAGAGATTGCCCTGGTTGAATCCGTAGGAGTGCAATTTCACCAGAACATCCGGGTGGGACGAGACCTCACTTTCGAAGATCTTAAGAGCCGTTTTGCTGTCGTCATTGTCGCCGCTGGCTTGCATGCGTCTCGCCCTTTGAAGATTTCAGACAACGGACAGGCTCACGTCTACCATGGCATCGACGTGTTGGAGCGCATGCAGACGCAAGAGAGTCTGTCGATTCCTGGAGTTGTGGCAGTCTTGGGAGGAGGCAATACCGCGATCGATGTGGCCCGTTCGCTGCTCCGGGCTGGTAGTACACCAGTCATTGTCTATCGCCGGACAGAAGCGGAGATGCCCGCGATTCCTTCGGAGATCGAAGAGGCAAAGGCAGAAGGTGTGGCTTTCCACTTTCTGGCGGCGCCAAGCAGAATTGTGGTTGAAGGCGGTAAGATCGTCGCCCTCGAATGTCAAAGGATGCGCCTCGGCGAACCCGATGCCTCCGGACGGCGCGCTCCGGTGCCTCTCCCCGCCCCGGAGTTCCGTCTTCCGGTCTCCGCAGTTGTCGCCGCCATCGGCGAAACGGCCGACCTGGAATTCCTTCCCGAAGACCTGCGCAATCACGGCGGCTTTGCTACCCAGAGTGTGCTCGATGGGGATTTTCGCGGTGTGTTTGTGGCTGGAGACGTGGCCACAAATAGCGGCACGGTAGCGGCGGCAGTAGGGTCAGGACGCCAGGTGGCGGCAACGGTTGACCGGTATCTGCGCGGAGAGCAACCGCTCACCGAGAACCCAGTGCTACCCAGTCTTTGGCCACGTGCTCTAAACCATGCTCAGGTGGCTGACGCGCAATTGCTCAATCCTGCATACTTTTTGCCGGAGGTAAGCTGTCCACTTCCCGAGCCTTCACAAGCCTCCAGCACCGAATGGGCTGTGAATGAGGCTCGCCGTTGTCTCGGGTGCGGCACATGCAACGGATGTTTGAACTGCTACCACTGGTGTCCCGATGTGGCCATTCAAGTCAGTTCGGCAAGTGCCGCCCTCAAAATTGACCTGGAGCATTGCAAGGGCTGCGGAATCTGTGTGGAAGAATGCCCACGCGGCGCAATGGCCATGGCAGAGGTGGGTTGATGAAAACCGTACTTAAAGGCAATGGAGCCGTGGCCAAGGCGGTGCAGATGGCACGGACTCAGGTAATTTGCGCCTACCCGATTACCCCACAGACTTCCATTGTGGAAGAACTGGCCGAGATGGTCGCCAGCGGACATCTGGACTCGCGTTTTATCAAGGTAGAATCGGAGCACTCCTCCATGGCCGGTTGTATTGGCGCAGCTTCTACCGGCGCGCGCACATTCACCGCGACTTCATCGCAAGGGCTGGCGCTCATGCACGAAATGCTTCATTGGGCCGCCGGGGCACGGTTGCCGATTGTGATGGTCAATGTCAATCGCGGCTTAGGACCTGGCTGGTCGCTGTGGGCCGATCAATCGGACTCGTTAGCCCAGAGGGACACAGGCTGGATGCAGGTCTACTGCCAGTCTTGCCAGGAAGTATTCGACACCGTCATTCAGGCCTTCGAGGTATCCCAACGCGTGCTGCTCCCTTCCATGGTCATGCTGGACGGCTTCTTCCTTTCTCATACGTATGAGGATATGGATCTGCCCGAGCCCAGCCTGATCGATAGCTTTCTACACCCAATATGTCTGCCTCATAAGATTGACCTCCAGAAACCGGCTACGTTGGGCAGCATGGTATCTCCCGACCGCTACATGGAGTTTCGCAAGAAGATCGATCTGGCGCATCAACAAGCATTGGATGTATGGACGGCGGTGGATGTCGAATGGAACGCCCTCACCGGTCGAAGCTACGGTCTGCTGGAAGAATATCGAATGCAAGGCGCGGAGCTGGTTCTGGTAGCCACGGCGACTCCCGCCTCGACTGCCCGAGCGGTGGTAGATGGTCTTCGCGACCAGGGTATCCCTGCAGGCCTTCTGCGGTTGCGCGTCTTTCGTCCCTTTCCTGCCGCCGCCTTGCGCCACGCTCTGAGGAACAGGAAAAAGGTTGTCGTGCTGGATCGCAGTTGTTCGTATGGACATCATGGAGCATTCCATCAGGAGATCAAGTCCGCTCTTTACGAACTGCCGGCGGCGGAACAACCGGATGTGAAAGGCATCATTGCAGGCATCGGAGGCCGTGACATAACCGCTGAAGATCTGGAGGAGATGCTTCTCCTGGCTTGGCAAGACAAGCTATCGGAGGCAGTGACTTGGTGGAAAACGCTGCCGGAAACTATCAATCGCTAGTGTTTTGAACGAGGCTAAGAATCATGCACCCTGCACAACCGGATTATGATCCGCGAAACCTGCATCTTCCCCAGCAGGAACTAATGCATCCCGGCCACTTGGCCTGCCCTGGTTGCGGAGCCGCTCTGGGACTACGTTTAGCTCTCAAGGTCTTGGGCGAGAAGACCGTCATGGTCATTCCAGCCTGTTGCCTGGCGGTAACCAATGGTCCCTATCCATATAGCTCGCTCAAGGTGCCGGTTCTGCAGGTTGGTTTTGCAACTGCCGCAATATCGGCTGCCGGGGTACGCGCCGGACTGGACGCTCAGCGACAGCAGGATGTGAACGTGGTTGCCTGGGCCGGAGATGGCGGTACCTTCGACATCGGTTTCGGTGGTCTCTCGGCGGCCGCAGAGCGAAACGAAAATATTCTCTACGTTTGCTACGACAACGAAGCCTATATGAACACCGGCATTCAACGCTCGTCAGCCACCCCCTACGGAGCCTGGACCATGACCACGCCAGCGGGCGGCTTGAAGTCAGAACCCAAGAAAAATGTAGTGGAAATTCTGGCAGCACACAATATCCCCTATGCCGCTACCGCCTCAATCGCATTCCCTGAAGATTTCGCGGAGAAGATTCAGAAAGCGATTTCTATAAAGGGCACCAAATTCATTCACCTCTGGGTCTCCTGCCCGACCGGGCACAAGTCAGAAGAACGCCATGCAATTAAGATTGCTCGTTTAGCCGTCGAAACCGGTGTTTTCCCCCTCTATGAAGTGGAGAATGGATTTCAATACCGCATCAATCACGAGCCAGCCTTTGTCCAGGTTAACGAGTACCTGAACCTGCAGGGCCGTTTCCGCCACCTATCTGAGGAGCAAGTCAATGCTATCCAGCGCAACCTTGAGTGGGAGTGGAAGCAGTTGCGAGCAAAAGTAGCCTGTGGAGACACTTTGGCTATGCCTGCATCAGAGGCAGCGATGGCAACTGAAGAATCGACCTTGCGGATGCCTTGCTTGAATAAGGTGTGATAGCCAGCGGAATAGATCCTCAATTCGGATCGATTGCGGTACACTTGGTCGCGTTCGCAAACTTTTAGCTATTGGCGGTCCTTTCGTCGTATGTAGTCGCGAAGAGGGCGCGCCGTTTGATCGTTCTGGTTATCGGACGATTTGGGTTAGGAGAACTTATGGCTGCATCCGCAGTTGGTTCTGGGCGGGTCGAAGGCTCGGAAGTTAAGTCATCCCGCTCTCAATTGGTAAAGTGGCTCATACCCTTCGCATTAGGCATTCTGATCTGCATCTTCCCACATCCCGCTGGCCTAACCCTAATCGCATGGCACTATTTTGCACTATTCGTAGCTGTGATTGCGGCATTGATCACCGAACCTATTCCCGGAGCTGCAGTCGGAATCGTCGGGATTTCTACGGCCTGCGTCTTTTTGTTAGTGGGCCAGACCCCAGCTGGCGCAATGAAGTGGGCGCTTTCCGGCTTCTCCAACGATACTGTATGGATCATCTTTGCAGCCAACATGTTTGCCGTGGGTTACGAGGTAACTGGATTCGGACGCCGCCTGGGTCTACTTTTAGTCAAACGGCTCGGAAGGAGTACTCTTGGGCTCGGGTACGCCATCGCGCTGTCCGATCTGGTCCTCGCGCCATTCATGCCCTCGGTGACTGCTCGTAGCGGCGGTACCATCTATCCCTTGGTCAAGAGCATTCCTCCGATTTTCGGGTCGTATCCCGACGATAACCCTCGAAAGATCGGCTCATATTTAATGTGGACGTCGTTCGCCACTTGCTGTGTTACCAGTTCCCTCTTCTTAACATCGTTTGCGCCGAATCCACTTTCGGCAGAAATCGTTCGCAAAGTGGCGCATATTGATATTTCTTGGAGGACCTGGGCCATTGGCATATTACCGGTTGGAATGATTCTCTTCATTCTTACGCCGTTGCTCAGCTATTTCCTGATTCCCCCAACCACAAAGAAAAGCGTAGAAGTCGCAGACTGGGCAGCTTCAGAACTCCGGACTCTAGGTAAGATTACGAAGCGCGAACTGATGATGGCCGCGCTAGCCGGTGCCTCTCTTGTTGCTTGGATTGGTGCTGCAAAATGGGTTGCACCAACCATCGTCGCGCTAGCAGCGGTTTCGCTTATGCTGCTTACAAATGTCATTTCCTGGAATGACATGCTCGGCAGCAAACAGGCGTGGAACATCCTGGTTTGGTTCGCTACTTTGGTAGCCATGGCTGAGGGCTTGAATACTGTTGGGTTTCTCACATGGTTTGCCAAATCCTCAGCAGGTTTGACAACCCATGTCTCCGTAACCACGGCGATGATCGCAATGGTCGTAGTGTTTTTTGTTGTTCACTACGCCTTCGCCAGCGGGGCGGCCCAAACCGCGGCATTATTGCCGGTGTTCTTGGCAGCTGCGGTGTTAATCCCCGGAGTACCGGTGCGACCGCTCTCGCTCTTATTGCTTTACTCAATGGGATTGATGGGCGTTATTACGCCATACGCCATAGGTCCCGCTCCGATCTTCTTCGGTAGCGGCTACATACCTACGAAAGACTTCTGGAGGTTGGGTCTGATCTTCGGGGCATTCTACCTCGTTGTCCTTCTCGGGGTGGGGCTCCCTTATTTGCTGAAGGTACTGCCATAACGGCAAGAGAAGTCGATGAGCGGGTTCCTCTGATTTCGGATGCAGACCGCTGGCACGGATGTGCACTAACTCAGCTTCACCAGCTTGGACGTTACTTTATCAAACTCATACGAGCCGAGCCCGCGCTGGCTGGCCATCTTGAGATATGGCATCGCGTTCATATCGAGATTCCAATACTTCTTCGCAACATAAGCGTCAATTGCAACCGGATCGGTTCCAGCCACCAGCGTCTTGTGCAACTCGACATCTTCCAGGCTTCCGCCCGTAGGACCGTTGCGCATCAGCACTCGATAGCAATCCACCATAGTCAACGTGGGGCGCACAAAATCAGCTAAATCCACCAGGCTCTCGTGGATGTTCTGGTGTAACTCGGCTCTCATACCGCCCAACATTCCAAACCAGTTTTTCATTCCGATGGTTGCGCCGCTGAGGCTATGGTGTTTCGCAATCGGAATGTTGATGATCTTGTCGGCGGAAAGAAATGGCTGAAAGATCTGCCAAGTCCGCAACACTTCGCCCTCCAGGTCCACTTCCTTGAACTGGGCTGGATCGGGCAGCAAGACCTGTGCGCCTGCGTTGCGCGCAGCCTCGGCAATGCCTGAGCGTTGAAAGCAGCGGCGCGCATCATTGCAACTCACATCAGTAACGATGACTTTTTTCGCGCCCGCGCTCAAGCACTGGCGAACCACCTCGGCAACGCTCTCGGGATTTGTGTTGGCGGCCTGCTCCGGAGTGCGATCCCAACCGATGTTCGGCTTTACTAGGACAACATCACTGCGGGATATGAAACGCTGGATGCCTCCGAGTTCTCCTAGTGCTGCCCGTACCAATTCAGTTGGCTCGCCACCTTCCGCGATCACCATGTCAGGGTATCTTGCGTCTAGTGCTACGGTGTGGCTGCGCTTGGCGTTGGTTACAACGGCTTCCACCGGCCGCTGGCTTCGTCCGCTGAGCCACGTACCCAACGCCGCGACGCCGATCCCAAGGGAACCGAGGCGCAACACCTTTGCCAGCGCTTCCCGGCGGCTGATGCCTTGAGTGTTGGATGATGTGTCGTTTGAAGCATTCATGGAATTGACCTATACCTCGATGAGCGAAATCCGCTTGGGATCGTTCGTTCCAAGTTGATGGCGCGCATCTGCAGCGGTGGCGATGTAGCGGGGTGGACGGCCTTCGGCTTCAAGTGTCTTAAGACCCTTCTCCGCGCGCTTGCGTTCGATAATCTTCCACGCCGTGAAGTCTAGCGCGACGGGGTCAATGCCGACGATGAGGCTATCGGGTCGCCAAGCGTATTCGGGGCTGTAGCCCGGGCCGCCGTGATAGCAGGCGGTGGTGGCATCGCCAATGGTGAAGCGGACTTTCTTACGAATCGTGGGTAGCATATTGACATCCGCAACCGCAGGATTGCAGCCACCGTTGTGACATTCATACGGATTGTGGATGACGCCATACATGTTCTTCATGCTCAGGGTCACGCCAGCCTCGCTGTGATCCTTCAGCAAGGGGACATTGATAACAACGTCACAAATGCGGGTGAGAATTCTGGACAGGCGGCAACGGACGCTTCCATACGCTTCCGGCATGTCTTCATACCCCACTGCATCCGTACCCATGCAGCGGATTTTTCCAGCTCCCGACGAGAGGTGGAATCCGGCGCGTTCCAATTCGCGCCCCGTGGTGTCCCACACAACAATGTCATAGGGCTTGATACCAGCGTTCTGGAGCCGCTCAGTGATGGCCTGAACCAAGGCCGTATTTGTCGAGAGCCCACGGCCAGCAATGGTGTTTACCTTGAGGCCCACAACCTGGCCGGGCCGGACGAGTTGTCTCCAGGGAGCCAGCGCATCCTTGGAGCCAAACCATGTCTGCATCGCGCGATCCAGTAACGCACTCATGCGCGTGGAGTCAATCGCGGAAGCTGAGCTCCGCAGCATCGCGTCTTTCGCGATCACAACCTTAGACTTCGATCCACCCTGTTGCAGGCCGTTGGCAAACGCCAATACATCGGTAGCGCCGAATGCAACTGCTCCGGCGACACCAACTTTCAAGAAATCGCGGCGACTCGTACCTTGCTTCCTGCTCATGTGTGCTTCCTTCAAAAACTTGCGAACGTACACCAATCCTTACTTCGATAGTCTCTTCTCGATGCCCTTCCCGAGTTGCAGCAAAGCCTGCGGGGTCTCCGGCGTCTCCTGATAGGCGACAATCCGTACCAGAAATGGGCCTTTGCGAAAGATTAAGCTCTGGCTGTACGTCCGGGCTGCATCACCAAGCTGAACCGCCTTAGCGTCGCCCGCAGGACCGGTCTCAAAGATCGTTCGGGCTGCGTTAGCATTGGTCATCAGATAGACATCTGCGACGGCTTCGATCCTGCCCTGGAATTTGTAATCCGACGTGGATGCGCCTTTGAATCCGGCCTTCAGATACTGCTCGGCTCCGCCGTCAATGTAGTTCGACAAGGTCGCCGCCGTGTAAGTTTGAGTCTCGCCAGTTTTCTCCCAACCCGCGGCCTCATTCGAAGCTGGCATCGGCTCTACCGCAGATTGCTTCTTGCATCCACTCGCGATCACAACCAGCGCCACCGCCACGATTGCCACCAGTCGAATCCCCGTGCTCATATCCTTGACCTTCCCTTTGTTCTATTCAGCAGTATCTGGTTATCAGGCGAGCGGCTCTCGCCTACGCTGGTGACAGAAATCGCCGCGTGGTCGGGCAAGACGCAGGCGTATTCGCACGCCCCGCAGCCAATGCATTTCTCAGGATTGACCCATGGCTGCTTAATGGTCTTTGCTTTTCCGTTCGCGTCAATGACCTGAGCCTCCCGAAGGTAAATTGACTTCGGAGAGGTCGGGCACCATTCCTCGCAGACGATACAGTCGGTCGCCATGGCCCATGGCAGGCAGCGTCCTCGATCATAGAACGCCGTGCCAATGCGAATTGGCTTTGCATCGGTTGAGCCCACACCAACCACCCAACCTTTTTCCCTGGCTGTGATCTCCCAGATTGCCCCCGTAGGACACACCTGCGAACAGAGCACGCAACTTGGTTCGCAGTAACCGATGTGCGGGACCACGACCGGCGTCCAGAGCCCCTCCAGGCCGGCTTCGGTGAGGGCCGGATGCAGCGCGTTGTTTGGACAGACCTTCATACACTCGCCGCAGCGAATGCAACGCCGCAGAAAATCGCTCTCACGCAAGGATCCGGGTGGCCGCATCAGGTGCTCATCGCGTCCCGCGGTAAGCCCGGCCGTGCTTCGCAGCAGCGGAATAACCGCCACACCTGCCGCAATCCCGGTGAGGGCTTTACGCCGTTGCAAATCCGGCGCCTCTACTGGCTTTCGTCCTCTCGGAAAAAACCGGAAGGCAAGACTATGTTCCGGGCATGCGTCGACGCAGTTCAGACACATCACGCACTCCGCTTTACGCCACGGAGCAGTGCCAACCGGATCGTCGCCGCCCTGGCAACGCATCAGGCAACGGTTGCAGTCATTGCAACTCTTCGCGTCCTTTTGCAACCCAAGCACTGACCAGCGCGACAGTATCCCGAGCAGCGCTCCCAGCGGGCAGATCGCGCGGCACCAGAAACGCGTCACGCGCAGATTAAGGGTGAGAATGAACACAAAGATGACGCCAAGAAAGATTCCTTGCCGGAAGTAAGGCTGTTTGAAGTTCAACAGCGTAGCACCGAAAACAAAGTGCAGTGCTCCTCCGGCAAACTGAAGTGGCGCAAAGCCGCTATGTTCCAGCCAATGGAATCCGGAGTTCATGGCATAGTTCAATCCGGGCAGGATAGAGAGCCCTAATGAACGCACCAGGAACGAAAACGGATCAATCCAGCCAACCAGTCCCGAACCAAAGGCCGATGCTGCCAGCAGCGCGAAGAGAAGATAGTATTTGGTGGCCTGCCAGCGCTTGTATCGGTTGGATTCTATGAGTTGCTTGCCGCGCTTGTTCTCCGACTGCAGATTGCCAAAAAAGTGATGGATGGAACCCATCGGACAGATCCAGCCACAGAAGAACCGGCCGAGAAAGAGCGTGCCAATGATGATAAGGAGCGACCAGAGCAGGCCGCGGTAGAGCGCATGGCTGGCGAGCGCGTTGGATAATCCGACGAGAGGATCGAGTTCAAAGAACAGACGGACAGGATACGGCAGTCGGATATCACTGCCCGCTCCGTGCACGGACCCGCGAAATTCTGTCCGCAACAGAAGCATCATGAAGAACATGAAGCAAACGATCTGTGACAAACGACGAAGCTTCACTAGCTTCTTACCGCCCACAGCTACACTCCTCCCCATAGGCCGCACACATTACGTCTGGGAAATTGAATTAAAAGCCTCTATTACTGCCCTCGTCAAGGACATGCCGCAACCATCCAACGCTCATCGGCCATTGGTCCAAACAACAGGCGTTGCGGCGCACAAGAAGCAGGGGTATTACACGTCGGCCGCTACCACAGAAAAGAAGAGGTACCTCGCTCTATCCAGACGATACGTACTATCGCCCTTCTCATGAGGCACTCTGCGCCTTTTTCGCGCTATCTCTTGTGAATGGGAATCAGGAAGCGTGAATCAGTATGGCAAGTGAGATGACAGCGGGCGCAAGGTTGCGAGTTTTCGTAATCGACGATAACGCATACGTCGCCGATCTCGTCTCGTGTCTACTTCGTACAGATGGCTTCCAGGTTTCTACGTTCTACGATGCTCTTCCCGACATCCTGACGCCCTAATCGCTGCGGTCCGACGAGTATCAAAGCGGCCCTGAACTGCACATCCGTTCCACTGCAGAAACCTCGTGAAAACATCGCGTCTGCGACAGTCCAGCGCCACACACCTGGCCTTCCGCGTGCCAGTCATACCGGAACGCGGAAGCCAGAAAATTCGTGTGGTCGCCAGCTCAGCCTATCAATGCCACGCCCATTCCAAGAAACCAGGCTTTACGTCGGTCATCGCATTGACAATCAGTTCCACGAGGCCGCCGTAAAGAATCTGATGTTTATCCCAGAGGTTCCAATAGGAAAACAAATCGCGCATCTGGCCTTTGCAATTACTACAAGGAGCGCAAACGTACTTGGGGATTGAAGGATCGAGACAGTCGCCAAAGGCGGTCATCACCTGTTCCAGCTTCTTGCGTCCGGAGATCTGGAACCGCCAGTCGGTGAAGTTATTGGGCGACATGATGGCAAAACCACTACCTCCGCCGCAACAATAATTATGGACGCCGTGCGGCTCCATTTCGCGGAATTGAGGAGCGATCTGCCGCAGAATTTCACGTTGCGGCTCCACAACGCCCATCAGCCGAACCAGGTTGCAAGGGTCGTGCAATGTAACCGGGAAATTGTTGCGCGAGGGATCCAACTTGAGCTTGCCGCTCGCCACAATGTCACGCAGGACGGTCATTGAGCTTTCGCGCGGAATATTCAATTCGCCCGACAGCAGACGGTCCGCAATAACGCTGAGTGCCTTGTGAGCGTGCCCGCACTCGCCGATCAATATTTTCTTTACCTTCAGGTTTTTCGCCGCCTGCGCGTGTTTCAAGGCGACGCGCGCAAACTGGGCATCGTCGTACCACAGGCCGTAATTAATGGAATCGTAGCCAACCAGCTCCGACGACATTGTCCAGCTCACGCCCGCCGCATTCAAAATCACGGCAAACGCGCCTGGATTCTCCGGCCAAGCAAGGATTTCGCCGGCGTTATGCAACACCAGATATTCCGCGCCTTCCACATCCCAGGGCGTATGAATCTCGAGTCCGGTCTTTTCGCTCATCTCCTCGTCGATGAACTCGATATTGTCCTTCACCGCCGCCGGATTCATGCCAGTGGAGGAGCCAACCTTCAACTGCTTCATGGAGCCGTTGTCGTGGATCTCTTTGGCCGAGATGCCCATCTCCATGCTGAACACCTTGCGCAGTTCGTGTGCCACCAAGGCATTGTCCGCGCCGATGGGACAGGTCTGCGCGCAGCGTCGGCAAAGATTGCAGCGGTAAGCGAGTTCGGCGAGGCGGGCCACCATGGGCCAGTTCAGTTCGATGTCTCCATGCTGCAAGCGCGAGAGCGCCCCGCCCTGCTTGACGTGCTTGAAATACACGCGGCGAAGAATCTCGCTCCGAAATGTCGGACGGTACACCTCGTTGCGCCCGCTCGCCTCGTAGATGTGGCAGGAATCCGAGCAAGTCTGGCAGCGCGTGCAGTGTTCCATGGTCAACAGCAGCGGCTGAAGGAAGGTCCAGTTGTTCTCTTTCGTAAATAGCTTTTCAACGCCAGACAGGAATTTCTTTACCAGAGCGTCTTCTTCTTCCCGTGATTTTGGCTTGGGAAGATTCAGTGCGCAGGTGCCATCCAGACCGCACTCGCACTTTTCCATCGTCTGAGGATTGAGTGCAGTAAACGCAGGCCCATCGCCCTGTTCCAGTTGCCCAGGCAACGGTTTCAATTCGTTCTTCTGCACCTGAACTAATGGCTCAGGGTCGCGCCGTGAAACATTGCGGATATCTACATTCTTCATTTGCGCACCTCTGGGGCTACAGTCGGATTCGTCGTGGCTACATCCGCCCAGGTCCTCAATCCGTCGGCTCCAATGTGCGGGGCCAACCACGTGGGACGATAAGTCAGGTATTCGGCAACCCGGGCGGCAATCTTGGCGTTATTCGGAGTGTCGTCCCAGCGCACCTCGTGATACGTAAAATACTTGGCCACAAAGTGCGCCATATGCGTGTATGGAATGTAGCCAAGAATCACGGAACCGAGCATGAGCCCGGCACTTACCATGGCAGGCAATTTTACAGAGGTGTCGAAGGTGAACAGAGCCCGCGCAAAGGCTCCCAGCGGCATCAGTACCCCGGTAAGCGAGCCCAAAATCACCAGCGCGCAAGCCAAAGCGAACGCTCCAACATTCACCAGGTCACCGAGGTTTGTGTAGTTGCGCAGCTCCGGATCGGTGAGCCTGCGCCAGAACAAGGCAGTACCGCCGAGAGCCGCCAGCACAAGCCCACTCCAGGCACAGCAGCGAGCGACCGCAAACAATGCAGCCCCGAAGGCGAAGCCGCCGAGCATGGCGCCAATCCCGCTGAGAACGGCAGCGCCGATCAGAAGATAGAGTCCGAAGTGAAAAGGAAATGATCGATACCAGAGCTTACGGTTGAACTCCCACAATCCTTTCAGCAGCAGCATCTCCGGGATCATGAAGCTTAATTCTCCAGCGAGGTTGGTGTGTCGTTCTTTCTTCCAATACTCGCCCTCTTCAAAATAGGATCCGCCGTGCTTCACTCGTTCTGGCGCTTCATGCGGTACCGGATACAACTCCCAGCGCAGATGCAATGGCGTGCGCGAGTACTGCAACACGCGACGGACACATCCAACCACAAACACCAGCACTCCCGCATAAATTAGTAAAAAGACCAATTCCGTCATGCGTTCCCCCCTGTATTTCCTTACCCACATCAGCAATGGCCGATGTCCAAGGAGCATCTTCTCAATCAAAATCTTCTACGTGATACCGAACCAACAGATTCCGTTTCTGGATAACATCCAGATTTATCGCCAGGCGAAAAGCTTCTTCCCGGTCTTCTGGACTGATGAGCGCCGCGAATCCCTCTGCTTGCCAGCTAGATTGGGAGGTCGACCATCGTCTGTATGTGGTTAACGGCTAGAATGCTATCACCCTTCCGGCCTTACACAAGCCCGAATCGATTGCAAAAAAAGTTATCACTAATTAGGTGTACTTATCGCCTCCGAAGAACGCTTTGCCCCTGAATGTGGGAGTTTTCTGACGGCGCTCCTTTGCCCGGTTCGTTTTCCGGGGCATATACAAAAAGGCCCGGACTTTTCAGTTCGGGCCTTCTCGTTCAGCATAGCCGCGGCGTGCACCAGCTCATATGCGTAAAGCTACCTGATGACGTCCAGAGTGACGGTTGTGGTATGCGTAATCCCCCCGCCCGTAGCCGTGATGGTAATCGTTCGTGTTCCGGTGGTTGCTCTAGACCCCACTTTGACAGTCATCGTTGAGCTTCCGCTGCCTGGCGCTGCAACGGAGCTGGGGCTGAAGGTGACGGTATTCGAGCTGCCTTCTCCGGATGCCGACAAGGTGATGGCCGCGTTAAAGCTACCCGAAGCCGTCGTGGTGATCGTGGATGTACCCGAACTTCCCCGTGCCACTGTCAAAGATGTCGGCGAGGCCGAAAGCGCAAAGCTGGCTGGAGACGAGGAAGTAACGATTAGCGACACCGTGGTGGTTTGAGTTACGCCACCGCCTGAGCCGGTTACCGTAATTGTGTACGTGCCAACCGCAGTCGTTGAAGCCACGGTCATGGTCATGGTGGAGGTGCCTGAGCCCGGCGCCGCCACAGAGGATGGGCTGAAGCCTACGGTGACTCCTGCCGGCTGCCCGGTGGCAGACAAACCTATTGCCGAGTTAAAGCCATTCAGTGCATTGGTCGTAACGGTAGAAGTACCGCTATTGCCTTGCACCACCGGGACCGAAGCGGGCGAGACAGAAATTGTGAAAGTAGGAGATGTCGCGCCGGAAGCAAGGGCGTTGATCAGGCCGACCCCGTTCGGACTCCCCCAGCCGGTTACAAGGTCGAAACCGGTTACCGCCGAATAGCTACCCGATATTCCGCTCGTAATGTCGTGGAAGTCCGTGGCATAACTGGAAGTCACATTCTGGGCATAGATCGTCGGGTTGATGAAGCCTACGGTCGATTCGCCGCTGGAAGCTAACTGCTGGTTGAGCAGCGCAATATAGGCAGCCCACATGGGAGCGGCGAAGCTGGTGCCGCCGTATTCATTCGCCAGGCAGGTCGTCTGGTCGGCACAGGTATAGAAGGTGAAATTTGCGTTTGCCGATACATCCGGGCCATTGCGATAGCTCGCGGAACCTTTGTTGCTGGAGTTGATTACGCCCGAGAGCTGCTGCCACGAAGGGATTGGAATTTTGTCCGGCGAGATGCCGCCGCCACTGTCAACCCAAGCAGTTTCTGACTTCCATGCACCGCCTGCGCTGGCTGTTATCAAATCCGTGCCACCGACTGAAACGACATAGGCATTGTCGGCCGGCCACGCCTCATTCGTTGACGACCATGTGGAACTGTCGCCAGAGGCCGCGAAGAAGTTCTGGCCTTGAGCTGCCATCTTTTGGAAGTAAGGGTTAAGCGTCGTCGGATCGGCCGGTGTCCAGCCCCACGAACAACCGATTGTGGTGGGTAGCGGGCTGTGCGTGGTCATGGCACTGATGATTGCTGTATCGGTGGACCCGATGTACATCACCAGACTTGATAGCCCGGGAGCCATGCCGATCGCCTGCGTCATATCGAGCGTCTGCTCCGTGTCATCACAATCGCCACCAGCTTTGGTATACACGCAACTTGTGCTGGTCCCGTCCGTAGAAAGAAGTGTTATAGGCACATTGTTGGTTTGTCCAACGTTCTTGAAATAGGTGGTCAAATCAGCCAGGTCGGTACCGTAATACTCGAGAAGTCCGAGGTTCTGCCCTGCGCCCGTCAGGGCCGTTCCGCCATAGTAGGCTGCGCGCATGTCGCTGCCTAAAAATGAAGCCGAGGGGCCAGAACCTGTCGTCGCATGGGAAACAACCACCTCAGGATCGATGCCATGAGCCATCGCGTAGTCGCTCTTCTTGACAAGCATGGGATGCGGGATGGAGTAGTTATCCAAACCGGAGACATGCCAGAGTGAAAACGCCAGGTCGGTGACTGGCTCGGCATCTGGCGCGAAGAAAGTGCGATTTTCGGTAGGGTGCTGATAGGTAAGCATGTTGACATGGAAAGCCTTCTCGACAGCTGAAACAGGCCCCTTGATTTGCACATCCATGCCATCGCGCGTGCCGCCAACGATTACAAAACCTTTCGCCTTCGCGAAACGGAGCACGGCATCGTAATCTTCCTGGCTCGGACCAAACCTTGCGGTGAACTCAGGCACGGTGAGGAAGTGCCGGTAAGAAGAACTGGTCGGATCGTACAGTTCGCGCAGGAACGAATCCAGGCCCGCTTGATCGCGTAGTGGCAGAACAATGTTCAACTGCATGACCTGCTCTGCCGGGAGCTTTCCGACGAGCGTCGCTTCGCCGTTGCGAGTCGCCTCACGCACATGGCGAGTCAACATCGACTGCGCCTGCGCCTGGGGCTCCATAACGAACAGGAGCATCGCCGAACACAACACAAAACACAGTCCTCGTAATACTCCGGCTCTATAGTTCTTTCCCAGTTGGTTCACAATTGGCTCCTTTAGCTCTCGAGAACGTGGAATCTCTCTTATCTAGGCGTGGATGGAATCGGCTATCGCAGAGATTTCGGTGTGAGATGCTGGCTCGGTCAACGAGAGTTGTCCAGAGTATGTGGATTGTTCAGGTTATTGTCGAGATGCTCGCGACTTCCAGCCGTGCCTGCCCGATGCCGGCTGGGGGAACGTTGCGTAATCCCTGTCCCTGTCATCAACCAATACCGTCGAGGAGATCGGCATAATCATGACGCAGGTCGCCACTGATTTCACGGGAGGAAGAGAAGATTGACCGTACCTGCGGGCATCCCGGCGTACAAGCCGATGATGCCGCGCAAGGTGCGGAATCCATACCGGGTGGGGCCAAAGATCACTTAGTTCAGTTCACGACTCAATACTTACCTTCCGGCTGCCATCGTGCGCCAACGTAACCCATCTTCCGTTCTTGCCGCCGGCTTATACTCGCATCCAACCCAACCGCTATAGCCAATGCGGTCGAGATGTCCAAACAGGTAGGAGTAATTGATCTCGCCAGTTCCGGGCTCGTGTCTTCCAGGATTGTCCGCGATCTGAATATGGCCAATGTGCGCCAGGTTCTTCTCGATCGTGTTGGCAAGGTCGCCCTCCATAACCTGGGCATGATACACGTCATACTGAACGAAGATATTGTCAGAAGCTGTAGCCTTGATGATCTCAAGCGCCTGCGCCGTATAGTTCAGATAAAAGCCCGGCATATCTCGCGTATTACATGGCTCGATCAGGAGACGGATACCAGCCTTTTTCAACACGCCGGCTGCAAAACTGAGATTGCTCACGACGGTATCGTGCAATTGAACCGGACTAACACCTTGCGGCACGAGGCCCACGAGGCAGTTCACCTGCTTACAACCTAACGCCGTCGCGTATTCAACCGCTTTGCCGACACCTTCCTGAAACTCGGTTACTCTATCCGGAAGGCAGGCAATTCCGCGCTCGCCCTTTCCCCAGTTGCCGGCCGGAAGGTTGTGCAGAACCTGTACAAGTCCGTACTTCTGCAACCTCTCAACGAGTTGTTCTTTCTTGTAATCGTATGGGAACAGGTATTCGACCGCAGTAAATCCAGCCTTTGCTGCTGCTTCGAAGCGGTCCAGGAAGTCGACTTCGCCAAACAGCATTGAAAGATTCGCACTAAACTTCGGCATACGCATTCTCTCCTAAACCCAATTTATGCGAACGGCTCACCGCTTCAGCTTGGCGATTCACATGAGGGGAGGCCGTCCGCACTGCCGCCCCTCATACAATACTCTTCCTACTTGCCGGTTATGCTTCCGTTCGTTTTACTTCGATTTTCGAGAGCTTCTCATAGAACCTCACAATGGCTCCGTGGTCGAGCTCACCCATGCCATCAACTTTGAGTGCCTGCAAAATCTCCATCACGGAAGCGGTCATCGGCAGAGGCACGCCTATTTCGTGGCTGGTTTCGAGTACGTTTCCGAGATCCTTAATGTGCAGGTTGATGCGGAATCCGGGATTGAATTTCCGGTCCATCATGAGAGGCGCCTTGGCGTCCAGAACCGTGCTACCGGCCAGCCCGCCACGGATCGCTTTATAGACTAAATCCGGATCCACACCTGCCTTGGTCGCCATCACCAGCGCTTCCGATACCGCGGCGATGTTTACGGCCACAATGATCTGATTCGCCAACTTGGTAACATTGCCCGCGCCGACGGCACCGGTCAGCACAGCCGAAGCCCCCAGCACTTTGAAGATCGGCTCCATTTCATCAAAATCCGCCTGCACCCCGCCAACCATGATCGAAAGACTGCCATCGATCGCCTTTGGCTGGCCGCCGCTCACTGGCGCGTCCAACATGCGGATGCCCTTTAGAGCAAGCGCGTCGGCCACTTCCCTTGCAACGAGGGGTGCGATGGAGCTCATATCCACAACAAGCGAGCCTTTCTGCGCCCCCTCAATCACGCCATCTTTACCAAGAACCACCGCTTTCACCTGAGGCGAATTGGGCAGCATGGTGATGATGATCTTTGCTTTCGAGGCCACATCCTTGGGCGAGCTACCCACTTCCGCTCCGGCCTGCTTCACTTCCTCTACAGCAGCCTTGTTGATGTCGAAGACAATTAAACTGTGTCCAGCCTTGAGCAGATTTTTGCTCATCGGCTTTCCCATAATTCCCAAACCAATAAATCCGATTTTGCTCATCTTTGCAATATCCTTTTTTTGCCCTTAACGGCAGAAAATTCCAAACTCACTTCGGCCGGTTGTTACCTCGTTTACGTACTACCCTCTAATTCCCAAAAAGTATGGGCAGGTAATCACTTTTACACTCCCAAACATCAGACAACCATATATACTGATGTACAGCAGATCACTATAGCGGGAGAGGCTGAACGTGTCAACGCTTAAACCAGTTTCGAGAGTGACCCTGGGAGAGCAGGTCGCTGCTCAACTCTCCGATCAGATTTTCCAAGGGATGTGGAAGCCTGGCGAGAAGCTGCCGTCTGAATCTGAGCTTTGTGTCGCGCTGAACATAGGGCGCTCGACCTTGCGTGAGGCCTTGAAGTCACTGGCCTTTGTCGGCAAAGTACAGATGCGTCCCGGAGAGGGAACCTATGTTGTTGAGCGTACCAATATTCTCCTGGAACACGTGTTGACACACGGGCCGCTCAAAACTGAAAAGGAACTGGACGATGTCGGCGAGGCCCGGTTGATTCTTGAGACGGAAACCGTAGCCCTTGCTGCGCGCCGCGCCGAGTCAAAGGACCTGGTTCAGCTGGATGCAATTCTTAACGAAATGAAACTGAGTTTGAATGGTGAGGGGCCGCTCTTTGCGGAATTGGACTTCGAATTCCACATGGTGATAGCGAAAAGCTCAAAGAATCAGATGCTGTATGAGTTGTTGATTCCGATTCGGGATGTGCTTCAGGAATGGATACGCAAGGCCCAGACACTCCCCGAGCATCGTCAGAGCTCACAACGCCAGCACGCCAAGATCCTTGTAGCGCTACATCAGCGAGACCCAGCTAAGGCGAGGGAGGCTATGCGGCGACATCTGCAAACCTGCGAGAAGGTCTTCAGTTCGTTTGGCAAAAGATCACTCCAACCGTCGCTTGCTCAACCAGCAGATACCTAGGCAGAGAGCTACAGCTTCCTCCCAAAATGGTCGCCGATCTGGACTCAATCGGCGGAGCTCCCAGGCAGTGACCAAGAAATGTGCCTGCGCCAGTGCCGCATGGCGTTTAGCTGTGCGGCACTCGCAAATCAATCTGCCGGACTCAACGGCAAAATCGAGAGTCCCTTATACTTTATCTATGGCCTTTCCTGAACTTCATCCCAGCTTACTACGTGCGCTTGCAGCGAGAAATTACACAGAACCAACACCAGTTCAACAAGCCGTGCTCCGGCCCGAATCAGCAGGTCGAGACCTGCTGGTGTCGGCGCAGACGGGCTCGGGGAAAACGGCAGCCTATGGTCTTACCTTGGGAGAAACGCTGCTTGGCGAAGAGCCGCGTTTCGGACGGCCGAAGCAGCCGCTTGCGCTGGTAGTGGCCCCCACCCGCGAACTGGCGCTGCAGGTGCATCGAGAGTTGGCGTGGTTGCTAGGTGACGCAGGTGGGCGCGTGACCTCTTGCGTGGGTGGTATGGATATCCGGCGCGAGCAGCGCGCACTGGGTGTGGGAGCCCACGTTGTTGTCGGCACGCCTGGCCGCCTGGCGGACCACCTTAACCGGGGAAACCTGGATCTGTCGGAGATTCGCGCGGTGGTGCTCGACGAGGCCGATGAGATGCTTGATTTCGGCTTCCGCGAAGAACTCGAATTACTGCTGAACGCGACTCCCCCGGAAAGACGCACCATGATGTTCTCGGCAACTTTGCCGAAGGCGATCTTGGGACTTGCCCGGCTGTATCAGCGCAATGCACTGCGCATGGCGCTATCGGCGGAGAACGAGCCTCATGCCGATATTGAATACCGCGCATTTCTTACTGCTCCGCGTGACGCGGAACATGCCGTGGTCAATTCGCTGCGATACTTCGACGCGCAAGGTGCGCTGGTGTTCTGTTCTACACGAGAGGCCGTGCGTCATCTGCACGCAAATCTTCGGGAGCGTGGATTCTCTGCCGTCGCGCTCTCTGGAGAACTGAAGCAGCACGAGCGTACCACCGCGCTGCAAGCCTTGCGAGATGGACGAGCTCGCGTCTGTGTTGCAACCGATGTGGCCGCACGCGGATTAGACATGCCTGAGCTTGCTCTGGTGATTCACGCCGACCTGCCTCAGAACAAGGAGATGTTGTTACATCGTAGCGGCCGCACCGGGCGTGCCGGACGCAAGGGATTATCGATCCTGATCGTGCCGGCGCAACATCGTGGAGCAGGGGAGCGGCTGTTGGCCTCGGCGAAGATCAGGGCCGCCTGGACGACTGCGCCTTCGGCTGATGCGATTCGTATACGCGATGAGGAAAACCTGGTGCGCGAAATCCTCGCGTTGGCAGACGCTCCGTCGGAAGACGATCTGGCGGCAGCACGAGTCCTGCTCGAGGAGCGGAGTGCAGAGCAAATTGCTGCCGTTCTCGTTCGCAGTCGCCGTGAACAGCTGCCAGCACCTGAGGTATTGGAAGATCCCGGCACATACAGGAAACCAACTCGGCTCAAGAAGAAGAGTTCCGCGCCGGGCAAAAAGACGTACGCCAAGAAAGCGTATGGTGCCAAACGTCCATGGACGGTCCAGGGTAAGAAACAAGACAGCCGAGCCCGGCCCAAGGATAAGCGTCGTTAGCGCAGGTGTGCTTCCCCATCACCGAATGGGGAAGCACCTCACAAGCATCATGCTGTCTTGATTCAGTGGCGATCGCTAGGGCGGGAACCGAAAAATACGTGCCGAATGTACACCATGATGTCCATGGCGCGATTTGCTCACACACCACTCGTGCAATTCGGCTATTCGTGCCTATCTTTAGAATCTGTAGGATAGCTGGCGGAGAGGGAGGGAGCCTGAGCGGAGAGACCCGCCCTCTCCGCAAAACCGACCGAACAGCAGCTTTTCTAGCCTCGGAGTACCACTCGGAGTACCAGTTCAGGTCCTTGCCACCGACGATTGTTCCTGCGTAAAGTGGTGCACATGAAAGTTGCAATCACGCTGACAGGGTTGCTGTTGGCCGCAACTGCTACCGCTCAGGAGCTGAGGCCGCGCCCCAGCTTCCATGATTTCCCCGTGGCGAAGATCTGGAAGGGAAAACCCGCTGCACCGAAGCTTGTGACCGAGGACGACCGAATGTTTCGAACCAGGATTCGCCTTGGGGCGAAAGTTTCAGTGGAATTTGCAGGTCACTACACCATGCCACGCTGGGGCTGTGGAACGAGTTGCAGCGTCCTTGTCATTGTGGACTCTATCACCGGGAAGGTGTACGAGGGTGTTGGAGCTACCGACCTTCCGTTCGCGTGGTTAGAAGAACATCCTGCTGAAAGCTATGAGCGATGGGAGTTTCATGCGAACAGTCGCTTGCTTAAGGTTAATGGCTGCCCGAATGAAGAGAACTGTGGGTTCTATGATTACGAAATGGTGGACGGCAAAGGGCTGAGGCTCGCTCGTAGGGAGCTCCTGCCCAAGCACTATCAGCCCGAATGCGACTATGGAACCAGTCAAAAGATGGAGTGTGCACTCTACTCTGGCAAGCGATGAGTTTCATCGTAAGCCCGTCGCTGTGTCGGCGTACCAGAAGTACCAGTTTTCAGGCCAACTTATGCTGGCCAACGCTGGATATGACTGGATTGCACTGGAACCATTTGGCTCAGAGGCCCGAAACAACTCCCTCTAACCCAAGAAGGTCACATTCTAAGTTGCAGATTTTGCGGAAGATAGAAAGGAACTGGCGGAGAGGGAGGGATTTGAACCCCCGGTGGAGTTACCCCCACGTCTGATTTCGAGTCAGGTGCATTCAGCCACTCTGCCACCTCTCCGCGGCGCAGAACGGGCATTGCCCGCACTGCGAGTGTAACAAATGTTCTCACAGTGCGTCACCTCTCATCGGCCTGAGTCGCTCAGCTAGCCGTGCCCTTTCTCGGCTCCGCCCATCACACCACAAAGTATTTCGCACCCGGATGATGCACCACTATGGCCGACGTGCTTTGCTCGGGCTCCAGCAGATAGGTCGAGGTCAGTCTCACCCCAATATTCTCTTCCGGACGCAGCAGCGCGAACAACTTCGTCTGGTCCTCCATGTGCGGACACGCCGGGTAGCCAAAGCTGTAGCGCGAGCCACGATATTTCTGGTGGAACAGATCTCCAATCCTCTTCGAGTCCTCATGAGCAATGCATAAATGCTGCCGGATGCGCCGATGGAAAAACTCCGCCAGCGCTTCGGCGGTCTCCACCGACAATCCATGCAGGTAGAGATACCTCGTGTACTCCCCACGTTCAAACAACTTCTGCGTCTCCGCGCTCGCCCGTGCGCCAATCGTCACCACCGAGAGCGCAATCACGTCGGCTCGTCCGCTCGACTGCGGCAGAAAATAATCCGAGATACTCAGCCTTCTTCCCTCCGCCTGCCTGGGGAAGGTAAACCGCAACAGCTCCGGCAGGCACTCCGGCAACGGGCCACCGGCCTCCAGAGTGCCCGCATGGAAACTCGGGCTCGTCACGCGAAAATCCTCCAGCGTCAACCCTGGCGCGGGAGCATACACGATCAAATCATTTCCTCGCGACTGGCATGGGAAGTAGCCGTACACCACCTTCGGGTCGAACCATCCTTCCGCAATCGCCTCTTGCTCCAGCGCAGCCAGAATCGGCTTGTACTTCTCTTCCACCAACCGCAGGTAGTCCTCTTGCGATGCCGTCTTAAGCTGCCACTGGTTCTTAAACAGCGCCGTCGGATTGATGTACTCAAATATCGTCTTCAAATCGAAATCCGCGCCCTGCTCGGTGCGCACGCCCCAGAATGGAGCCCGCGGAATCTCTGCCTCCGCAATCGGATCGCGTGGTTCATCCGGCAATTGCACAGCGGAAGCGGACTTTGCGCGTACTGCCTCGCGAACCACCGAGCCTGCCGCAACCGTAGCCTCCCGCTCCGCACCGCTCAGCTTTTCCATCGCGTGCAACCCGGCAAACGCGTCTTCCGCGTAGAACACGGCTGACGAATACTCCCGCCGCAGATCGTCCTCCACATATTTGCGTGTCAGTGCTGCTCCGCCGCAAATCACCGGATACTTCAGCCCACGCATCTCCAAGTCCTGGATGACATACTTCATCTCCAGCGTCGATTTCACCAGCAACCCGCTCAGTCCAATTGCATCGGCCTTGTGCTCCCCGGCCGCGTGGATGATCGTCTCCGAGGCCTGCTTGATGCCGAGGTTCAGCACCTTGTAGCCGTTGTTCGTCAGGATGATGTCCACCAGGTTCTTCCCAATGTCGTGAACATCGCCCTTCACCGTGGCCAGCACCATGGTTCCCTTCTGCGAGCCTTCCTGCTTCTCCATCTTCGGCTCCAGATGCGCCACCGCGGCCTTCATCACCCCAGCCGAGTCCAGCACTGACGGCAGTTGCATCTTGCGCGCGCCAAACAGATCGCCCACCGTGCGCATCGCATCCAGCAGAATCGTGTTGATAATCTCCAGCGGCGCATATGTTTCCAGTGCCGTCTCCAGAATCTGCTCAATCGTCTGCCGTGACGCGCCCTCGCCTACGCCCTTCTCGCCCTGAATGATGCAGTACTTTAGCTTGTCTTCCACTGCCAAAGATTCAGCATGTGCCGTCGGCACCACTTCCTGCTTGCCTTTCATAGCGGCAAAGTGTGCCATGTAATTCTGCAGCGGATCGCCTGCTCCCCGGTCGCCGTAAATCAGCTTGCGCGCCAGTTCCACCTCAGCCTCGGGAAGCTTGTACAGCGGGTAGATCTTCGAATAATTCACGATGGCCATGTCCAGCCCGCGATCCACCGCCTCGCGCATGAACACCGAGTTCAGCACCCGTCGCGCATACGCGTTCAGCCCGAACGATATATTCGACACGCCGAGAATCGTCTTGCACTCCGGCAGCGCCTTCTTGATCCCCTCCACTGCCTTCAGCGTCTCAACTCCAGCCGAGCGGTAATCCTCCTGCCCGGTCGAGATCGGCAAAGTCAACGCGTCGAAAATCAAATCCTGCGGACGCACTCCGTACTTATGTACCGCCAATTCAAAGATGCGCTTCGCAATCGCAATCTTCTTCTCCGCCGTCAGCGCCATGCCGTCTTCGTCAATGGTCAGCGCGATCACCGCCGCGCCATAACGCTTCGCCATCGGCAGCACCCGCGCGCTGCGCTTCTCGCCGTCTTCCAGGTTGATCGAGTTGATGATCGCCTTACCCGGCACACGCTTCAGCGCCTCTTCCAACACCTCCGCTTCCGTGGTGTCGATCAAAATCGGCGCGGGCACGCGCGTGGCAATCTTCTCCAGCACGTTGCTCACATACGCTTTTTCGTCCTCGCCCACCACTGCGCAGCACAGGTCCAGCATGTGCGAACCTTCGCTCACCAGCTTCTTCGCCAAAGTCAGAATGCCGTCATAGTCGCCCGTGCGCACCATGTTGCGGAAGCTCTCCATCCGCGTCGTCGTGTTCATCTCCTCGGCCACAATCAGCGGCTTCGGATCGAGATCGAGCGGCACCGTAGTGTATGCACTCGAAGCAGCCGCCGTCGCCTTCACCTCGCGGCGCGCCGGAGTCAATCCGCTCACCGCATCCACCACCGCCTTCAGATGTTCCGGCGTCGTTCCACAGCATCCGCCCACGATCCGCACTCCGTAGTCCGCAACAAAGTGCTTCTGATAGGCTCCCAGCTCCTCCGGCTTCAGCAGATACACCGCGCGTCCACTCACGTTCTGCGGCAATCCCGCATTCGGCAGCACGGAGACGTGCTTGGTCGAATTCACTCCCAGGTATCGCACTGCGTCATTCATCTCCAGCGGCCCAGTCGCGCAGTTCAATCCAATCGCGTCCACGTCGAAGACTTCCAGCGCCGTCAATGCCGCGCCGATCTCGGTCCCCAGCAGCATCGTGCCCGTGGCCTCCAGCGTCACCTGCACCTGCAGCGGAACCCGCTTCCCTGCCGTCTTCATCGCGTCAAAACACGCGGCTACCGCGCACTTCGCCTGCAGGATGTCCTGGCAGGTCTCCACCAGCAGCACGTCCACGCCGCCCTCAATCAGCGCCTCAGCCTGCTCCACATACGCCGCCAGCATCGCATCCCACGTAATGTGTCCCAGCGACGGCAGCTTGGTCGTCGGGCCCATCGATCCCGCCACAAAGCGTTTGCGTTCCGCCGTCGAGAACTGCGCGGCCACTTCGCGCGCCACCTTGCAGGCCGCCAGATTCAGCTCCCGCGTTCGTTCCTCCAACCCATACTCGGCCAGCACAATGCGCGTCGACCCAAACGTATCGGTCTCCACCACATCGCAGCCCACTCCATAAAACGCCGCGTGAATCTCCGCAATCACATCCGGCCGCGAGAGTACCAGCAGCTCATTGCAGCCCTCTTTGCCCCAGTAGTCGTCGGCTGTCAGGTTGCGGAACTGGATGTTCGTGCCCATTGCACCGTCATAGACAACGACGCGTTCATTCACGGCTTTCAGAAATTCACTCATCAGAAACGGGAGCCTTTCGCCTCGCTAAAGTAACAGGATAGCTGAAATGGGGATGGAACCGGCGTTCATAGGGCTGGCCCTGGATCGCCGTTGCAGCGATCCAGAATGATTTTGATCTCGACTCTGTCTCGCTGCCTACCTGGCGATCATCCGCATCTTCTCTGCGTCGCTCGCGTTGAAGCGGGCATTGTCGCCCTCGTGCGCCGGAGAGATTGCCAGCAACTGCTCCTTGCGATACACCAAGTTCGTCGCGTTGTAGGTCGCCAGCTCAAATCCATGACCGTGCGTGATCGCATCCGTCGGGCACGCTTCTACGCAATAGCCGCAGAAGATGCAGCGGTTGTAGTCGATGTTATAGACCTTGGCGTAGCGCTCCGCACTGGAAATGCGCTGCTCCGCCGTGTTCTCCGCCGCCTCAATGTAAATGCAGTTCGAGGGGCAAGCCGCCGCGCACAGGAAGCACGCCACGCACTTCTCCAGCCCGTCCTCGTCGCGCTGCAACACATGCAGCCCGCGGAACCGCTCCTGGAAAACCGCCCCACGCATCGGCCCTTTTCCATCCGGATAATTCTCCACCGTGGTCGGCTGAAACATCTCCGAGAAGGTGATGCTCATTCCCTTGGCAATCGCGGCAATGTTTTGTAATAGTCGCATCGTTCCCCACACCGTAAGTTCACAGTATAAATGCTTCGCCGCTAACGGGCTAGCCAACTATAAGCCGCGCTCCTATTCCTTCTTCGCCCTCGCCGCCTTGTGCTGTGGGACCGTGGACCACGTCTTATCCGCCGCATGGCAGAGCTGCTCCAGTGGGCAATCCACGCACTTTGGCCCTCGCGCCATGCACAGCGCCCGCCCGTGGTGGATGATCTGGTGCGAGAAATCAATCCACTTCGCCTGCGGAATCACCTTCATCAAGTCCTGCTCAATGTGCTTTACATCGTCCGACTTCGTCAGTTCCAACCGCCGCGAAATCCGGTGCACATGCGTATCCACCACAACCCCCACACCCTTGCCGAACCACGATCCCAGCACCACGTTCGCCGTCTTCCGGGCCACTCCCGGCAGCGTCAGCAGCTCCTCCATCGTCTCCGGAACCTTCCCGCCGAACTCCTCCACCACCCGCCGAGCCGCGCCCACAATGTTTTTCGCCTTGTTGCGGAAAAACCCCGTCGTCCGGATCATCGGCTCAATCGTCTCCGGTTCAACCTTGGCCAGCGACGCCGGAGTCGGATACTTCTTGAACAGCGCCGGAGTCACCATATTCACCCGCACGTCCGTACACTGCGCCGACAGAATCGTCGCCACCAGAAGCTGCCACGCATTTTCATGATGCAGTGCGCACCGCACATCCGGATACGTGCGCTCCAATATGGCGAGAATGTCCGCCACCCGCTCCGGTGCCACCGGGTTGTAATTCGCCGTCTTTGCCGGGCTTTTCTCTACCGCACTCTTCTTTTTCAATGTTTTTAGAGTCGCCATATTCGTTGCGAGAGATAGTACCAGAGCCGGTGCGCCAACGGCCGGAGCGGCGTCTGTCGCCGCGTATCCCGCTGTGAAGTTTCGTTGGGGTGGGCGACATCTGTTGCTTTGGGCTCTTCCTGCCGCTGCAACCTGACTCCGCGTTACAATGCTCCCGGAGCATCCATCGCGCTTTCAGATCATCCAAAGCCTATGAGCACTCTCGAACCAAGCCTCGCCACTCAAACCTTCGACCTTCCTGCCGTTCCTTTGACCTTGGAAGGTTCTGCGGTTCTGCATCAGCTATTCCGTTTTCGCTGGAGCCAGTGGCGCGCCCGCACTGTCGCAGACCGCGCCCGCATCCTTGCCGAGGCCCAGAATGCCCTCTCTGAGATGGAGTCCGCCGGTTCGGCCCTCTTCTCCATGCTCGGACACAAAGGCGATCTCCTCTTCGTCCACTTCCGTCCGGAGTTCGAAGCCCTCAACCAGGCCCAGCTCACGCTCAACCAGCTCGAACTGCTTGAGTATCTCGAGCCCGCCGTCTCCTATCTCTCTGTCGTCGAACTCGGCCTCTACGAATCCACCGTCAAGCTCTACCGAGACCTCGTTTCGCGCGGCGTCGAGCCCCATTCCCCCGAGTGGAACGAGGTTCTCGAAGACGCCATGAATCGCCAGCGCCAGGCCATGCACGTTCGCCTCTTCCCTGAAATGCCGGAGGGCCGCTACGTCTGTTTCTACCCCATGGATCGCAAGCGCGGAGAATTGAAAAACTGGTATACCCTCCCCATCGAGGAGCGTCAGCGCCAGATGGATCTCCATGGAAAGATCGGACGCCGCTACGCCGGAAAGGTCCAACAGATCATTACCGGCTCCATCGGTTTCGACGACTGGGAGTGGGGTGTCGATCTCTTCGCCGACGATCCCGTCATCTTCAAGAAACTTATCTACGAGATGCGCTTCGACGAAGTCAGCGGCGTCTTCTCCAACTTCGGAGCCTTCTACGTCGGCCTGCGCTGCCCGGCCGCCGAGCTGCCCTCGCTGCTTGCCGGCATCACGCCCAAGGCACAGCCTCGCACTCGTCCCGTCCCCACCGGACGTCCGCAGCGCCCTTGATTTTCACGTAGTTCCATTCTGGGCCAGCGCCTTTCGGCATTTGACCCCTCGTGAGCTACACTTTAGTCTGAAGCTTATGGCAGTCAAGGCAATCCAGCTCGGGCAAGTCTGGCGCGAAGAAGCCAGTGGACAGAGTTTCCTGGTCACAAAAGTCTATAACGAGGTGTTCTCCCAGATCGCCGTCCTGCGCCCCGCCGACGCTTCGGCCCCAACTGCCGAGACGCGGCGCATCAAAGTTTCCAAGACTCCCCAGGGACTACTCCTGCCCGGCTATGTCTTTACCCAGGATTCCAATATGGAGTTTTAAGGAATCATGATCGAACATATTCTGCTGCTGCTTGCTGGGTTCATCAAGTCCGTGATCTCCTCGCTCGGCTATCCCGGCATTGCGGTGCTTATGGGTGTCGAGTCGGCCTGTGTTCCGTTGCCTTCTGAAGTCATCATGCCCTTTGCTGGCTATCTGGTCTATTCCGGACGCTTCAGCTCCATCGCCATGGTGGCAACCCTCGGCGCCATCGGCTGCAATCTCGGCTCGGTTCTCGCCTACGAAGTCGGAGCTTACGGTGGCCGTCCGCTTATCGAGCGCTTCGGCAAATACATCCTCATGAACCGGCACGACCTCGACGCCAGCGACCGCTTCTTTCAGCGCTACGGCAGCATCACGGTCTTTGTGGGACGCCTGCTCCCGGTGGTTCGCACCTTCATCGCCCTGCCCGCCGGAATCGCTCGCATGCCACGCGGCAAATTCCATCTCTACACCTTTGCCGGCTCCTGGCCCTGGTGCTACGCCCTTGCCTATTTCGGCTTTACCCTCGGCCTGCGCTGGGATACCGATCCTCGCCTCAAACAGTGGATGCACCGCTTTGACGCCCTCATCGTCCTCGCCCTCGCCATCGGCATTGTCTATTTTGTGCAGAGCCACTGGCGCAACCGCCTCCGCGAAACCGCCGAGCCCCTGGAAAAAGCTGAAAGCATCGCCGACTAGTCTTCTCTGCAAGCAACAAAATGCCCGCGTTCGCCGCGGGCATTTCCGTTCTTATTTTCACTCTTAAGCCCTTTACGGGTGCCCCACCTTCGACGCGCCATCTTTTGCGCGGCTAAGGTGGGAAGCAATGTCATGCAACCCTGGGCCTTGCACTAACCGTTATACCTTCGCCGTCTCCGCCTGGCGTGCGGCCTGCTTGGCTCTTGCCTCCCGCACCGCCTTTATACGCGACTTCCTCAGCGTCAAAAACTCCTTTGCTTCCTTGTAAAGCCGCTTGCGGTCTTCGCTCTTGAACAACGATCCCAGCACAATCGGCACCCACACCTTCGGACGGAAGTAATATTCGTCATAGAACTTGTGCACCATCTCCATCGTGTAGTCGGCCGGTAGCCCAGGATATTGCACATGCGCCACCTGGTGCCCGCCAAGGTCCACCATGTCGTTTTCCTTGATGATGAAGTCGTTGTCCTTGACGTAATCGTAAAACTCCGTGCCCGGATACGCGTGCGCCACGGAAACCTGTATGGTCTCCACGTTCAGCTCTTTCGCAAAATCAATCGTTCGGCGAATCGTCTCACGCGTCTCGCCCGGAAGTCCGAGGATAAAATCGCCGTGAACCAGCAGTCCCAGCTTTTTGCAGTCCTTCACAAATTGTCGTGCCCGCTCCAGCGTCGCGCCCTTCTTAATATTTTTCAGAATCTGCGCATCGCCCGATTCGAAGCCCACAATCAGCAGCCGGCATCCTGCTTCCTTCATTGCCTTCAGCGTCTCGAAATCGGTGGTCACCCGCGAGGTGCAAGACCAGGTCAACCCCAGCGGTTTCAGCTTCGAGCACAGCTCTACCGTCCGCGCCTTCTGGATATTGAAGGTGTCGTCGTCGAAGAAAAACTCCTTCACCTCCGGCCAGTATTGCTTCGCCTTCACCATCTCCGCCGCAATATCGTCGGATGATCTCTTCCGCCATGCATGTCCCGAATGCGTCTGCGGCCATAAGCAAAAGGTGCACTGCGCCGGACATCCCCGCGTCGAGTACAGCGCCACGTACGGATGTTGCAAAAATGGAACGTTGTAGCGGGTCACGTCCAGATCGCGCTTGTACACGTCCACCACATGCGGCAGCGCATCCAGGTTCTCAACCGCCGGACGGTCCAGATTATGCACAACAGTTCCGTCTGGCCCGCGGAAGCTCGCCCCCAGAATCTCCGCCAGCGGCTTGCCGTTGGCATACTCCACCACCGCGTAGTCGAACTCGCGGCGCACGATGAAGTCGATCTCCGGATGGCTCAGTGCGTGGTCCGGCGACACCGTAACGTGTGGCCCCACAAAGCACACCTTCAGTCGCGGATTGGCTTTCCTCATCAGGCCGCTAAGTTTCACGTCCCCGTCGAACCCCGGAGTGCTCGTAAACAGCACCATGAAATCGAATTCCTTGCCGATTTCAATGGTCTGCTCCGCGCTCACGTGGTGCGGGTTGGCGTCCAGCAGACGCGATCCCTCCAGCATTCCTGCCGGATACGCCAGCCAAACCGGGTACCAATACGATTCAATCTCTCGCGTGGCCGGCCAGCGCGAACCGGCGCCGCCGTCAAAGTTCTCAAACGAAGGTGGATTCAGGAATAACGTCTTTAAAGGCATAACAGTCTATGTTGATAGTATCACCGGGGTTATCCTCCACGCAGCAATTGCCTGCGGAAGGGGAAAATGCCACGCTGAACAGTCGCATGCCGCCCCTGACCAGAGTGCGCCTGAAGAACTTCGATGCCCCCAAACCACCACCTACGCTTATTCTCAACCACGGATTTTCTTCCCCACTTGCCAATCCACGCCGCACCCTTGAAACTAATACCAGAATCATTTTGAAGGGAATCCATGGCGAAGATCAGCCGTGAGACATGGCAAGTCGCGCTTGACGCTCTGCGCGCCAACAAGGTCAAGGCTGCCCTCACCATGCTGGGCGTGGTCATCGGCTCGGCGTGCATCATCCTCGTCGTCACCATTGCCCTCATAGGCAAGACTTACGTGCTGGCCCAGATCGAGGGTGTCGGCTCCAACATCGTCTACGCCAACTACAACGGAGGAACCGCAAACGCGCGCTCCCAGGCCGACGAGATCACCCTCAACGACATGGAAGCTGTCCGCCATCTTCCCCACATCATCGAAGCCGCCGGCACCTACGATCTCGCCACCAGCATCGTCGTCAACGGACAGGAAAAACCCGTCGCCCTCGTCGGCGTCACCGAAGGTTTTCAGAAGATTCGCAACCTCCTCATTCTCGAAGGCCGTTTCTTTGACGATCTCGACCAGACTACCGGCGCCAAGGGATGCCTCATCACTCAGGATCTAGCCCGTCAGCTTCCTCCCGGTCCCATGATCGGACGCCAGCTACGCGTCGGTGAACAGACCTTCACCGTCATCGGCGTCTTCCGTGAGCGTGTTGCCACCTTCGGCCAGTCTGAGATCGGAGCCCAGTCTGTACTTATCCCCTTCGGACTCGTCAAGTACTATTCCGGCCGCGACTACATCCGTACCCTCTACGCCCAGACGAACTCGGGCGACAGCGTGCCGGAAGCCACCATCGCCGTGCAGTCCCTGCTCAAGAACCGCCACGCTCCCGGCGCAGTCTACAACGTGCAGAATCTCTCTTCCATCCTTGAGGCTGCCCGCAAAATTTCCATGGCTCTCACCATCGTGCTCATGCTCGTCGGCATGATCGCCCTGGTCATCAGCGGCGTCGGCATTATGAACATCATGCTGGTCACGGTCACTGAGCGAACTCGTGAGATCGGCCTCCGCAAGGCAGTCGGAGCCCGCCGCGAAGAGATCCTCTACCAGTTCCTCATCGAAGCGCTGGTCATCAGCGGTATGGGGGCCATCGTCGGAATCGCCATCGCCGTCGGCATCAAAATTGTCGTTGAGCCGCTGATTCCTCCTGAGATGGGATTTAAGATTCCCATTTCCATCTATTCCGTCATCATTGCCTTTGTCGTCTCCTGTGCTACCGGCATACTCTTCGGATACATCCCCGCCAACCGCGCCTCCAAGCTCCAGCCAACGGAGTCGCTGCGCTACGAGTAACCGGTGTCAGTCAGCGACCCAGCGCCCGCAGCCAGAGCAGCGTCCGTTGCCACGTACCCGGCTGCCAAAGCTGGAGTCCCAGCTCTTGGCCCGTACCCGTCGCTAAGCCAATACCGCCCCTGCTAAACTTCCTTCTCGGAAGTTGCCTGATCCATGCCTGAGCTCAACCCAATCCGTTTCCGCCTCGCTCTTGCCTCAGACGTTCCCACGCTCCAAATGCTCATCGAGCAATCCGTCCGCCGTCTTCAGGCGCGAGACTACACTCCCGCCCAAATCGACGGCGCGCTCGGTACCGCCCTCGGAGTCGATACCCAGCTCATCTCCGACCGGACTTATTTTGTCGCCGAAACTTCCAGCGGCATCATCGTCGGCTGCGGTGGCTGGAGCAATCGCCGCACTCTCTTCGGCAGCGACCACGCACTGGTCCGCGAGAATGACTTCCTCGATCCCGCCCGTGATGCCGCCAAAATCCGCGCCATCTTTGTCCACCCCGACCACGCGCGTCGCGGTATCGGCTCCCGAATCCTCGAGCATTGTGAACAGGCGGCAATTGCCGCTGGATTCCACTGCTTTGAAATGGGTTCCACTCTCACCGGAGTCCCGCTCTACCGGCTCAAAGGCTATCAGGAGCGCGAGCACATTGCAGTTCCTCTGCCCAACGGCGAATCCCTCCCCGTCATCCGCATGACCAAGACTCTCGACCTCTCAAATCCGTAGCGCCCAAGCCCGCCAGCGGTCTCCGATGTCGCGTTTCCTACCCTTTGCTCTGTCCTTCCATCTGCTCCAGGTAATAGAGCGGCCATCCCGGCCCGGCCGCCTGCCGCACCCGGTTCACCAGCACACCGTAGATGCGGAAGCTCACCCTCTCCTCGCACCCCATCCGCATCCGCGCCGTGTCATAAAAACCAAACAGCGCCTTGCCTTTTTCAACCTCAATCTCCCGCCACGGAATCAGCAGCGGAGGATGGAATAACCGAAAAGGCAGCATCACTGAAAGGTATAGTGCCTCCGGGCTCGCACCCACCGTCAGGCAGTTGTTGTAGCCGCACCAGCCCCTGAATCTTCCGCTCTGCCATTTCCAAGTCTCCCCATAGAAGGCTTCGCTCGTGCGGAAACGTCCCGCCAGCAGCACCCATCCGCTCAATCGGCTAATCAAGAAAAAGACTGCGCAAGGAGCAGCAACCACTAAGGTGGGCGCAAGATAGAGCACCCACTGATTATCGTTAATCCACGCCTGAGCATTCATGCCCAACATCCTAGCCGAATCCGATACGCCAGCACATCCCCCGCCTTTGCTACACTTCCGTCATGCTTCCGCGCCTCGCATTTGCTATCGTCATTTGCATGAGCATTCTTGCCTCCGCCCAGTCCCTGCCCGTGCCGCATGCCGTCACCGACCCTGCCCAGCTTCAGTCCGCTACGGTTGAAAAGCTCCCGGCATTCTCCATCCCCATGCTCTACGGCACCCGTCTCATCGGCGGCTCAACCTGGTCGCCAGACGCATCTCGCGTAGCGTTCATCTCCAACATCAGCGGCCGCAATAATCTCTGGACCATCGCCTCCACCGGTGGCTGGCCCACTCAGCTCACCATCAGCGATCAGCGCCAAACCTCGCCCACCTGGTCGCCCGACGGCAATTGGCTCGCCTACATCAGTGACAAACATGGCGACGAGCTCTGGAACATCTTCCTCGTCAGCCCTCTCACCGGCGAAGTCACCAACCTTACCGCCTCGCCCGACACCGCCAGCGAAGCTCCCGCCTGGTCGCCCGATGGACATCTGATCGCCTACATGGCCAAGCCCAAAACCTCGCCTAGCTTCGAGATCGAGATCATTGACATCGCCTCGCGCCTCACCACCCACGTCACCCGCAATTCGCCGCCGCACCTTGGCAACTTCTCGCCCATCTGGTCGCCCGATGGCCATTTCCTCGCCTACACCCAGGAAAACGCCAGCGGCAAGGATTCCAACATCTTTCTCTACGACCTCGCCACCCACTCGGACACCAATCTCACGCCCCACCCCAGCGACCAGACCTTCTCGGCAGCTGCCTTTTCACCCGACGGCAAATCCCTCCTCATTACCAGCAACGCCGCCAATGGCCATGACAACGTCGCCCTCCTCGACATCGCCTCCAAACACATCACCTGGATCACTGCCGATAAGTGGGAGATCCACGCCAACAGTTTTTCGCCCGACGGCCAAAGCATCTGGTGGACTGCCAACGTCGATGGTCGCGAGGCGCTCTACTCCCGCTCCACCACCGGAGGCGAAGTCCATCGCCTGCCGCTTCCCGAAGGCGTCAACGCCTTTGCTGGCGACCCCACTCCCTGGAGCCGCGACGGCCAGCATCTGCTCTACCACCACAGTGGCGCTTCAGCCCCCAACGACCTCTATACCTTCGACCTCAAATCGCAGCAATCCACCCAGCTCACCAACTCCTTCGTCGCCGGACTCAGCTCCGTCGGAATGGTCACGCCCACCCTCGTCCACTATCCCAGCAAAGACGGCAAGTTCACCATCTCCGCCTGGGCCTACGTCCCCAACAACATCATCCGCAACGGCAAGTACCCGGCCATCGTTTACATCCACGGAGGCCCGGCCTCGCAGTCCATGGACAACTTCAACCGCTTCGTCCAGTACATGAACAATCAGGGCTATCTTGTGATTACGCCGAATTATCGCGGCGGTACCGGCTACGGACTCGACTTTCAGGAAGCGAACCGCCATGACGCCGGAGGCGAGGAGCTGAACGACGTCCTCGGTGCTGCCGACTTCATCCGCCGCACCGGCTTTGTCGATCCCACAAAGCTCATCGTCATGGGCGGCAGCTACGGCGGATACCTCACCATGATGGCCGTCACTCGCCATCCCGAACTCTGGGCCGCTGGAGTTCCCATCGTTCCCTTCGTCAACTGGTTCACCGAATTCGAGAATGAGGACCCGCAACTCCAGGAGTACGACCGCCAATTCATGGGCGATCCCGTAAAGGACAAAGCTCTCTGGCACGATCGTTCGCCCATCAACTTCATCGATCGCATCAAAGCCCCGCTCCTCATCCTTGCCGGAGCCAACGATCCCCGCTGCCCCCAGAACGAGTCCGAGCAGATCGCCGCAGCCGTCAAAAAGCATGGCGGCACCGCCATCCTCAAAATCTACGAGAACGAGGGGCACGGCTTTTCCCGCGTTGAAAACCAGATTGACGCCTACCAGCGCGTCGCCGACTTCCTCCGCGTCCGCGTTCCCTCACCTGGCTGCGGCTGCGGAATCGAGTAGCTTAGTTCGTACCTGACTTTTTTCGAATGTGGGCTGCGTTGAGTTCGCAAGCCCACATCCGCACCTCATTCCTTCCCGTAATTCACAAGAATTTCTCCCAAATTGAACCCCACATTGATGTTGGCGGGCACAGTTGCCGATAGACGGCTCGCGAAGTCTGGTACCCACCTGTCTTCGCGCTTAGTCCGATGTCTCCTGTCGGCTCGGGATCGCTACGGTTGTGAGCAGGGTAGAGACACTGCTGAATGCTGCAGACTCCCTTCCCACGCCCTTGAGGTTTTCGTGACAATCCCGGGCAGCCTCTGTCAATTCGGGCGCGATTACAGTAGTCGATCAGTTAGAGGAGATTCATGAAATCCATGACACTTGGCCGGAAGCTTGGCCTGTCGTTCGGCACACTGCTCGTGCTGATTGCGGTCCTTAGCTATGTAGTGCTGAGCGGCTTCAGCGCGATGAACAGTAACTTTGCGAAGGTCGTTGACTTCACAGCGGTGGAACAGCGCCTCGTGAATCAGATCCAAGCCAACGTACTGAATCTACGTTCCTCTCAGCGCGGCATCGGGATACAGGCATATGCCCACGACTGGCCGTCCTTTGATCGTTCGATCCAAGACTTTAGTAGGACCACCGGGGAGACCAATAAACTCTTTGATCAACTGCGCGCTCTCCCTGAAACTCCCGAGAAGAGAGCACTGATCGAGGAAGAACAGGCTGGCGTCGGCAAACTCGCGACCGTTTTCCCCCAACTTGCCGCGCTCTACCGCGATGGAAAGATGGCTGAAGGCCAGGCGATGGGGGTAAGTGTAAGCACGCCCGTCTTTAGCCGCATCCTGGCGATCTCGCAGCAACTGTCCGATCTCAACAAAAAATCGCTGGAGAGCGACAAAGACAGAATGGCGGCTCAGACCAGCGGAAGCCGTTGGGCGGCAATCGTCGTAATTATTCTGACCGCCGTTGTTGGGTTGGGTCTATCGCTGCTCATCCGGAATATCAGTGCTACCCTCCGCACCTTGGCAGGCGACCTGGCGGACGGATCGAATCAAGTGAACGGCGCAGCCTCCCAGGTGGCCGCATCTTCTCAGTCCTTGGCACAAGGAGCCTCCGAGCAAGCCGCTTCGCTCGAAGAAACGTCGTCATCCACCGAAGAGATCCGTTCCATGACCGCCCGAAACACCGACAATGCCCGGAAAGCGGCGGACATCGTAGATCAGACGAGCAGCGGATTTGATAGCGCCAACCAAAAGCTCGGCGAAATGGTAACGGCCATCGGAAACATCTCGAGCGCCTCGCAGCAGGTGGCTAAGATTATCAAAGTAATCGACGAAATCGCATTCCAGACCAACATTCTGGCGCTCAACGCGGCAGTGGAAGCGGCTCGCGCTGGCGAAGCAGGCATGGGCTTCGCGGTGGTTGCCGACGAAGTGCGGAACCTTGCCCAGCGTTGCGCTCAAGCCGCCAAAGACACGCAAATTCTCATTGAGACGGCGATATCCACGTCGGCACACGGAACCCAGAAGGTGCACGAAGTAAAAGAGGCCATCGCAGGGTTGACCAAACAGTCAGAGGAAATCAAGTGTCTGGTCGACGAGGTGAGCCAGGGAAGCCAGGAGCAAAAGCAGGGCTTGGAGCAGATCGCCGGAGCCATCAACCAGATGGAGCAAGTCACCCAGAAGACAGCCGCCAGCGCGGAAGAGGGCGCCGCTGCCGGACAGCAACTAAGCGCGCAGGCACATACATTACATAGCTTGATCGAAGGCTTGAAAAGTCTTGTCGATGGAGCATCCGCCGGGGCTCAAAGCGGTTTGTCCAATTGGAAGCAGCGCCCATTGGCTCCAATCCCCGCTTCACAGCCGATGAAGCAGCGGCAATTGCCACGGCCGAAACCCTTGTCGGCCGACGGTGTCGACTGGATGGACGAGCGCAAGAGCTGGTCCTCATAAACCGCCAATCCCCCCGGGGCATGCAGGTGTGGAAGCAAGCCAACTAACCCAGGCTACTTCCACACCTCCGCCATGCTCGGAGCCGTCGCCGCCCCATTCGGTAGCGCCGTCACTCCCTGGGCCTCCAGCATCAGCCTCAGTAAGCTCTGGTGCTGGTACAGTCCTGTTGCCTGGTATCCCGCCTTCACATTTGTCCCCAGCAGCACCGCCGCCACCTGTCCGCCGCCATTCGTATTGTCCGTCGAGCTCTCATCAAACGTGATCACCAGCAATCCGCTCGCCTGGAAACTCGCATTCGAAAGAATCTGCGGCACCGTAGCCTTCAACCACGCGTCGGCCTGTTGCAACTCCACCGCCGTGGTGCAGTTCGTAACCGTCGGCTCGCAGTTGTGCCCCACGTCGTAGATGTTCCCCACCACCATCGTAAAGTCCGGCAGCGTCCCGCCCGCCGCCGTCGCCAGCTCCGCGAAGGGAACAATATTGTTTGCCGCCGCCGTCCCTTCCACATCCGTAAAGTAGGAAAGCGGATCGTGCCGCTTCAGATACAATCCCGTATCGCCGCCCGTGTATCCCGCCGCCGGAATCGCCTCGGCATACACCATCCAGTTCATCCCCGCCCCCGTCAATGCCGACACAATCTCCGGTGGCGAAACCGTCCCCGTATATTCGTCGTCGTTGGTCACAATGTTTCCTGTCGTCAACATCATGTAGTTGCCAATCGAGGGATGCGTGTTCGCGTAGTAGTTCGTGGCCAGTGCCCCTTGCGTCATCAGCGAATTCAAATATGGAGCATTCGCACTGCCCACCACGTCGGCATAGTTCTGGTTCTCCAGCACCACCAGAACTACATGGCTGGCCTCCACCGTGCTCCCCGTCCCGCCTGTCCCGGTCCCAGTGCCCGTTCCAGTCCCAGTTCCTGTCCCTGTGCCAGTCCCGGTCCCAGTGCCTGTTCCGGTTCCAGTTCCCGTCCCTGTGCCCGTGCCAGTTCCAGTCCCGGTGCCTGTGCCTGTTCCGGTTCCCGTCCCGGTGCCAGTTCCCGTGCCTCCACTCGTCGTTGCGCTCGCGCTTTTACCCGCGCCACACCCGCCCATCGCCAGGCTCAGAACCAACATTGCGCTCAGCGTCGCCAGCCACCCGAGCCTGCCGCTTCGCCACGCAGCACAATACCCGGCAGAGCTCCGCCCCGCACCGTTCTCAGCCACTGCTCTACCAGCCCTTCGCATCTGCTACTCTCCGCATCGTTCTGATGCCGCAGATTTCCTCCAGGCGGCCATCGTTCGCCGCCCTTTCCGGTTTTCTTTTTGGGGCCGGTCTTTTCCCGATTCCCCATTTGGTTTCTCCAAAGTTCCATCATTCACGCCTGCTTTTTGCTACGATTAGTGCTGGTTTAGCCTTGCTTTCTTTGGAGTCTGTCTCATGCTGCCTTCTGCCTCGCTTTCCACCGAACTCCAGTCCCGCATCGCCTCCCGGCAGGCGCGCATTGGCATTATCGGTATGGGATATGTTGGCCTTCCCCTTACCCTTCTGTTCAGTGAGCAGCGCTTCCGCGTCACCGGCTTTGACGTGGATGCCTCCAAGGTCAACTCACTCAACTCCGGCGCCTCTTACATCGTGCGCATCCCCGCCGGCGATATCGTCCGCGCCCAAGCCTCCGGCTTCCGAGCCACCACTGCCTACACTGAAATCTCTGAGATGGACGCCGTCGTCATCTGCGTCCCCACTCCGCTCGACGAGCATCATCAGCCCGACCTCAGCTACATCGAGAAGACCGCCTGCGCCATCGCTCCCCATCTCCGCGCTGGCCAGCTCATCGTGCTTGAGAGCACAACCTATCCCGGCACCACCGAGGAGATACTCATCCCCATCCTCGAGTCCGGCAATCCCGGTGGCCTCCGCGCCATCCGCAACCCCGGCGACTCCGGCTTCCACGTCGCCTTCTCGCCCGAGCGTGAGGACCCCGGCAACGATGCGGTCGCCCGCCGTGATATCCCCAAGGTCATCGGCGGCCTTGAGCCGATCGCCGGTGCGCTCGCTTCGGCGCTTTACGGAAGCATCTTCAACCACACCGTTCCCGTCTCCTCGCCCGCCACGGCGGAGATGACCAAGCTCCTCGAAAACATCTACCGCTGCGTCAACATCGCCCTCGTCAACGAGCTCAAGCAGCTCTGCGACCGCATGGGCATCGACATCTTCGAGGTCATCGACGCCGCCAAAACCAAGCCCTTCGGCTACCAGGCCTTTTATCCCGGCCCCGGACTCGGCGGCCACTGCATCCCCATCGATCCCTTCTATCTCGCCTGGAAGGCAAAGCAGTTCGACTTCCACACCCGCTTCATCGAACTCGCCGGAGAAGTGAACACCGGCATGCCCTACTACGTCATCGAGAAGACCGCTCTCGCTCTCAACGGCCACAAAAAATGCCTCAACGGATCGCGAATCCTCGTTCTCGGCCTTGCCTACAAGCGCGACGTCGATGATCTCCGCGAGTCGCCCTCGCTCACCATCATCGAACTGCTCCGCAAAGCCGGAGCCGAGGTCTTCTACAACGATCCTTTCTTCCCCAAGGTCGGCCGCGGACGTCACTACGACCTCAACATGACCTGCACTCCGCTCGACCATCTCGGCCAATACGACGCGGTCCTCATCGTCACCGACCACACCAGTTACGACTATCGCCGCATCGTCGCCGAGTCACAAATCGTGGTGGACACGCGCAACGCCACCAAGGGAATCGCCGCCACCAACATCGTTCACTGCTAATCGGCGGCTCCAAGGTTGACGAACCTCGGCGTTGCTCTTACTTTTGTTCTTGTTGACGCTCGCGCAGTTCTTCCCACGTTGTCATTCCGAGCGAAGCGAGGAATCCCGGCAACGCTGAAATATGCCGAACTGCCCAAGAGGCATTTCGGCCGCCAACCCTGCGGCGCGTAGAGCACGGGCAACACATCAGTAAGGGGTTTTATGACGACTTATTTAATTACCGGAATCGCAGGTTTCATCGGCTCTAACATTGCTCGCGCTCTTCTCGCCAAGGGTGCCTCCGTCCGCGGCCTCGATAACTTCATCACCGGCAAGCGTGCTAATCTCGAAGACCTTCGGGGCATCGACTTCGTCGAAGGCACCATCGAAGATCCAGAAACCTGCGCCCGCGTCTGCCAAGGCGTCGATTTCATCTTTCACGAAGCAGCTCTTGCCAGCGTCCCCCGCTCCGTCCAGGACCCCGTCTCTTCCAACTCCGCCAACGTCACCGGAACCCTCAATCTTCTCGTCGCCGCCCGCCACGCCGCGGTCCGCCGCGTCGTCTACGCTGGCTCATCCTCCTGCTATGGAGATCAGCCCACCCTCCCCAAGCACGAGGCAATGATTCCCGATCCCATCTCCCCTTACGCCGTCAGCAAGCTCACCGGCGAGCATTACATGCGCAGCTTCACCCGCGTCTACGGACTGGAAACCGTCACCCTCCGTTACTTCAACGTCTTCGGCCCGCACCAGGACCCCTCATCGCAATACTCCGGCGTCCTCGCCAAATTCTCTCTGGCCATGCTCGAAGGCCGCACTCCCATCGTCTATGGCGATGGCACCCAGAGCCGCGACTTCACCTTCATTGAAAACGTCGTAGACGCCAACCTCCGCGCCATCTCTGCCCCAGCCGAAAAGGTCTCCGGCCGCGTCTTCAACATCGCCACCGAACAACGCATCACCCTCAATCAGGCGGTCGAAAACCTGCGCGAACTCACCGGCTACACCGGCCCTGTCGAATACCAGGCTCCGCGAGCCGGAGACATCGCCCACTCCCTAGCCGACATCTCACTCGCCCGCGCTGCCCTCGGCTATCAGCCCATCGTCAACTTCCACGAAGGTCTGCGCCAAACTCTCCTCTGGTACCGTGGCCTGGCCGCCGCAGGCTCCTAGTCGTAGCAGCTGTGTTTCATCTGGCGAGTCACCCTGCTCAATGCTTCCTTTGGCTTGCGTAGCGTCGCTGCGAGTGCCCCATTCGAGCCCTCAGTTGGTTTGAGTGGGGCTGTTGACCCTGTTTTTGCTCTTGATGACCTTGCTCTTCAGTTGCCCACCCCCTCAACATTTCAAATCCATACTTCCACGATGCGGGAACCTGAACTTTGTCATACACTAGAAAACAATGGCCGCCGAAAATTCATTCGACATCGTCAGCAACGTGGACTTGCCGGAAGTCACCAATGCCATCCAGCAGGCCCTCAAGGAAATTCACCAGCGTTACGACCTCAAGGGCTCGCACTCTGACATTCAGTTTGACGGCAAGGACGAACTCGTTCTCACCTCTGCCGACGAGTACAAGCTCAAGGCCGTCACCGACGTTCTCCAGTCCAAGCTCGTCAAACGCGGCGTCTCGCTCAAGTCGTTCGAGTACGGCAAAATCGAGCCTGCCGCCAGCTCCACCGTCCGGCAAAAGGTAAAGCTCCAGCAAGGCATCGCCATCGAGAAAGCGCGCGAGATCGTCAAGACCATCAAAGACTCCAAGAAGAAGGTGCAGGCATCCATCAATGGAGACATCATTCGCGTCACCGGCAAAGACCGCGACAGTCTCCAGGAGATCATTGCCCTGCTTCGCAAAGCCGACTTCGGCATCGACATGCAGTTTACGAACTATCGGAACAATTAGTGGATAATGGACCCGCGCGTAAATCCGGCTACAAAATGCCGTAACCGGCTGGGAATCGTTTCCGGCCGAATCTCATAAGTAAGGGCTCAGTTTTGGACAGCTTGGAATTAAGGACCGGCAAAGAAGTCTTCGACCTTCTCCGTGAGGACCTGGAGGCCATCGAACGCGAGTTCGGCGGCTATAGTGTTTCCAACGTTCAAGCCATCACCGAGATTGGCGATTACCTGCGTCAGGGTGGCGGCAAGCGACTCCGCCCCGCTCTGCTTCTGCTCGCCGCCAAGCTGCTCAACTACCAGGGTAGCGGAGCCGTGCGCCTCGGAGCCGTCGTCGAGATCATCCACACCGCAACTCTCGTGCACGATGACATCATCGACGCCGCCGATGTCCGCCGTGGCCGTCCTTCGCCCAACACCATCTGGGGAAATCCCAAGTGCGTCCTCGCCGGCGACTGGCTCTACATGCAGGCCTTTCAAATCTCTCTTGAGGAGCGTAACCTTCACGTCCTCGATCTGCTCACCGAGCTCACCAAGCAGATGGTCGAGGGCGAACTCCTCCAGATGGAAAAGCTCGGCTCGCTCATCACCCGCGACAGCCACCTCGATCTCATCTATCGCAAAACCGCTTGCCTCTTCGCCGTCTGCATGCAACTCGGCGGAGTTCTTGCCGGAGCCAGCCAGCAGCAGCAGCTCCAGCTTCGCGAATACGGCCGCGCCATCGGCATGGCCTTCCAGATCACCGATGATGTTCTGGACCTTACCGCCTCTGAAGTGGTCCTCGGCAAGCCTGTCGCCAGCGACCTGCGCGAAGGCAAAGCCACTCTCGCCGTCATCCACGCCCTTGAGCACTGCACCCCTGAGGAGCGCGCCCGCATCCAGACCGTCCTTGAGCAGCGCGCCTTCAACGGCGTCACCCACTCGGACATCCTCGCCATCCTCACCCGCTACGAGTCCATTGCCGCCGCCAACCAAGAAGCGTCCAAGTTCGCCGCCCACGCCGTCACCCAGCTCCACGGCTTCCCCGACAACGATTTCAAACGCGCCCTGCTCTGGCTCCCCCGCTTCGTCGTCGCCCGCGAAAAGTAGCCGGTCGGCAATGGAGTAAAGCACGAACAAATCATCCCCGGCACCCGCCTACTCATTCAACTCGCTCCGCGTTGATGTTGCCAAGCGGCATCAGAACGAAGTCGCAGGTTGTGGCTCCGGCTGAACAACTCAGTATGGCGTCGCGGAGAATGTGTACTGCGGAATTTGTGGGCACAAGGTGTGGCAGAGTCATCTGTTTGATCAATCCGGTTGCCGTCTCAAGCTCCGGCTCTCCACTAACGCGCATCGCCGTCAAGGATGAATCTGAAGCTAATTGCAAGCGGAAAGTGGCCGAGCAGTAGGAATGGCATGGTGACTTGAATTTCAGCTTGAAGGAGCGTTCCTGCTGCAATATCTGGGTCGCACCCGTGTCCGTGACGCTGGAGGCAATTCCAGCTTTCTTAAGGCGCTCGATGTTGGCATCGATACGTTGTGTCAAGTCAGCGGACGCACGGAAGCTGCGAGCCAGCTCATAAGCGCGCAACGCTGACGTGGAATCGCCAAGCGCCTCCTGCATCAGGGCATAGTGCTCGCCAACCTCGCGATTGGGATCGTTTCTCCACGCCGCTTCCAGGTAGTCGCGAGCCTCTCCGAGCTTGTTCTCTTCGAGCAGGATAAAACCAAGCGTGTCCCAGGTGGCAACCAGCAGGTTTGTGCGCGCAAAGGATCGCGCATTCGCTTCACTGATCGATGCGCCTGCGGTCTCACCATTCAACATCTCCAGCGCCTTCCGCGCCTTCGCCTCAGCCCGCGGCAGATCGACGTTGGCCTCGGCGAGCAGATAAGCCGCGTCATTCAGCAAGTTGGGATCTTCGGCATTTTCGAGATGTTTTCTGGCCAGCGCCGCGGCTTCGGCATTCTGATGGTCGCGAATCAGGTACCCGGCCAGCGTATTCCAAACCGTCAGGTCTTCTGGCAGCGCCTCGTTCGTCTCGCGAAGAGTTGCAATTGCGTCGGGCAGGTTCGATTCCGCCTGGATAGCGGCCAGAAGCAGTGCGTTTTGCCGGTCAGAAGGATGATCTTTTAGGAACGCGCTGAGCAGAGTGCGAGCCGCCGCGTCTTCACGGTTGCGGTGCAGAAGGCCGCCGTAAAGGTAAACTACGTAGCTCTCGTCCGGGTGCAGGTCCAGCTCATGCCGGAAATGTTTTTTTGCCTCTTTCGTTTTTTGCTGCAACATCTCGACGAATGCGTAGTTGCTCCACAGAAATGGCTGTTCTGGTTCGATTGCTTTAGCTTCGTCAAGCTTCTTGAGTGCAGCGGCCCAGTTATTCGCTCTTTCAAAATTGATGGCGTCAGCGAGCAACTTGGCGGCCTCTGGATTCCCTCTGGCCACTTTGGGATACGAACCTTTCCCTGCAACCGCGCTCTTGGTTAACTGAACCCACGACTCCTCGCCCAGCGAAATGTCTTTGGCAAACTTCTGATATTGCTGCCATGAAGCAGCCGGGAGCTTCGATTGCAGCACAACTAGCGTCTTCTCGGCGATCAGCGCTCCGCCTTCCAGCTTGTAAGTCTTGTCGTAAGTTGCAAAAGGTGTTTTCACATGGACGGCGTCTGGAAGGTCGGCACTAAAGTTCTCCGGCAGACGAATGCGGCTAACGGAGCGTTCAGTGCGCAACGCTCCCAGATCGATTTCCTCCGATGGCTGCTTCTCTGGCTTTGCCGGCAGTTCATTCACCGGGAACAGCGGTACGATTCGGAAGGAGTCCCAGTCTCCAAACGGCTTCTTGCTGTAGTCGTAGGCGATATGCATGGGAGTGTTTGTATCTTCCGCGCGCGCAAAGGTCGAGTTGCTGGTCGTGCCGCTGAAACCGAGGAGATTGGCGATGTATTGTGTTCCCTTATCCCACTGCGCGGGGGCGATGTTGCGGGCTATTGCGCGTATCAGGACTTCCCTGTCGGAGCGGTAGTCGACCTCCACATGTCCTGTAAGCTCTCCGTCCGCCTTTAGCTCTGCGGTGGCTTCAAAGTTATCCACAAAGGGAAATGGAGTTTGTGCCGGAGTACGTTCAATGGCGGCTGGTCCTGAGCGAGGAATTACCAACGCTTCCTTGTCACGCAGCGGTGAGAGGAGCAACTCAAAAGGCGCAACCTCCGCTGTGGTGTCCATCCAGAGTTTTCCAGAAGGCAGCGTGACGGTGGTAATCACATGGTTGAAAAGGCCGGGGGAAGGAAGCTCCGACACCATGTCGATGCCTGCTCCTATCAGCGCGGGTGCCGTATTAATCCCCTTGGCTTGCAGCAATGCTTCGAGCAGCGTGTCCTTGTCCTTACAGTCGCCATACTGGTTGGCGAAAACCTCGGCTGCCAAGTGAGGCTGATAGCGGCCAATGCCGAAATCGATTCCGATGTACCGGATGTGGGTGGCCACAAAATTGTAAAGGGCACGCACCTGCTCCTCGGGCGTCTTGGCTTGGCGCGTAATTTCGTCCGCCTGCGCGCGAAGCGCATCAGTCGCAACTGCACGGGAGGCCGCCAAGCCGCGGTACCATTCGCCTACCTCTTGCCAGGTGTGGAAAGTCGTCCAAGCCATGAGCGGCTTCTTCTCCTCGGGCGGCTCGGGAGTCTCATCGTCTTTCTTCTTGGCGGTGTGCGTTGGATTGAGCTGGCTGCCGCTCCATTGATAAATGCGGCGGCCCGCGCTTTCGTTGATTGTGGGCTTGAGCTTTGGACTCCACACCTGCACGTATTTGTCAGCCGGAACGTCCAGGGTCAAAGTCTGCGCCAGTACGACAACATCCTTTACGAAGGAGAAATTGCCCCAAAACTGCGAAGGTGCTTCCGGATTCTTGCGCTGGGTAGTCACGCGATATTCCAAAATGTCCCCAACGCGAAGGCCACGAACGGGAATCTGGAGTTGCTTGAGGTCAGAGTAGAGCGGAGCCTGCTGCGTTACAGGAGCAGGCATATCCATGGCGTCGGAGGCAGGGGTTTCGGTGGAGGTACCGTCGGAGTGAAGTACTCTGAGGCTCTGAACTTGTGCGGTCTCGTTGGCAGAGGCGTACGGAAGCGCAAGAACGCTAAAACGGCGAGCTCCGGCCTCGCTCTGAATTTTCATCCGTACATGATTACTCATATCGCCCGTGCCATCGGCGTTGTAACGGATGGTTGTCTCAGACTGCTCGATGATCAAGGCCTCACCTTCATATGAGGGCGGCAGCGCTGTGGGAGCAGATTTGATTTGCGCTAGAGCCAACGAGGCGGGAAAAATCAGTAGCGCGGCAATGATCGCGGAACGCATTAGGCGAAGCTCCATGTGACAGACTCAGGATGGGAGCATAGTAAAACTTAAGGAGCGATCACAGGAACAAAAAAACAAGACTCGCCACCGCGAGGCCGCAATCGGCTTCGCCTGGGGCCAGCACGGATGCGCTCCCTGGACAACAGATGAATTTGCCGCGCTGGAGCCTATGTACCACCTAGTACTCCCTCTATCATTTTCATTATTCACTTTGTCAATGGTTCATAATTCCGCGCAACCATTATCGAAAGAGTAACTCTGCCCTTTCCAACGATTAACCTTTTTGCCAATCGCTCTTCCCCGTCCTCGCCGCCCCGAAAACCGCGACATCCCTCCGTCCGCGGACAGTTCATCCCCCTCCCACATCATTTTGGACCAATAAAAACGGGGCCTAGGCCCCGTTTTCTGCTTCTCGCTCTACGCTTCTTCTATTGTCCCGTTCCAGAAAACACCACAACCACGGTCTTCAGCAGAATCTTCATATCGAGTTTGAGATTCCAATTCTCAATGTAGTAATAATCCAGCGCAAAATACATTTCCGATGAAGGATCTTTACGCGCTTCCACCTGCCACAGTCCGGTAATTCCAGGAACGCATTCCACGCGCCGCCGCTGCTCCAGCGTGTAGTGCGCATACTCGCTAGGCAAGCAAGGACGCGGCCCAACCACACTCATGTCTCCGGTCAGCACGTTAAAGAACTGCGGCAGCTCATCCAGACTATAGCGCCGCAGAATCCTTCCCACGCGTGTCACGCGCGGGTCGTTCGACATCTTGAAGAGATTGCCGCGACGCTCATTCAGGTGCAGCAACGCACCTCGCAAAGTGTCTGCGTCTCTCACCATCGTTCTGAACTTCAGGAAGCAGAATCGCTCTCCGTTCTGGCCAATCCGCTCAGAGGCATACAGCACCGGCCCCTCGGAGTCCACCTTCACCAGCACGGCAATCAATAACAGCACAGGGCTTATAAACGCCAACGCCAGCAACGAGAAAACGATATCGAAGCTGCGTTTTGCGATTTGTCCCAGACTTGAGGCCCAAGGGCGCTCGCCCACCTGCGATGAGCTCTGCCTGACCTCTTGTGACGACGCAACACTTCCCACAGTTCACTCCACTTCAAGCCGGGGACCGCCCGGACGTGATGCTAAGCCTGCATATCGGCACTTAAGCGCAATCCCATCAACTTGCAGACAAGATTCAGTGCAAAAGTTTCCTCGCGATTCAACACAACATCTTCGCAATCCTGGGGGGACGATAAAGGAACAACCTGCTTCTCTCGTCCCTTCCTTGGCATTGACCCCATAGCGATGGCATTGCCTCTAGCGGAGATCCGGGACGAAAGTAGCGTCGTTCGGCGCTTCGATCCTTGCGCAGAATTTTTGTTGATCAAGTGAGGTCAGAGTAGCATGGGCAGAATACATTCAGCCACAAACGGTCGGACAGAACCTTTCGTAATTAGGCTCTCGATTCAGGCGTTCTCGGCTGTAGGGAAACTCATCTATTTGTTAGATGAGAATTAGAATTCATAAACTTCAGCCAGGCGGGCAGCGCGTATGAAAACCATACAATCCGCTCCTCACGTGGTCATTATCGGTGCGGGCTTCGCGGGACTTTATGCCGCACGCTCTCTGGCCGGCTCAAAGCTTCGCATCACGATCGTGGACCGCCGCAATCACCATACATTCCAGCCTCTGCTTTACCAGGTTGCAACCGCGGCACTATCTCCCGGTGAGATTGCGTATCCGATTCGCCACATCTTCAAAGACAATGAGAATGTTTCCGTACTGCTGGCTCGCGCAACGGGTTTTGATTTGCCACGTCACAGGGTTCAGCTCGACGGCGATGAGCTCTCCTATGACTATCTGATCGTCGCCGCCGGAGCGACTCACGCATACTTCGGGCATCCGGAATGGGCCACCTATGCTCCAGGTCTGAAGAGCGTGGAAGATGCTACGGAAATCCGCCGCCGCATGTTGCTAGCCTTTGAGATCGCCGAGCGGCGCGCGCGCCTCAATCGTCAGCACGAGCCTATAAATTTTGTAGTCGTCGGGGGCGGCCCAACCGGAGTTGAATTAGCCGGCGCGCTTGCTGAAATAGCACAGCGTGTATTGGACTCGGACTTTCGCTCCATCGATCCTCGCAGCACACGGGTGGTGCTGATCGAGGCTGGCCCACGGCTTCTTCCTGCATTTCCCGAGGATCTCTCGGCTTCTGCAGCCCACCAGTTGAACCGGCTCGGAGTTGAGGTGATGACGGGCAAGGCTGTTACCGGCATCGACGCGACGCATGTCTATTTCGGCGATCATTCCCTTCCCGCGTCGGTAGTGCTCTGGGGAGCTGGAGTCGCGGCTTCGCCGCTGGGCAAGCTGCTTGGAGCGCCTGTCGACCGCGCGGGCCGGGTTCAGGTTCAACCTGATCTGACAGTCCCTGGCTATCCCGAGGTCTTCGTCCTCGGCGATCTTGCGTCCATTCTCCAGCAGAATGGAAAGCCGGTGCCTGGCGTCGCCCCTGCCGCGATTCAGATGGGCCAGTTCGCAGCCGCCGCCATCCGCAGCGACCTTCGCGGCCAGCCCCGCAAACCCTTTCACTATTGGGATAAGGGCAGCCTAGCCACAATTGGCCGGTCATCGGCGGTCGCCGATATTGGAGGCTTCAGGGTGTCTGGTTTTGGCGCGTGGCTGGCATGGCTCTTTGTGCACATACTGTTTCTGATCGGCTTCCGCAATCGAGTCCAGGTTGTCTGGGAATGGTTCTGGGCCTATGTCACTTTCTCACGCGGCGCTCGCCTCATCACCGGGCAGAGCCGTTCCATTGTTCCTCTCGCGCCCGGCGCAGCCCAAGAGCACGGCGCGGCGGAAGTGGAATCGCAAGAGCGCAAGGCTAGCTGATCCGCAAACAAAAACGCGCCTCATCCGGGGCGCGTTTCTATTACTGTGCACAGCGGCTAATCTCAGCTAGAGTTTTTCGTAGAACTCGCAAGCCGAGCAGGAGATGAAAACGCCGCCCGGAACATTGCGCTCACGATCTTTAACCCGCTTGACGATCCTGGTGGCTTTGCCGCACTTCGGGCAGTCTGTGCTCTTCGAAGTATCCATTACCTTCTTGCGGTCACCGGTTTTTGCGATCTTAGCCATTCTGAAACTCCTCTATATGGGCCGGCGCGAGGCTCGGCAGAAATTGCTCTGGCAGGACATGGGACACCGCACAAGCAGGCTTGGCGGGCTTCTGCCCGAAAACCACCCAGGAAGCTTTCGCTTGCACCGGAACCCTCGGTGGCAGAAATGTGGAGAAGACTCCACAAAATAATAATGCCGCACCACCGGGTAGCCTCTTGATTGTATATCAGTAAGCTGTATTCTGCGGTAGCGGTGGAGCTGCGCAAAGGAGACACATGGAAGACCTTCGTTACCCAATCGGAAAGTTCGACATGGACAAAGGCCCCAATACAGGCGACGAACGCAAGCGGCTGATCGACACCATTGCCGAAGTGCCGGAGCGCCTGAGGCAGGCTTTGGCCGGATTGAACGGAAAACAGTTGGATACGCCATATCGTGCGGGTGGATGGAATCCAAGGCAGCTGACCCACCACCTCGCCGACAGCCACATGAACGCTTATGTTCGCTACAAGCTCGCGCTGACGGAAGACAATCCGACCATTAAACCGTATAACGAAACCGCCTGGGCCGAGCTCGCCGACAGCCGCATCACACCAATCGATGTGAGCCTGGCGCTCGTGGACCATCTGCACGCCCGTTGGGTGGTCTTGCTGCGCAGTTTGAAACCCCAGGATTGGGAGAGAAAACTGACGCATCCGGAGATGGGCGTTATGTCTCTGGACACAATGCTCTCGATGTACGCGTGGCATGGGGCTCACCATGTGGCGCACATCACGGAACTGCGCAAACGAAGCCAGTGGTAGAGGAGCTAAATCCTTGTAAGTCAGGGCAATCATGTTAAAGAATCATTGACCTACGGTTTCTGGCTTTGATACTGTCAGACTTTGGCTTTGAGCCCGGCAACGGCCCTGCGTTGCCATAGGTGATCTGATGGTCAGGTTCCGCGGTGTCGATTTTCTAGAATTCAACTCTCTTTTAAGCGAAGATGAGCGGATGGTGCGAGACACGACGCGCCAATTTGTAGAGGATGCGCTCATTCCCATCATCGAAGAGTGCAACCGCGAGGGCCGGTTTCCGCGCGAACTGGTTGCGCCCATGGGCGAGCTTGGCTTCTTCGGCGCCACCTTGAACGACTACGGTTGCGCCGGCATGAGTAGCGTGGAGTATGGCCTCATCATGCAGGAACTGGAACGGGGTGACAGCGGACTACGCTCGTTTGCCAGTGTCCAGAGCGGCTTGGTGATGTACCCCATCTATACGTTCGGCAGCGAGGAACAAAAGCAGCGCTGGTTGCCGCCGATGGCAAAGGGAGAAAAGCTGGGATGTTTCGGCCTGACCGAGCCCGATGCAGGTTCCAACCCGGATGCAATGCGCACCCGTGCCGTAGCCGACGGCGACAGCTACGTGCTCAATGGCGAAAAGATGTGGATCACCTCGGGCTCAATTGCCGACGTGGCCGTGGTGTGGGCGAAGAGCCAGGAGCACGGCGGCGAGGTTCGCGGGTTTCTGGTGGAGACCGACCGCCCCGGTTTTGTCGCCAAAGACGTACACGGAAAGTGGTCGCTGCGCGCCTCGGTGACCTCCTCGCTATCGTTGCAGGACGTGCGAATTCCGAAAGAGAATCTGCTGCCGAAGAGCTCCGGACTAAAGTCGGCGCTGATGTGCCTGAACCAGGCACGTTTTGGCATCGCCTGGGGAGTGATTGGGGCCGCGATGGCCTGCTATGATGCAGCTCTCCAGTACTCGCAATTTCGCAAGCAGTTCCGCAATCAGCCAATTGCCTCCCACCAGCTCGTACAAGAGAAACTGGTTTGGATGATTACGGAAATCACCAAGGCACAGCTGCTGGCTCTGCAGGTGGGTCGCCTGAAAGATCAGCAGAAGGCCCAGCACTTTCACATATCAATGGCTAAGCGGAATAACGTGTGGATGGCGCTGGAGTGCGCCCGCCTAGCGCGCGACATTCTGGGAGCAAACGGAATCGCCGACGAGTATCCGGTCTTCCGCCATATGGCGAACCTTGAGTCGGTGAAGACCTACGAGGGAACTCACGACATCCATACGTTAATTCTGGGAGCAGCGATTACAGGCATTGACGCATTCTGAATTCAGTAGCAAAATTGGCCCCGGCAAGTCAGAAACGGGGCTGATGTTTTCCTGGGAAAAGCAGTGAAATAAGGCACAAGGCCAAGAGAAAGTAGAAACAGAAGCCGCGGCCGAAGTAATCAGGAGCGAACATGGCGACACAGTTTCAAGATAAACCAATCCATCTGGAAGACAATATCCTGACCAACCTTGAATCGGATCTCGCACTGGAGTTGTTGCGGGTAGTTGAGGCGGCAGCCATCGCTTCAGCCCGAGAAATGGGGACTGGAGACCGCAAGAAGGCCGATCAGGTAGCAACCGAAACCATGCGTCACGTGATGGACACGGTTCCCATGCGCGGAACCATCGTGATTGGCGAAGGTGAGCGCGACGAAGCTCCCATGCTCTACATCGGAGAAAAGGTCGGACGTGCGCCCAAAGAGGGCGTGATCTATCCGGAAGTGGATATTGCAGTGGACCCGCTGGAGGGTACGAACCTTTGCGCCACCGGCTCACCGGGATCGATTTGCGTGCTGGCCGCCAGCGAGCGCGGTGGATTGCTGCACGCTCCGGATTGTTACATGGAAAAGATCGTGGTAGGTTCCTGCTGCAAAGGATCAGTGGATCTGGATGCCCCGACGGCAGTCAACCTTAAGATGATCGCCAAGGCTCTGCATCGCGACGTCGAGGACCTGGTAATCATTGTGCTGGATCGGCCTCGCCACGAGAACCTGATCAACGAAATTCGCCGCGCAGGTGCGCGTATCAAGCTGATCACCGATGGAGATCTGGCGCCAGGAATTGCGGCTGCAGTGCGCGGCACCGGCGTTCACGCCGTGATGGGCACGGGCGGCGCGCCGGAAGGCGTGATCACCGCAGCAGCCATGCGCTGTCTGAATGGCTACATGGTGGGCAGGCTGACCGGCTATACCGACGAACAGCGCGAGCGCATGACGCAGTATGGCATCACTGACGTGCACAAAACATACACCGCCGAAGAACTTGCCCCGGGCGAAAACATCATCTTCGCGGCAACCGGCGTCACTGACGGCGCGTTGATGCAGGGCGTGCGATTCTTCGGCGAAGGTGTGCGAACATCCTCGCTGATCATGAAGATGGCATCCCGCAAAATACGCTTTGTGGAAGGCATTCACATCGAGCAAGGCAAGGAATTCGGCGTCCGTTTCTAGCCTGGTTTCTACAAGTAAGTAAAAGGGGCACGCATCACGCAGTGCCCCTTTTGCTTGCTTAAGCGTCGGCGCGGCTACTGCGGTGGGACGCTGATCACGTTCAACCGGATGAGCCCGTTGATTACAAACTGCACGGCAATCGCTGTCAGCATCAGGCCCATGATCCTCATCATGATTCGGATTCCGGTCTCTCCCATGCGTTTGCGCACCCGGTCAGCCGAGGCCAGGACAAGATAGCTGGCCCCAGCGGTAACCGCGATGGCAATGAAGATAGGTATGGCGTGCTGCCAGGTAGGCGATGCTCCCATCAGCACCATCACCGTCGAGATGGCACCGGGTCCGGCAAGCAGGGGAACTCCAAGGGGCGTGATACCGATATCCTCCTTGTGCGATCCCTCCTCGGTTTCGCTGATGTCCTCCTGGGTGGAGCGGCGAGCCTGCAACATGTCTAGACCGATGAGGAGAAGGATGAGCCCGCCGGCGATTTCAAAGGCCGCCAGTGTGATTCCAAAAAGTTTAAAGATAAACGTTCCGCAGATAGCAAAGAGGCAGAGAACGATAAAGCAGGTTCCAGAAGCGCGAGCTGCCATGCGGCGGCGCGTCGCGGAATCGGCCCGGCCCGTCATTGCAAGAAACGGCGGGACGGCGGCGAAGGGATCGACCAGGAAGAAAATCGAACAAAATGCAATAAACGAAAACTCCGTCATGGAAGAAAAAAAGGTGTGCATACGAGCGGCTTCCAATGGCAGGAACATACGATCTTATGAATTCTCCAGCTCCTAGCCTACACGGGGTAGTAGTGGATTCCCAAACGGCCGCCGCAGCGTGCGCGCCAGCTAACGCAATGATGCAGACTCCTCTGCAGGCTGGTATGGATGGCGGAGATGTTTGCGCGCCGTCGTTAAAGACTCACCATCGCGCCCGGCGTCGATCACCTTGCGGTAGCGGGCAACCGCCTGTGCGCGCCGTCCCAACGTGTCATACATCTCTCCAGCGGCAACCGCGGCGCGATCAATCAGCGATGGATCGGCATTGCCGATCGTGGTGACAACATCGAAGGCATTGGCCGCTTGCTCATACTGGTGCTGCCAACGCAGAGAAAGGCCCAACCCCCATGCCGCAAGTTCAGGCTGAAAGGTCGAATACCTTCCAGCGTGTCCTTTCTCCAGCGCCAGACGATACTCCGTAACAGCCTCCGGCCCGTGGCCAGCCGCATTCAGCAGATCCGCATACTCTATAACCAAAAGGAAATTTCTCGGATACTCGCGCGAAAGCCCGCCAACCAACCCCAGCGCCTCCGCATAGCGTTGCTCGCGGCGCAGAAACAAACTGAGCGCCATGGCCCCATCGTTGCTCGAGGTGCCATGGGAGCGGCTCACTTCGCGCAGATAGTCGAGACCCTTCTGGCGATTTCCCGTGACTCCTACCAGCGCCACTGCCGCGCGCCCCGCCCAATTCAGGGAACCGATGATGTAATTATGGATTCCGACCGTCATCTTGGCGTCCACATAGTTGTGGTCCAGCTCAAGCACCCGCTCGTGATCACGTCGTGAGGCAAGCGCGGAACGGATCGCCGGCAGCCAGGCTTTCTGCGCCATGCCCATATAAGTGGAACGGAAGCCGCGAGCTACGCCACGAGCATAAAGCGCGTCGGTATCGTTTGGATTCTTCTGCAAGCGCGTGTTGCAAAGCGACTCGACGTGAGCGATCAGACCAAAAATTCTCTTTTGCGCTGCCAGGTCGAGAGGACGTCTCGCTTTGCTCTTAAGAAAGCCTTCACTCGTATAGACTTCCGGATCGAGCGCACCGATACGGTTGAGTTCCTTAAACATTTCTGCGGCGAGCAGATAATTTGAAGTGAACGGATCTTCCGGATGCTCGCTCTGAAGCCGGGATAGATCGCGAAGCGCAAGATCGTAGTCTGCGTTGTATAGCTCATTGAATCCTCGCGCCGCGAGCGCATTGTTACTGGGCCGAATAGGGAGGGCACCTTGCGCAACGCCTACGGACGCGCAAAGTGCAATGAGGAGGAGAAATGCAATTCGTTTCTTGATCATGCGGATATTAAGAGTTTAAACCGTCGAGTGCGGCTTTTCACCGGGGCGATCGCAATTCGCAATTCCACTACCGCCTTGAGGAGCTTCAACCTCTACCGGACAAAGTTGGCCCGACAGCGGAAGGTAGAGCGCACAACGCACCGGACGCTGATCCATCGCGTACAGGGCACGAACGTAGCGCTGCATGTCTGGACGATACTTGTCCACCTGCATCCGTAGAAAGCGTTGCAAATCGCCGCCGAGCTGTTCAGTGATCTTGTAATCAACCAGCCAGCGGGTGCCGTTCTCGACGAATGTACGATCAACCCTCACATGCTGCAACTCTCCGTCGATGACAGCCGAAACCGCCAGCTCGCAACGATCTTCCGGATGCGGAGAGAGCAGCCATCGGCCACGTTCATCCTGCAGTGTCCGTCTCAGCGCCTCCGATACTCGCGCAATTCCCTGCTCCAGTTCGCCGTGCGCCACTCCCGCACGCAACAACGAAGCCGCAATCGCCGGGCGCTCGGCAGCAACACGTGCGCCGTCCCAATGCGCAACGCCCTCCCGTGCAATGCGCTCAAGAAATCGGTGCGCTACTACGCCGACGCGTGGCAGGAGTTCACCGACCCACTCGAAGCTGTGCTCTTCGCCGGAAGCCTGCGCTTGCGCAGAGCTCCATTGCAATGGCGAAAGAATCGGAGGCGCAACGTAAGCTGCGGACAGGCGACGCAGCAAAAGCTCCGGGCTGGCGTCTTCCACCGTTTGTACCAGCTCTGCTGGCGGTGCGGGCGGAGCAAACTCCTGCTGCATTCCTGGCACCTCCCATAGCAGGCTCAGGATGGAGTTCGAGTCAGGCTTCCGCTCTTCGGCCACCGTGGCTGAGAGATACAGACGTTTTCGCGCGCGCGTGGCAGCAACATAGAACAGCCGCTTCAGCTCTTCACGTGAGCAATCGCTGGCAATGTTGCGCAGGTATCCCTCGATAGTGACGGCCTTGCGATTTCGCTTACCTGAAGGCTCCATGGGGCCAAGCATAAGAAATTCCTGCTCGCCGCGGCGCCGCAAACGCCAGTACAGCAGATTCTTATCATCCTGTCGCGAGCGGCGCTCCAGGGCCGGCAGAAAGACTACATCCCACTCCAGTCCCTTCGCCTGATGGATCGGCATGATCTCGACGCGAATCCCGCTGCGATTGTCGGCCGGCGCAAACAGCTCATGCAGCTTGGTGGCAAAGTTTTCTGGGTCACTCACGGCACCTGCAGGCGATTGCGCTTCCAGCAGTGCGAAATACGCTTCCGCGTCGCGCGCTCCCTGCTCTCGCTCGGTCAGGCAAGCCGGACCACCAAGGCGCAACCACGTGGATTCGACCAGCGTACGCAGTGAGCCGCGCCCACTACTCTTCAGTGCATCCTCCAACACAGGAAGGCAGCGCGACAGTGCAACGCGCGCATGAGCAGAGAGCCGCGACTCGCGCTCGCGCAGCAGCTCGCTCATCGTAGAGTGCTCATCTCCGCGGCAGAGTTCCAATAAATCCGCCAGTGCAAGGCCGCACCATGGCGCTCGCAATATCGCCAGCCACGCGGTGCGATCGGCAAGATTCGTCAGTGCCCGGCGCAACGCGTCAAGATCGCGCACCAGAGGACGATCCGCGAGGCGGTCGGTCTTCACCGCGCGGTAGGGGATATCAGCGGCACGCAAGGCCTCTACCAGCTCCGGCAGATGCGAACGCGAACGCACCAGCACCGCAATCGTCGGCTTACCATCTTTGGAGTGCCCATCCTCTGTCGCCAACTCGCGCCGGATGCACTCCGCCAGATGCTTGGCCTCACCGGCGCGATCCGCCTTGGTGAATCCCTTGATGGCAACCGCTGGAGTGTTAAGAGCCGGTCGCGTTGGCTCAGCCGCAGCATAGGCAACCGCGTTGGTCAGATCGCTATCTTCGCTAAGAATGCGCGGAAAAATCTGGTTGAACCACTCAACCAGTTGCGCCTGAGAGCGAAAGTTCTGAGTGAGGCGGCCGAGCCGATGCGGTCGCCCGCCAATGCCATCCCTGCGCGCCTGTTGATAGATTGCTACGTCGGCCTGACGAAATGCGTAGATTGACTGCATAGGATCACCGACGCAGAAAGTGGAACACTGCTCGTCGCTCTCCCATGTGGCGAGCAGGCGGGCGAGCAGTTCGACTTGAACACGGTTCGTGTCCTGAAACTCATCGACCAGAATGTGGCGAATTCTGTATCCCAGCTGCAGCCCCAACTCTGTGGGATCGCCTTCCTGCCCAACGGCCTGCAGCGCGCGCTGCGCATACTCAGCAAAGTCGATCGCGGACTTCTCCGAGAAGACTACCAGGAGATTGGCCGCGGCCTGCGGCAATAGCTCCAGCAGTGCGCACATGAACTGCCACTGCGACTCCGTGTAATGCGGATCGGGCAGACAGCGAGCGCGATTCAGCACTTCACAAAACTCCGCTGCGTCGGGTAGCTCGGCGATTTCCCTGAGTAGATCGACACACCGCTTTTTGTGGTCCTTCTCACGCACGCCACCCGCAGGAAAGCCGCTACGTTTATCCACTGTCTTGCGCAATGCCGGCTTTCTATTGTCTCCGGTCAACAAGAAATTGCAGATGGCGCGCCATGCAGGCAAATGCTCAGAGGTTGCTGCAGGCCACTCTGCAATGTCGCGCAAGGGATGTGGTGCTGCGGGCGCAATGGAAAGCACGTCGGCGCTGGCGGCGATCGAATCAACTACCACAGCCTCGCTGTTTGCGTGCTCTTCCGCCGCGTAGCGCATCAGAGAGAAGATCTCCGCCGCCTGTGCGCCATGCAACGCCGCCGCAACGTGTGCACGAATCCGCGCCAGTTCTTCCTCCACCGAAAGCTCCAGCGCATCCTCCAGGCGTTCTCTGAGGCGCTGCTGCTGCTCGGTGTCAAGGACGTCCGAGCGTCCGAGAAAATGCAGCCATTGATCACGCTGAGCCAGCATCGCGGCCAGCAGATCGCGCGCACTGCGCACATTGTTCTCCAGGCGCGTGAGCAGCGTCTCAACCGCATCGCCCAATGTGCCCGGAGAGGCGAGTTGCTCGATCACTCTCTGCGCTGCCAACTCGTAAAGGGGCCGCGCATCTTCGGTCACCTGCACAGCGCCGCCGAGCAAGCCTTTGAAGGGCGCGCGCTGCGCCACTGACTCGCAAAACGAGTCGAGAGTGCGCACCTGAACCCGTGCAGGATGTTGCAGAATATTCCAGCCGAGAGCATCCGAGGTGCTGAGGGCCGCACGCGCCAACTGCAACGACTGCTGCTCATGCGGCAAACATGCTGAGATTTCCTCATCGCCCAAAACTCTGGCTCGATCCATTACAGACAGAATCCGATTGCGCATCTCTGCGGCAGCCTTGCGCGTAAAAGTGATGGCGAGCACGGACTCCGGCTGTTCGACGGTTGCAAGGCAGGCGAGAAAGCGCTGCATCAGTAATTCAGTTTTCCCCGAGCCTGCGGGAGCCTGCAGCATCCATGATTGCGCGGTGTCGAGCACGGCGCGGCGTAGCGCGGAGTCTGAAGGAAAAATTCGCGCAGCCGGGCTACTCATCGCTCTCTCCCTCCTGGTCGTCATCCGAATCATCGTCTGGCAGTTCGCCGATCCGGCACAACGACGACAGGTGGCAATGCTCGCAGGATGAATTGCTCTTCCCTGCTGATACCTTCGGATTTACTGCGGCATCGCCTTGCACGAACGCCGTGGCGATGCGCTCCAACTCATTCGCCCATCGTCCGGTATATTCGTCAAACGGAATCCCACCGAAGCTGCGCTTGCCCGGAACCGCGGAGGGCAGAAGATCTTTCTCGCGAAGATACCCTTTGAATCCGCATTCTCCCGGGCGGACAATTGCAAACGAGACGCCTGCAAGATTGAATTGCTGCCGCTGCATGGCGACTGCGTAGAACGGCAACTGCGGCAATTGCGGGCGCGGAACCTGCCAGGCACTTACACTGTTGGACGCACCGGTCTTATAGTCGATCACCACGTGCTCGCCGTCGACCTCATCAAGCCTGTCGAGGCGGCCACGCAGGCTTAAGCCTCCAAGGTTCACCGTCACCGGCAACTGATGGCCGATGACATGGAACGGCTTGCGTCCGGCCTCTAGCGCAAGCCATTCGGTGAGCACCTCAATGGTGCGCTTCCTCTCCAGTGCACGGAAGCGCACAGTCCACGGATCATTGCTCGACCGCAACTCGGATGCCATTGCCTCGTCCACTGCACCGGAAACAACGTCAGCAAGATCAGGACGGTTCAGTTCCTCGCTATGTTGCAACTGCTCCCAGATCAACTGCAATGCATGGTCAACAATCTTGCCTCGCTCGGTGGGAGCGAGTGGCTCATTTGGACCCTGGTCTTCGCGGGCGAGAAGACGGCGAATGGCAAACGCGCGAAAAGGACAATTGGATTGCTCTTGTAGCAACGAGGTTCCGCCACGCGCACGTTCGTCGGCCGCAAGCGGAGGAGCTTGCGAGTCAGAAATTACTTCGAGACGAGCAGCAGGAAACTGTTCCGCAAGCAGCGGTGGAACAGGGATCGGCTCACTCGCAAACCCGAAGCCCGTAAAGAATGGACTCCAACGCTGCTCGCGTTCATCATCAGTGCGGCGCGCCAAGCTGAGCGAAAGCTGCGGCGCGGAGTGCAGCAGACGAGCGGTGATACGCGAGAGACGAGCCTCTGCCTGCGGCGTTGCCGTCACGGCGACACTTGCTTCCTTCAACAATGCAATCGGAATCAGCGGCGAGTGCTTTGGCGCGTCCGGCCACAAATCGTCGCTGCATGAACCGATCCACAGCGCGTCGAAGAGCGAGCCCTCTGACTCGGCCACATCCATGATCTGCACCGGAGCATTCAGCGTCTCGGGCTTGAACTTCTGAGATGCTGCGGCGCGCTCCAGCCTTGCTACAAAACCGCGAAAATTAGTGTGCCACTCAAGCATTTCCAACGACGAGATTGAGGAAAGAAGTTCGCGCCAACTCTCCGTGCACTGGAACTCCTCGCTATCCAGTGGAACTCCGCCCGGCCAACCGAAGGACTTCAGTATCAGCCTCGAAATATCGGCCCAATACGCGGCCGGCTGCTCGGAGGAAAAAGGTGAGTGCTTGGGAACGGCTTCCAGTGCCGCACGTAGCGTCATATGAAATCCCGGCACTTCGTCCGACTCATGCAGCCACCGCGCGAGGTCGTCGATACTGACTTGCCTTCGTGCATTCTTCCTTACCTCTGCAACAAAGCGCGCAACGGCCTCTGGCGCAACCGCGAGGTAAGGCGAACTCAACAGCACATGAAACTCGTGGAAGTCGATGGGAGCCGCAAACAACGAAAGCAACTGCAACGCACAATGCACTACAGGATAAGAAGCGAGCGGCTGCGGCGATGCAATCTCAAAAACCGAAGGAGTCTGCTGACCAAGCAGATGCTCCGGATGAAGCACGGAACGAAATGCGCTTTCCACGTGGGGCAGTTTACGGTCAAGGTCGAAGAAAAGGACGCCGAAATGCGCCTCGGGAGCTGTCTCCACCTGCTGGCGAGCCCATTGCGCTGCTGCGCGCAACTCATCCGCTACGCCATCGAACTCATATCTCAACGGAGGAGAGCCCGCGGCGTCTTTATTCTCAAGCGCGACGTACTCCGGCGAGACTGAGACCTGTACCCCAGCCTCCGCAAGTGCATTGAGAAAACTGCGCTGCGCAGGAGTGGATTCAGCTAGAAACGCGTACACCTGCTCCGGAAGTTGCAAAGAAGATAAGAGTGGAACCAGTTCGCGTGTAAGCAGCGCTGCACACGTCCAGCGATGGGTTGCAAGCTGACGCTGAAATTCAGCGGCCCAGCCGGAAAACGCGCGGGTATCGCTGGAGGCGTTCATCTGCGGAGAATCGAGCGCAATGTCATATTCGATGGCCGTGCGAAACGACTCCGAGGCCAGGGCGGCGGCAGAGTCGGGCAGCAACACCTCGCGCCCGCTGGACGAATGCTCTATGATTTGGCGCCACAGTTGCAGTTCCTGCTCGCGTTGCAACGGTTGGATCGTGACGGCACCGGCCACGATTGCGTCTGAAAAAAGCTGGTCCACAAAAGCGCCATAGGGCAACACATTGGGAGAAAGCCATGCAGCGCTTGAACTCCGCAAACATTGCTCGGCCGCAACATGAATGGCGCGCGCGGATCGCGTGTTTACCGTCAACACAGTTTCGCCTGCGACGGCCGCGGAGACCGCTTGCAAAAAACATTCGCGATAACCGGTCAAATTGCCTCCCGCGGCGAAAGGCACCATGCCGTTCGCTGCATAGCGCCATCTTGAGCTACAGCAACGTTCTACCACGGGCGCCAGCGCTTCTCAATGAAAACACCAGTAGTTCGCGATTTTCCATAGCTTTAAGAAAATGATGCGAGAGGATCGCGTCAACGGGCAGCGACCAGAGTTCCACTGCATTCGCCAAAGCCGATGCGCACCGCTCCAGAACGCTCGCAGTAAGCCCGCATATGAACCTCGTCTCCATCTTCAAGAAAGGTTCGCAGCTCGCCGCTTGGTAGGAGGATAGGTTCCGCGCCGCCGCGCGTGATTTCCAGCAGACAGCCTCGCGCCACGGGATCGGGACCGGAGACCGTGCCGCTCGCGAGCAGGTCTCCAGGACGGAGACCGCAGCCATTGCAAGCGTGGTGGGCAAGCATCTGCGCGAAGGTCCAGTACATATCGCAGAGATTGCCGCAGCTGACGCGATGCGGAGGGCAACCTGCCTCACGCATGGAGGCCGTTCGCATATAGACCTCCACTGTGAGGTCGAAGCCGCCCCATTGCTGGTCGTTCCGGTCCATCAGATATGGCAACGGCTGCGGATCGCCAGCCGGACGTGCAGAGGCGGGAACACGAAACGGGATCAGCGCTTCCGCAGTGACGATCCAGGGCGAGATGCTAGTGGCGAAACTCTTGGAGAGAAACGGGCCGAGCGGTTGATACTCCCAGGATTGAATGTCGCGCGCCGACCAGTCGTTTACCAGGCAAAGCCCGAAGATGTGTTCGCCTGCCTGTCCAATCGGAATCGCCTCGCCCATCTCATTACCCACGCCGATGAGTGCTCCAATCTCGGCCTCGTAATCCATGCGGCGCGATGGAGCATAGTGTGGCTGCTCGTCGGAAGGTTGCTTCAGTTGGCCCCATGGACGGCGGATGCCACTTCCGCTAACGACAATGGAGGAGGCGCGGCCATGGTATCCGATAGGCACCCACTTGTAGTTGGGCAAAAGCGGATTATCGGGACGAAAAAGCGCTCCAACGTTGGTGGCGTGATGGATCGAGGCATAGAAGTCACTGTAATCGCCGATCTCAACCGGCAACACCATCCTGACGTCTTTCTGCGAACGCAGGCATGAAGCGGCCTCGGCACGGCGCGGAGACTTCTCACCGAGCAATTCGAAGAGAGCACGACGCAATGCATGCCAGCGCGCCGGACCAAGCCCCATCAGCGAATTCAGAGATGATTCCCTGCACGCTTCATAGGTCTGGTCATCCACATCGCCGAGCAACGCAAGCCCGGCCGCCGCGTCCAGGTCGAACACATGATCTCCGATTGCAACGCAGAGAGTGGCGCATGAATTCTGCCCGTTGGTGAAGGCTCCGAAAGGAAGGTTCTGAATGGGAAAATCGCAGCCTGGAAGATTGGCTGTTTCCACAAAAGAGCACGCATCTGGATCGTGAGTTTCGTCTCGTTCCATATTCATAGGAGGCCGAATTCTCTCAGCTCCCGCATAGGCTCTTCAAATGAGCAGGAGCCAAAACTCAGCGCAAATTTCGAGCGCAGCGCACGAAGCGATTCCAGGTCGATTCGCACCGGCTTCTCCTCTCCGCTCCAAATCAGCGCGTCATCGCCGAAGTGCCAGTTTGCGCGCTCGCGGTCAGCAAGGCAAGTGGCCAGCGTGACGAGCGGTGCCTTGCTGCCTGACCGCTGTGCGTTCCATGCAATGGCGGAGGCGGTGAAGAGATTCAGGAATCCGTGCATCATTCCCTCGGGCGAATCCGGCTCATAGGTAAACGGACGCATGCAGCGCAGCGGATGATGCAATCCGGCAGTGGCCTTGAACGGCACATCCAACTCCGCGCAGCGCGCCAGGAAACCAGCAACTGCCTCGAGTGCGGGAAACGCCTCTGCCACTACCCCACCGGTACGCAGCTTGGCGCCGGCACCTATCTGCCGCAGAATCGGAAGCAACTCGCCAGCGCGCTCTGGAGAGATTTCAAAGAGCACGGCTGTGTCCGCAGGCCGATGCTTATAAACCTGACCGATCTCATCCCCGTTACAGACACGCACCTCAACCGAATCAATTACCGTGCCATGCGCCTTGCGATTGAACTCATCGACTGTAGCAAGATCGGAGGCGACGCTGGCAGAGATGATTCCGCAGAGATGCCACGGCTCTGAGGAATCAGTTTTCTGCACACTCAGGAATTCATCCAGCCGCGCTACTGGAAGCACGAATCGTCCCAGCGCCCAGCTCAGTGATTGACTGCGATAGCGCGAATAGTTGTCCACGCATGTCGTCATGTCCAGAGACGCAGGCGCAAATAAACCAGCGTAATCGATGGCTCCTTCGAGCAATACCTGAAGCGAGACGGCCATGCTTCTAACCAGAGCGGACATAATCGCTTAACTCCGACCTAACTACGAGGAAAGTTGCGCTTCAGACTCTGCCAGCAAGTGTAGTACTCGTGCTGCAGTTCCGCAGTCTGCATCGCAAATTGCGTGGGATGGCAGACGAAGCGAGTTTCAAACATGAAGGCCAGCGTGTCGGCAAGATATTGCGGCTCCAGCCCTGCGTTGGACGCGCGTTCGTAGCTCGTGGCATCCGGCCCATGTCCGCTCATGCAGTTGTGCAGGCTCGCGCCTCCGGGTAAAAATCCCTCTGCCTTGGCGTCGTACTCGCCGCGAATCAGCCCCATGAATTCATTCATGAAGTTGCGGTGGAACCACGGCGGACGGAAGGTATGTTCGGCGACCATCCAGCGCGGCGGAAAGATCGCAAAGTCGCAGTTCGCCGTACCCGGCGTGTCAGAGGGCGAGGTAAGCACGGTGAAGATCGAAGGATCAGGATGGTCGAAGCTTACGGTGTTGATGACGCAGAAGCGCGCCAGATCATATTTATATGGCGCATAGTTGCCGTGCCACGCAACCACATCCAGCGGAGAGTGGTCATACTCGCTCTCCCACAGATTTCCCTGGAACTTGCAGATCACTCGCACGCTACTCTCGATGTCTTCAAAAGCCGCAACAGGAGTTTGAAAGTCGCGCGAATTCGCCAGGCAGTTCGCACCAATCGGGCCCAGCTCAGGCAGCCGGAAGCTGGCGCCATAATTCTCGCAAACATAGCCGCGAGCTTCGCTCTCCAGTAGCTCCACTCGAAACTTGATGCCACGCGGCACTACTGCGATTTCACCCGGCGCCAGCGCAACGCGCCCAAGCTCGGTATGCAGCAGCAAGCGTCCTATTTGTGGCACCAGCAGCAGCTCGCCGTCGGCATTGTAGCAATAGACTGACTCCATGCTGCGGTTCGCCACATAGAGGTGAATGGCCACACCGCTATGGGTTGCAAGGTCACCATTGCCCGCAAGCGTTCGCAGGCCGCCGACAAAATCGGTTGGCTCGCGCGGAATCGGCACGGGACTCCAACGGAGCTGATTAGGCGGCGCAGGCGTCTCATTGAATGGAGTCGAGCGCAGGAATCCATTGGCAATCTGGTGATAGGGCTTGTGCATCACGCTGGGACGAATGCGATAGACCCACGAGCGACGGTTCAGCGCACGCGGCGCGGTGAAGGCTGTGCCGCTGAGCTGCTCGGTGTAAAGGCCAAATGGCGCCTTCTGCGGTGCGTTCTGGCCCACAGGCAGTGCGCCTGCAAGTGCTTCGGTGGCAAATTCATTGCCGAAGCCCGACTGGTAGCCGGGCACGATCTGGTGCTGCGGCGACTCTTCGGTCGTTGGGCTGGTAGTCATCGCGTCGTTCGTCATCGAATCTCCCTTAGCGCCCGCGGCCGGAGCGGCGGAACCTACCGCATACCCGGCTGCGAAGCCTTCGTCACCATTCAAGTCGGCTACAGATTGCCACGCAGCGCCTGTTCCAGCTCGATTGCCTCGAACAGCGCCTTAAAGTTTCCCTTGCCAAATCCCCGGCTTCCCTTGCGCTGGATGATCTCGTAAAAAACCGTGGGCCGATCCTCCACCGGACGGCTGAAGATCTGGAGCAGATATCCCTCCTGGTCCTTGTCCACCAGAATTCCCAGGCGTTTGATCTCCTCGATTGGTTCTTCGAGTTCGCCGACGCGATCTTCAAGAATGTCGTAATAGCTGTCGGGCACGCGAAGGAACTGCACACCGTTGCGCTGCAGCCTATCCACCGTGGCGAGAACGTCGGTCACCTGCAGGGCAATGTGCTGCACCCCTGCTCCCTGGTATGCCTCCAGATATTCATCAATCTGACTCTTGCGCCGCCCCGCAGCAGGTTCGTTGATGGGAAACTTCACCGAGTAGGAATCGTCCGACATCACGATCGACATCAATGCGCTGTACTCTGTCGAGATGTCCTTGTCGTCGAAGCTGATGAAGCGATGGAAGCCAAACACTTTCGAGTAATATTCTGCCCACCGGTTCATCTGCCCCAACTCGACGTTGCCCACCATATGGTCGATCCGCAGGATGCCCACGCCATCACCGGCAATGCGTCGCTCAGCATAGCCCGGCAGAAACGGGCCCTTGTATCCACGCCGCGAGAGAAGCGAATGGATGGTGTCGCCATAGGTGCGAATCGCCGCGCGGCGCACCGTGCCGAACTCATCCTTCAGGTCATGAGGAGCCTCAGCGGCTTCTGCCCCGCGCGCCAGGGCCAGCTCAAATGCAAGGTCCGCGTCGGCCACTTCCAGGGCAATGTCGCGAACGCCGTCGCCATGACGCTTGATGTGCTCGGAGGCAGGATGCGATGCGGTAAGCGGCGTGCTTACTACAAAGTTCGCCTTGCCTTGCGCCAACGCATAGGACGCCATATCCCGGCTACCGGTCTCCTGTCCGCGATAAGCCACCTGTGAAAAACCGAATGCATTGCGGTAGAAGAACGATGCTTGCCGGGCATTGCCAACCCAGAACTCCACGTGATGGATACGCTTGATTTGAAGCGGATTCTCCATGTGCCTCACTCTGCCCCGCCGGTAAATTACACCCGAATCCAACCCCGCGCTTCCGTGACGGAGCGCTCCGGCGGCGTGACCATGCGTTTGGATGAGGGAGAACGCAACCAAGTTGCAGGCAGTTCACTTATCAAGCACTTGTACCCGATCCACACCGTGCCGAACTTGGTTCATATTCAGCCGAAAACGCTATTTGTCTCAATTGTGTTCACGAGTCACAAACGTTTGTGACCTCGATCCGTTGAAGATGGAGGAAAGGAGAGTTAAAATAGATTTGGTAATGAAATTGGTTTTCAACTTCATGAAAGCTCAACGATCTAAATCGAGCTCTACTCTTTGCGATCTCGCCTTGGGCGAGAGCGGAATCCTCGAAGAATTCGACATGCCTCAGAGCATCGCCGAACATCTGATGAACCTTGGCTTTGTGCCAGGTCTGGAAGTTCTGGTCGCCCGCAGCGGCCCCGGAGGCAATCCGCGTGTCTACCGCGTGGATGGAACCGAGGTAGCACTGCGCCGTGATCTCTCGCGCTGCATTGCCATACGTCCCTTGCGCACTGCGGAAGCAGAGATGAGGTAAGCATTGAGCATCTCGGTGTCGATCCCAGGGGCGGTTTCAGCTTTGAAGGTGACGGACGGATCGCCAGTCTTCAAGACTGTCGCCGTTGTGGGGCCTCCGAATGCAGGTAAGACCACTCTTTTCAATCGCTTAACCGGACTGCGCCAGAAGGTCGGCAACTTCCCTGGCGTCACCGTTGAACACCACACGGGTACTTATCACCTGGACTCAGGCCACGAAGTCTCGCTGATCGATCTTCCTGGTGTCTACAGCCTCAATCCCAAGTCGGAAGATGAAAAAGTTACGGTTGATGTGCTGAATGGTGAAATGCCCGGTGCAGAACGCCCGGACGCGATCATTCTGGTGCTGGACTCCAACAACCTCAACCGGCACCTTATCCTGGCTGGACGCGTCATTGCCTTGGGCCTGCCCACGCTCGTCCTTCTCAATATGGCGGACGAGTTGCACAAACAGGGTGGACAGATCGACGTGCTTCCGCTGGCGCGGCAGCTTGGCACCCCAGTGGCGCTGGTAAGCGCCGCCACCGGCGAGGGCCTGCAGGCCGTGGCCAATTTTCTGGTGGCAACTCCGCGAACCCCGGAACCACTTGAGCTGCCAATTTTTGGAGACCCGAGGCGCTGCCGCGAATGGGCGGTACGTATCGGTTCCCATGCGGCTTATCGGCGCGGCGCAACTCCGGAGTGGACCCGCCGCCTGGATTCGATCTTTCTCCACAAGTTTTGGGGCGGGGCGATTTTCGCGGTCGTTATTGTGGCAGTATTCCAGACCATCTTCTCTCTGGGGCAACCATCCAGCGATCTCCTGCAGAAACTCTTGGATACTGCCGCGGTCCATCTTTCCAACCTGCTTCCCCCGGGCTTGATCAACTCACTTGTCGTCAACGGGATTTGGAAGGGCGCCGGATCGGTGCTGGTCTTTCTGCCACAGATTTTACTTCTCTTCCTTGTCATCGGCGTTCTGGAAGATTCCGGTTACCTGGCGCGAGCCGCAGTAATTTCAGACAAGGTGATGGCCAAGGTCGGCCTGAATGGGAAGTCATTCATTCCTCTTCTCTCCGCATACGGATGTGCCGTTCCGGCCATTATGGCGACCCGCACGATTGAGAACAAGCGCGACCGCATCGCAACCATCCTTATCGCACCGTTCATGACCTGCTCCGCCAGGCTGCCGGTCTACACCATGGTGATTGCCGCGTTTATCCCGGACCGCCCGGTGCTGGGCCCCTTCGTTGGCACGCGCGCCATCGCCATGTTGAGTCTGTATGTGCTTGGCTTTGCCATGGCCGTGGCTACCGCCAAGGCTTTAAAAAGCTCGGTGCTGCGCAGCCGCGATGTCGCATTCATCATGGAGCTGCCGCCCTACCGCTGGCCGATGTGGAAATCGCTTGGCCTGCGCCTCATGGATCGCGCCAACGCATTCCTGTTCCGCGCCGGAACCGTGATCCTGAGCGTCAGTATTCTGCTATGGGCACTTACCTACTTGCCCATGCACAATGGACAACCCCCCGCAATTGCCGACAGCGCCATCTCGCAGATTGGACACTTTATTGAGCCCGCGATCCGTCCGCTCGGCTTTAATTGGAAAATTGGGGTCGGCCTGCTGAGCTCGTTTGCGGCACGCGAGGTCATCATCGCCACCATGGGAACGCTGCACGGAGTGGATCCGGCATCTCATGCCATGGCCTTGCAGGAGGCGCTCAAGAGCGATCTGACTCCCGCAGGAGCCATTGCGCTACTGGTTTTCTTCGCCTTTGCCATGCAGTGCATGTCCACCATGGCCGTGGTGCGGCGCGAGACCAACAGTTGGAAGTGGCCCATTCTCCAGTTCCTTTATATGACATTCGTGGCCTATGCAGCGGCTTTCGTGGCATACCGGATCACGCTGTTGTACTGGAGCTAGCGGGCTTCAAGGAGCTTCGCGGGCAATCGCTGCTCGGCGCCAAGCTCTGGGCTCGTGTGCATTATTCACTGCCGCGTAGTTGGCACGCCAGACGCGTCGAGACCCGCAACATCGCATTTCAGGCTCGGGACCAAATGCGCACAACACGTTGAAGAGGCTTGGCATTCCGAAGAAGTCTACGGGCTCTCTCCCATAATGAATGTATAAACACCCTTTTCCACACCTTTCGCTCCATGTGGTTTGACGCTGCCCCACTCGATTGTTACTATCAGATTGCGGGGTGGAGCAGCCTGGTAGCTCGTTGGGCTCATAACCCAAAGGTCGCAAGTTCAAATCTTGCCCCCGCAACCAATCGATTCAACGGTTTACGGGTTTTGAGTTAGAGAAATCGGTACACATTTGGCACACCAAAGGCCGCCCTGCTCCGGGCGGCTTCTTTTTTTATGCGCTCGCAGTGAATGTTTCTGCCATTAGCTGCCCTACTGCAAGCGCGTTCGCCGCGATCTTTTGCGGACCGTTCGCTTGCGTGTAGGTGTCCAGCGTCATCTCGACGGTGAAATGGCGCATGAGTTCTTGCTGAACCTTGATATCGGTCCCATTCGCACGCAGTAGACACGAATAGGTGTGCCGCATCGAGTGCCAGCCGATCTGCTTCACTATCCCCGCACGCTTGGCCGCAGGCTGCACGATCTTCGCCAGAATCGAATCCGGCCAAACTGAGGATTCGCCATCCTTGCGTTCACCAGCGAACAACCAATTCGATTCAGCGGCGTAGGCGGTCCTGCCCCGCCACTCTCCCAGTGCAACGACTACTTCCTTTGCCAGAGGTACAGGCTTGCGACGTGCGAACGTCTTAGGGTTGCCGACGTGGTTGTCCACTATGCCGCGTAACATCCCGCACCTTCTCGCCTGGGATGATTACAGCATTGAAAATGCACGGATTTCGCGATCTGTCAGGTCTGATGCCATGCAGAAGCCCCTTGCCGACGAAAACTTCCACGCAACTGGTGCAGCTCATCCTCCAAGTACCCTCAATCTTGACGGCTCCCACGTCTGCGTTTGTCTCAAGGCTGCTGAGATGCTTACAGGTGGTTTTGGGCGACACTCTATCGCTCGCATTTTGATATGTCATTTTTTCCTCCATGAATCGGTTTATGTGCTTCAGGTTTTTGCCAACAAGCGACACGAACCCCACGGCTTGGCGGCAACTTTGGGCGCACCAATCCTGTGGCGGCGAACCGAAGGTCCATGCCGTCGTTTGTGAACAGGTTGTAGTTGGGTGTTTGCTCCGAACCTGCGGAGCCTAGATGGTGCCAGTCCCGGTTTCGGTCAGTTCGCCCACCCGGTAAGTAAAGGGATCACCGTGATGTCCACTCCCACTGCGGGTTACGTCGCCCGCCACTGCGAGTGCATTGAGCGCATCCATCTTTTGTGACGCATTTCCGGTCACAGCCTTGAGAATCTGCTCTTGAGTGCAGCATCCAGGGTACAGCCGGACGAGGTTGCGGATTTCCGCCCTAATCTTCCCCTGAGTTGCAGCACGAGAGCTTTCCTCTATCGCCTGGGCATTCTGCCCCAGCTCCACACGACGCAACTCTGGGTCAAAGCGAAGCTGGGTCGGCTCCATGCCGCGCCCGTAACGCTGCAATGTCGAGATGCTGCGAGTCTGGCCACAAGCCTTGATTTCGATGTAGCTGTCAACCGCCCCGGTGATGGCAGTTGATCCCAATGCACCGTCTGACGAGTCGTCGGACCCCGCTTCTTCGCGTGATGAACCAGAACAATTGCCACCTTGGTATCGCGGGCGAGATCGACAAGCTTCATCGTTGCGGGATAAACCACCCCATAGTCGTTGGGGTCGCGTACCTTGATGAAGTTGATGAGCGGATCGATGATTACGAGAGCGAGTTAGCTGTTCTGGCGAATCATGATCTCAATATCTTGAAAGGCGATTTTCCGTCCAGTATTTTGAGACCGCCGAGTTGGGCAACGATCTGCCTGAAGGCACGGCAAGTTTTCTGCAAGCCAGTTTCGGGACCGCTGGCATGAAGCACCGAAAGCACAGATTATTTTCGGTTAAGCCGAACACGCACCGGAATCGATTCTTGCCAAGCCCCGCTTGCTTGCTCCCAATGTCAATGTTGGGTCCGACCATGCTGTTGTAGTGACGCGATGTACTTTGTAAGATTTCTAATACGCAACTGCACCTCTCCATCGTTCTTGGTTCCCAGCGCCTCAAAGATCGAACCCCAAACCGGCATGTCCTTGGAGCCGTGACTCGGAGTTTCGTAGTCGCCCTTGATCATCTGGGAGACGTGATTCTCAGGGAACCTCCCTCCGTTGCTTGCCGCAAGCTGAGTTAAGTCCGTCGGGGCCGACCTCATGGCGGATGCCGCCGGGCCATTGCCCTTGGCGTCAGTTCCATGACATGAGGCGCAGTACGACAAATACATATCTTTACCAGAGGACACTCGCGTATAGGGCACCGGAACCTTTTTGATCTGTGCTCTCGTTTCTGTTGAAGTCGGTGCATCCTGGCCGGAGCTCTCGCCCGAGGCAACAGGGGCTGCAATCAGAATTGCTGCGGCGAAGGCGATGAAGCGTCGGCTCATGGTCGGTATCCTCGCTAGAATTCCAGCTTGGCCTGAAAGGCAATCATCCGTGGACTATTATCGCCGCCCAGACCCACGCCAAGCAGTCCGGTGGGCGGCGAGGTAGTGTAGGTCAGCGCCCCAAAACCTGTCTGCGTCGAGGAATTGCCCGGAACTCCGGCTAGCGTCATGCTGGGCAGTGCAAAGTTGGGATGGTTGAAGACGTTGAAGAACTGACCCTCCACTCTCATCGTCAGCTTGTCGCCAAGCGGAATTCGTTTTGTGAGGTACATGTCTGACCAGACAAATCCGGGACCACGGAACTGGTTTCTCCCGGAGGTTCCGAATTGGCAGTTTGCCGCGCTATCTCCGCCGATGCAGTCGCCGGTGCTGGGATCGACCGCCGAGACAAACGCATCGGGATTTAGCCATTGGATGGTGCCTGGCTGCGTAGATGCAAGATTGCAGTGGCGGCAGTAAGGATCGACTCCGGGAATGAGGCTGGCAAACTGCGGACCGCTGCCCTGCACAATGCCGTTACCATTCGCCGAGTACGGCGTGCTCAGCACAGAGAATGGAACGCCGCTGTGCCAGAACATCGTTCCGGAGATTTGCCAGTCGTTCACGATATGGCCGAGCCATTGATTGCGGACCTTCACCGGCAGTTGGTACACGTACTGTGCGTTCATGTTGCTGCGTATGTCGTAGTCGCAGGGACCGTAGTCGCGCCGCAGGCCGCCGGGCAAAGGTGAGAGAATGCCACCTGCGGAGAATTGCAGAAATCCTCCATTGGACACTTCATCCATGCAGTGGCTCCAGGTGTAGTTGATCTGCCCCTGCAAGCCGTGCCCCAGCCGCTTCATCGCCGTCAGCTGGAGTCCGTTGTAATGGCTGTTCGCGCCTGTCGAGAACTGCGTCACTGCCGCGAATCGCGGATCGGTTGGCTGCATGTACGGAAACGGCGCGAAGCACCCAGGACATACCGTTTGGTAGCCATTAACCTGCGTCAGATAAGGCTGGTTTACAGCGCGAGTACCGACGTACTGAGCCTTCACATTGGCCGTCGCGCCGAACTGATGCTCAAGGCCCAGGCTCCACTCCATGAAGTACGGAGCGTGAAGCTCGCCGCTGGGCACCGCCGTAATCGCCACCGGTGGAAGGCAGGCTGCAGCATTAGCGAGCGGCGAGGCACATGAGAGCTGCCCCTGCTGGAATCCCGCACCGAAGCTCTGATTGGCTGCCACTGTTGCATCCACTGCACTGTTTGGCACTCCCGGCGCAATCGCCGTGCCGCCTACTGTGCCGAGCAGCCCGCCCTGAAAGGTCCTGACATAAGGCGGATTGGTGCCAATCACGTCGGCGATACTGCCGGGCATGATGTCACTGAATATGCCGAAGCCGCTTCGAAGTACGGTATTCGGTGCAAACTGCCATGCAATCGCGGTCCGCGGCTGAAGAATTGCCACCGGCGTGGAGGAGAACAGATTGCCCAGATGAGTTTGAATCACAGCACTCAGCGGCTGGTTAACGTCATGGGAAATCGAATCAAAGGAGCCGGCGAGTCGTCCAATCTGCTCGTGCGGATTCAAGGGATTCGAGTTGTAAGTGTCCCGGATGCCGATGGTCCAGGTCAGCTTCGAGGTGACTCTCCATGTGTCCTGCGCGTAGAAGTCTAAGTTAAGAAATCTGTACGGCTCGTTCGCCGAAGTCGGAAAAGTCTGCGTTGCCGTGGACGCCACTCCGTAGATGAACTGCGGAAGCGTTGTGTATGACACTGTGGGGACAGTGCCCTCGCCAAAATCATAGTCATTGAGGCGGAAGATGCGAGCGTTGGTGCCGAATCGGAACTCATGCGCTCCATGGCTCCAGGCTAGGTTGTCATTGATGAAAAACCGGCTGGCCTTCCTTCCCTGGACCCAGGTGTTGTCGAGTCCCCCGATAGTAGTGAAGGGTGCGTTGGCACCGCTGCCTTGCAACACGATTGGGAAGGTGGCAAGCGTCTGCTGGAAGTTGCTTGGCGCAAACAGGCTCTGATACCAGGAGAAAGCTGGATTGAAGTAGTTCACAACGCTCTGCGAGAACACGTGTGTGTACCCGGCCGCGAACGAATAGAGCGGCTGCGAGGAGACGGCGTTAAAGACCGGGTTGATCGGGTCTGTCCAGACAGCCTGGAGACCAGTGTCAGACTGGAAACGAAACCAGGCGGTGTTGCTCGCATTGATATTGTAATCGATGCGAGCAGTCTGTACCTGTTCGCTGTCATCGCTTGAGTGGGAGATGCCACGGCGATTGGCGCAACCGTTTCCGTCCGGCGAACTGCCTTGAATCACCGTGCCATCCAGATTGAGCGGGCATCCGAGCACTGCCAATGGGCTTCCGCCTGTGTTCCCGTACAGTGAAAACATCTTCTGATAGAACGGCACTTGCTGTGGTGAGCCTGCGTACTTCGATCCGGTGACGGAATCCGTACCACCCAAGGGAAGCTGTTGCAGCACATATTGCTGGAAGGCGGTGCTGGGGAGCGTTGCGGTGTTGAAGATGGGCAAGGCAATCCGCACCCATTCGCTGTCGAAGAAGAAGAACAGTTTGTCGTGAACTATCGGTCCGCCCAGGCTGCCGCCAAAATGGTTTACCGTCGAACGTGGCTTGTGAAGGCCGGGCGTGTCGCTCAAGAAGTAATCAGCGGCGTTCAGAAGTGAGCCGTTCCACAGCTCATAGAGATTACCGTGAAATTTGTTTGTGCCGGATTTGGTGACGTAGTTGACCTGCGAGGCGCCGTACCGGCCCTGGTCCACAGAATAGGAAAGCGTGTTGACGGTGACCTCAGAGATCGAATTCATGCCCAAGACCAGGTTAGTGGCAAGGCCGCTGTTCAGGTTTGTGAGCGGATCGTTGGTTTCAAGGCCGTCAACGATGTAGCCGTTGGAGAGCGCAGGCAGTCCATTAAACTCCACGTTCCCGTAGCCGTTCGAGCTTCCAACAAAATCATTGCCGCTGCCTGCGGTGTTGATTAGGGCCCCTGCGGCAAACTGCAAGGGGTACGTCAAGTCGCCACCGGGGTTCGGCAGGTCTTCAAGAGCCGTCGTGTTCAAAGTGGTGGTGGTATTGGCCGTGGCAGTGTTGATCAGCGGTGCTTCGCTCGTCACCTCCACTGACTGGTTCGACTGAGCCACCTTGAGCGTGAAGTCGACCGTCTGTTTCTGTCCTAGACCCGACACGACGTTGTCCTGTTTCGACTGGAATCCTGGGGCTTCCACTTTGACCGCGTAAGCACCCGGCTTAAGTTGAGGGAAGTTAAAGCGGCCCGCGTCATCGGTCTTGGCACTGCGCTTTAGGCCATTTTCCTGATTGGTGATCGTGACGCTGGCTCTAGGAACTACCGCGCCGGTCGCGTCGGTCACTTGACCCACGATGGCGCTGGTGGTCTCTCCCTGAGCGAAAGCGTTCCCTGGGAGAAGGGTGGCGACAATAATAAACAAAGCAAGAATCACAACCCGCGACAAGAGAAACGAGGAGTTACATTGCAACCGGTATGATGACGGCAGTCTCATGGTGTACTCCACTGGCTGCCGGGTTCGGACAGACTACGCCCTCACCTGAACAGCCCTACGCATCATCAGATGTTAACTATAGTTAACACGTTGTAGGACATTATGCTTTCTCGACCCAGATTTTCTCGGCGGCGGAAGCGCCTAGCCTAGTCATCTTCTTCCCAACCACGATAGAGAGCGTGCCATCGTAGTTACGGCGCCGAACTAACAGACAAGTCCCTGGACGGACCCCTTCGGATTCAAAGAAGTCCAGCAGTTTGCGGTCCCGTTCGTAAACGCTAACGATCCGGTATCCAGAGCCAGCCTCCGCTTCGCTGAGCAGGCGCTGGCCTTTTTTTCGACGCTCCGCAGGACTCCTTAGGGCGAGGCTGTTCCCGTGAGGACAGATGTCATTATTGCCCAGCTTCTCCACGAGTTTCTTTTCAAACGCCGGAGAAACAGCATGCTCCAGTCGCTCGGCTTCCTCGTGGATTTCATACCACGGCATACCAAAAATCTCAGCGAGCATACGTTCAATGAGGTGATGGCGAAAAATGGTCTGCTCAGCAACCTGCCGTCCCTGAGGAGTTAGCTGAATTCGGCCATCACCCTTGACCGTGACCATGCCATCTTTCTTGAGACGCTTCAAGGCAGCTGTCACCGCTGGGCGCGAAACTGCAAGCCAATGGGCCAGCGTGGCAGAGATCACTGTCTCTCCCTCGGCTTCGGCCTCGGCGAGTGCCTTCAAGTAATCTTCTTTGGAGATCGTAATCATCGCACAATCCGGCAGCGTCGCTCCGGTGCAGTTTAGCATCTCGGTGGGGGAAGCTCTGCTTAGCTTATGCGGCTCGCCAGGAGAATCACGCCGGTTGTGGACGGATGACGATATCTGGAAGTTATTGCGACCAAGCTCCACGATAGTTGAACAAAACAGTCAATTATCCAACTATGGCTTCGGCAATGCCGTTCGCCAGAATGGCATTTAATCGCTGCGCCAGAGTAGCCCGTAGTCGTTCGCAGAAGCCCCTGCAGCCATTCACGGCAGCGCAGGGTACGCACGAGTACACAACCGGGTGTGCTGGGCGTTCCTGAATGTGTTTCAAGGTCACCGTCCGTGCCTTGTTTTGAATGAGTTAACTGTTTTAACCGCTTCTCATAAGCCAAAGGTCGCAAGTTCAAATCTTGCCCCCGCAACCAAAAACCTCCACAAAACAGAGAACTTACAGCGGGGCCGAAATCGACGGCCCCGTTCTCTTTGCCCCGAATGTCCGTTTTCTGTCCGTATTCTCAGGTTTAGCCTCACTGAATCTTGCCTGCCTTCCGGATCACAGTAGGGCGCTCTTGCTGTTGAGCACTCGCCGTCAGGTAGTCTTGCGTTCGCCGCATCGCCTCTCTCAAGTCCGCCTCACTCACGATCTTGTGGCGGTCAAAGATGCTGCGCGTCTGCTGTCCGCAGATACTCATGGCTACGCGCTCCAACACACCCGCCTGAACCATGTTGCGAACAGCCGTGCGCCGGAAATCATGGAAAATCCGCCCCGAATACTTCGGCGCATCCTTGTTGCACTCCGGGCACTTGTGTCCGCTTACAACCTGCCCACAGGCCCGACAGGTAAACTTGCCCAGGCCAGCGACTCATGTGGCCCAAATGGGCATAATCGTGGAGGTAGTCGGGAAGGTTTTCCACGACGAAGCGGAACTCCGCATCGAGAAGAATCCCTGCCGAACGTTGCCTTGCTCCGAGAGATGGCGAATCATTGGCGCGCTCGATAGCCGTTTGCGGCCAATCGCCAGTTTGTAGATCGGCGTAATAGCTGAGTGCTGCGATTGATCGTAGCTGCGGCGGTCCCACCCTCCAGCCGCTCCGTGATGTACCGATCACCTGCGTCGGCGGTCACATCCAGCGCGCGCCATGTGCCGAAGTAATCGCGAATGTGCTTCAAGTGGGCCTTGAACTGCGGACTATCGACGCCGCGCGCCGTAATGTACCAAGGCGGTATGCGGATGCGCAGACAGGGATCTGATGAACCTCGCTATGGTCATTGCCGTGTGTATGCAGGCAACTCCAAATTACATGCTACAGAGGACGGACTCTTCAATTTCCCGGCGATTATTTCCGATGCAGCACATGTGGCCTCGGGACGCAAAGACATCCGACATGGAGATCGCTGACGCCGTTTCGATGCTGCTTGCCACTTACATGGCGAATATCGGATACTATCTTTGGTAATGGCAGAATTCGTTGTCGTATCATATGTTAACGGTGGGTATTGAACCTGGGGAAAGAGACATTGAGAAGTTGGTCGAGCGACAATCCGAAGGCTTCCCTCATGAGTCGCAAGCAGTCCGCGATCGTTCATGCGGCGCGGAAGTCATTTCTTGAAGGTGGCTATGCAAGAACCTCGATGGACAGCATCGCGGAGATGGCCGGCGTGGGGATCAAGACCGTTTATCGCCATTTTGAAAACAAGGACGATTTGTTCAGTGCTGTCATGCAGGCAGCCTGCAATCCCGCCGCCTTTGACGAACTGCAAGGTAAAGAACCGGTACACACGGTAGAATCCGAGAAGCCGTGGTTCTCAAAACCTCCTCGCATAGCTCTCGTCATGGCAGGTATCGAATATCTGGAACATGCGCTCTCGGGTGAGCAATTGGCCTTATATCGGGTCGTAACCCAGGATGCTCATCGGTTTCCAGAACTGGGAAGGCGTTACAGGGAACAGGTTATCGAGCATCGAAATGATATCTTCGCTCATTATCTGAATCGTTGGGTTCCCATTGAAAAATGGAAAGTGAAAGACAAACACGGTGCGGCGAGCATTTTTACCAGTCTGCTTCGTACTGGCATCTTTGAAGACACGTTACATGGCTTACGCAAACTCAATAAATCCGATGTAGCGGCTCACGCGCGCGTTACTGCCGCGCATATGTTGGTTCTTCTAAACTCCCGAACTTTATAAACGCCTCCATTGACCTACTTCCTCAAGTTTGCGATTGCCTGAGGAATCAGCGGACCAAAAGCAATTCCACTCTGCGACAGATTACTTCGACCAGACATTGCGGGGCACTCTCTTTAGAGTGTTTTCTAATTTGGGGCATTCTCCTTCTTGGGTGGGGGCGAAGCCGAGCGCGTTGGTTTCAAATGTCTCGGCTTCGCGTAAGCGAGATCGTGCCTTTGCGGTAGGATGACTTCGATCTTGAAAAAGTCACTTCTCATTCAGCAGAGTTTCGTGAACTGGCAGGTTGATGATGTTAAGGCCAAATACTGGAGCCTGAGTAGAGGGCTAACGTAACTGAAAAATGAACGACGATGCCTCCTTGCTGATCTTGACCTGAGGCGCCATCTGTTCCAGAGTCATGCGATGAAATCCCTGACTGCTGAAATACGCGAGTTGCGATCACCACAGGTTCCACGGGCTGACAAACCAATCCTTACTTTTCCACGGTTCCTGAGACATGCAA
>CAZLJQ010000019.1:0-93157 GCA_964559875.1 uncultured Acidobacteriaceae bacterium
TCGCGCGAGAGCATATCCAGGTTCACCGTGTGCAGTCCCAGCTTGGCGAAAACCGCAGGCGCGCAGTTAATCGCGAAGTAATCGCCCGGATTCATCGAGCAGGCCGCAATCAGCGCCAGCACGCCAACCAGCGATTCGCACACCATCGCCCCGTAGCCGATGAATCGCGCATCGGTTTCCTTGTCCAGCATCTTCGGTGTCGTTCCCGAGGAGACCAGCGAGTGGAATCCCGAGATCGCGCCGCAAGCAATCGTAACGAACAGAAACGGGAACAACGGGCCCTTGATGATCGGTCCGCCGCCGTGTATGTATTGCGTGAAGTTCGGGAACTGAATGTTGGGATGCACCACGAAGACGCCAATAATCAGTACCGCAATCGTGCCCAGCTTCACATAGGTGGATAGGTAATCGCGCGGTTCCAGCAGCAGCCACACCGGCAGCACCGAGGCAATAAATCCGTAAATCATCATCATCGCCGTGATCTGGTGCGGAGTAAACGTCAGGATATGCGCAAAGCTGCTGCCCGCAAACGTATGTCCGTAAGCCACGGCAGCCAGCAGGCAAATGACGCCAAAGATGCTCGGTCCCGTAATCTTGACCTCACCCGCATGGCTCTTGAACATCCACAGCCCCATGATGAACGCGATCGGAACCGTCATGCCGATCGTGAACACGCCCCACGGGCTGTTCGCCAGCGCATTCACCACCACAATGCCCAGTCCCGCCAGTGTCACCAGCAGGATGAACAGGACCGCAATCATGCACACCAGTCCAGAGAACGGACTAATCTCCGTCCGTGCGATATCTGCCAGCGACCTTCCCCTGTGCCGGATCGATGCCACCAGCACCGTAAAGTCCTGCACGCATCCGGCCAGCACCGCGCCAATCAGAATCCACAAAAATCCTGGCGCGAAGCCGAACTGCGCCGCCAGTGTCGGACCCACCAGTGGTCCTGCTCCGGCAATCGCGGCAAAGTGATGTCCGAATAAAACCCACTTCGGAGAAGGCACGTAGTTGTGCCCATCTTCGTACACATGTGCCGGAGTGATGCGGCGATCGTCCAGCACCATCGCCTTGGCAGCAAGAAAGGCGCTGTAATACCGGTATCCTAGGGCGTACACGCAGAGTGCGCCCAACAAAAGCGGAAATGTATTCATGGATCTCCCTGCCTCCCTTGCAACGCAATCAGGTGCTCAGATTCAGTCTGCTAAATCCTGATCGCACACTATAGTAAGGATCGCGCGGCTGTGCAACGAAATTACGGCTTCCGTCCTTGGAGCGTTTTCCAGCCATCTTCCCGCCCATCCCCGTCCGCATCGGCCCGCGTCGTCCTTCCACCCGCCACACTCTGAACCCGAATCTCCCTGCCTCGGTTGCCCGTCGGCAGCACCACTCCGGGCAGACGGGAACATTCAAGGACGTGTGATAATCCGCCCGTCGCACGGGCCTTTCCGTGGCCCAATTCCGGGGGTAACCATCCTGGACACCGGCCAGTAGGACAGTATTCCCGTCCGTTTACAGAATTCCAGCGATTTTCGTTCAGTTACTTATGGTTACCAAGGTATAGGGTATACACTTTCCAACCGGCCCTGGCTTCAACTCCGGTGTACACTGCTCTAAATGTGAGTTGCTGCACCTTGTCTGCAGCGGAGATTTAGAAGCACAGACGTCCCCGATTGCGGCCTTCGTCGGGAGTTGTTTTTCGGAAGTGACAGACCATAGCCAGAACCACGGCGGGGTCACTTTCCCAGGTTCCGGTGCTTTATAACAGCCCGATGAAGACGAAAGGCTTGTTTGGGCACTCTATGAGCGAGAAACATTATCGGACATTTCGTCTCGCGAATGCTTCGCCGGCCAAAACCCCGGCAGCTTCGAGTCGTGGCTTCAAGCTGCTCGAACTGATGATCGTCGCGGCCATCGGCTCCATTATGGTCGCCGTTTCAGTGCCCTCCATCAGCACAGCCATGAGCAACATGCATCTCACCTCGGCCTCCGGTTCCCTGGCGAGTGCGCTTCAGAGTGCGCGATACATGGCAATTTCCAACGGCTGCCCGGTTCAAGTCGCTGTGCTCTACACCCGCGATGCAAAGACAGGCGAGCAGGTCTATCAGGTAACCGAGGAGACCATCTCCGCAAACACTTGCACCACAACCTACGTGGCCGTGCCCAACTTGCCGGCCTCAACTCCCTTTGCCGCCTCGGATGTCGCCGTCACCTCCGTCGTACAAAATGGGACTTCAACTACCCTTAGCAGCTCCTATCCCAGTGCGACCGTGCAATTCAATGCCAATGGCACGGTGACCGCACCCGGCACGACCTCGCCACCCATATCCTTCGCCTTCGTTGTCTCGCAATCGAAGGGGACCCAAACCAACACCATCAACGTCTCAGGAGTGGGTTATGTCAAAGTCACATCGCCCTAGCCGCGGCCGCGCACATGGCTTCTCCCTCCTTGAGGTGGTTATCGCCATGTCCGTACTTGTCATTGGCGTCTCTGCAATGGCAGCGCTGTGTGCCGCAATGCTTACCAACGGCCGCCAGTCGAAGTACATGAGCTTGGCCGGAACTCTCGCCTCAGAGAAACTCGAGGACTTGAATCGCTGGCAGGGGAGCTTCAGTACTGCAGGCGTGGACACAAGTGATCCCGAAATCTGTGTGCAACCGGGTGACACCCAGGAAGGCAGCATAGCCTTCAATGCCCAAAATCAACCCGTCGACGTCAAGAATTACTCCATCACCTGCGGTACCAACCCGGCCGAGCTCGTCAACTATGCGGACGACGTAAGCGTCGACGTGACCAACAGTACCACCTGCCCCAACCCTACCGACGGCTGTTTTGCCGAGACAACTTCAACCACCGTCAGCGGCGTCACCACCTATTACACAACCTACCATTCCCCGGACGGCTCGATCCCCGGCAACCCATCGACCACCTACCCGCAATCTCCGGTCTCATCCAACGTGCTGCCCGCCAACATGACGACCTTTCACCGGCAATGGATCATCGAGGCCAACCCTGTCGTCAACGGTACCGCCGTAGCAGGAGTGCGGCGCATAACCGTGCTGGTGACGGATCAGCAGGTCCAACCGAACATCCGCTTTCAAATGAGTATGATACGGCCATGAACACAGCTCACACAGCCGGGTTACACATCGCCAGAAAACGCATCGCACGCGCCCAGCATGGCACCACCCTGCTCGAACTAATGATCGCCGTCGCTTTGTTCACCATCATCAGCGGCGTAGCGTTCACCCTGTTGAATCAGCAACAAAACGCAGCGTCGGGTCTCAACGGACAGATGGCCCTCAGCCTCGGCCTCCGTAACGCCTCGTCCATGCTGCAAATGGATCTGGCGAACGCCGGCAGCAATTTCTTTCAGGCCCAGAACGTCTCAACCGGAGCGCTTGGCGTCACTATCCTTAACAATGTCGTTTCCGTTCCGGTCAGCGGCAACGGGTGCAATACCGCTACCACTAATCCTCCAACCTACGGTCCAAGTTGCTTCGACCAGCTCACCATTCTCACCGTCGATCCCAACTATCCCGTCATGAACGCAACGGATAATACAGGTGGCACCAGCGAAACCGCGAACTGCTCTCATACTTACGCTACGGGTGGAGGAACGGGAAGCACCATAAATGTATATGGCCGCGCAGCCACACTCCTCCCCAACACGCCCAACAACACGACTGCCAGCCCGGTCTCACTCACTCCTTCGAGCGTAATCTCAGGCAACTACTTCAAGGTTGGGGATCAACTGCTGTTTGTGAACTACACAAGCGGTACCTATACCTCGGCCATATTGACCGCCGTCCCGACCGCCTACGGCACCGGCTCCACCGCCACCGTCCAATTCACAATCAATCAAACCACCAGCACCGGCAGCAACACCTGGCAATATGATCCGCTGAACATCTCATCTTGCAGCGGCAATGCTTCATGCCCAACGCTAAGCGGCCAGGGAGCGCCGGCCGTAGCCAGCCCACCACTGGCGACCTCGTTCTGCGGGGCAGATTGGATTCTGAAGCTTGCGCCTGTCACTTACCTGGTCTGCGCCGGTCCGGGGAGTCCAACCTACCCCTGGAGTTGCAACCAGAGCGCCAACTCGCCTGACATCGCGGACCCCAAGCTCATGCGCGTCGTGGGTAGCGTCCCTTCCCTTGCCACTGCGACTGTCGTCATGGAGCAAGTCATCGGATTCAAGGCGGGCGGCGCTGTATTCAATCTCCCCGATCAAGCAACTAGCCCCTCCTCTGACCAAACGTACTACAACTACAACTCAGCGACTTACCAGAATCCCGGCGTACAATACCCCGCCGGAACACTGGCTACGTATGCATATGACTTCACCCTTCTGCACTCGGTGCGCGTCTCTTTGATCGGGCGCACCACACCGGCCCCAACAAACAATTACAACTACCAAAACAGTTTTGATAACGGTAGGTATCAGGTTCTGGGAACCGCGCTGATCGTCAATCCGCGCAACATGAACCCTGAGGTAATGCCATGACCCTACAATCAGGCCCCTTCCGCATGCGCTTCGTGAGAAATGCAAAACACGGCGTCAGTTCCTCCTCCATGGGGAACGGCAAATCGTCGGGCGTTGCTCTAGTCATAGCCCTGCTGCTGATGATGCTCATGAGCGTTCTTGGCGTCGGTATTGTGCTCTCGGTGAGTTCGGATGTCTTGATCAACGGGTACTACGGGAATTACCGCAGCGCATACTACGCCGCGGATACCGGATTGAACATCGTCCGGCAGCAACTCGCAACCCAGATCGTGAATGATGCGATAGCCTCTGCCGGTAACTGCGCGTCGTGGGGTGGCAGCACCGCCAACTATGGGTGCTCAAACTACCCCATCCTTACAGCGAACGTAGCAACGGATGCATCCAATGCCCTCAGCTATGTCACCACAACCTATGGAGCCAGTGCTGTTCAACTGAATGCCGGACAGTCAAACGCTTCGTGGCCCGGCAACTTTCAGCTTTCAAGTGCGTCTACATTCACGTCCTATTCAACCCCTTCCGGCACCTGCACTAGCTGCGCCTATGTCTTCCAATACTACCTGGTCGTCTACGGACAAGGGCCCCTTCACCAGCAGGTCAAAACCACTGAGAACGGCTTCCTGACCGTAACAATCTCCGCCAACGGCGGAGGAGGCCTCACAAACTTCTCTCAATTTGGGGCATTCATTAACAATTACGCGGCGAATTCGAGCCCATACGTCTCCGGCACGATCTCAGGCAAGCAGTGGACAAACGGCTCATGGAACTTTGGCACGAACGGAACCTACACGTTTACAGGTCCGGTCTTCCAAGTGGGAGCGCAGGCATCGTACGACTTCCCCAATAACAACCACAGCTGTGGCTCTGCCTCTTATTGCTATGAGGACTCTGCTGCCAGCAAGTACACCTACAACCAACAAACCATACAACCGAATTTCGAGCAGGGATTCTATCCCGGAATGACGGCCGCTCCCTTGCCCGTCAATGACTACAACCAGCAGTGGGCCGTTCTCGACGGCATTGGATCCGGGGAAACCGGCGCAGCATCCTCGTCCTTCCCCACTTACCTTAGAGACGTCAATAACAATGCCTATGTTGCAGGGGCCACAACGGGAGTCTATGTTCCCGCATCATCCACGGGTACGGTGACTGGCGGCGGCTTCTATGTGGAAGGCGGCGTCACCTCGATCGCGCTGACGCCTGGTTCCAGTAGTGGAAGCGAGATATACACAATCGTTCAGACTGTCGGGAGTAGCGCCGTCACTACCACGATTACCACCTGTATTTCCTGCGGCGCATCGGGTACAACCACGATCGCCAAATGCACCTCTTGCACGGGGCACGACACCACGACCCTTAACCTGACCGGCGTTCCGCATAACAGTGCAAACACAGCGCAAACCTTGCTCTACGTGGATGGAACCATCGGCGGAAGTACCGGCGGATGGAACGCGACATACACCGGCCTGAGCGGTTCCTCCAGCAGCGAAACCGCCGCAGCCATTCAAAATGGCGTTGCGCTTACCATCGTTGCCAACGGCGACATCAACGTCGTCGGCAATCTCCTCTACGAACAGGAGCGCGTCGACGCCAGCGGAAACTACTACCCAACGAACAACCTCGGCCAGGTGCTCGGACTCTATACCGCCACCGGGAACATAGCCCTCAACAGCCCGTACAACGATAACAACCTCGAAATCGATGGAGCCATAGCGGCCATCAGTAGCAATTGCTCGAATACCTCCACTTGCGGGCTCACAACCACCGGCAGTATCGGAACGTTCACCATCATAGGCGGTAAATCAGAAGGCAACGCTCACAGTGTGAGCATGAGCCAGGCTAATATTTACTATGATCAGGGATTCCTTCATGGAGTTGCGCCGCCTTGGTTCCCGTCCACTACAATCACCGGTGGCCCGCCGAATGCCCCGAGCGTTATTCCCACGTTCTCCCGGCTCAGTTGGTCCACCTCGCCGCAGAATTAACTTTGTCCTGGCGCCCGCCATGTGCTCGCGCCAGACGCAAAACCATATACTCTTCGATCAATAATCAGAAATACGATTGCCGCCCACTATTAATAACCGATCAGATAATCGTTGCCAATTCCGCGCAACCATTGCCTGATCGGTAACCCGCCCTTCTCCAACGATTCACCTTTTCGTCAATCGTCCGGCTCTCCCGGCTTCTTCACCCAGCCGACCGGAAATCATACCTCTCGCGCGGCAACCAGTCTCCAAGCCGCGAATTTAGCTATTGCGCCGCATCCAGCAGTGCCGCAAGCCCCTTCATGTCTTTAATCACGATCTGTCGCGCATCCACCTGCAGCAGCCCTTCAGCTTGTAACCGCATCAGATTGCGCGAAACCAATTCGCGCACGGTCCCCAGTCGATTGGCCAGTTCCTGGTTGCTGCCCGGAAGTAGTATCTCAATCCCCTGCGCCGTTTTCTTACCATCGCTCTGCGCCAGCCGAATCAGCATGGAAACAAGCCGCTGACGAATAGTGGTGAACGACAACTCCTCGATGATTCCGACCAAACCTCGAAGCCGGCTTCCAACTACGGCCAATACCTTCAGCGAAACAGCCGGATGCTCAAGACAATAATCCTGGAAGTCTTTGCGCGAGATGAATGCGATCTCAGTCCGCTCCACTGCGATCGCCGATGCCGGGTACGGTCCGCCATCAAAGACCGGCAGCTCGGCAACTGATTCGCCCTCGCCGTTCACGGCAAGAACCTGTTCGCGCCCACCAGCCGAGGTTTTGAAGATCCGCGCCTGCCCGTGCAAAATGATGTGCAATCCCTTACACGGCTCGCCCTCGTAAAACAGCAACTCTCCCGCGCTGAATGTTTTTCTTGAAATTCTCGCCGCTAGCATCTGCACCTCCGGCTGAGAAAGACCAGAGAGCAAGGTTGTGTTGTGAAGAACAGACGCCAGTTCCATTCGATCTGTATTCAATTGCGTTCCTCATATCTGAGCGCTTCGCGCCGCTTACAGTTGATGTTACTGCGGCCTCTATTGTAAGGCGCTCTTCACCGCTAGTGACTTTGGTCGCTGCGATTTCCTCTGCGCTCTCTTATCTTGAGAACTCAAGGAGATTGATATGCCAGCCCTGACTGAAACCGTCCGTGAGATCGCGTTGAACCAGCCCACTTCCATCCGTGTATTTGAACAATTCGGAATCGATTACTGTTGCGGAGGAAAAAAGCCTCTCGCACTTGCCTGCACGGAGATGAATGTAGAACCCGAAAGCCTGCTTGCCGCGCTCGATTCGGCCGCGGCAATCTCCACTCCGAATGCGAGCGATTGGGCGAAAGCATCGCTTGAGAGCCTCTCTCAGCACATCACATCCCGGCACCATGAGTATGTTAAGAAAGAACTTCCCCGGTTAGCCGCGCTGGCCGTCAAAGTTATCGCGAAGCATGGGGCTAAACACTTGGAGCTTACCGAGATTCAATCCACCTTATCGACGCTTGATCAGGAACTTACTCAGCATCTGGCCAAAGAGGAGCTGGTTCTGTTTCCTTACATCACAAAGCTGGAGCGCACTCTTGCCTCCGGCGGCGGGAGACCAGAGAGCTGCTTCGGAACAGTTGCCAATCCCATTGCCATGATGACTCAGGAGCACGATGCTGCTGGAGGCTTGCTGGCAACACTCCGGCGGCTCAGCAACAGCTTCACTACGCCTGCCGATGCCTGCCCCACTTATCGCGCGTTCTACGATGGCCTCAAGGAATTTGAACAGGACTTGCACCAGCACATTCATCTCGAAAACAACATTCTCTTCCCGCGTGCAATTGAGATGGAAGCCTCATCGTCCCGCTAGTTGTGCAGACTGCGCCTCGGCTCCTCCTTGCGGAGGAGCCACATCGTTTCCGTCGGCTATGAGACAATTTCTGCAAGCATTCCGCTTCACTTCTTCTTTGTAGCGGCCTTTCTCCGAGCCGCGCCGCGGAGCGATTGTTTCGATCTGCGTAGCGCCGACCAGTCCGCCTCCGTCTGGTCGGCGTAGGCTACGGCAAAGTTCACTATGGCTTCCGCAAATCTCTGCCCGTTGCCGATGTATCCCACAATCATCTGCACATCTCCAGAGCGGGCGTGTCCACGAGCCAGCAACTCTCCGCATACTTCCGCATAGGCCGCCAGCCCTGCCCCTTTCAGCTCTTCCATTTCAATAGCAGCCTTGTGATCATTCAATTGACGTACCAGGTAGCAGCGATCAGCAATCGTCGTCCAGCCCAGGAAAGGATCAGACTGCATCTGCATCGCGCGTTGCCCTTCCGCCACTACCCGCCCCCAGTGCTGCCGCACTGCACCGTCGCTCACATAGGGAAGGTAAGCCGAACCCACCTCCTCCTTGACCTGCAGGAACAGCGGATCACCAGGTCCATTGCCTTCCAGGTAGACACAGTAATCGCGGGTGCCCACGCTGCCTGTGCCAACCACTTTGAAGCACACATCAACGGGCCGGTACTGCGCAAAGATATGCCGCCGTTCCGGCAATAAGCCCTCGCTGTATTCCTTCATCGAGGCCAGCACCTGTTGCGCCATCGCGCCGCTGATTCGTGAGAGCACGGGTTTGTTGTCCTGGAAGATGCGGCTCACCGCTTTCCGTGCCGGAATCGTTAAGGCCTCCAATGTGTGCATTGGCGTCGCTCGCTCGGCCTTCATCAAAACGTTCGAGAGAGGCGCGGCACGCATCAGACGATGTACTTGATAGCGGGCGACCTCCAGTATTGGAAGCTTCGCAAAGGTGCGCGCTTGCTTGCAATACGACTCAAGAAATGCGCGCACCGCATCTTTTGCAATACCGTTCTTCGCGCCGGCTTCCCTTCCCGCCAGCACCAGACTCACGGCCAACCGCTTCAGGTCCCACTCAAAGGGTGCGCGCGTGGTTTCGTCAAAGTCGTTGATGTCGAAAACCAGACGCCCATCCGGCGCAGCATAGGCTCCCAGATTGCGCACATGAGCGTCGCCGCAGATCTGGTTTACGATGCCGGTGTTGGGCAGCAGCGCTAAATCCGCCGCCATCACCGGCACAGCTCCGCGAAAGAATCCGAACGGCGAAGCCAGCATGCGCTCATACTTCAGCGGCACCAGCGCCGGCACGCGGCCACCCATACTTTCTTCCAGCAGCTTCAGTGGATCATGGATGCGCAGCTTCGCATCCCAGGAGCCATGCTGCTGCCGCTTGATCTGTTTGCGCCGGGCTTGGCCGTGTTTGCGCCGATGCTCCGAGGGGTCAACGTGTGGAATCGACAAATTCGCCATAGCAGGGCTGAACATACACCCGCAATGCGCTTCACTTCAACGCGCAAAGAAAAATGGCCCCTCGCGAGGCCATTTTCAAGCACCGCGCCGCTTAGCGCAAAGCTCTCTTCTGCGATGGAAACTTCGAGTCAAGATCGAGGTTCAGTTCGAGCACGTTAACCCGAGCCTCTCCCAGAAATTGAAACTGGCGTTCCTCCGTATGTTGGTGAACCAGTTCCAGTGTCTTATCCAGACTGATGCCGCGCTCTTTGGCTATGCGTGGTGCCTGGAACTCGGCATTGGCGGGGCTGATGTCCGGGTCCAAACCGGAACCCGAGGTGGTTACATAATCCACAGGAATTGGCTTTGCCGGGTTCTCGCTCTGCGCAGCAGCCACGTCGGTCTTCACGCGATCCACAAGCTTCTGGTTCGTGGGCCCAAGGTTCGAACTGCCGGAGTTGGCGGCGTCATATCCGTTCCCCGCTGCCGATCCCCGCGGATGAAAATACCCGGCTCCGGTAAAAGGCTGCGCTATGATTCGCGAACCAATCACCTTGCCATTTTGCGAAATCAGCTGCCCATTCGCTTTGTATGGAAAGAGCACCTGCGCCAGTCCCGTGACCACAAGCGGATATACCAGCCCCAGAAGAATCGTTGTAACCACCGTCATCAAAATCGCACTAATCAGATTGCGTTTCATGATTCACCTTCCGCCCTATGCCAGCCCTGCGTGTGTAATCAAAATGTCGATTATCTTGATGCCGATAAAGGGCGCAATAATTCCGCCTACGCCGTAGATGAGCAGGTTGCGGCGCAGCAATGCCGCTGCGCCCATCGGACGATACTTGATTCCCTTCAACGCCAGTGGGATCAGCATAACAATGATGAGCGCGTTGAAGATTACCGCTGACAGGATTGCCGACTGCGGCGTCTTCAGGTGCATAACATTCAGCGCGTTCAGCACCGGAAATGTTGCGGCAAACATCGCCGGAATGATCGCGAAGTATTTTGCTACGTCATTGGCGATCGAGAACGTTGTCAGAGCGCCGCGCGTCATAAGCAGTTGTTTTCCGATGCCGACGATTTCAATCAGCTTGGTCGGATTCGAGTCGAGATCGACCATGTTCCCGGCTTCCTTCGCTGCCTGCGTGCCTGAATTCATCGCCACGCCCACGTCGGCCTGCGCCAGTGCAGGAGCGTCGTTGGTGCCGTCGCCCGTCATCGCCACCAGCTTTCCTTCGGATTGCTCTTTGCGAATCAGATCCATCTTGTCCTTCGGCGTAGCCTGGGCAAGAAAATCATCCACACCGGCTTCACGCGCAATGGCCGCTGCCGTCAATGGGTTGTCGCCGGTGATCATCACCGTGCGAATGCCCATCAGACGAAGCTGGTCGAAGCGTTCGCGCATTCCACCCTTTACAATGTCCTTCAACTCGATCACTCCAAGCGCACCGCGTTGCCGCTCCGCCACCACCAGCGGCGTACTTCCGGCGCGGGCGATGGAATCCACCAGTTCCCGAACCTCGGGCGCAAACACGCCTGAGTTCTCCTGCACGTAGCGCTCAATGGCATCCACGGAGCCCTTACGAATCTGGAAGCCATTCAGGTTCACACCGGACATTCTGGTCTGAGCGGTGAATGGAACAAACTCGGCGTTGTGATCATGGAGTTCGCGGCCACGGAGGTTGTACTTCTCCTTCGCCAGTACCACGATGGAGCGGCCCTCCGGCGTTTCGTCCGCGAGCGAGGAGAGCTGCGCCGCGTCGGCCAGCTCCGCGTCGGAAACTCCCGGCGCCGGAACAAAGCGCGAAGCCTGCCGATTGCCCAACGTGATGGTTCCTGTCTTATCAAGCAACAAAGTGTTGACATCGCCCGCGGCTTCCACAGCGCGTCCCGACATGGCGAGTACGTTGTGCTGCACCAGCCTGTCCATGCCCGCAATTCCAATTGCCGAGAGCAGGCCGCCAATCGTTGTGGGGATCAGACACACCAGCAGCGAGACCAACACAAATATTGTTTGGGGCGCGTTGGAGTAGATGGCAAACGGTTGCAGCGTGACCACTGCCAGCAGGAAGACGATGGTAAGCCCGGCTAGAAGGATGTTCAACGCAATTTCGTTTGGCGTTTTCTGTCTCTCGGCGCCTTCCACCAGTGCAATCATGCGATCCAGAAAAGTCTCGCCGGGATTGGAGGTGATCTTGATCTTGATCTGATCAGAAAGCACGCGCGTGCCACCGGTCACGGCCGAACGATCGCCGCCCGACTCGCGAATCACCGGAGCCGACTCGCCTGTGATCGCGGACTCATCGACCGACGCGATGCCGTCGATGATTTCGCCGTCTCCAGGAATGAACTCACCGGCAGAGACCAGCACGATGTCCTGCGCCCGCAGAATCGAGCTCGCGACCTGTTCCACTGTTCCGTCGGCCGCCAGCCGATTTGCCACGGTCTCCGAGCGAGCCTTGCGCAACGTATCTGCTTGCGCCTTGCCGCGCCCCTCAGCCATGGCTTCGGCGAAGTTGGCAAACATTACGGTGAACCACAACCAGAGCGTGATTTGAAGATTGAACTTGAACGCTTCATGCGGGCGCAGAATCAGTAAAATCGTGGTGATTACGCTGCCTATCTCAACCACGAACATGACGGGATTACCCATCATCTTGCGCGGATTGAGTTTGAGCACGGAATTAATGGCCGCGCCGCGGACAATAGTTGGATCCCAGATAGACTTGCGGCTTTTCGATGTGCTCGACATGATTTTCTCAGAAGGCCTTTCCAGCATTCATCATCAGGTGCTCAAGAATTGGACCAAGGCTGAGCGCGGGGAAAAAAGTCAAAGCGCCCAGGATCAGGATGACTCCGATCAGCAGAGTGCTGAACAGTGGAGTCGTAACCGGAAACGTGCCGACCGACGGCGGAGTGTATTTCTTTTGCGCCAAACTGCCGGCGATGGCCAGCATCGGAATCTTCATCAGGAATCGCCCACCCAGCATCGCAATGCCAATCGTAATGTTGTACCAGGGTGTGTTCGCATTCAAACCGCCGAAAGCCGATCCGTTGTTTCCCGCCGCCTCGGTAAATGCATAGAGAATCTCGGAAAGCCCGTGCGGCCCCGGATTGGCGATAGACGACGTGCCGAAAGGCTTGATGCTGGAAATCGCGGTAAATATCAAAATGATGAGAGGAAAGATGAGAGCGAATAACATTGCCAGCTTCACCTCATACCCCTCAATCTTCTTGCCCAGATACTCCGGCGTTCGCCCAACCATCAAGCCTGCAATGAAGACGGTCAGAATGACGAAAATCATCATGCCGTACATGCCCGAGCCGACACCGCCGAAGATGACCTCACCCAATGAGATGTTGACCAGTGGAATCATTCCGCCCAGGGGAGTGAACGAATCGTGCGAGCTATTCACCGCACCGCAACTAGTGTCCGTGGTAACCGTAGCCCAGAGCGCGGAATTGGCGATGCCGTTTCGCACCTCTTTGCCTTCCATGTTTCCGCCGGGCTGCATCGTGCTCGCATGTTGGTCCACGGCGTGCAAAAGCGGATTGCCTTGTGCTTCCGCCCAGTAAGCGACCGTAACACCCGCCAGGAAGAGTACTGCCATGGCGCCCCAAACCGCCCAGCCATGCCGTAGCGAGCCGGTCATGTGACCCAGGGTGTAGGTGAGCCCGGAGCCGATGGCGAAGATGGCAAACAGCTCAATCAGATTTGTGAGCGGAGTCGGGTTCTCAAATGGATGCGCACTGTTGGCGCCGAAGAAACCGCCGCCGTTAGTGCCAAATTCCTTGATGAACTCCTGCGAGGCCACCGGCCCTTGCGCAATGGTCTGATCGGAAACCGTGTCCATGACAGGCTTGCCATCAGTGCCCACCGTGGGTTTCCCATCCGTACCCAGGTGCGGAACCGCCTGCGGCTCCACGATCTTTACTGTGTCGTATGACTTCAGGTTTTGTACAACTCCCTGCGACACCAGCACCAGCGCGCCAACCACGCAAAACGGCAACAGCACCCACAGGCAGCCACGCACCAAATCGACCCAGAAGTTTCCTATCGTCTTCATCTCGCGCCGCGCGAGGCCGCGAATAAACGCAATCGCCAGCGCAATACCAGTCGCTGCCGAGACAAAGTTGTGATACGCCAACCCTGCCATCTGGGTGAAATAGCTCATTGTGGTTTCACCCGAGTAGGCCTGCCAGTTCGTATTTGTGGTAAACGACGCTGCGGTGTTCCACGCTAAAGCCGGAGGATTGACGCCTCCGAACTTTTGCGGATTGAATGGCAGATAGCCCTGCATGCGCTGCATGAGATAAAGCAGCAACATCGAAACCACGCTGAACAGCAGCATGGCAATCGCGTACTCCGTCCATGCCATTTCGTGCTCTTCATCCACAGCAGTCACGCGGTAGATGAGCTTCTCGACTGGCCGCAACACCGGGTCCAGAAACGTCTTCTCGCGGTTGAAGACGCGCGCCATGAATATGCCTAGCGGCTTAGTAACGGCAAAGACGAGCAACAGAAAAAATGCAATTTGCAACCACCCGTTGAGGGTCATATTAGAACTTCTCCGGACGAAGCAGTGCGTAGAACAGGTACACCAACACCAGTGCGGTCACCGCAAGCATTACTATCGTTTCCATGTTCATCTCCCTTACTTGATCCGTTCACAGAAATGAACGTAGCCGATTGACACCGCAAAGAAGACAATCGTGATTACCACCATACCCAGATCCTGCATCTTTGCTCCCCCGGCCTGCAGCCATCCTCGCAGGCAAAAGCTACTCACATACTTTTCAATTTGAAGTGATGTGGGATAAATCCGGGCTAAAGAGTTTCTAAAAAGTTCCTAAACGCTCGCTTCAGCAACCACACTCTTTGCCCTCACTACCACCGGAGAACTCAGCAACTGCCGGCAATGATCCGGGAACGCTGGTCAGATTGGTGGTGCGCAGATCAAGCAGTGCGAGCCGGGTAGCAGCAATCATTCGGCTACGCTCCTGCGGCGAAAGCTCTCGCCAGTCCAGGCTTGAGGCGCTCAGGCCAAAGTCGGGCGCCAACGCTTCGCTGTAGTGGTGGAACAACTTCGCGAGACTTTCCGGTGAAACATTTTCAACAGACATATATTTTTCTAGGCTTCCTTGAGGTGCGCACTTTTCTTCGATTGATGAAACACACCTGCAGAGGCTGGATGCGCTCCAATCGCCAGCCTCGATCTGGAGTAAACCAGCGTAATAGCTCGCGCCGCAGCTGCGGATCGAACTTCAGCTGAAGTTGGAATGCGACGGGTGAAGGCGCGCATCACCTCCTCTGCGGGACGCTTTGGTTGAGACCTGATCTCGGAGTCAATTGCGAAGAAGAAGCGCAGCAAAAACATCACGGCTATCAGGCAGACAGAAAGAAATGCAGTCAGCACCAACATTCGAACCTCCCGGACCAGGCGGAGCTATTCGCTCGTCCAGCCTTCAGTTCGATTGGATATCATGAGGCCTAAAGCACGAATAAAGAGTTCCTTAATATTCCCTAAATGCAGAGACAACACGCCGCCGACGGTGTGAACCGGTGGTCAAAGAGCGCTTGCAATTCACCGCAGCGGGTGCGATGAGCGAGCTGATTCTGCCCCCCAGGGTTCAAAGCGATAACCCACCCATTTCTCGGTGACGAGGTAGCGCACAGAGTTATCTTCCGGCTCCAGCTTCTTCCGAAGATGATTCATGAACACGTGCAGATACTCCGGCTGCTGCGTGCTCATCCCCCCCCAAACCGCAGCCAGCAGTGTGTGATGGGTAATTACCCTTCCGGGGTTTTTCGCCAGGTAGCTGAGTAGATCGAATTCCTTTGGAGTCAGCCGCGCTTCGCGGCCTCGCACCGTCACCAGCCTGGTAAGCAGGTCAATGTGAAAATCCCCGGCCTCGATCTTGCTTTCGTTTTCGTCTTGCAGCGGACGCATCGCCCGACGCAATGTCGCGCGGACCCGGGCCTCCAGTTCATTCACATTGAATGGCTTAGTGACGTAGTCGTCAGCCCCGGCATCGAGAGCCTCAATCTTAGGTTTCTCTTCGCCGCGAACCGAGAGCACAATGATGGGGATCGTGGACTTGCTGCGTATTCTGCGGCATAGCTCCAGTCCTCCCATATTTGGCATCGACAGGTCGGTAATTACCAGGTCTGGAATCCACTCGCGCATTACTTCCAGTGCTTCGTCGCCGTCACTTGCCGTCCGCACGTTGTAGCCGTGACTGGCGAGAGCCGTCCGCAACACGCGAGTAATCTGCGATTCGTCATCGACGACGAGAATGTTACGCTGCGGTTCCTGCATGGAAGTTGTCACTTGGGCTCCTGGGTTACGATATGCACATCCACAACCGGTGCATCGCGAAGAAAATCGTGAATGGCCGAAAGATAGAGAAATTTTCTCCATCCAGTCAACGCCGAGCGGCCAAAGACGACTTGGGTAATATGCCTCTCGCGCACGATCTTGGCAACCTCGAACGCAACCTTCTTTCCCTTCGCTTTTACGATCTGCGCTCCCAGATTCTCAGCAAAGCGAAGATTTTCCTCCAGGGTCCGCCGGTGTTCGGGAGCATCGTCCCGGCCAATGTCCACGTAGATGACAAAGAACTCCGCGCCTATCTGTTGCGCCATCCTTCCGGTACGCGCGATCAGATATTGCGCAATGGGATTGGAACTGATGCACACCGCAATCCGCTCCGTGATCGGAGTGCGATTCTCGATGTGCTCTTTCTCCATGTAGCGTTCAAGACTGTGATCCACCACATTGCCAACTTGGCGCAGAGCCAACTCGCGCAGGGCAATGAGGTTTCCGGGGCGGAAGAAGTTCGACAATGCACGATCGCTTCGCTCCAGCGGATAGATATCGCCGCGTCTCATCCGGGCCTGGAGAGCTTCCGGAGTCACGTCCGATAAAACTATTTCGTCCACACGCTGCATCACCCAGTCGGGAACCGTCTCGCGCACGATCACGCCGGTAATGCGTCCCACCATCGGCGTGACGCTTTCAATGTGCTGCACGTTCATCGTCGAGATCACGTCGATCTGTGCATTCAGCAGATCCATGACGTCTTCGTAGCGCTTGCGATGCCTGCCGCCTTCGATGTTGGTATGAGCCAGCTCATCCACGAGCACGATCTCCGGATGCAACTGCAAGATCGCATCCACGTCCATTTCGTCGAACGTCGTTCCCTTGTAAACAAGCTGTTTTCGAGGCACAATTGGCAACCGTCCGGCGAGCTCCGCAGTCGCCGGCCGGCCGTGGCTCTCCACAACACCGATCACGACATTTTCACCCCTGCTGTAGCGCCGAATCCCCTCGCTCAACATGCTATAGGTCTTGCCGACGCCGGGAGCGTAGCCGAGAAAGAGCTTAAAAAGCCCTCGTTTCTTCGTTGGCGCGGTTTCTTCCAGCCACTGTTCGGGTGTCTTCTGCATACCGCGCCTATTGTCAAGCAAGAGCCAGGAATTGTCGAATGAGCTACAATTCCGAGCTGTGAACAAGCTCTTACAGATTCGAGCCGTCCGTTATCTGTTCTGCTGCGTAATTGTCGCTGCACTGGTTCCTCTCTGCCAGTTCATGCATGCCAATTCCAGCACCGTCGGGTTCGCATTCCTTCTCGCCGTGCTGGCGGTCTCGGCTGCGTGGGGACTGCGCTGCGCGATCTTTCTTTCCGTAATTGCAACCCTGGCATACAACTTCTTCTTCCTGCCTCCGATCGGCACCTTCACCGTCGCCGATCCTCAAAACTGGATTGCACTCTTCACCTTTCTGCTCACTGCCGTGATCGCCAGCCAGCTCTCCGAACGGGCGCGGCGCGAGACCGCGAATGCGGATAACCGCCGCCGCGAATTGGAACAACTCTACGCCTTCAGCCAGCAGATGCTGACCGCTGACAATGTGCTCGGACTGGTAAATGCCATTCCCGTCAAAGTAGTGGATATCTTCGGCGCTACTTTTGCCGGAATGCTCTCCGTGCACAGTAGAAAGACTTACTATTCGGACCTGCGGGCACAAGAACTTATCTCCAGCGAGGATCTGCAACGCGTCAGCAGCCGCGGTGAGCCGGTCCACGATACCGGTAAAGGCCTTCGCATCCGACCGCTGCGCATTGGTCTTCGCTCAGTGGGAGCTCTCGCCATCATCGGCGGAGACCTTTCGCCCGAGAGTATGGAGGCCATCGGCAGCCTGGTTGCTATCGCCATCGAACGTGCCGGCGCCGTGGAAAAGCTCGCCCATTCGGAGGCCGGGCGCGAGAGCGAACGGCTGCGTTCCATTCTCCTCGATTCAGTCACACACGACTTTCGCACGCCTCTTACGGCCATCAAGGCTTCGGCGCAGTCGCTCCTTGGCGACGGTGAGCTCGACGAAAATGCGCGCAAAGAGCTGCTAACCGTGATAAACGAGGAGAGCGACCGGCTGGATAGGCTGGTCGGCGAGGCCGCGCAGATGGCTCAGCTCGACGCCCACGCCGTTGAACTAAACATCGAACCGCATCACATCAGCGAAGCCATCGATGCCGCTCTTGAGACCAATCAAAATACTCTTGCCCAGCATGAGGTGAAGGTAGAGGTTAGCGAGCGCTTGCCCCTTGTGAACATGGACCTGCGCCACACCGAGGAGATTCTTTCTCAACTCCTTGATAATGCAGGCAAGTATTCACCTCGCGGCACGCCCATCACAATCACGGCGGAGGTTCAGGGAAAGATGCTGGTCACCAGCGTTGCGGACCAGGGACCGGGAATCGATAGCATCGACCAGAACCTGATCTTCGATAAGTTTTACCGCGGACGCGGCCAACGCCAGAGCGTGCAGGGCACAGGAATGGGCCTCGCCATCGCCAAGGCAATTGTGGAAGCACACGGCGGCACAATCTCACTGACGACCCAGCCGGGCCGCGGCTCCGTGTTCTCCTTCACGCTGCCGCTCACCCGTTGAGCCGCTCTGTTCCTGTCTGCGTGGGCTTTTCGCATTTCTGATGGGATTAGTTTTTCCGATGAGGTATTGACATCGAAGCCCTGAATGGCAGAGCATTTTAGAAGCCGACCGGACCGGTCGGTTTTTTCCATCAACTCGATTTTTTCAAATCAAAAGGAGTCTCCCTTGGCCACTATCTTTTACGCCCATGACGCCAATCCCGACGCGCTTAAGCGCAAAACCATCGCCGTGTTCGGATACGGCAGTCAGGGTCATGCCCAGGCGCTCAATTTGCGTGAAAGCGGTTACAACGTGATCATCGGAATCGACCCCGAGCGCGGCAGCGCCAAACGCGCCCGCGAAGATGGTTTCGAGGTGGTTGCGCCCGCCGAAGCCGCCAAGCGCGGCGACTATCTCCAGATCCTGACTCCCGACGAGACCCAGGGTGAGTTGTACGAACAGTTCATCGCCCCCTACCTCACCAAGGGAAAGGTGCTGGGCTTTTCGCATGGCTTTGCCATCCACTTCAAAACCGTTGTGCCTCCTGCCGACGTGGATGTGGTCATGATTGCCCCCAAGAGCCCCGGTCACCTGGTCCGCCGCCAGTATGCCGAAGGCCGCGGCGTTCCGGCCGTCATCGCCATTCATCAGGATGTCAGCGGCAAGGCTCACGAGCTGGCCCTGGCCTATGCCGATGGCATCGGCTCCACGCGCGCCGGAGTTCTGCAGACCACCTTCAAGGAAGAGACCGAGACCGATCTGTTTGGCGAGCAGGCCGTTCTCTGCGGCGGACTCACCTCGCTGATCAAGAAGGGTTTTGAAACCCTGGTCGAAGCCGGCTACCAGCCCGAAATTGCCTACTTCGAAGTTCTGCACGAGATGAAGCTCATCGTGGACCTGATCTATGAAGGCGGCTTGGACCGTATGCGCTTCTCGATCTCCAACACCGCCGAGTTTGGCGACCTCACCCGCGGCGATGCCGTTGTGGGCGATGCCACCCGCCAGGCGATGAAGAAGGTTCTGGCAGAAATTCAGGATGGTACGTTTGCCCGCGAATGGATTGCTGAATATCGCGGCGGCAACAAGAACTTCACCAAGCTTCGCGAAGCCGAGAAGAAACTTCAGGTGGAAGAAGTTGGAGCCAAACTACGCAGCATGATGGATTGGCTGCCCGACGCCACCAAGAGCACCGTGAAAAAAGAAACCACCGCTACCAAGGCCAAGGCATAGATCTGCAACTGTTCACTGCGCCGCGCGTCTCATCCACGCGCGGCGTTTTGCATCTACGCTCTTCTTCTTGCTTTCGGGTGACTGCATCTCTCAGAGCGGCCTGAGCACTATGCAGACAGGCTTTTGCGCTGCTTCAGATCCTGCAACATGCGCTCGATCTCCTGCTCCCGTTCGAGCTTCTCGAACCTGCGTTCGATATCTTCTCCGCTCAACTCCACCGCAGCCTCGGTCATGGCCTCTTCGCGCATTACCTTGTTGCTCATGCGCTGAAAAGCTCCCGCCTTGTCTCCGGATGAGGCTTTCTGGCTGGCGTCTGCCGCCCGCCCCACGGCCTTTGTGCGGCGATGCTGCGCGATCAAAACCTCGGCCCGCGCTTCAGCTTCGGAAATCTTGCGCGAGAGTGCATTCATCGCTTCCTTGAGCACTTCCACCTGCGATTTCTGATCCTCAATCTGTTCCGCAAAACTAACCGCGAGTTGTTTGGAACTCATGGCGCGATCCAGCGCGGCGCGTGCCAGTCCGTCATCTCCCTTACCGACGGCAAGTTGCGCTTTGCGCATCCATTCCTCCTCGCGCCCATTGATTTCCTTTTGTTTCTTTTCCAGGAGGTGCAGATCGGCAAGCGCAATTGCTACCTGTGTCTTCACCTGCATGAACTGGTTTTGCATGTCGAGGATGATCTGCTTGATCATCTTCTCCGGGTTCTCGGCTCGCTCCACCAGTTCGTTGAGATTGGCCCGGATCAATGTTGCCACTCGCTCCAGCAGTGCCATACCGTACTCCTTTTCTCGTACAACAAACCACTTCTCGCGGCGACGTGTCATCCCTAGAAAAGTAGGGCGCAAATCACGCGCCCTACCACCTTCCGTTACTTTGTGACGATGTCGCCTTCGCCTGAGCCGCCGTCGCCGGGCTTCGGTGCTTTGTCGCCGATCCCACGCACCTTCGACAGCATCTCCTGCAGGTTCATTCCAGAGAGCGCTTCAAACAATGCCGGAACCTGAGCGGCCATCTGCGCGATGTCGCCGGTAATCTTGTTCACCCCGGCGCTGTGCCCATCCCCGGTCGACACAACGGTGATGCGGTCGACCTGTGCGAGCGGAGCAGCCAGCGCACGAACAATCTCTGGCAGCCCCGTGAGCAGCTTATCAATCACCGCCGCTTGGTTATATTCCTGGAAGGCCTCGGCTTTTACGTTCATCGCCTTGGCTTCGGCCTCGCCCTTCTTAAAGATGATCTCGGCCTCAGCTTCGCCCTGCTCACGAATATTTGCGGCCTTACCCTCGGCTTCAAGAATCAGCCGCTGTTTCTCGGCGCCAGCCAGTGTTTCGATCCGCTGGCGATCGATTTCGGCAGGTTTCAGCACGGTTGCAATCAGCTCTTTTTCGCGGCGCGCGATTTCGGCTTCCTGCACCAGCACCTGCTGCTCCTTCTCAGCCTTTTGGACCTTCACGGCCTCGACCACCAACTGCTGCTGCATGATGTTGGTCTGAATTTCGTAAGACTTATCTGCCGTTGCCTGCTGCTTTTTCACGGCCTCGGCATACTCGGCTTTCTTCACCTCCAGGTCGCGTTGCGCCTCGGACTGCTTGGCCATCGAGAGTGTCTCGGCCAGCACACGCTCCTGGTCGGCCTGGGCCTTCGCCACTGCGGCCTCGCGCTGCGCAATGGCGCGCCGCATTGCTGTATCGCGCTCAGCTTCAGCCGTTGCCACATCGGCATCGCGCTTGATACGCGCAACGTCCGGCCGTCCCATGTTGGTGATGTACTCATTCTGATCGCGCACTTCCTTGATCGTAAACGAGATCACCTCCAACCCCATCTTGTTCATGTCCTCGGCGCAAGTGGAACGCATCCGGTCGCTCACCATCTCCGGCTGCTTCACAATTTCTTCCACCGTCAACTGGCCGATGATGCCGCGAAGATGTCCCTCCATCACCAACCGAATCAACCCTTCGCGCTCATCCGGATTTTTCGTCAGGAACTGCTCGGAGGCGGTCATGATCGATTCGACATCTGATTTCACCTTGATCTGCGCCACCGCCTCCACGGTCACCGCCACGCCTTGCTTCGTATACAGGTCTTGCTTCGGGGCCACATCGAATGACATCAGTTCCAGCGAAAGTTCGCGGGCGTTTTCAATCATCGGAATGATGACCGTACCCTTCCCCTTGATAATTCGCGTTCCGCGGAAGCCATATACCACCAGCGCTTCATGCGGCCCAGCCTTGCGATACAAACGGGCAAAGGCAGCGAAGCCGAAGACGACAACAATCACGCACAGACCAGCTACCACCTGCACTTCTATCGGGATTTGAAATCCCATATTGCCTCCTCAGGCACAGACAGTTTTCAAAAGCTTATGAATGCAACGAACCGACATCGACTCCTGCCGAAGCCGCCAAATCGTCCCACCGCCGTACATACGCAATGCCACGCTCGAAGCGCGTGACTACCACTTCCACATCCTTTTCGATTTCCGTACCATCATCACTTCTGGCTGCAATCGAACAGCGCGAACCTTGCCGCGAAAAAATGACCTCACCCGTTCCGCCGGTGCGCAGCCGCGAGCTCACCCTTCCCAGCACGCCGATCATCTCGTAGTCCGCTGGGTCCATTGGCGCCTCAAAGTGCAGAAGAATTCGTGTTACCAAAAGAAAGACCAGCGTCGCGCCCACCAATCCTCCGCCAATCGAAATCAGCAGCGCTGCCAGCGCATATACATGCGAGTGCCGTGTCAGCAGGAATCCGATGCCGCCAAACCACGCCAGAAACGCAGTCACCGTTCCCAGGTTTACTGCAGGCAAGTCTCCCGTTCCTGCGCCTGCGTGAGCAGCGGTCCCCACATGTCCCAGATGAAAATGGAACGGCAGGTGCACGTGCAAATGAACTCCGCCCAGCAGTACCGACGAGGCGCTCAGCGTGAAGCCGACCAGAAAACACGTCAGATACAGTTCAGCTATTGTCACCTGGCCCCGTTTCCTTTCCGCCTTCTTGGCAGCTCATCCCGTGCTACCTCGGGCTTCAGTACCTCAGTCAAGCGCTCCACTAATTTCGGGACCTCCAGGATCGCGCCGAGCAGCACGAGGCAGCGCCGCGAGTCCTCGTGTTTGGCGACTTGCAGCAGCGCGTGGTAGACCTTCGGATCGCGGCGAAACCGTTCTGCTCCATCGATGAGCCAGAGGTCCAGCGTGTCCTCCAGCACACGCGCATCGCTCACCAGCTCCGTGTGATAGCCCTCCGGATCGTCCACCATGTAGCCAGGGTGCACCTTGAAAAACTTCGCCAGCAGCATGCGTGTAGGGTTAGTCAGATGCGGACGTGCGCCGCTCTCCAATTGAGACAGATAGCTCTGACTCAGCGCCCTGCCTGCTTCTTTCCGGATGGCGCGCACGGTTTCCTGTTGGGTCATCTCCCGGCCGAGGCCGCGCAGAGTGCCCTCCATCAGGCGCAGGTAGCGAAGTTTCTCTCCCAGCCTCATATAACGGATTGCGATTTTAGTATCGCAATGTGCAATACGTCAAATAAATTCTAGATGAATACGCGAGCTGCGTATGTGCAGAATGGCTGGTTTCTAGTTACTTTCCCTTGGAGATTTCTCCGGGATCAACGTGGGTTCTGGCCTGTTCTCCATTGCTGGCAGGCTCCTCGGCGGGCGCTTTGTCCAGGTATTGCACTATGAGCGAGATCCTCCGGTTGGAAGGGTCATCGGGCCGCTCTTTGGTTCGCGGCCGTTGATCGGCGAATCCCCGAACTTGTGAAACCTGTTCTATCTTCAGCCCGGAACTTTGCATGATCTTGCGCGCTGCATTGGCGCGGTCCACTGAAAGCTCCCAGTTGCTGTACCCGCTCAGACCGCCCGAATATGGCGTCGAGTCCGTATGTCCCTCGATTGAAACCTGATTGGGAAGCTTCCCTACCTCCTGCGCCAGCGCTACCAGCAACTCCTTTCCGCTGGAGCTCGGCACGGCACTTCCTAATTCGAAGAACGTACCGGTTTCACTTTCGGTCAACTCAATCCGCAGTCCTTCGGCAGTGATAGTCATGTCGATGTGCTTCTTCAATATTTCGAAGTCGGGTAGCGACTTTACCTGCTTCTCCAACGTCTCCTTGATCTTCTTCATGTCTTCTTTTCGAAGATCCAAGTTTTGCCCCGCTCCTTGTGAATCGCTGCCAATTTGCTTGGAGTTGCCCGAGGGATCTTTGAAGTATCCGCCTACGGCCTCCTGCACCTGCTTGCTGGAGTTCAAGAGCCAGAGCACGATGAACAACGCCATCATCGCCGTAACAAAATCGGCGTAGGCGACCTTCCACGCACCGCCGTGGTGACCGCCATGTGCGGAGATTCTCTTGATGATGATTGGGCCGCCCGGCACTTATGCTCCTCCCGAGGCAGCCTCTACCGCACCGCCTCCTTTGCAGGATTTCTCCATATCGTTGAACGTCGGCCGTAGATGTTCTGGAATTGCCCGTCTTCCGAATTCCAGCGCCTGGATGGGAGCGGCGCCTTTGATGAACGAAATCAGCACCACGCGTATCACATACACATAGGCGTGCTCGTCCTCGGCTCGCTTTGCCATGCTCGCCGCCAGCGGTCCAACCAAACCGTAGCAGAGCAGGATGCCAAGAAAGGTGCCTACCAGGGCGGAGGCCACCTTGTGCCCAATCTCTTCCGGTGGGCCGCCCAACGCTCCCATGGTGACCACCACTCCCAGTACCGCGGCCACAATACCCAGGCCCGGAAGCGAGTCAGCCACTGTACTTAGAGCGGCGATCGGAGCGTTTTCTCCCCGATGTGAAACCTCCATGTCGAGTTCCATCATCTGGTCCAGGTCAAACGGGTCGATGCCCCCAGTCACTGCCATTCGCATCGTGTCACACACAAAATCCCGGGTGTGATGATCTTTGAGAAACGTCGGATACTTCGAAAATACCGGGCTTTTATCAGGCTCTTCGATGTCGGATTCAATCGCCAGCAACCCATCTTTTCTTGCTTTGTTCAGGAGTTCGTAACACATCTTCAGCGATTCCAGATAAAAGGCCTTCTGCAAGTGCGAACCTTTAAGGCTGCCCGCCACGCCGGCGGCGATCTTCTTGATCACCTGTAGAGGGTTTGCAATCAGCAAAGTTCCAATCGCCGCTCCTCCAATAATGATCAACTCCGCCGGCTGCACGAGAACCTTTAGGTTCCCGTGCTCCATGAGGTAGCCAGAAACAATCGAACCGAACACCACAACAATGCCAATGATGATGAACATCGTTTCACTCTTCTCCGTTTGTGGTGCTTATTAAGTCAGGCTCTAACCCTTGAATCAGTGCATCCACGGTTTGTGACGAGTCCAAGTAACGCGCCGCCGCGCGTATTCCGAGCACGACTCGATCACCCCACCACTTCACTGCGCACGAGGAGCCCACTCCTGCCAGTTTCGACTTCACTCCTTCCAGCATGTCGAGATTGCACTCAGGAATGATGACTACGAGCCTCCAATCGCTCCAGCAGCCAATGTAGCTCCGTGCGGGTACAAGCCCCGCAACGGTCTTGGCCAGCACGCGAATCGCATGGTGAAGCATCGCCGCGCCTCTGTGCTGCAGAATTGCATGGCGCTCTGACATGCTAATTACGATCAGCGCCGAGGAGGACGCCGCTCGTGAATGAAGTAGCGTCTGCAGATGCTCCCTGCTTTCCTCCACGGCAGGCAGCCCCGTGGCCATCTCGAACTCGCGCTCCGAATGTCCGGCCCAGCCAATGAGCTCCTGCTTACCCTGCGACGCATCGAGTATCTCCCCCACTCCGCGCATCTCTCCCATCGAGTCTCGCAAGGGAAAAGCGCAAACGTGAACCGACACGCGATGGCCATCCTTATGACGGAGAAACAAGTCAGCTACAACCGCTCTGCCATCGCGCAGCACTTCCAACACCGGGCATTGCACCTCGGCGCCCGCGCTGCTGTCCGCACAGTGAATGAGCAGGTCTCCTCGATAGGTGCGGCCCAGAACCTCAGGCCCCAGATACCCAGTAATCCACTCCGCAGCCGCATTCCAATAAAGTATCTTGGCTTGAACATTCACCAGGCACACGCCCAGAGGCATGGCATCGCTGAAACTTCTAAACAGTGGGTCGCCGGTCTCTGTCATCCAGATCGCTCCTGTCCGACCCATCGGCAATCCCACCGGCTCACTTGAGCGCAGCAAAAGGAGGGCCGCGGCCCTCCCATGTTTCGCATCGCTCCTCGAATCTATTTCACTTCACCGGTCACCATTTCAGCAGCAATGAAAGTCCATGCACGGGAATTTCCACCCACTCTGGACGATGCTCCAGCTCATAGGCAATCTCCATCAGCGCTTTCTCGATCAGATGTGCGCGCAGCAAGATCTGTTTTTCGGAATCCGTTTGCGGTAGAAACTCCATTCCCCGCGAAGCTTCCAGGTATCCCTGCAGAAATCTTGCAGAAACCCATTCATGCCAATGCTCCGCCCAGCGGTCGATGTGCGTTGCCTGCTCCCTGCCATTGACAACGCCGGGAACGTAGCCGAACGAGACTGCATGGGCCGCATAGTGCAGCGAGCGAATCATACTAGCCACGTCGCGTAGCGCCGAGCGCTTGATCCGCCTCTCGCTCAGCGGCCGCCCTGCTGGACCGTCGAAGTTACGAATGATCGCATCGTTGCCGGTGAACAGCAGGTTGCCGAGTTGGTAGTCGCCATGAATCCGAATGCGTGCTCCCGAGATGCGTTGGTCGCGCAACGGCAACAGCCCGTCGCGAATCTCGGCTTCGCTGTCGAGCAGCGCTTCGGCCGAGGCTTGGACCTCTTCGGGAAGCGTTTGTAATTGGAAACGCAGCGCATCCAGTGAGCGGCCCATCTGCCCCAGCATGCCGTGATAAAGCCCATGACGGTAAAAATCCGTGTACGGCTCTGGCGCGAAGTCCTGTACCTCCGGACGGCTGCTCAATGCCGCGTGCAATTCTGCGGTCCGAGTTCCAAGCAAGTGCGCCATATTCTCGAAGTTTCCCAGCAGGTCCGCCATCAGGGTTGGCATCGGACGCTGCGCCAGCAGCAGCGGACTACCAACGGTCACTTCTTTCGCGCGCGAGTCTTCCTCGTGTACGGCCATGGCACGTTCAAAGTACAAGCTCAGGTGATCGATCGTATATTGCCAACCCTGGGTCGCATCGCGCACATAGCTGGTCACCAACCCCATGGTCGTGCGCTCTTCTTCCTCCTCGTCGCGCCTGCAATACTCCAGCCAGCCCAGAGCTCTTGGCATATGGGAAAAGCTGGTTCGCTCCGTCAGAAACTCCGCAATTTCGCGATCCGGATTCGTGCCGGCCTCTACTTCACGATAGAGCTTCAGCACGAAGTCTTCCCCTAGGTTCACAAACGTATTCACCGAATCACTTGTTTGCACCTGCGGCTCGCGATTGGAGCGCACATGCGACCACGCTTGGCGAAATGCCTTGGTGTGCCCGGCCACTAACTCTCCCCGCGCCCCTTTGAACTTGCTGCGCTTCAGCACTGCGGTTAGCAGCGCGTCGCTGAAACCTCTCTCAAACAATGCGCTTTGCAGCAGTATCCAGGTCCGGTCCTGGAATTCCAGCTTCACTAAAACTGCTTCCGGACGGTCGCGTACGATTGCCTCTGCGTGCTCGCCCGCAGCTACGGCCACGGGAATCGTGTACCTCTCGTCCTCGCCGTCGCTATACTCCACACGAACCAGCAGCATGGCCAGTCCACCGAGCCCCAGCGGAACTGCATCTTCCACCGCGACCTGCGTGATGGTGCGGTTGCGTCCCTGAAACCATCGCCGCTTGTGCAAAATGCGCGGCAGAATCCGCGCAATACCTTCCAGCGTCAGCTCGCTCCACGTCTCCTTGGCCGACTCCAATGTGAGCGTCGTAATCTGTTCGGAGCCGTTGTCCTCCTCCACCAATTCCTCGCCCGCCTCCTTCGGCAGCAGCCTGAACCAGTAGAAGGAGTACGGCGCCAGGGAAAAGAAATACGGGGCCTGCGTTATCGGCGGAAAGCGGCTGACGCCAAAAATCTCCCACAGCGTCGAGCCCTGAAATTTCTGTAAATCAAGCTCCACTCCCTGGCTGAAGCGCGAGAGGTTCGCCACCACCAGGATTCGCTCATCGTCAAATTGCCGGAAAAACGCCAATACCTTACGGTTCGAAGGATACAAAAACTCCAGCGTTCCCCGCCCAAAGGCGCGAAACCGCTTACGCTGCGCAATCGAGCGCTTCATCCACCAAAGAAGTGAGTGGGGATTGCGTTGTTGCGTCTCCACGTTCACCGCCTCGTAGTGGTACTCCGGATCGATGTTGACCGGCAGGAATAGGCGTTGCGGATTTGCCCGGGAGAAGCCGGCGTTGCGATCCGCGCTCCATTGCATCGGCGTGCGCACGCCATTGCGATCGCCCAAGTACACGTTGTCGCCCATGCCGATCTCGTCGCCGTAGTAAATAATCGGCGTTCCCGGCAGTGAGAACAGCAGTGCGTTCATCAGCTCGATTTTGCGGCGGTCATTCTCCAGCAGAGGCGCCAGCCTGCGGCGAATTCCCAGGTTAATTCGCATCTGCTGGTCGCGCGCATACGTGCGATACATGAAGTCCCGCTCTTCGTCGGTTACCATCTCCAACGTCAACTCGTCATGATTGCGCAGGAACAAAGCCCATTGGCAATTCTCCGGAATCGGAGGCGTCAATTTCATGATGTCGGTGAGCGGATAGCGGTCCTCCAGCTGCAATGACATGAACATCCGCGGCATGACCGGAAAATTGAATGCCATCTGGCACTCGTCGCCCTTCCCAAAGTAGGCAACAGCATCTTCCGGCCACTGGTTGGCCTCTGCCAACAGCATCTTGTCGTGATACTTCTCATCCACGTGAGCTCGCACTTCGCGCAGCGCCGCATGAGTTTCCGGCAGATTTTCGCAGTTTGTACTTTCGCGCTCGAACAAGTAAGGCACAGCGTCCAGCCGCAGCCCATCCACCCCCATATCGAACCAGAAGTCCATCGCAGCCAGCATCGCCTGCTTTACTTCCGGATTGTCCCAGTTCAGATCCGGCTGATGGGCGTAGAAGCGGTGCCAGTAATAGGACTTCGCAACCGCATCCCAGCTCCAATTCGAGGCCTCAAAGTCCTTGAAGATGATCCGCGCTTCAGCGTACTTTTCCGGCGTATTGCTCCAGACGTAGAAGTTCCGCCAGCGGCTTCCAGGGGCCGCGCGCCGCGAGCGCTGGAACCACTCATGCTGGTCGCTTGTGTGGTTCAGCACCAGCTCGGTAATCACCCGCAACCCGCGCCGGTGCGCCTCTTTCAAAAAGCGATGGAAGTCCCGCAGTGTGCCATAGGAGGGATTTACGTCGTTGTAGTTTGAAATGTCATATCCGTCGTCACGCAGAGGCGATGGGCAGAACGGCAGTAGCCATATCGCCGTTACCCCCAAGTCCTCAAGATAGTCCAACTTCTGCGTAAGTCCGCCAAAGTCACCGATCCCATCGGTCACGCTGTCATAGAAGGATCGTACGTGGACCTCGTAGATGATGGCGTCCTTATACCAACCCGGTGCCGAGCGCAACGCCATCCCTGACCCCGTGCTTCCTTTCGCCACCCCTGATCCCCTACCCCGCCGCTCTAACCGCTAAGCCCATCCACTTCTCCATTTGAGCCTTCAGGCGTCGCAGCCACACCACAGCCCGCACCTACCAGCAGGCACTTCAACTAAGATGAGCGCGGTGCAGCATGGGTTGACCAGCGTCGCTGCAGGATTTGTGCAACTCCTCTCTTCCACCCAGCGGAGTTTTCCATTATCTTGTCCCGATGCAGCGTACTGCTTCCCAGCACGGTGATACCCTTGCTGCTGCTGTTTTTCCCGGAGAGTGCAGTCAGAATGAGAGCTTCTAAAGGAAAGCAAGCGCAGCTCAAGATTGCCCCAAAGCCGCGCACCGTCGGTGATAAGTATCAGCGCATTCTCGATGCGGCCGTCGCCGTCTTTGCAGAGAAGGGTTTTCATGCCGCACGCGTTTCCGACGTAGCCGACCGCGCCTTGGTCGCAGATGGCACCATCTATCTCTACTTCCGGAATAAGGAAGAACTGCTCATGACCGCCATCAACACAGCCTTTGATGCCTTCATGATCCGGGCCCGCTCGGAACTGAATACCATTGCCTCCCCATCCGGAAAATTGCGCCGTCTTGCCCGGCTTCACCTGGAAGCTCTAGGTTCAAATCGGGACTTGGCAGTGGTCTTTCAGATGGAATTACGCCAGAGCGCGCGTTTTCTCGCCCCTTTTTCTCATCAACACATGATTGAGTACTTCGGCCTGGTGCGCTCCGCGATTCGTGAGGGCCAGGCACAGGGCATCTTCCGCCCAGAGCTTCGCGAGAAGATTGCGGCAAACTGCTTTTTCGGGGCTCTCGACGAGATGGTTACCTCCTGGGTGCTGGACGACACACATTATGTGTTATCCGAAGTAGCCGATATCGTCGCGGACATCATCATACTGGGGTTAGAAACGTAAGCTCGTCAAACGCTGCCGCACAAGGACGGAGCATGAACGCTGAACATGATCCACGCACGTTGGCTGACATTTTCTTTCGGATAGTGGAGCGTAACCAGTCCCGCGTCATGCTCTTCGAGCGTAACTCCACGTGGCACGCCATATCCTCAGCAGAGCTCTATCGCCGGGTCATGGGCGTTGTCCAGGCGCTCCGCAGCCAAGGCATTTCGCACGGCGACCGGGTCGCAATCCTTGCCGAGAATCGTCCTGAGTGGACCATCGCCGACTTCGCCATCTTGCTCACTGGCGCCGCCACTGTGCCTATTTACGCCACGCTCACTGCGGAGCAGATTTCCTTTCTGCTAAGTCATTCTGGCGCCAAGACCGCCTTTGTTTCCACCATCGCGCAGTTTGCCAAGCTACGCTCCATTCAAGCGGAGACCGCTGTCGAAACCATCATTCTCATGGATGAACCAGCACCGGATTCCCCCGCGCTCTCCATGTCAATCCTCATGGAGGCTGGTCCTCGGCAGCGCATGCCTGAGCTCGATGCCCTCGCCAGCTCGATTACGCCGGACGATCTTGCCACCGTTATCTACACCAGCGGTACTACCGGCGTACCTAAGGGCGCCATGCTCACCCACGGCAACATCGCATCCAATCTTTCCGTCTCCCTCAATGAGTTCGACTTCCGTACAGACAGCGACCTGGCCGTCAGCTTTCTACCCCTTTCGCACATCACTGCCCGCCACGTCGACTTTGCTGAACTCTATCGCGGTGTCACCATCGCATATTGTCCTTTCATTGAGGAAATGCCTCGTGTGATGCGACAGCTTCATCCCACTCTGTTCGTTGCCGTGCCCCGTGTCTACGAGAAGATTTATAACCAGGTGCAGCGCGGAGTTGCTGTCGGCTTCAAGAAGGCGGTATACCGCTGGGCGATGTCCGTGGGCCGGGCGCATCTCGACCAGGTACTAGCCGGAAAGCGGCCATCGGCGCTCGTCTGGAAGCTGGCCAATCGCCTTTTCTTTTCCAAGGTGCTAGAGGCCATGGGCGGAAAAGTTCGAATCTTCATCTCCGGCGGAGCTCCTCTCGGAAAGGAGCTTGCCGAATGGTACGCCCAGATCGGCCTTTACATTCATGAGGGGTACGGCTTGACGGAAACTTCGCCGGTGATCTCCGTCAACTCGCCACGCGCTCACAAACTCGGCACCGTTGGCCTCCCGCTCTCAAACGTCCAGGTGCGCATCGCTGACGACGGTGAGCTGCTCGTCCGCGGTCCCAGCGTCTTCAAAGGGTATTGGAATATGCCCCAGGAAACCGCCGCTGCCTTTGATGGAGACTGGTTTAAGACTGGGGACATTGCAAACCTCGATGCCGACGGTTTTCTTTCCATCACCGACCGCAAAAAAGATCTCATCAAGACCTCAGGCGGCAAGTTCATTGCGCCCCAGCCCATCGAAAATTCCCTGAAGTCGAACCACTTCGTGGCTGAAGCCGCAATCCTTGGCGACCGCCGCCGCTTCCCGGCCGTAGTCATCGTGCCGGCATTCGCGGCACTCGAGGACTGGGCAGCACAGAACATGATCTCCTTCCATTCGCGGCAGGAACTCGTCGCCAATCCCAAAGTGCAGTTGCTCTATGAAGCCATCGTCGAGCAGATCAACTACAACCTTGCCCGCTTCGAGCGCCTCAAGAAAGTGCTGGTGGTGCCAGAAGAGCTCAGCATTGAAAACGGTACTCTCACTCCCACCCTCAAGCTGCGGCGCCGTAACGTCGAAGCCCTCTACAAGGAGCAGATCGAAAAACTTTACGCCGAACCCGCAGCAGCCGACAAAGCTTCTGCAACTTAGCGAGGCGCAGAACCGTAACTTCTTCTTCTCTCGCATTGCCACACAGGATTTACAATAGTTCCATGGACTCGCTTGTAATCGCAGGAAAGTCGTTCCGCTCCCGCCTGATCGTTGGCACCGGAAAATATAAGGATGGCCCGCAGACAGCAGCAGCTCTTGAGGCCGGCGGCGCTGAAATTGTCACGGTCGCAGTCCGCCGCGTGAATCTTGACCGCAGCAAGGAATCGCTGCTCGATTTCATCGATCCCAAAAAGTACTTTCTACTGCCCAACACCGCCGGTTGCTATACCGCTGACGAAGCGATCCGTGTTGCCCGCCTGGGACGCGAGGTCGGCCTCAGCGACTGGGTCAAAATCGAGGTAATCGGCGATCAGAAAACCCTCTACCCTGATGTGGCTGCCACCATCGAAGCCACTCGTATCCTAGTAAAGGAAGGCTTTACAGTTCTCCCGTATACATCTGATGATCCAGTAGTTGCGCTTCGCCTAGTCGATGCCGGAGCCGCCGTCGTCATGCCCTTGGGCGCGCCCATCGGGAGCGGCCTCGGCATTCAGAACACAGCCAATCTCCGCATCCTTCGCGAACTCATCACTTCGATTCCGCTCATCGTTGACGCTGGTGTCGGCACACCCTCGGATGCTGCGCTTGCCCTCGAACTCGGCTATGATGCCGTGCTTATGAATACAGGCATCGCCGCCGCTGCAGATCCGGTACTTATGGCTTCTGCCATGAAACATGCCGTTATCGCCGGACGCCAGGGATACCTCGCCGGGCGCATGCCGCGCAAACTCTACGCCTCGGCCAGTTCGCCCGTGGAAGGAATCTCCCGGTAGTGGCTTTGGCAGTCACTGCCCCGCTGGAAGCCGGAGCCAAAGCCGCTCCGCTTCCGGGCCTGCGCCCGTCATGGTTGCCTACTTTCATTCCTGCCTTCGATGGATTGCGGGGCGTCGCAATCCTTGCCGTCGTCCTCTACCACTGCCAAGCCCGTTTGCAAGGCACCGTTCTGGAAAGATTCGTCGTCTGGGGATGGAGCGGCGTCAGCCTCTTCTTCGTTCTCTCCGGATTCCTCATCACCGGCATCATCCTCGATGCCGGTTCATCGCCGCGCTTCTACGCCAATTTTTATGCCCGCCGATTCCTGCGCATCTGGCCAGTCTATTGGCTACTGCTCTTCCTCTTTTACTTCTTTTTCCCTTTCATTTTCAGTGGCTACCGCTGGATGTTTCATGACATCGCCGGTGCGCCCTGGCTTTATCTTCTGCTTTTCGTCCAGAACCTCTGGCCCATCGTGCTACCTGGAAGCATCGGCCCAACATGGAGCCTCGCCATCGAACAGCAGTTCTACCTTTTCTGGACACCGCTCGCGCGCCGAATTCCACCCCGTTGGCTGCTCCTTGCCGCCGCCCTCATGCTGACCATCTCGCCGCTGGTGCGCCTTTTCCTCGGAGACCGACTTACCCCCACCAACACCCTCATCCATCTCGACGGTCTTGCCGTCGGCGCTCTCGTCGCAACCGCACTGCGCGTGTTGCACTGGCAGCCCTCCGCATGGAAGTGGATTGGCCGCGCCGCGCTGGCCGTGGGAGCCGCCGGAATCGCGCTCATGCTCTATCGCGGCTCGGCGTGGACTGATACCCTTCTAGCCATCGGTTTTGGCGGAATGTTGCTCGCTGCCCTGCTGGGTCAGGCCGCTGCGCGTCCTACGCTGTACTGCCGCGCACTCACCCTCCGGCCGCTCCTGTTCATTGGGAAGATCAGCTATGGTCTTTACGTCACTCACATCCTGGTTTTTTCCATGCTCGGAGGCTATGTGGATAAGCCACTCGACCACTTGGGTATTCCCGGCAATCTGGCGATTGTCATCATTCGTCTAGCAGCTTCCATCGGCTTTGCCGCTCTCATGTGGCATTACTTTGAAAAACCTATCCTTGGCCTCAAGCGTTACTTCAACTTCCGGTAGTCAATAAAAAAGCCACCGGGATCGCCTGTGGCCTGTGTTTTCGTTTTCTTGATTTATCTTCGCGCCGACTCGTTCTGCGGAGGAGCTTGTGCTGCATGTTGTCCGGGTTGTTCCGGCAAAAGGTAGATCACCTCACCCGGCTTGGCGTAGCGCAACTGCTCGCGAGCTTCCTTCTCAATCGCCTTCGGATCGCTCTTCAGCGCCTTGATCTCCGCATCCAGCCGTTGGTTTTCCTCATCCATGCGCTTCAGTTCCTGTTGCAGTCTCTGGTACTCCGCTTTCTTCTGCCGATACGTCATCCATCCATTGTTTCCCAGTAGAGCGTGCGCGCAAATACCCACCGCAACGGCCGCTAGCGCCGCGCTGGCTATCAGCCTGCGCCATCGCACCAGCTTCCGCACGAACTCTTGAAACCAGTTCACTCCATTCCCTCGTAAAGCAATTTAGTCGTTCGCCCAATGTTTGGCGGCGACGCTCAGTTTAGCCAGATCTTCCTGGCTCCGCGCCTCGGTATATACCCGCACAACCGGCTCCGTGCCACTCACGCGATAACATACCCAGGAGCCGTCCTCCAGCACCAGCTTCAGGCCGTCGGTCCGCACAATCTGCGACACCTTGCGGCCCGCAAACTCCGTCGGATTACTCCCTAACTTTGTAGTGAACTTCGTTTTGCCTTCCTCAGTCAAGCGGAAGTTCTGTCTTTCCGGGTAATACGAACCAACTTTGCCAAATAATTCTTTCAATTGCGCTCCCAGATTCTTGCCTCGCTTGGCTACCATCTCGCACATCAACAGTCCGGCAAGCACTCCATCCTTCTCCGGAACATGGTACCGGATCGTTAATCCCGCGCTCTCTTCCCCGCCGATAGCGATCTTGTCCTGCTTAATCAGCTCGCCGATGTACTTGAATCCCACCGGCGTCTCAAACAGCTCTATCTTATGATGCGCGGCCACAGCGTTAATCAGGTTAGTAGTCGCAACACTTTTTGCGACGCCGTTCTTCCAACCGCGAGTCTCTACCAGGTAGTCGAACAGCAACGCGATTACATAGTTGGGAAAGATATAGGTCCCGTCCTCGTCCACAATACCAAAGCGGTCAGCATCGCCATCACAGGCGATTCCAATCTTGGCGCCCGTCTCCTTCATCTTCTGCCGCAGCTCGTTAAGTAGCTCTCCGTCCGGCTCAGGAGCGTGTCCGCCAAACAGCACGTCGCGAGTGTCGTGAACCACCGCGCACTCGATTCCCTCATCCGCGAGCACCACGTTGCTGTATCCTCGCGATGCGCCCCACATCGGATCGAACGCGATCTTCAGCCCACGCTCGCGAATCACTTTGAAATCCACGAGTTCCTTGATGCGTGCCAGGTAGTGGGACTTCACTTCAATCGCCTTGCGCTCCGTTCTCCTTGCACCCGCCGGAGCGGCTCCGCCATCCGTGTCTGCCTTCACCACTGCCGCCTCAATCTGCGAAGTGAACTCCGGCAACGCCGGCGCTCCGTCCGGCGTGGAAAACTTGATACCGTTGTACTCCGCCGGATTGTGCGACGCAGTAAAGTTGATCGCACCATCGGCTTTTTGCCGGATCACATCCCAAGCGATTGCCGGCGTCGGCGCCGGATCGGAGACTACCAGCGGAGTTATGCCGTAGCTCTCCAGGATCGTCGCAGCAATGCCAACGAACGTCTCTCCCATGTAACGCGGATCGCGTCCCACGACCAGCTTCGGATCATCAGCTCCCGTGCCCGCCACATAGCGCGCAATGCCCGTAACTGCGCGCTTCACGTTCGCCACCGTAAATTCATCTGCTATCACAGCCCGCCAGCCAGACGTTCCAAACTTGATCTGGGTTGTCATCGCCTTTTCCTCTTTCAGACCGTATGAAGGTCACTCGATCCAGCCAACAAAGCCAAACTTTCGCGCAGCGGTCAGCACAAATTCTACCAGCGCAGCACGCACTCTGGCTCATCTCCAACGACGATCGAATTGCTCTTGCCGTAGCGCTCATCCTCGGGTAGCGTATTTCTGCTCATCCATGGAACTCTACAATGACCGATAAACGACTCATGTTAACTACTGCTTCATCGAGTGAGGAAGCAAACGCAATCGCCTCCGAACTCGTCTCTCGCCGCCTTGCCGCCTGTGTAAACATCCTTGGCCCCATCTCCTCGGTCTATCATTGGCAGGGCGAGGTCGAGCACTCCGAAGAGTTTCTACTCCTCATCAAATCCACCGAAGCCCAGTCTCTCCCGATTCAGGAGTTGATTCGCGAGTTGCATTCCTACCAGGTTCCGGAGTTGCTCTCCTTTACTGTTGAAGCCGGTCTGGAGTCCTATCTCGACTGGATTGCCGCTTCCGTTCGCAAATAGCAAATCTCTGGTTACTTGGCAGAAAAAGCCGGGCAGCAGATGCCCGGCTCTCCGCATATGTCATGAGATCCCGCTAGATCGCCGCCAGCGCCTGCTCCAGGTCCGCCAAGATGTCGTCCGCCTCTTCAATGCCCACTGAGATGCGCACCATGCCATCGGTCAACCCGATCTTTGCGCGTCCTTCTGCACCCAGCGCCGCATGAGTCATTGTCGCCGGATGCGAAATCAATGTCTCCACTCCACCCAGCGACTCGCCCAAGACGCACATCTTCAACTCCTTCAGCAACTTCTTTGCGTTCTCCAGCGACCCGGTCTCAAGGAGGATCATCGAGCCAAAACCCTTCATCTGCCGCTTTGCCAGTTCGTGCTGCGGATGCTCCGCCAACCCCGGATACAACACGTGTTTCACCTTAGGATGCTTGTGCAGAAACTCAGCCACCAGGCGGCCATTCACATCATGCTGCTTCATGCGCACTGCGAGAGTTTTCACTCCACGCAGAACCAGCCAGCTCTCAAACGGCGACATGATCGCACCGGAAGCCTTCTGAAGGAACGCCAGATCCGCTGCCTGCTCCTCGGTCGAACACACGATCACACCACCCAGCCCGTCGCTGTGCCCGTTCAAAAATTTCGTCGTCGAGTGCAGGACCATGTCCGCGCCTAGCTCCAATGGGCGCTGGAAATATGGCGACATAAACGTGTTATCCACGATCACCTGCGCGCTCGCGCTGTGCGCCACCGCGCTCACCGCCGCAATATCAGTTAGCGCCATCAGTGGGTTCGTCGGCGTTTCCAGGAAGACGTAGCGGGTGTTGCTCTGCATCGCCGCTGCCACGTTCTCCGCGTTCTTTGTATCTACATATGTAAATGAAACACCGAACTTCGACATCACTTGGTTAAAGAATCGCGGAGTTCCGCCGTACAGATTGTCTCCGGCTACCACGTGGTCGCCCGCCTTCATCATTTGGCAGAACGCGGTCACCGCAGCCATGCCGCTCGCAAATACTCGCGCCGCTACTCCGCCCTCCAGTGATGCCAGGTTTGTCTCCAGCCGGTCGCGCGTAGGGTTCGAGACCCTCGAATACTCGTATCCCTGCCTCGGTTGTCCCAACCCATCCTGCTGATAAGTTGAGGTCGCATAGATGGGCACCGCGACAGCTCCAGTCAGCGCCTCGGGCTCCTGCCCATCATGAATCGCCCTCGTTGCGAACCCTCTTCTCTCGGTCGTCATCTCTAAGCTTCCCTTGGCTTCCCTGCCGCCGCGCTTTGGTAGTTGAAGATATCTTTCGACAAATACCGCTCCGCCGAATCCGGTATTAGCGTAACCACCCGTTTCCCCTTGCCCAGCCGCTTCGCGATTTCGATTGCGCCGCACACGTTGGCGCCGCTGCTCGACCCTCCCAGCACGCCCTCTTCCACCGCCAACCGTTTCACCATCGCAAACGCCTCAACATCCGGAACGATCACCGTCTCGTCGCACACCGAACGATCGAACACCTCTGGAATAAAACTAGAGCCGATTCCCTCCACGTCGTGCGATCCCGCAACCTGTCCGCTATAAACCGAATTCTGCGTATCGCTCAGCACAGTCAAAACCTTCGCATTTTGCTCTTTCAGGTAACGGGCCACGCCGGTGAATGTCCCACCCGTCCCCGCGCCGCAAACGAATGCATCAAGTCGTCCTTCGGTCTGCTCCCAGATCTCACGCCCAGTCGTCTCGTAGTGAATCTGCGGATTCCCTTGATTGGAGAACTGCGCCGCGAACCAAAAGTGCTCGTTCTCTTCCGCCAGTTTCCGGGCGCGGCTGATCGCGCCCTCCATTCCTTCGGCGGTTGGAGTCCGGTGCACCTGTGCGCCGAACGACTCCATCAGCATCACCTTTTCCTTCGAGAATTTCTCCGGCACAAAGAAGACAACTTTGTATCCCTTTTGCACTCCAACCAACGCGAGCCCCACACCGGTGTTGCCCGCCGTTGCCTCCACAATCGTATCGCCCGGCCGCAATACACCTTCGCGTTCCGCCAGATCAATCATGCCGACCGCCGCACGATCCTTCAGGCTAAAGCCAGGGGTGAAGGTTTCCAACTTCACCCAGATCTCCGCGGCGCCCTCAGGCACAACTCTTTTTAGCCGCAGCAGCGGAGTAGAACCGATTAACTCCAGAACGCTATCTACCACCCGCATCGAGCAATTCATCAAGGCAATCCCGTTCACACTGATTTGAGCAGCGACACTTCAGGCTACGGCCTCCGGCGATACTGGTCAACCCGCTCTTTCGCACCAAGAAAAAGGCTCAAAGCCGAAGCCCGAGCCTTTTCATCACTCTTCCTGCTTCAATGCCCGACTGCTGGCGCTAATTGCTGGCTTTCTCGCCACTTGTCGCGTAATAGCCGCTTCTGGTTCGTACCGAGAGTCCGCGGTACCCGCTGGCCACGGCCTTAACCTTCACCTGCCGGTAACCACCTGCCGTCATCGGCGTGGAAGGCTTGTATCCGATCGTGTACTGATTGCGAATGTCATGCGCAATCTGCTGCGAGATGGCTTCCACTTCATTCACGCTGGCAGGAAAGAACGAGACACCCCCCGTCTGCTCCGCCAGGATTCGCAGTGCGCGGCGTGCTTTCTTTTCGCGCTCTTGCCCTAGCAGTCCGATGGTGTACACCGTAGGGCCTCCATCCACGGCAATCGCTCGAACCGCCTGCTCCAACGTGTCACGGCTGGCCGTATCCTCGCCGTCGGTCACCACCAGGATGATTTTCTTTTGCAGCTTTGCACTCTTCATCAAGTGGTCGCTGGTCGCCACCAGCGCATCGTACAACGCCGTCCCGCCGCGCGACTCAATCCGTTCCAGGGCATCGCGAAGCAAACTCACATTGCCCGTGTAATCCTGATCCAGGTAGTACTCGTTGTTAAAGTTAACCACGCACACCTGGTCCTGCGGATTGCTTGCCCGAACCAGATTTAGCGCCGCGGCGTTCACGCTCGGCCGCTTGTCGCGCATCGAGCCAGAGTTGTCGATCACCACCGCCAAGGCCACTGGAATATCCTCCCGGCGGAACGAAGTGATGCGCTGCGCTTGTCCATCCTCAAACACTTGGAACGCAGTTCGGCTCAGCGTCGTCACCGGATGCAGATGATCGTCCACCACCGTCGCGTGCAGCGTCACCTCCTGCACCTCGGTCTTGAAGACGAATGTGCCATTGCTACTCTTCTCCGGCGCACGTCCCTGCGGCGACAGACTGACCGTATCGCCTGGCTGGTTCACCGGCCCCTGCGCCGGCGTTGCCGTCGCCGCCCCTTGTTGATCCGGGTTCACACCCTCCGGAGGAAGCAACACATCGTCATTTTGTTGCTGCGCAGATTGTTGCTTTGTAGCCGCACCCTGCTGCGTAGTGCTGGAACTCTGCGCCGCCGTCACTCCGGCGCACAGCGCCAACAGCGCGCTGAAAACCAGCGCGATCATCCATCTGCTTCTTCTACTCACTTGGAGCATAGTACCCCGTCTTCGCGTACACCGTCAGTTGTGGCAATCCTTTCGGAGCATTCAGCTTCACCCGCACCTTGCGCCACTTGCCATCGTGCGCCGGCTTGGAAGGACGGTAGCCGAGTACATATTCATTGCGCAGCTCCACTCCAATCTTGGTCGCGACATTGCCTAACTCGTTTGGATTATCCACCGTAAACGTTCGGCCGCCCGTAACGTCGGTCACCTCGGCAAGCAACTGTGGCCCAAATCGTTCCTCGTCGCTACGTGGATTACGATCGAATACTCCAATCGCAAAAATCTGAACATCCGCTTCTTTCACCATCGACTTGATTTCACTCTCCGTATATCGGCTGCGATTGTCTCCGCCGTCGGAAATGATCAGTAGCGCTTTGCGCTGGTGTTTGGCCTGGCGCATCTTCGCTATGCCCAGATAAATCGCGTCCAGCAGCGCCGTCCGGCCCTTCGGAACCGTATACACCAGTTGTTCCTGCACCGTCTCCACGCTGTTCGTAAAATCGCTGATCAGGGTTGGCTTGTCATTGAATGCGATTAGGAAGAACTCATCTTCCGGATTGGCCGTCTTGAAAAACTCAACGACTGCCTCGCGCGCCTTCTCGATCTTGTTGGACATGGAGCCACTCATGTCGAAAATAACACCCAGTGATATCGGCGCGTCCTCGCTGGAAAAGTGCTGGATCGCCTGCTTCTCTCCGTTATCCAGGAGCACGAAATTATCTTTTTCCAGCCCCGTCACCAGCCGATTCATAGGATCGGTGATCGTCACGGGCACCAGCACCAGATCCACGTCCATCCGAATCGGTTTAGTATGTGTCCGCAGACTAGGATCTATCTCCGACTCAGCCTTTGCCGCCGAATTTGGATCGAACTTCGCAGCGTCATCCGATTTCACCATCGGCTTCACGTGCACTTCGTCGTAGTCCGATTCCGACGGCAACTTGCTCCTCGTCGCCATCGCCGGTGGCATCACCCCAGCCGCTGGTGGCGCAACCTTCGGCGCGGTGCTTGGATCTGCACCTGTCGTGCTTTTCTGCTCATTCTGCGGTGAGGAATTCTTGGAATTTTCTGAATTTGTGCCCTGCGCAAACAGCGTGCCCGTTATAAGTGTTATTGCCAGAATCAATACAAAATCGCAAATAAGCGACCCACGCCGAATCATGCGCAATCTGCGTGCCTCCGCTCTGAACCACGCTGGCCAACGTGATCCTCTACATCCGGAACTGACCTCGCGGAGCATGCCAGACCTCGCATTTTGCTTTTGAATGCAGCTTCGGCACCGCTCTGGTCCACGTGCTTGCGCTCACGCCGTCGGCTGCCTGGCCTCATCCCTGTCTACGTTCGATGTGCCTCGACCCGCTATGGTTACTTTGCCGACACTCACAATTACGCAATTTCACTCTTACAACCCGTATCTTCGGTGCTCCTTCAGGATGCACTTGTCCATTACCACCAGCACCCCGGCGTCGCGCGCTTTTCTGGCGGCCTCTTCATGCACCACTGTCTCCTGCAACCACAGCGCCGGAATCCCCAGCGCCAGCACTTCGTCCACAATGGCCGGCACGGCATCCGGGCTACGAAAGACGTCCACTATGTCGATCTGCTCGTTCTTAGCCGCTTCCGCCAGCGAAGGGTACGCGGACTCGCCTAGCACCTCTTTCAGCTTCGGATTGATCGGCACCACCTTGTATCCCTTGCTCTGGAGATAGGAGGAAACTCCATAGCTTGGCTTACTGGGATTGGCGCTCAACCCCACCACCGCAATCGTCTTTGCCTTTGCCAAAAGATCCAGAACTCGATCCGGCATCTCCCACCCCGACCGTCCTCAATCTCTCTTGCGCTCGACCTTTGTCCGGAACATCTTCAAAGCAAGCTTGCGAACTGTTTCGTTTACGTTCTTGTTTATCGCCAGTGATCGCAAATCCTTCACCAACAGATGCGCCAGCAGCGGCAACGCCGCATCCAGCGGTGTCTTCGGATTATTCACCAGCGCCCGAAGCACCCCATAGTTCTTGATGTAGTTTCTCTTGGTGGAGATCGCCCGCAGCACAGTTTCCTGAACGTTCTTCATGGCCGCGAAGCTTTCCATTTCGCTTTCGTTTACCTTTGGCGACTCCAGCACCGCCAGCGAGACCAGCTTGGAGCGATCGCGAATCAACACCATCCGCTCTTCGCGATTGCCGCGAACCGCCAGTTTTATGCGCTCACCGACCCGCATAAAACCAATCCTCTGCAGTAGGGAGAGCTGTGCCTTATCCTCAGGCGCGACCACCGTTTCCCCTTCTTTCGCCCGCGTCAGGAGCTGATGCAGAGGGTCGTCCTCACCCGTCGAGGCCGCCACCAGTTCAAACGGCTGCTCGCCCTCCCGGGCCACCTCCTCCGAATGGCGCTCCAAGAAGTTGGCAGCAACTTTCTCTGCTTCATTGCCCTGTGCTACCGCCAACCATTCCGCCAGTTGCGGACGGACCCGCTCCGACTCTTGATTGGCTGTCATCAGTTCCAGCAAACGGCTCGAGTTGCGGACTCGCTCACTCCGCATCATCGCCCGTAGCGTCTCAGCCGTCCCACGGCTTGCCGGCGTTTCCAACTCCTCCAGCGCCAGCGCCGGATTCCCACACAAAGCGGCAACCACCGTGGGCCGTTGTGCCTGGTTGCGCAACAGATATCGCAGCACCTCCGCCGGTGTCGCCGCGCTTGAGGCCACTTCCGCAAGCGACGTCTCGTTCCACCCTGCCAGCGTCTGCTCCGCTTCTAACCCCAGCTCGCGATCTGCAGCCAGCACCACTAAAATTTCAACTGCCTCGCTCGCCGGAATCGACAACTCGCCACGCGCGGCCCGCCGAATCATTGAAGCTGGCGCCACGCCTTCACGAATCAACTCCAACATCCGAGCCATTCAGTTCAGCTCCTTCATCCGCCTCACACACTCACTCAATGTGTCATAGAGCACCGGCGAGAGCCCGCGATCAAACGCCTCCAGCACCGTCTCGTAGTACCAGACGGTGCGCTCGCGCGGAACACTGAAGTGCTCCCATACCTCAGAACCCACCCGCGCATGGTCGGCAAGGATCGATCTTGCATTGTGCACCTTGTCCGCCAGCATGATGAGCCGGGCTTCTCGGTCTGCTGCCGGAATGCCAGCTATATGATGGCGCTTGCGTGCCTCCCACTCCGGCTTGGGCAACACGAGGCTGTCACTCGCCTGCCGCACCCAGCGCGCCACCTCCGTGCCAAAGCACGCCGAAATCTGCGCCAGCGCTTGCTCTCCGCCCTGGTCCTCTGCGGCGTCATGCAGCAGCGCCGCGATTGCTACGTCCTCGCTGCTCCCCTCTTCCAATACCAGTGAGGCCACGCCTAGCAGGTGCGCAACGTAAGGTACACCGCTCGTCTTTCGCGTCTGATTGCGGTGCATGGTGGAAGCCAGCACCAATGCCGCATCAAAGCGCGCGCTAAGTGGCCGCGCCCTCACGCCGGGGTTGTGCTGTTCTTCCATCTCCTCTCACCTCTGCTCTGCTCTGCGCATCAACAGATAGCCGCGGATGAACGGATCGATATCTCCGTCAAGCACTCGATCGACGTCGCCCACCTCCAGCTTTGTGCGGTGGTCCTTTGCCATCCTGTACGGCTGCAGCACGTAGGAGCGAATCTGTGAGCCGAAGTCGATGTCCAGCTTCGAGTCTTCCACCTTCTTGCTAGCCGCCCGTTTCTTCTCCAACTCGTACTCGTAGATCCTCGACCGGAGCATTTTGAAGCCGCGCTCCCGGTTACTGTGCTGCGAGCGTTCGTTCTGGCAAGCCACGACGATCCCGGTCGGAAAGTGTGTAATGCGCACCGCCGAATCCGTCGTGTTCACGTGTTGCCCACCCTTACCGCCAGATCGATATGTATCGATTCTTATATCTTCCGGCTTAATGATCACTTCAATGCTATCGTCGATTTCCGGCGAAACATACACGCTGGCGAACGACGTATGCCGCCGCGCCTGCTGGTCGAAGGGAGATATTCGAACCAGTCGGTGCACTCCAATCTCGCTCGTCAGCAATCCGTAGGCAAACTCGCCTGTCACGCTGAAGGTTACCGACTTTATCCCCGCCTCATCGCCCGGCTGCAGATCGTTAACTACCGTCTGAAAACCCTTGCGTTCGCACCAGCGCAGGAACATACGCAGTAGCATCTCTGCCCAGTCCTGTGACTCCGTACCCCCGGCACCCGGGTGAATCGTGACGATGGCGTTGCTGCGATCCAAGTCTCCGCTCAGCAGAGTCTCGGTCTCCAACCGCTCTACCACTTCGCGCAGCCCGTTCATCTCTCGTGCGACCTCCTCATCCACCTGCTCGCCCTCGCTGGCCAGCTCAATGTAGGCAGAGATGTCCTCCACGCGCCGCGTCAGCTCACTATCGGTCGCCAGCGCGTCCTCCAGCCGCTTGCGTTCGCGCATTGTCTTCTGTGAGTTTTCGGAGTCGTTCCAGAAATTCGGTTCTGCGGCCTGCTCTTCCACTTTCTCCAACTCTGCCTTCAATTTTGGCGAGTCAAAGATACTCCTGTAGCTCGCGCACCTTACCGCGCAATGCCGAGAACTCTTGCTCGAACTGCTGATCGATCATGAATGTCCTGCTCCTATACAGGCAAGGGATGCGTCACATGCGCCCCGGTATGGTTGCGCCAGAGCAGTCCCATGAATGAGATTATGGCACATAGCAGCGGAAACCAATCCCCGTAGCGCGTGTAGAACGTGGTATCACTCAGCAGCCCGTAGGGCGCATCCAGCGTTGTCCTCTGATTCCGGGGAGCCACTTTCACCACCCGTCCCAAGGGGTCGATCGCCGCCGTGATACCGGTATTGGTGCAGCGCAATAGCCAACGATGATTCTCTACAGCCCGCATCCGCGCCATATTCAGGCCTTGCCATGGTGCACCCGAGTCGCCGAACCAACCATCGTTCGAGATGTTGACGAACACCTCTGCGCCCCGCCTGGCAAACTGCCTGACCTCATGGGGAAACACCGACTCGTAGCAGATAAATACTCCGAAGCGGTGCGAGCCCACTTCCAGTGGCAGGCGCTCAGCTCCGCCCGAAGTGTAGGTTCCCACCTCGTGGGTCAGGGCTTTTGCGAAGCCGAAGGCCCACGAGAATGGAATGTACTCGCCCCAAGGGACGAGGTGCACTTTGTCGTATCGCTGGGTCACGGTTCCGGCGGGCGAGACCAGCAGCGCCGAGTTGTAGATCAGTTCGGATTCACCTGGCTTGGCCGTCGGCTGAACGGCCGTTGCTCCGGCCAGCAGCCATGACTGTTGCTTCTGCGCCAGCTCTGCCGTGGATTGGGAGAACAACTGGTCGTCGGTCTCAAAGGGCGCTGGCGACTCCGGCCACACAATCAGGGGTGCGATGGTTGCGTCCTTCGCCGGTGCCGGAGCCACGCTGATTGCGCTTAGCTCATCGACCAGCCGCTTGTATTGCTCATATGTCCACTGCCGGACAATGGGCACATTCTGCTGCACTAGCGCGGCGTGCGCCTCCGCCTCGCTGGGTTCTACGCGGACGAGCACTGTCGCCTGCAATGCGATCGCTCCGGTGAGTGCAGCCACCAGAAGCGTCATTCGGCGCCGGCGATGCACGAGCATTACCGCCGCGAACACGGTGTTGACCAGGGCAATCTCGAAGGAGATTCCATATACGCCGGTCACACTCGCCAGTTTCGCCAGAGGAAGGTTGTCGATCTGCGCGGTTCCGAGCAGGAGCCATGGGAAGCTCACAAGGTGCGCCCTGAGCAACTCTACGGCAACCCAGAGAAACGGTGCCAACACCAGCGCCTTGCGGCTGAATCCCGCGCGCGAGCGTCCGGCAATTGCCATCAGCGCGCCGAAAAGTCCATGGTGCAGCCCAATGTAGAGCGAAAAGAGGATGAGCAGGAGGAGCGAAACTGCCGGAGGAAGTCCGCCATAGGAGTGCATGACGAGATAAACCCAGTAGCAAGTCCCAAAGTAGAAGACGGTTCCGGAAGCCCAGCCGAGAAGAAATCCCTGCCAGGCCCGCGCCGGAACGAGGAAGGAATGTGTCTCGTCCGTCAGAAGCTCTGTGGCGTCTGCTTCGCGCGCCCGCAGCAGCGCAACCATCAACGGCGCCAGCGCGATCCAGCACAGCCAATACAAGTTAGGCCGGGGAAATATCAGGACCTGCAGCAGCCCGGAAGCAATCGCCAGCAGCCAGGCGCTCTTATGGATGCCTCTCACAGTCAGAGTCTAACAAATGGCGCTCACTTGCGCCGGAACCTATGGAATTGGTAGTCCTCGACTTTACGGCAGCTAAGCCAGGACCAGCGCGGCGCGGTTTGCCTGGTGAACGAGACGTTTGGCAGAACCGTGGGACGCGGGCCGGAAGGGCTGAGTGCGCCAGCTTCGAGCGGGGAGACGGTGAGGAACTTCTCGTCGATCAGCCCGGCGGTGAGCAAGGCCGAGTAGAGTTGCGGTCCGCCTTCAGAGAGCAGGTAGCGGATGCCGTAACGCTCGGAGAGTGCAGCGACGGCCTGATGAAGATCGACGCCTGCGCCGTCGGCGTCTACGGCGATGATATCGGCGGACGAGTGAGGCTGGGATTGCAAGTTGCGCGCGCCTTCGCGGGTGGTGACAACGGTTACGTCGACGAATTCGCCGTCAAAGACTGCGTAATCGCTCATCTGGAAGTTGGCGTGGGCGGTGACGAAGATGTTGCGCTGGCGGCCGCGGCCGAGCTTTGCGCGTAGTTGAAGCAAGGCATCGTCCACGATGCGGAAGACGGGGCCGCGCGGACGCGGACGAGCCATCTTCTGCTCCTCACGCAGAGTTCCCATGCCGAGGATCACGGCATCGGCGTGAGCCCGCAGCAGGTCCATGAGCCAGCGATCCTCGTCCAGGCCGCCGATGTCGGCGCCGCCTGCTTCGTCGCCCAATAGAGAGACAATGCCATCAAGAGTCTGCACAAAGTTCGCGTAAATCCAAGGGCGATTGGGTGGAGGAGGCGGAAAAACCAGCTTGCCGTAGGTCGCCGTTGTTGATTCCGACTGTCCGCGGCCTTCGCTGTGATCGAAAAGGAGCTCAAAATCGCGCATGGCGGCAATCATCTCACGCTTAGGCGCGGAGAGAAATGGAGGTAAGGAAGACCGATTTTCGGATGTGCCACTACCCCTCCTATATTTCTCGGCAAAAATTTGAAAGGAAAGGAGTTAGAAGGTACAAAAGCTTCAGAGTTCCAATATTTCGAGGTTGAAGTGCAAAACCTTGAGCACTTGCGTTCGGAGGCTTCTCTACTTTCAGAATGCAAAATTTGGAGGAACATCCACGTGGCTGGATGATGTGTATCTACTGTTGAATCAGTTAGTTGAGAGGAGCAGAAAAGATATTTCGGCTGACACGGAACAGAAGAAGGTATTTTTCGGACGAAAAAGTGCTGTTTTCAGGGCGAAAAATGCGCATTAGTGAGTGTTCCGGAGACGCTGGAAAAGCGTGTTTCAGGGCGCTTGCACTGGAGATGGTGCAGTAAGAATAACTGAATGGATAATCGTTGGAAATCGAGGGATGACTGAGTGGGTAATGGTTGCGCGGGATTTGAATCTTCAGATCGGGGCTGTTTCCGAGTCGGCGACCATCCGACCGGGATCGTAACTTCTCACATGCTGGTTTCGGGGGACACTGGCCGACTTGTCGGGAGTAATCTCGACTGACATTCCAACAGCCAGCTCATTCAAAGAACCGGCTTGAATAGTGAAAATTGGTGATTCGTGGGTGTCAGTTCTGGGCCGGATTCTGGGAGAAGATGGGTGTGCCTAGGCTCGATCCGCAAACGGCGTCAGACAGTAGAATCGCACCCAAGAAGATTTCGTCAGAAGATCAGAAGAAAGGTTCCAAACGCATATCTTCAGTTACCGAAGAAACGCCATGCTCATTGCGCAATTGCTGAACGAGTCCGGAGTCTACCTTGTCGATCACGACAAAAGCGGCCGCCTTGCTGACATAGAGCGAAGTCGGATCTATACCATAATCGCGCAGGCACCGCTCGACAAATGATTCTTGAGCTCGAACATCGTCGAAATTGAAGACAAAACTATCCATAGCCCCCACGCCACTCCTGAACCCCGCTATTATAGACCTTTTAAGGCTTCATGGCAATCAATGATGCCCGCTCCAAGTCGCTTCGAAGCAGGACCGAGATTGCGGCAGCTCTGAAGGATAACTTGTTTAAGTTCATGAGGTTGAATGGAACCCTTGGTGCGGCTCAGAATCAACGCCGCAAGGCCAGTGACCTGAGGTGCGGCACCACTGGTTCCCCACCATTGTAACTTCAGGGGAACATTTCCCCAGAGTACCTCACCGTAAGAGGGAGCGACACAGTCGGGCTTACAAGTTTTCTGCGCGAACTGACCTGCACCTCTGCTCGACTTGGAGAAAACCCCACGGGTATTCTCGCCGTTCCAATCGATGGCTCCAACGGTGAGAACCTCATCCAGAGAGTTGATTCCCCAAATTGTGTTGGGGTTATCTGCAGCGAGATCGAAACCGCAAGTTTCAAGATGGTTGTTTCCTGCACCGCAGACGACGAGAACTCCGATATCGGCGAGGTTCCTGATCACGGTGATGAGCCGGTGGTTTGGAGGAAAGGCTTCCTTTCTTGGCTCCTGGCAACCACCGAAGCCTAGGCTGCAGTTTATTACTGCGGGTTTGGGAATATCTCCGCTAACCAATAGTTCGTAGATGCGGTCCAGCAGTTTGAGCTCATCGTTGAGCTGAAAGTCGGTGCGGCAGGAGAAAACTTTCGCGTCATAAGCCACCCCCTTGTATCGGCTGCCATCAACGTTGCCGGCGGCGGCGATGCAGGCAACCATCGTGCCATGGCCATAATTGTCAACCCAAGCGCCTTCCGGGCTATAGATGCACAATCCCCCTGCGCGTTTGGGAGAGGAAAATTCCTTACGAGTGCCGCAGATCCCCGAGTCGACAATGATGACTGTGACCCCAGAACCTGTGCTCAGAGTCCAAGCATCGTGGGCACGAATCCGAACCAGGACGTCATTAAGAGTTGCCTGTTGCCAGTAAGTGCCAATCGATTTTTCCTGATCACTTGGCATGGATCACCAGAAAGTAGGAATATCGGTTTTGAGCTTTCCGCAAAGTTCAGAGGCTCTCCGGCGTACTTCCGATGTGGGCTCCTGTGCGGGATCGGAAAGATTTCCGAATTCCGCGTATATGCTTACCAATGCGTCCTGCATCGGAGCATCAAGGCTGTCCAAGCGATGCATAGCTTCCGCCAAAGTGCGGCCACGCTCCAAACAGCTTAGGGCATATGATCGACCGATCGAGGCCCGAAGCTGGTCATTGACCGCGTCACGAGGCCGAGTTTCTGCTATGAGCTTTGGCATGAATGTAGTGGTCGGATCCCTAATTGCGGCCACGAGTTTCTCCAGACTCTGCTTTGCAATCACAAAGGTCTCCACGTTGAGTTCGGTGGGTGGGGCCGTAGCGTTGTCTATTGCAGCCCCCGCCAACCCAATGACCTGTAAGATCCACTCCGCATCGATGGTGCCTAGTTGAGCAGAAGCTGCCAGAAAAGGTAGACTCACCTTAGTTGTGGCTTCCCACCGACTGACAGTGACACAGAGTCGCAAAGCATACCCATAGTGTTTTTCCGAATCTTTCGAAGTTGGCGCCGGGATCTTGTTAAAAGCTGCTCTCTCGAGAACGATCACCCTTCTGCTAAAACCACCGGACGCGGAGCCCGCGACTGGTATTTGCGCATCGGCCGCTGCAGTGACGGACATGTCGTAGGAACGGTTCACGGCTTCCCCTAGATCGGCCAAGGTTTTGGGCAGTGGCGAATCTGCAACGACAAACGGCTCCAGCACCTCGCCTCCGAAGGGAGCGAAGCTGCTGGATTGAATGAGTCGATGCTCTTTTGAAGTGAGTTCGGACACGATGTGCTGGACAGATACTTGCGCAGGATCTAGGTTCATCGGTTTCCTTTCTCAACGCTAGAGAATGAGAAAACAGTCAGCTTGCAGCGATAGGTCCATGAACCAAAGCATTCTGCCTTTTACCTATTGATGCGGCACGCCAGCGGCTTTGTTTCAGTCGGCGACTCGGAAGCAATCGGCCGAGCCTAGCCTCCCGAGGTCAAAGATTATTTAGATGCTTTCGCGAGGTGCTGCGAAGGATTCGGCTAGGCGCAGAATCAGAGCGGAGAGCGCATTAAGGAGAAAAGCTCGGTCTTTGCTGCTGCGTGCAACGGGGGTATTCTGGTTCGCGTCCTAAAAGCGGGGTCTCGTTTGGGACCGGAAGCTCTGAAAGATTTATAAGCTACTAACTTTATAAGCCACTAATGAATCGGCTCAGGCCAATACATTCATCCAGAGTGCGCTGGGATTGGTAACGAAAAACGCCGATCTCAACCGCGACGCTGTCCCGAAGTCGGGACCTGAGAACTTACAAGCTGCAACCGCGCTTGCGCCGGGTTCCGAGTGGATGACTGGGTACCCGCAAGTTATTCTCCCGACGGTTGCCGTCCGTCTTGCCTTCCCACATTTGCCAACCGCGGGCGAAGATGGGCCACGTGTCCGCGTCAGAGTTTGGAAAACCGCACATTCACGTACGCTCCGGGATAAAAAACGGTCGAGCAGAGTGAGCGTACAATCCTCTCTGCTATCGAAGTGGTGATGGAACGTTCATTTTTGGACGGCTCAGGAGTTTTCCCGGAGGCCCATTTCAAGTGGAACTATACCAACAGCTGCCGCCCGACGCCCTGAAGATTATTCTGGTGTTGTTCTTATCATTCCTGGTGGGACTGGAGCGGGAAGAGCACAAAGCGACAATGGGTTCCTACTCATTCGGAGGAATCCGTACATTTCCACTTATCGGGCTAATCGGTTATTCCATTGCTCTTCTCGCAGGCACGCAGTTGCTGCCGGTGACCGTGGGCTTTCTCGTGGTCGCTTCGTTCTTGTTAATCTCTTATTGGCACAAGCTCTCCCACACGGAAAGCGCGGGCGTCACCACGGAGATGTCTGGCCTGACCACGTTTCTTGTGGGTGCACTGGTCTGTTACGGGCATTTCTGGATTGCCACTACGCTCAGCGTTGCCAGTCTGCTGCTGCTCGATCTTAAGACAGCTCTTGAGAACCTTGCGACCCGCGTTGCTCCTCAGGAAATTTTTACGTTTGCGAAGTTTCTGTTTCTGACCGGCGTCATCTTGCCAGTGCTTCCTCATCAGGAGTTCAGCCGATTTCACATCAATCTTTTCAAGACGTGGCTCGTCGTGGTGGCGGTAAGCACGATCTCTTATGGTAGTTACGTTCTGCAAAAGGTAACAAAGCAGCGGGGTGGCGTTGTGCTCGCAGCATTGCTCGGAGGCGCATATTCATCGACGGCGACAACCATCGTGATGGCGCGCCGAGCGGTTCGGGAACAGCATCCCCACCTCTTCGCCGGCGGAATCCTGATCGCCTCTGGCGTGATGTACCTGCGTTTGATTGTGCTGCTGCTGCTTTTCAGCCGGCAACTGCTGTCCCTGCTGGCTCCAGCTTTTCTGATGTTGTCGGGCTTGGCGGTCGGCGTGGGCTGGCTTTGGACGCGCCGGGCCGATGCCGCTGCTCAGCCGGTGCAGCGTGAATTCGAACCCAACAATCCACTCGAACTCCTCGCGGCGTTCGGCTTCGCCTCGTTGTTTCTGGTGATGCTGGTAGCAACCCAGTTGGCCGTCACATATCTTGGACGCGCGGGAGTGAATATCCTGGCTGCCATCATGGGTGTGACTGACGTCGACCCGTTCATCATGGGAATGACCCAGACAGCAGGTTTGCTTACGCCTCTGAAAGCTGCGGCAGCTGCGATTCTAATCGCCGCTGCGAGCAACAACCTCGTAAAAGGGATTTACGCCTACAGCTTAGCGGACCGGAAAACTGGCGTGCAGAGTTTTGTGCTGCTAACAATTCTTGCCGCGCTGGGTCTCGTCCCATTGTTTTGGCTAGGATCGTAAACACCACACGCGGGCGAATATGGGACCGGTATTCGCCTCAACATTGTTAGTTGAAAAGCCTCTTCGGCAGCACGGGATATTTGGAGCGTGCTGGGGTCCCTCACTTCGTTCAGGATGCCCCTTCAAGAGCAAGGGCGCCGACAATGCAACGCCGACGAGAGCACGAGCGGCGACAATGCCGCGGCAGGTTGGCTCTGGGGCGAGCTAGACCTGGTGGAGGGCCGCGATGGGAAAGCGGCGGCCGATGCCGAAGGCCTTGGTTGAGATTCGGATGCCAGGGGCGGCTTGCTGGCGCTTGTATTCGCTGCGGTCGATGAGGCGGATGACGGAGGAGATGATGGCTTGGTCAAAGCCGGTGAGGGTGGCGATCTCCGAGGCGGACTTCAAGTTGCCGACATACTCTTCGAGGATGCGGTCGAGCACGTCGTAGGGCGGGAGAGAGTCGCTATCTTTCTGGTCGGGACGGAGTTCGGCTGAGGGCGGTTTGGTGATAGACGCCTCGGGGATGAGAGGACGCTGCGAGTTGACGTAGCGGGCGAGGCGATAGACGAGAGTCTTGGGCACGTCGGAGATGACGGCAAGTCCGCCGACCATGTCTCCGTAGAGAGTGCAGTAGCCGACGCCGAGTTCGCTCTTGTTGCCGGTGGTGAGGACGAGGGCGGAAAACTTGTTGGCGACGGCCATGAGGATTCCGCCACGGGTGCGGGCCTGGAGATTTTCTTCGGTAACGTCTTCGGCGAGTCCCTGAAAGATGGGAGAGAGAGCGTCGCGGTAGCCTTCAAAGATTTGGCGGATGGGCACAACCTGAAAACAGATGCCGAGATTGGAGGCGAGAGCGCGAGCGTCGGCGATGCTGCCTTCGGAGGAATACTGGCTGGGCATGGAGACTCCGATGACGTTTTCGGAGCCGAGGGCATCGACGGCGATGACGGCGGTAAGAGCGGAGTCGATGCCGCCGCTGAGTCCGACGACAACTTTGTGGAATCCGCATTTGCGGACGTAGTCGCGGGTGCCAAGGACGAGGGCAGCGTAGGCACTGGCCTCTTCACCGGCATCTTGAGGATGAAGGTCGCCGGTCATGGTCGCGGTATCAACGAGGATGAGGTCTTCCTCGAAGGACTTGGCCTGGGCGATGAGTTCTCCGGCGGGATTGAGGGCGATGCTGGAGCCGTCGAAGACAAGACTGTCATCGCCTCCAACCTGGTTGACGAGCAGGACGGGGAGCTTGTGGTGGCGAGCAATGGCGGAGAGCATGGCTTGGCGGAGTTCGCGCTTGCCGACGTGGAAGGGCGAGGCGGAGATGTTGAGAATGAGCTGGCCGCCGAGGCGGACGAGATCTTCGATGGGATCGGAACCGTAGAGGCGGCGGCTCCAGAAGGCTTTGTCGTTCCAAGCATCTTCGCAGATGGTGAGGGCGATGGATTGTCCGCCGAAGCAGAAGAGGTTTTGTGAGGCGGCAGGAGCGAAGTTGCGCATCTCGTCAAAGACATCGTAGGTGGGCAGGAGACGCTTGGACTGAATGAAATCGATGCGTCCGTTGCGCAGGAGGGCAGCGGAGTTGGTGACGGTCTTGCCGGTCTCGGAGGCGACAGGCGCGGGGAATCCGGCGATGATGGCGATCTCAGGGAGCTCGGCGGCGAGTTCTTCGAGGACCTGGCGGGAGCGAGTGACAAAGGCCGGAACTTCGACGAGATCGCGGGGCGGATATCCGCAGACAGAGAGCTCGGGAAAGACGACGAGTGAGGCTCCGCGGGATTGGGCGCAGAGCGTGTACTGGCGGAGTTTGGCCGCGTTGCCGGTGAAATCCCCGACTGTGGGATTGATTTGAGCGAGTGCGATCTTCACGAGAATAGTGTAAATGCGAGAGCGGGCGGGGGAAAGCGCGGGGATGGAAGAAGAGCAAGATCAAGATCAAGAACAAGGACAGGGACAACACCCCCACTCAAGCCAAAGGAAAGAAGGCTTGAATGGGCCACCCTCCATAATCTATTAGTTCGGACCGACGGAGGGTGGGCCGATCGGTGCAGGCGGGGCGGGGGTTTGTGGGGCGTTGGAGGATGGCGGGCCGTTGAGGTCGGGCGGTGGCGCGGGGTGGGGATCGCGGGCAGCTTCGTTGGAGTTGACCGGCTTTTCGCCGGGACGGAGCAGAGTGGGAGCACTGCTGCGCTCATTGGGATCGGTGGCGCCAGTGGGAGCGGCCATGGCGTTGGGGAGGGTACGTTTCTGGGCAGAGGCATCGAGTGTGCCGCCAAGGTCGCCGACCTCATCCTGGGTGCGGACACGTTTTTCTCCGCTTACCGCCATGTCTTCAATGCGGACAACTTTGTCACCCACGAAACGGATGAACTCGACGTCGTGGGGCGGCGCACCATAGATCCACTCTTCGTAATCCTGACCATCCTTGGTTTCTCGCAGACGCTGCGGCGGACGGCCGATGGCGAAGATCACCATGTCCTTATCCATGCCAACGAGGGCGTGATGGTTTTTGACGGCGGCGGCGAGCACGGGTGGGAGACTCTTCTGGACGGCCTCGGCCTGGGTGGTCGCCTTGAAGTCGAGCACAGGGGCGAGGAGGTCTTTGATTTGGCCGGTGGTGATGCAGGCATCGTCCTTGAGGAGGAGCAGGACATTGGAGCCGGTTGACTCGTTATAGAGCTGGTCGTCGGCGGGAGCGCGGGGAGTGACGCCGTTGACTCCGACGCTGACGCGATCGGACCACCTCTTTTTCTTGACGGGACCGCCGTTGATCTCAAACTCGATGCCGTGGCGGACAAAGCGGACAGCGGTGATCTTGACGCGGTCTCCGGGTTTGGCAACCGCACCGAGCTCGGCGATGAGTTGGTTCATCTCGGCTTCGGAGGGGACGATCTTGCCGCCCTGCTCGATGCGGACTCCGGCTTTGCCTCGGGGCAAGGCGCGATGCACCCAGGGATGCTCGGCGAGAAAGTCGCGGATGATTTGGGTGCGCTGGGGCTCGCTGAGTTTGGAGTCAGAGGCAAAGGCAAGGGCGGAGAATAGGAGGAAGATGGCAATGAGGCGAATTCGCAATGGTACCCACAATCGCCAACTGCGGGCGGTTGTGGGCCACCCGCGCTGAGAACTGCCCCACACAAGCCGAAAGAGGGCTTGAATGGGCCACCCGTGGGTTGTGGGCCACCGGCGGATTGTGATGGCGGATCGAGATGGAGCGCACGGTAACACCGTGCGAAATCAGATGCCGGATTGAGGCGGGAGGCTGGGCGGACGGTGCTGGATATTTGATGGCCCAGTGAGCCACCAGAGCAGCGGAAGAGCGAGCAGAAGCACGACAGCGCAGGTGAGGCTGGCCTCCGGACCGTAGTCAGCACCGGTGAGCAGGCGCGAGCCGTGAACGCTGGCGGAGACGAGGGAGGTGAAATCGCTGAGTCCGCTGACGGGAAGGCCGAAGAGCGTGCCTTGAGAAAGGTTCCATCCGAAGTGCAGGCCAAAAGGAAGCCAGAGCGAGCCGCTGCGAATGCGTGCCAGAGCCAGGAGTACTCCGACGGCAAAGGTGTTGAAGAAACTCCAGCTGAGCCAACCTGCGGCGGAAGGGTTCCAGAGATGGACGACGGCGAAGAGCACGGAGAGCACGAGGACGGACCAGAATGCGCCAAAGGCTTCGGTGAGTTTCTGGAAGGGATAGCCGCGGAAGGAAAGTTCTTCCATGAGGGCGGCGAAGAACAGCAACACGGCCACGGCAGCGAAGCGCACCAGCATGAGACGGTTGAGATGAAGATGGAAGTGCAGAGATCCGAAGAACGCGATGCAGACGACGTCGGCACCGATGAGCACGCCTCCAAGTGCAAGGCCGGTGGTCCACTGACGAAGGGCGATGCGGTCGAGCGGCAGAGCGAGAGCTACGGGCAGCGGATGAGGATTGTAGTCGAGGACGCGCAGGAAGACGGCAAAACCCGCGGCGGTGAGGGTGCAGGTGATGATGCTGAAGAAAATGTCGGGCAGGAGATAGCGATTGGGAAAGAGAGCATAGACGAAGCCGCAGCCCCAGAAGACTCCGAACGCCCAAATGGCGGCGATGACGAAGCGCACAAGCGGCGGCAGCAGCGGACGATAGGGATCGCCGGGCGGGAGCGACTCGAATTGGGGGGCGTTGAACAATCGGCTCTCCGGGACGGCACTCTCACTGCTGGTTCGAAGCAGCGTCGGCTGGAGCAAAGTTTGAGTCTTGAGGAGTTGCAGGTGCGGCAGCCGTGTGGCGTCCGTAGGGGACCGGCTTGAGAGCGATTCTGAGCTCGCAGCGATGGAGATGATCGCTACCTACCTTCTGCGTCAGAATCTCAAGCTTTCTGTCCTGCTTCTTCCAGCGCGCCTGATAAGTTTCATCGCGCTGGGCATTGTGAAGAAAGGGTTCGTCGCAGGTGTAGGTGTAGTCGAAGCCGGTGGGCGTGTCTCCGAGCAGGTTTCCGCGACCCCAGCCTTGATAGTTTCCGCGCACATAATGCCAGTGGTCACCTAGGATGTGAACGCGCAGTGGAAACTCTGGATTGGGAACCGTCGCAGGGACATCCGGCGGCTGGACGAAGGCTTGCGCAAGCACCGAACTGGCAGGCAGGAGAAGCATCAGTGCGAGGATGAAGGTTTTCATAGGCTCCCGTCAAAAAATGTTCTCAGTTTGACCAACTAGAAAAGGTATTCGACCGCGCAGCCAGAGACAAGTCAAAATTAGGTTGAGATTTGGGCCGGGTCGAGTGCGGAGACTGAGACGCCGTGGCGGGCGACGGCGAATGGGAGAAGCTGGGCTCCGGCGACGACGAGGGCCTGCTCCAGTTGCGAACGAGCCTCGGGCCGGACCATGAAAAGGACGCAGCCTCCACCACCGGCACCGCAGACCTTAGCTCCCGTGGCTCCATTCTTGCGCGAGAGGGCGATGAGTTCGTCGATGAACGGAGTGGCGATGGCAGGCGCATTGGTGCGGCGCAGCTTCCACTCTTCGCGCAAAAGGCGAGCGGTCTCTGGCCAGTCGGCGGCGGCGACGGCGACGTGCATGGCGCGGGCGATTTCGGCAATGCGCTCGAAGTTGCGGAAGATGCGGCGGTCGCCGTCGATGTGACGCTTGAATACTTCCCAGTTGTTGATGCCGCTCTTGCGCGGAGCTCCGGTATAGACGAGGACGAAGCGGCGGTCGAGCTCGGCGGGGTCGCAGGCGATGGGTTGGTGATGGATTCCATCGACGGCCAACTCGATGGCGCTGACGCCTCCGAAGAGCGCGGGATAGTAGTCCTGGCACCCGGTGGGAACGCGGATGAGCTGGGCTTCGACGTTCTGCGCGATCTCACGAAGCTGCTCGCGGGAAAGCTTGCGTTCGGTGAAGCGGGCAAGGGCGGCGGCAGAGGCGATCATGAGCGCAGAAGAGCCGGAAATTCCCGCACCGGCGGGAGATTCCGAGTGCGTCTCAAGACGGAAGCCGGTGGCGGGCTCAGAGTCTGGGTAGAAAAAACGCAGAAGGTGAGCGGCGAGCGAGTGGCGATGGCGCGGGACGCCATGTGAGAAGCTTTGCCGAAGTGCGTCCATGGTGGGAAAACTGTCGGCTAGGCCGGTGTCGAGCGAGATGAGTTCGATGCCGGGAGCAGCAGTGGGGATGATGCGGCAGGTGGTCATCACCTGAACGGCTATGTTGACGACGAGCGAGCCAGGATGGAAGAGATAAAGCGGCCACATGTCCATGGTGCCGCCGGCAAGATCCACCCGGCAGGCGGCGCGGGCTAAGACGCCGACAGGATCTTTGGAAGAAATTCCAGACATGATGATATTTGTACCACGGTCGTGGCCAGCAAAATGGAACGGCGCCCCATTGCGGAGACGCCGTTGTTGTTGCGGTTCAACTTGAAAGCTTGAAACTTGTTCCTTACTTCGCCGCCGCGGCTTGCTCGGCCTCGAATTCAACGATGGCCTTGAGCGATTCATACTGAGCGGCGTTGGGGTTGCCGATCCGGCGGCCATTGATGAAGATGGTCGGGGTTCCGGTGACCTCAACGGAGTCGCCAAGTTGTGTGCTGCGGGCGATACGCTCGGCGGTCTCCGGACTCTCGGCGCAGACTTGAGTCTTGGCTGGATCGGCTCCGGCATACTCGGCGTAACGGCGCAGATTCGCGGTGACGGCGGCAGCGTCGATGGTGGTCTTGCCTGCCGCATCGGTCTTACGCACGTCGGACTCAATGTCCTTCTGATGGCCGAAGACAGCGTCAATGAAGGTGAAGGCGTGGTCAGGCGTGGAGCGCTGGATGCAATCCAGGTAAGAGGCGGCGCGTACGGCCCAGGGATGAAGCTGGGGAAGCGGGAAGCTCTGGAAGACGAAGCGCATCTGGGGAAAATCGCTGCGCAGCCTGTCCATCAATGGAGCCGCATCGTGACAGGCGGGACATTCGAGATCGGCAAACTCAACGACGACTAATTTGGCATCTGCTGGACCCTTGCTGGGCCCAAAGGCAGAAGTGGCAAGCTTCTCGCGCACCGGCGCGAAGGGGTCGGCACCGAAGGGAAGCACATCGCCGGCGATGGCGTGCTTCAAATCTTTGGAGACATAGAAATGGCCGAGCTGCTGGCCCTGGGGAGTGATGAAGATGGCAGCAACATCAAACACATCCGGAATGGGCGAGACGCCGATGCTGAGCAGCTTGACCTGGAGGTTCGGATCATAGCCGAACATGCGCTTGAAGTAGGCATCGACGAGCTGCGGGGTGGGAGCGCCAGCGGGAAGCGCCGCAGGTGCAGACTGGGCGGGCGCGGCGGCGGGTGTCTTGGCAGCGGTCTGCGCAAAGAGCGAGAGCGAAAACAGAAGAACAGCGGAGCAGCGAAAGAAATTGCGCATTGAGATCACCCTTGAACGGAGCTGGCATTCACTATAACGGAAGCTGGTTCCGATGATCCACCATTCCCTGCTCCACACCGGGATTTAGCTCTCTGGAATTACGACGAGCGGGCCAGGGCCATCCTGAGGCGAAAGAAGCGCAGGAAGATGGGACTCCCACGATGGAGTTTGCAACTCCGGCATGGGCGTTGCCTGGAATAGCTTTCTGCACTGCTTGGACGTCCACCGGGCCCAGGTCTTGGATTTCTTTCTCCGAGCGCTATCGGTCGAAAGTCCAGTTCCCGCATACATCTGGCGATAGAGCTTGGAGAGGAACATGAAGGCGAGCCGGGCTCGCAGATTTGGAGTGCAGGCAGAGCGCTGCCAGATGGCGCGCCAATCGTAAAACTTGTCCCATACCTTCTGGGTGCGAACCCGGATTTCATCAGAGCTCATGGATGGATGAGGGGTAAACATTTTAGGACGGACTTCTGGTGGAATCAGCCAATAGCGGGTGATCGGCACATCGCCGACAAGGGTAGGATGAGCGGCCTGCTCCTTTTCCCAGCGGGCAAAATCCACGGTCCCAGGAAAGGGCGTCATCATGACGAATTGGGCAAAGGTGATGCCCGCGCGAAGGGCCATTTCGACGGTGGCGTCGAAGGTTGCGGGGGTGTCGGTCGGGAGGCCGAAGATGAACGAACCAAGCACATGAACGCCATGCTGCTTGAACGATTGCAGGCGCATGGCTAGGGCATCGCCAGAGTAGTTGAAATCCTTGAAGACGGCTTTGAGGCCCTCCGGTGTGACGGCCTCGACGCCGACCAATGCGCCCTTGATGTTGGCCTTGCGCATGGCGTCCAGATACTCGCCGTCCTCGCCAGCTTCCATGGTGATCTGGGTGAAGAAGACCATATCTTTCGGGAGCTTCGCAAGCTGTTCCATCAGAAGGAAACGCTCGCGGCGGATGGCGGTCAACTCTTCAAGTTTGGCGAGATTGTTCTGCTCGCGGGCCAGGCGGAGATCGGTGAGCGTTACGGGATAGAAGTTGTCATCGGCGAGGGCGATATAGCGAAAGCCGATGCGGCGCAGCTCAACGATTTCGTCGATGATGCGCTGATATTGCCGCTGCCGGGGGCGCTGGCCGTCGGTGCGCCAGACACTGCAAAAAGAGCAATGCTTGGGGCATCCGCGAATGGTTTGCACGGAGGCCCACATGTACTTGTCGCGCGGGATCATGTCCCAGCGCGCGGCTAGAAAGTCGCGGCCATCAATACGTCCGCCTTCGTAAACGCGGGCGAGGCTTCCGGCGAGACAATCGGTTACGGCCTTGCCCCAGGCGATATCGCCGTCTCCTGTAACCACGGCATGAGCCTCGCCGCGCTCAAATGCCTCCTCGGTGTAGAGGGTGGCGTGGATTCCTCCGTAGATGACCCATGCGCCGCGACTGCGCGCCATGCGTCCGACGGCGTATCCACGCAAAGCATTGCCGGTGTGGACACTGATGCCGACGATGTCGCCGGGCATGATGGTTTCGGGTTGAATCTGCTCCAACGACTCGTCGACGAGGATGGGATCTCCGGCGGATTGAGGCGTGGCTGCGGCGAGGACGAAGAGCCATCGAGGGGTAATGACAGCCGTGCCAAAGGAGTTGTCGCTGGGATTAACGAGGTGAACTCTCATGAAACCTTTCCTCTTACGAGTGTTTTGGCTTCAGAAGATGATCATCGCAATCGAATGATCGCCGCCGAGCAATGGGTTGTGGTGTGACTGGATCGCCGGACGCGAGCACTCGTGCCGGGACTATGTCTGGCATTATACATAGCGATTGTAAGCTGAATGTGAAAAGTGAGCTCTCAAGGGCTGGAAAATCAAGGTGGCGGGAACTCTCGATTCCGGGAACGCAGGATTGAGTAGTAAGGCGACCGCGACAGCAATCCCCAAAGTCACTCGCTCCTTTTTCCGCGCATCGTCGTTAATGGCTTTTCGCCGCAATCCTCAACTGTTTACAGAGTTTGCTCCGTGCGGGTGGGTAACGGTGAATGGCGATAGTTGTCCCAACAAGGATGTCCTTGACCCGCGGGGGAACGGAGAATAAATTCTCTACACGTTTAAATTAGGACTGAGGCGGCCATGACAAGAGCAAGGGCGATTGCGGTCGGTGTGAGCATACTCATGATGATGGCGGCGCATGTCTTCGCATCAGACATGCCCCCAAGCGAGATAATCGCAAAAGTCAACGCCACATACGAATCCATGCAAACCTACAGGGCAGACGGAACCGTCGTGGTTGAGATCAGCGAGCGTGCAAAGGTGGAAAGGTCATTTTCAATCCTGCTCAAGAAACCCAATCTGTACCTGATCTCTTGGACCCAAAAAGATACGCCTAGCTGGGGAGGAACGGTTTGGAGCGACGGCTCACAGCCTTATCTCTATATGGCCAAAGAGTATTTCAAGATGGGCAGCGACATATCCGCCTTGGCCACCGCCGCAGGGGTTTCTTTGAGGAGCACTTACATTACTCCCTCGCTCTTTCTGCCAGCGTTCAAGCAAGAACCGACCGCGCTTTCAATGATACAAGACCCCAAGCTGGAAAAGCAGGAACAGGTAGGTGGGGAGGATTGCTATGTTCTTAGTGGAGTCACAGAGGGATTAGGGAAGGAAACGTTCTGGATATCGAAATCGAAATACCTCATCGTCAAGAACGATTTCATCGTCGATCACCCCGCAGGAGGACTGCCCATAGTCAAACGAACTGACGCGCAAATTGACGAAGACATTCAGCAGATGGGTGAAAAGCCGACGGACGAGAACAGGAAGAAGTTCCGGGAGATGATGGAGGCTGTTAATAATCACATCAAGAAGACCCCGGCCATGAAGGGTACTTTCCTGACAACATACGTGAACATCTCATCCCCTGACTTGCGCAAGGAGGATTTCCAATTTGTGCCGCCCAAGGGTACGGTCATGAAAGATTCCATGCTCAACGCCATTTCGGGGGAAATGAAATGGGGGAGGAAATGAAATGGAGGAAATGAAATAAAGCTCTAACCAAGCGGCGCCAGGCACAGGAACACGTTGTTTTACATTAAGACTTTCGTTTGTCTGCTCGCTATTACAGTTCGTCTTCGAGCGGCGCTCGCACATTCGCCAAACGTCGCGCATCGGATACAGGGCAAGTATTCACCTATACGCAATGGGCGACCACGCCACTTCTCATCACATTACTTCTTCTTCGACAGTCGAGCCAGAGTAGCCAGCTCTTTCAGGTACTCGGCAAGGGGTTTGGCGGGAGTTCCCCAGAAGATGCCTTTGCCGCGTAGGACCTTCTTGCTGAGGACTCCGGACTGGGAGCCGAGGATGACACCTTGCTCGATGCGCACGTGGTCGCCGATGCCGACCTGTCCGCCGACGATGACGCCATCTTCGATTACCGAGCTGCCGCTGATTCCGGTCTGCGAGGCGACGACCACGTTGCGGCCAATGTGGACGTTGTGGCCGACCTGCACGAGGTTGTCGAGCTTGACGCCATCGGCAATGACGGTGGAGTCGAGGGCTCCGCGGTCGACGGCGGTGTTGGCGCCGATCTCAACGTCGTTGCCGATCTCGAGGCGTCCGACCTGGGGAAACTTGTGGTAGCGTCCGGTGGCGGGATCAGGAACGAAGCCAAAACCGTCACTGCCGAGGACGGCACCGGCCTTGGCAATGACACGGTCGCCAAGGATGGTTCCGGAATAGACGGTGACGCGGGCAACCAGGTCGCAGTCTTCTCCGATGACCACGCCGGGGGAGATGATCGATCCGGGACCAAGGCGGGTGCGCGGACCGATGTGGGCTCCGGCACCGACGACTACGAATTCGCAGACGCGGACGGTGCGGTGAAGCGATGCGGAGGGATCGACGATGGCCGAGGGGTGAATGAAGCCTTCGGCGGATTCGGCGCGGCGAAGTTCGGCGGCGGCCAGGGCAAAGGCGAGGCGCGGATTCTGGGCGCGGAGCAGGACCTTGGCGGAGGAATCGCAGGCGGAGTTATCGGAAGGCCAGACGGAGCCGGATGGTAACTCCAATGAGGCGGGGACGATGACGGCCCCGGCGGCAGAGGCAAGCGCGGCGGCGAGATAGCGCGACTGCTCAACGAAGACAAGGCTCTGCTGGGTTGCTCCCGCAAAGCTGGAGATGCAGCTCACCTCGACGTCTCCGCCCTCGCAGAGAGCGCCAATCCGTTCCGCCAATGCACTGGTTCTCATGCGTCCGTTGTATCACTCCCGCGATTCTCTTTCGAGTGGATAGTGTTCGCGGGTTGTGAACGCGCATCTAACCTGACATGCCGCGCCAGGAAACTATCGTCGAAGTGGAAGGCCGCCGTCTCGCTCTAAGCAACTTGGATAAAGTTCTGTATCCTGAAGCGGGGTTTACAAAAAGACAGGTCATCGATTACTACGTGCGGGTCGCACCGTTTCTGCTGCCGCATCTGGCGGGGCGTCCGCTGACCATGAAGCGATACCCGAGCGGCGTGGCGGGAATGTATTTCTACGAGAAGAACTGCCCAAGGCATCGTCCTGAATGGGTTGAGACCGCTCCCATCTGGAGCGCGGGCAACCATCGCTGGATGGATTATTGCGTGGCGCAGAACCTGAGCACACTGGTTTGGGCGGCAAACCTGGCGGCACTGGAGTTGCACACCTCGCTCTCCATCGCCTCGGCGATGCCGCACCCGTCGTATATCGTTTTCGATCTCGATCCGGGAGAACCGGCCAACGCAGTGGAGTGCTGCAAGGTGGCTCTGTGGGTGCGCGATGCGTTTGCCCGCATGCGGCTGCGCAGCTTTGCCAAGACTTCGGGCTCCAAGGGAGTGCAGGTGTACGTTCCGCTGAACTCGGGAGCAAGTTACATCGAGACCAAGCCTTTTGCTCATGAACTGGCTCAGGCGCTGGAGCGCAAGCATCCGGAACTGGTGGTGAGCGATATGAAGAAAGAGCTGCGCGGCGGCAAGGTTCTGGTGGATTGGAGCCAGAACGATGGCCACAAGACAACCGTGTGCGTCTATTCGCTGCGGGCGAAGCCGCAGCCCACGGTTTCAACGCCAGTATCATGGGCGGAGATCAGCCGCTGTCTCGAATCCGGGAATCCGGCAGAGCTGGAGTTTACCGCTCCGAAGGTGCTGGAGCGAGTGGAGCGCCACGGCGACCTGTTTGCGCCGGTGCTGAACCTTTGCCAGCAACTGCCCGCAGCGGCGGAGATTGAGACAAAGCGCGCGGCTCGAAGCTCGGCTAAGGATGAGCGGAAGCCCGTGCGGGCGGTGTCTTCTGGTATCGCTAGCGCTGCCGGACGCGAGGCGGGTATCGTGCCAGCCGATAAAGTCACACCAGGAATCCGCAAAGCTGCGAGAGCGGCACGCAAGCGTTCGGCTCAGGCGCGCACCGAACGCAGCGCCTGAACTTTCCATTGAGTGAACTCCACTTAAACTGAATCCCGACGTGGGTCTCCATCACAGCGGTGGCACGGGCCGGGGCGGTGATACCGCCGCGTGGATTACAATCTCGTAGAGTTACAATGATGACCCATGGGGATGACGGCAGTTGCCGCCGCACAAGGGTAAGCAACAGGGTCCACGCGGCAGAAGTCTAAAAATGAGATGGATGGCCGGGAGCTCCGGCGGAGGAAACATGCAGAACTGGAAGAAAGCCGTGGTGGCCGGAGCGGTTGGGGCAGGCGCCGTGCTGGCCCTTTCCGGCCGACGCAATCTGGGCATTGCCTCCGTGGCAGGAGGGCTGGCACTGCTTGCCAGCGAGTATCCGGAACGCTTTGAGGCGCTGTGGGAGAACGCACCGGACTACGTCAACCGCGCCACCATGATCTTTGCGACGCTGAGCCGGCTGAGCGAAAGGTTTGCCGAAGACGCAGAACGGCGCAACGTGTCCAGCTATCCACATTTCACCAGCGAATACGCAGAGTAGGAGTGAACTTCTCCGGCGCTAGCGGCGGTACGGCAGCAGTTGGTCCAGATGCAATCGGGCCATCATGTCTTCCGAGGCGGGCGAGGCTTGCAGGTAGGGAGTATTGTTCTTGCGCCGCGAGCCGGAGTTAGGCGGCAGAATGGCGACGCGGAAGGGCGCGGCTTGGGCCACGAACTTCACCATGATCTCGTGGTATCCACTTTGAGCATGAATGGTCCCGCGCAGGGTTCCGCCGGCATCGGAGCCGCGCTCGATCACCGGCTTTCCATCGACAAAGACTACCGCAGGAGCACCGCTCTCCAGGTACACATTCCATTCCCCGCTAGTGCCGAGATAGGTGCTGGATTGAGCGTAGTAGACGCCTTTGAAGGCCGCCGAGGATGGGGACAGAGTGAATGTTCCGTCGGCAAAGACCAACTCATAGTGGATGTCTTGCTGATGTTTCTCGGCTGCGAGCTTGGCGGAGGCACGCTCGGGAGCGAAATGGCGCGTGAAATCGGTAGTGCGCCGTCCGTAACGTCCCGCCAGATGCCAGTCGGTGAGCAATCCTGCGTCGCGTGAGTCCTCAAGCAAGTCCGCGTTGCTGGCGCTTGTTCCTCCGCCGCCCGAACCGGGAGCACCAAGGCGAACCCACTGCGCAAGTAGAGGCGCACTCAGGGCCAGCGGTAGCAACCATACAGACCAACGACGGAGCCTCATGGCAGCACGATTCTGACTTCGCGCTGCAGAGCGGCGTCGGCAGTTTTGCAGAATGCGCGGAAGGCTGGGTAGTCAGTGGTAGCCACGGTCAGCGGGAGCAGTTCGGTATAGGTCTCGACCCGCAGCTTGCGTCCGTTGCGGTGGTAGCTCACCTCGACCCGGCCAAAAGGAGTACGGAGGTTGGTGTCGGCGGGGAGCTCAGCTTGGGCACCTTGCGGCAGTTCGTAATCAAAGACCTCCCGCTCGCTCGGAGTCACGGGCACGAGCTCTGGATTCCGGCGCACCGGCTCAGAGGCGAACTTCGCGGTTAGGCCGGCGGGATCGAGCGAGCTGCGCAGAGTCACCTGGCGCTGGCCGTCCACGGTGACATCCATCTCGCCTTCAATCTTCAGATCAACCTCGTGCGAAGCCCGGGCAGCTCCTTCGGCTACGGCGTGGGCGATTTTGACCGTGGGATAGAACTGCGCCAAGGCTGCGCGATAGCTTCCGGCCAGATCGTTGGACTCACTGCTGCGCCGCTGTTCGGAGGCAAAGTATCCCCGGAACTGGCTCTGCGCCACAAACTCAACACGGCCAGTGGGCCCAAGCGTTGCCTGCACCTTGCGCGTCACCCGATTGGCCTCAGGCAAGGTGATGGGAATGATGCGGCGGGTGGCTCGGCCCGCGGCATCCACGGTCATCGCCATGGCACCCTGGTCGTCGGGAGGAAGTTCGCCCAGCGCGGCGTATTCCGCAGTTCCGTCGAGAAAGAGATCGAACTCCGGAACATAGGCCAGGGCGTGGTTGAACAGTTGCACAGAGTAGGCGCTGGGATCGACGTCACCAGCGGAGCGGGTGCGCACCATGGCGAATTCGGCGGGGACTCCGACGGCACGCAGCAGGGCCACGATCATCGCCGCTTTGTCCTTGCAGTCGCCAAATCCGCGGCGCTCCACGGTGGCGACCGGGTAAGGCTGGTAGCTGTGCACGCCAAATTCAAAGGCAAGATAACGGGTGTTGCGCTGCACGCTCTCATACACAGCCTGCACCTTGCCCAGGGTGTTGAGGTTGCGGGCGGCAATCTGCGAGGCTACTTTCTGCAAAGATTCATCGAGTTGCAGTGACGGCTCCAGCAAACCGTTGTACCAGCGGCCGAAATCCTGCTCAGAGCCGACGGTGGAAAGATGCAGGTAGGGACCGTTGACCGTAGCTCCGGGCGAAAGCGGCTCAAAGTTTTCGGCAGCGAGGTCACGCATCTCCCAGATGCGAACAGTCTGATCGCCAATGGACTTCACCACAGCAGAATGAATGCCGTGTTCGACGGCATAAAGCTTCATGCCCGCCGGAGCTACAACCACCCGGCGGCGCAGACGAGTGGCATAACCATCACGGAACTGGTCGAGCCGCGCATAATAGCCCGCCCAGGGATTAATCTCGGTGGCAGGCAGCAGGTGATACTCCACTTCCACCAAGTCGCCGGGCTCAAGCTGGGCAAAGTTCAGGTCGCGGGTGCGAGAGTCGAAGTACATTGAGGAACTGCGCTCCCGCACGGGCTGGTCGGCGGATACCTTCGCCTCCAACTCGCTGCCATCACGCTTGAGTACGCGCGCCCGCACAATGCAGAGCCGCTCGCTCATGGCCGCGTACATGATCGAATGCGGTGAAAAGCTGCGTGCGCCCCGCGCGGTATTAATGCGCCAGAGCTGCTGCACATGCGCCTCGGTAAGTCCGTCGCGGCCAAGACCATCTTTGCGCAGGTGATCGACGCGTATGTCGGCCAGGGCCTCCACGTCTCCGAGGGGGTGCCGTGCCGCGTGCGCCGCGCGGCGAGCGTCCACCAGGTATTCCTTGTCTTCGGGGAGGCGCTGCGTACCGGCGGTTTCGCCTGCCGGGTTGGCGGCGGCAATCGCCATCAATTCCTCGGCCTGAGCAGCGGTGTCGCTAACGGGCAGCATGGCGGAAACCGCCGCGTTGAGTGCCGAGGCATCTTCCGCAGAGTGGCTTATGGCTTTGAGTTCACTGACAAAATGATTGCGCTGCTCGGAATCCCTGGTGGCGAGGAATTGCAGCTCGAGGCTTTCGATCTGCTGCGAGTGGCCGGAAGTTACGCTCTTCAAGAGACTTTGAGGCGTGAGCCTTTGTGCGGCTGCAGCGGAGACCGCTGCAGGCACAAAGATCAAGATCAAGAATCCGGCGAGTAGGTGGCGGCGCGTCATCCTCTCCTGCTGGGTAAAGCGTCCCCGACAAGCCGGAGGAAAGAACGGGCCAGCGCAGACTGGTTGATCCGGAGTTGCGGCCCGTATTCCTGTAAAGAACAGGCCGCATCAGACTGGTTGGTCTGAATTGCGGCCCGTGTTCCTGGGCATCCACCCTCCCTGAGCCGTATTCCCCCAGAGAATTCTGCCAGTGAGAGCTTCTGTCCAAAATCTGCCGTTCGGGTAATGAAGAGAGTTTGCCGCAAGCCGGCCAGTTCGGGAATGCACAGGAGTACCTAGGTATCCCCGGAGAATATGCTTAGTTCTAAACCGGAGGAATCTAGACCTTCCGGTAGCGGGCTTCCGCCGGGCCTCACGGGGAATCTGCCGCAAGCGGCCTGGGCGAATGCGCACCAGCGGGAGGATTTAGGGCATGTCCCGGGGTACAGTGGCCAAACGCTTTGTTTTATATGCTTTTTTCCGAAAACTGAGTATGCTTAGCGGATGGTGAACGTTCCAACATCCAAGCCTCCATCGCCAGCGCCAACGCAGCTGGCAGCAAAGAAGAAAGGTTCGGAAGTGCACCCAACACAGAAACAGCCTCATCCCTCCAAGAAGGTAAAAATCGCGGTAGTGGAAAGCGATCCTCTGCGCTTCATCGGATTCCGCGCGCTGTTTGATTCTGAACCTGACATGGAGCTGTTTTCGGCTTCAGCCAGCGACATAGCCAGCAATGCCGATGCAGACCTGATCCTGCTGGGCAGCCGCGGCAACCAGAATCTGTTCGACGTGATGGCCGGATTGAAAGCCACACGGCCCGATCTGCGCATCCTGGTGACGGGAGCGGGAGCCGACGACGAAATGATTTTGAAAGCACTGGCCGCCGGAGCCAAAGGATACGTGGACGAGGCCGCCAGTCCTAATGAATTCGCGATGGCCATCCGCATTGTGCACCAGGGATCGGTGTGGGCACCACGCCGCGTGCTCTCCACTTTCATTGAGCGCGTCACCACTTCGCCGGGAAGAATCTTTCCCGCGGGCCGCGTCACGTTTACCGACCGCGAAAAAGAAGTGCTCGAGTTACTGGTGGCGGGACGCTCCAACAAAGAGATCGGCGCTGCACTCGGTATCGAAGAGCGCACGGTGAAGGCGCACGTCGCCAAGCTGATGCGCAAGGTTGGCGTGCAGAACCGCATCGCACTCTCCGTCCACGCTATTACGCACTCGCTGGTTACAAGCAGGTAAACAACATTTCTCTCCTCACGTCTTGGCCACCCCGCACGGTGGCCGTTTTTTTGCGGACAACCAGTTGCATGTTCCAGGGTTTCAATAAGCACCGCTCCGGTTGCGGATGCGGGAAATTGTTATGATTGAGCCGCGCAGCCTTGCTGCCGGACGGAAGGAAAACAGATGAAGAAAGTTCTGATCGGACTCGTCGTGCTACTCTCCACCACCGCATCCCTGGCATGGGACCGCTCCGATGACATCGAGCGTCTGCAGGATAGCGCCACCGTGCTCAAGGAGATCATGGACGCTCCTGACAAGGGCATTCCCGAGGAGATTTTCCATAGCGCCAAGTGCATAGCTGTAATGCCGAATATGTTGAAGGCCGCCTTCGTTGTGGGCGGCGCATACGGTAAAGGTGTGGCCAGCTGCAGAACCGAAAAGGGATGGAGCGCACCGGCATTCTTCACCCTCAAGGGCGGCAGCTTCGGCTTCCAGATTGGCGGACAGTCAGCCGATATCGTGATGCTGATCATGAACGATCACGGGATGAACGGCCTGCTTGCCAGCAAGGTAAAACTTGGAGCAGATGCCAGCGTGGCCGCTGGTCCTGTGGGCCGCCATGCGGACGCCTCCACGGACTGGAAAATGCGCGCCGAAGTGCTGACCTACTCGCGCGCCCGTGGCATCTTCGCGGGAATCTCGCTGAACGGCGCAGTGCTGGCCCAACATAAGGATGAAACGCGCGCCTTCTATGGCCGCATGGTTCCATTCAGAACCATTTTGCTCGGCAACATCGAATCGCCCAAGGAAGCCGAGCTCTGGCACAATGCTCTGGTGAAGTACGCGGGCAGGTAAGTTGAAAGCTGAAGTAAGTAACAGTAAGCCTCATCCATCCGTGGGTGGGGCTTTTTCTGGCGCCGTAAGGAGAGCGTTACCCAGCTACGCCGACATCCGGCTCTTGCCGCCGTCGAGGATCTGCCGGATTTTCCTCACCAGTTTATCGGGGCTGATTGGTTTCTCAATGGTGATGCAGTCGCTTAGGTCCCCACCGCACTCTGATTCGTCCACATAGCCGGAGACAAACGCAATTTTCAGGGAAGGTTTGAGTTCGGCAAGCTGGCAGGCTAACTCGCGGCCTCCCATATGCGGCATCACCAGGTCCGTCACGACCAGGTCTATCTCCGGCAAACGGTCCTTGAAGATCTCCAGTGCCTCGCGCCCATCCTTAGCTTCGATGACCCGGTATCCACGCTGCGTCAGGATAAACGTGGTGACCGTGCGCAGAGCTTCCTCGTCCTCCACCAGCAGGATGGTCTCGCTGCCGTGCCTCGGCGAATGTACCTGCTCTAATGACGGAGCCACCTGCTGCGCCGCTCCAGCAACAGGGAAATAGATGGTGAATGCAGTTCCCTTCTTTGGCTGAGAGATAACCCCGATGAAACCGTTACTCTGCTTCACAATTCCGTAGACCGTGGATAGCCCCAGGCCCGTTCCCTTGCCCACGCCCTTGGTGGTAAAGAAAGGTTCGAAGATCCGGGATTGAGTTTCAGCATCCATGCCGATTCCCGAGTCCGTAAATCGAAGGTAGGAGTACTCACCCGGAGGAACTCCCTCGATGCCGCGGATTGCGCTTCCCTGTATTATCCCGGTTTCAATGAGAAGTTCGCCGCCTTCGGGCAGGGCGTCGCGCGCGTTCACGGCGAGATTCATGAGTATCCGCTCGATCTGCACTGGATCGGTTTGAGCCGTCACCGGTCGAGCATCAGGCCGCAATGTGATGCGCACATCGTCTCCAATCACGCGAGGCAATATCTTTCCGAAGCGCGAGACAGAGTCGTTGAGATCGACGACGGTGAGAGCGAGAGGCTGTTCACGGCTGAAGGCAAGCAACTGCTTTACCAGGGCGGCGGAACGTTCGCAGGAGAGGAGAATCGCGTCGGCGTATTCCTTGCCGACGGTGTCATTGATGACCCGGGATTTCAGCAGAGTGGCGTAGGCAATGACGATTCCCAGAGCATTATTGAAGTCGTGCGCGATGCCGCCGGCAAAGCGGCCGACCGCCTCCAGCTTCTGCGCTTGCTGCAACTGCTCCTGTATCCGCAGCCTCTCCGTCACATCCATCACCATCAGCAAGCAGCCTGTGTAGGAGTTCTCCGGGCCAATGGGAGTGCCGGTGACGATTGCCTTGATTTCATTCCCCTGTGGCCCGCGAAAGCGGAAATCATGCTGCTCGGTTGCCCCGCCATGCCAACGATGCAACTGCTCGCCAAATGCGGCTGCATCGGATTCAATCACAAAGTCGGAGAGCGGCATCCCAATCAGTTCCTCGCTGCCGCGACCCAGCAGAGCCGCCATACGAGGGTTCAGAAGTCCAATCCCATCCTCACTTGTAAGCCGGCAGACGCCTTCGTTTGCCGCTTCCACCACACCGCGATATTCCTCCTCGCTGGCAGCAAGGGATTGCTGAGCCTGCCGCATCCGATCGACAAGTTTGCTGATTAACAGATACAGGCATAGGCCGGTGAAGAGGACAAAAACCAGGCCTTTTGTGGTCGAAAAGAAGAGTCTCAGGCGCGAAGACTGTATTGAGTTGACGATCAGATCAGTAAGAGAAATCCATATGGCAGAGGAGACCAGGTACAAGAGCGTGATCGTGCCCGGGCCCAGGCCGAAGCGGGAATCTCGAACGGGTTTGAGGGGAACTCGGTCGGCCAAAGTTGTTAGAGAATACCCGAAGAGGGCTTCGAATGCCAGATTCAAATCAACCGATGAGGAAAGGAGCTGTCCGAATTGGCATACAGTCTCGCGAGTCAAAGAAAAAGACTACGTACAATATGACTATTGGGCTCCGGTTCGGCATACATTGTTGGACAGGAGAGAACGATGAAGCGCTGGCTCCCGCTGCTGCTCGCTATCGCAACTCCACTCGCCGCTCAGACTCCGCTGCCTCAATCGAGCGCGGACGGCGCCGCCCTCACCATCTACAACCAGGATTTTGCGGTCATTCGCGACCATATTTCGTTGGAGCTGAAGGCCGGGGTCAATAGCATTCACTTCAGCGGAGTGACCGCGGCGCTGGAACCCGGCTCAGTGATGTTGCGCGACTGCTCAGGCAAGCGCACGCCTCGTGTTCTGGAGCAGAACTTCCGCCCTCCGGTTACGCAGGAACAGATGCTTACGATGTTCGAAGGGCAGACAATCGACTTTCAGGTAAATCGCGGGATGGAATCCCAGACCGTGCGGGGAAAAATTATTCGCGCGGGCCATTCCAGCCAGCCCACGCCCTACGCGCAAGCCGGTCCCCAGGGCCACGAACAGCCGCTCATTGAGGTGAACGGCAAACTGCAGTTCACTCTGCCTGGCATACCGCTGTTCCCATCCCCGACTGACTCGTCCATCTTCCACCCACAGATCGCCTGGCAACTGGAAAGCGAGCATGCAGGCAGCACTACGTGCGAACTCAGCTACATCAGCAATGGCATGACCTGGGAGGCCGAGTACAACGTGATCGCTCCGGTCAAGGGCGATGCAATGGATCTGATCGGCTGGGTGACGCTCGCCAACCACAGTGGCAAGACCTTCGAAAATGCACGCATCAAGCTGATGGCTGGGGACGTCAACAAAGTGCAGCAGGGCGGAGCTCTCCCGATGGCCAGGGCTGTCGCCATGAATGCCCAGGCGGGCCAGCCCTCGGTCACTGAGAAAGCCTTCGACGAGTATCACCTGTACACGCTGGAACGGCCCACGACACTGCCGGACGGCGAGACCAAGCAGGTTGAATTCCTGCACAAGAGCGGTGTACCGAGCAAGCGCGTTTACATCTATGCCGGGTTCACGTGGAATTCGCCATATGGGCAGTACCAACCGGAGTATCTACTGCAACAGCGCGACCTCGGCGGCAGCTCACAGCCGAAGGTGTGGGTGATGCGGGAGATCAAGAACACCGAGCAGAACGGAATGGGCATGGCTCTGCCGAAAGGCCGCGTGCGCTTTTACCGGCAGGACGAGGGCGGCCAGCTCGAGTTCGTCGGCGAAAACACGATTGACCACACACCAAGCGGCGAGACACTGCGCATCTACACGGGAAACGCCTTCGACCTTACCGGCGAGCGGCGGCGCACCAACTTCAAGGCTGACAGCGCACAGAGATATACCGACGAAACGGTTGAGGTCACGGTGAAGAACCATCGCAAGGAGGCGGTGGACGTGGTAATCGTCGAGCGCCTCTTTCGCGGCGCAACCTGGGAGATCACCTCGAAGTCGGCTCCATTTAACAAGCGGGACAGCAACACCATCGAGTTTCCGGTCAATATTCCTGCGGATGGTGCACAGACCGTCATCTACACCGCGCATTACACATGGTGAGGCTTGCGAGAATTTCAGCGTGCATGTCCCTCGCGGCGTAAACTTTATCCAGCCACTCGCGTCTATATGAATTGACCTGACATCTTGCGATTTGATACGGTCAATCTTCTGCCCATGCGCTTTTGGTTGGAGTACCTACCTGTCTGGCTCGTCGCACAGACGCTGCGATGGCTGCCGCGCCCGGTGGCGCGCATGGTTGCCCGCGTCGTCGCCATCCTCTTTTATTGGCTCCATCCACGGCTGCGAAGGGTTGGAATGCGCAACCTTGAGCTGGCGTTTCCGGAAAAAACAATTGCCGAGCGTGAACACATTCTGAAGGGCGTTTATTGCTCGCTGGGACGGCTGCTCTCGGAGTTTCCAAAGTTCCCCGAGTACACCCTGGAGAATGTGGATCGCATCGCGGTTTACGACGGGCTGGAGAACTACCTGGCGGCGCGGGATCGTGGCAAGGGCGTGCTGTTTATGACCGCACACCTGGGAGGCTGGGAGATCGGATCGTTCGTCCACTCGCTGCACGGGCACTGGCTCAACATTGTGGTGCGCGACTTGGATAATCCCCTGCTCGACCGCTGGGTGCGCCGCTTGCGCTCACTGCACGGCAACAAGACTCACGACAAGGACAGCTACGCGCGCGGCTTGATGGCTGCCATGAAGCACGGCGAGACCGTAGGCGCGTTGATGGATACCAATATGACTCCGCCGCAGGGAGTCTTCGTGGAATACTTTGGCCTGCCTGCCTGCACCGCAGGAGGCATCGCCCGGGTCGCCATGCGCACCGGTGCAGCGGTACTTCCCGCCTTCACCATATGGGACGAATCGCTGGGCAAGTATCGCATCCGCTTTGAGGCGGCGATCCCTACGGTCTGCACCGGCGACGACGAAGCCGACGCACTGGCCAATACGCAGAACTACACCACGGCCATCGAACAGGCAGTGCGGGCTCATCCCGATCAATGGCTCTGGGTGCACCGTCGCTGGAAGACGCGTCCGCCGGGCGAGGCGCCGCTCTACTAGCTTCGCGTGCGCAGGCGTACTTTCATTTCCTGGCCGCAACGCTGGTGCCTTGGCCAACATCCAAGAGCTAATGTCTGAGACCGATGAGCGATTGCTTCCCGTAAGCAGTTCCACGCCTCCGCAGTTTGCGCCGGAGCAGCGCGCCATGTTCGTGGAGGTACTCAGGCTGTTCAGCGCCCAGCAGATTCCATTTGCGGTGAGCGGCGCTTTTGCCCTCCATGAGCACACAGGCATCTGGCGCGATACGAAGGACCTCGACCTGTTCCTCACCCACGAGGATGTTTCCCGCGCACTCGCCTTGCTCGCCTCCGAGCGATTTACGACCGAGGTATGCGATCCGGTATGGCTCTGCAAGGCGCGCAGCGGAGAGTTCTTCATAGACCTGATCACCGGCATGAGCAACGCCGCGATCACCGTTCAGCCTGAGTGGATTGAACGCGCCACACTCGCCGAGGTGGTGGGCGTTCCGGTTAAGGTTCTGGCCGCCGAGGAACTGATCGCATCCAAGCTTTTCGTCACCCGGCGCGAGCGTTTTGACGGCGCGGACATTGTGCACGTCATCCACGGAACGGCCGGAAACCTGGATTGGACGCGCATGGTGCAGATTGCCGGCGATCACTGGATGATGTTGCTGTGGGCCCTGGTGCTCTACGAATATGTCTATCCAGCGCACTCGCAGTTTGTGCCGCGCGCGCTGTGGAGCGACCTGCTCTCGCGCCTCGGAGATGAACTCGATCATCCCAACCCGCAGGCTGCGTTTCGCGGAAGCCTGATCGACGACAAGATGTTCGCCATCGACATCCATGAGTGGGGCATGGTGAACCTGCACGGGGAGTTGAGGAGCAGGAAGACCGGGTGAGCAACTTCGCGGCCAGAGGAAACAACAGATGAGGATTGCGGCAGTCGCCGATCTCCACTACAGTCCGCAAAATTATGACCGCATTCGCGAGCAGATGCTGCGGGTGCGTGACGACGCCGACGTGCTGGTAATTGCCGGAGACCTCACAAATTACGGGCGCGTGGCCGAGATGGATTCACTGCTGACCATGCTGACGCGGCTGCGCATCCCGATTGTCGCCGTGCTGGGCAACCATGATTTTGAGAGCGGTCAGCAGGATGAGCTGATGAAGCTGATGACCGCCGAAGGAATCAAAGTGCTGGATGGCAATGGATATGAGCGCGACGGTGTGGGATTCGCAGGGACCAAGGGATTTCTTGGCGGCTTTGGGCGTGGCACTCTCACCGCCTTCGGAGAAGCCGAGGTCAAGGCCTTTGTGCAGGTCTCCATTGACGAGGCGCTGAAGCTGGAGCGCGCCCTGGCACAGCTGCGTGCCGAGCGCCGCGTTGTGGTGCTGCACTACGCTCCCATCGGCGAAACCGTGAAAGGCGAGCCGGTGGAGATCTATCCCTACCTCGGAAATTCGCGCCTGGCCGAGGTGGTGGACCGTCACGGTGCGAAGCTGGTATTGCACGGCCACGCGCACCATGGCTCGCCAGAAGGCAAGACTACGGCAGGAGTTCCGGTACACAACGTCGCACTGCCGATTTTGCAGGCCAGTGGAGTCGCAACACCCTACAAGGTCTTTGAGGTGTAGGCGCGGCCGGGTACGCGACAACAGACGCCGCGCCGGTCACGGACGCTGGCTGGCGCCGGGTTCGACAGGGTCGGGCGCTGAACTGTAAACTCGGGAGTTCGGAGGCCGGTACGGCTTCCACGGAGGCACGATGAGACGGCTGAAAGACTACCTACCTCTGCTCGTGCTGTTCTGCGCCTTGCAGACAGCATTGGCGCAGGACCTGACATCGTTTGAAAAACGAGTGCAGGTCCGAACCCTTCCGAATGGACTTACCGTCCTGCTGCTGAACCGGCCGGAAGCGCCCGTCTTTTCCTTCTTCACCGTTGTGGATGCCGGCGATGCGCAGGACCCGGAAGGCAAGACCGGGCTGGCGCACATGATGGAACACATGGCCTTCAAGGGTACGGATGAGATCGGCACCACGAACTATGCGGCGGAAAAAGTGGCGCTGGCGAAGGTGGAGGCCGCTTACGCCGACTACGACCGCGAGAGCAACCGCGTGGTGAATCGCGACGAGAAGAAGATTGAGGAGCTGAAAGCGGCGTGGGAAAAGGCCCGCGAAGATGCCGATCAATATGTGGTGAAGAACGAATTCCCCGACCTTGTGGAACGCAACGGCGGAGTGGGACTGAACGCCTCCACCGGACTGGACAGCACACAGTACTTCTACTCGCTGCCGGCCAACCGGCTGGAACTCTGGGCCTACCTGGAGTCGGAGCGATTCCTGCACCCGGTGATGCGCGATTTCTACAAAGAGCGCGACGTGGTGATGGAGGAGCGGCGCATGCGCACCGATTCCTCGCCCACGGGGCGGCTGGTGGAGCAGTTCCTCTCCGTAGCCTTCGACGGCAGCCCGTATCATCGTCCAAGCATTGGCTACACCAGCGATCTGCGGCACTTCTCGGCTACTGATGCAGCCAACTTCTTCAAGACTCACTACGTGCCAAGCAACATGGTGGTGGCCGTGGTGGGCGACCTGGACGCGGAGAAGACATTCGCATTGGTCGAGAGATACTTTGGGCGAATTCCTTCCGGTCCCAAACCGGAAGAGTACGCCACCGTGCAGACGAAACAGACCTCCGAACGCAGGGTTGTGCTGCAGGACCCCTCGCAACCGTTCTACCTGGAGGGCTACCAGAAACCCAACTACCGCGATAAGGACGATGCAGTGTACGCAGTCATCAGCTCGGTAATGAGCGAAGGCCGCACCTCAAGGCTGTATCGCTCCCTGGTGCGCGACAAAAAAATTGCGGTAGCCGCCGAAGGATTCGCCGGCTTCCCAGGAGACAAGTACCGCGATCTGTACGCGTTTTATGCGGTTCCGGCGCAGGGACACAGCGCGGAAGAGATGGGTACGGCAATCCACGAGGAGATCGACAAGTTGAAGAGCGATGGAGTGAGCGACGACGAGTTGAAGATGGTGAAGACGCGCTCCAAGGCGGCACTGCTGCGCAGCCTGGCCAATAATCAGGGGTTAGCCATCAACCTGGCCAAGAACCAGCTGAAGTACGGCGACTGGCGCGAACTCTTCCGCCGGATCGACAAGATTGACGCAGTGACCAACGACGACGTGAAACGCATAGCCAATGAGGTTTTCGTCGATACCAACCGCACGGTCGGCATTCTGGAAACCAGCAAAACTTCCGCGAAAGGAGCACAGCAATGAAGACGAAACTGCTGATGACTGCTACGAGCGTTTTGCTGTTGCTGGCTTCCATTCAGGCGCAGGAAGCACCGAAGAACGAAGTACCGGCCTCTGGCGTAGCTACCAACTGGAAGCAGATTGCGATTCCTCCGCTACCAGCGTTCAAGCCGAAGGAGCCCCGGCGCGTGGTACTGCCGAATGGAATGATCCTCTTCCTGACGGAGAATCACGAGCTGCCGCTGATCTCCGGTTCGGCAATGATTCGCGGCGGGTCGGATTCCGAGCCTGCGGATAAGGCCGGGCTGGTGGAGATGTACGGCGCAACCTGGCGCACCGGAGGCACGGAGAAACTCACCGGCGATCAGCTGGATGACTATCTGGAAGCGCGTGCGGCCAAGGTGGAAGCCTCCGCCGATGATGCCGATACCAGCATGAGCTTCAACTGCCTGAAGGCAGACTTCCCGGATGTGCTGGGAATTGTCGTCGATCTACTTCGCACTCCGGCTTTCCGCGAAGACAAGCTGGCGTTGGCAAAGAAAGAGATGAATAGCGAAATCTCTCGCCGCAACGATGAGACCGGCGACATTGCCTCCATGCAGACCGACATTCTCGGCTATGGCAAGCAGAGCGCCTACGCCCGAGTTCCCGAGTATGCCACGGTGGCGGCCGTAACCCGCGAAGACCTGCTGCAATGGCACAAGCAGCATACGACGCCGAACAACATCATCTTCGGCATCGTCGGCGACTTCGACTCCAAGGAGATGGAGGCGACGCTACGCAAAGCCTTTGGCGAGTGGCCCAAGGGCGAAAAAGTTGCGGAGCCGAAGGTCACCATTGCACCGGCCAAGCCGGGCATCTACGTAGTCGACAAAAGCGATGTGAACCAGAGCGAGATCCGCATGATCTCCCTGGGCATTGAGAAGAAGGACCCGGACTACTTTGCGTTGCAGGTGATGAACGAAATTCTCGGCGGAGGTTTTGCGTCGCGGCTCTTCGTCAACCTGCGCACCAAGGCGGGACTGGCTTACTCTGTGGGCGGTGGCGTGGGCAGCGGCTGGGACCATCCGGCATTAACCGTCCTGGAGATTGGAACCAAGACGGAGACCACGGCAGACGCCGTCAAGGGGCTCTGGGAACAGCTGGAACTGATGAAGAAGGATGCGCCGACAGACGTGGAGATGAAGCGCGCCAAGGACGCCATCCTGAACTCATTCATCTTCAATTTCGACACTCCCGCCAAGGTGCTGCGCGAAAAGGAGACCTATGAGTTCTACGGCTATCCGCAGGACTTCCTCGAACAGTATCGCGCCGGTGTGGAGAAGATCACATCAGCCGACGTCTTGCGAGTGGCCAACAAGTATCTGCACAAGGACCAACTGAAGGTGCTGGTGGTGGGCAACGCCGGCGAATTCGATAAGCAGCTTGCGGCACTGGGTCCGGTTACACCCCTAGACATCACGATTCCTCCGCCACCAACCGCAACCGGAGCAGCAACTCCCGCAGGCAGCAACCCTGAAGGCAAAGCCGCGATAGCAAAGCTGGCGAAGGCTCTAGGCGGCGAAGCCAAAGTGAACGCCGTGAAGACGCTGCACCAGAGCATCACAATGTTGCAGCAGGGAGCTGAGCTCAAGGTCGATGCGAGCATCGTATATCCCGACAAGGAGGCTGAGAAGATCGCATTGCCGCAGGGAGAGATGTTGCAGGTGGTAGCTCCGAAGGAATCATTCCGCGCCATGGGTGGACGAGTGCAAGAGCTTCCGGCAAACCAGCGAGACTCTGAGCTCGCTTCGCTGAAGCGGGACATGGTGAACGTTGTGCAGCACGCCAGCGATCCGAAGTACACCTTCACGGCGAACGGCAAGGATGAGTTGGACGGCGCGGAAGCCACCGTGGTGGATGTGAATGCCGACGGCACGGCAACTCGATGGTGGATTGGGAGCGATGGAAAGCTGCTGCAGGAAGTGTTCTCCGACGTTGGGCCGGAGGGTCTGGAGACGGTGACATTGAAGTACTCCGATTGGACGGATTTCGGCGGGCTGCATTTTCCGGCAAAGTACGAGATGTCCAGCGGCGAGGTACAAGGCGGAGTCAGCGTAACGTTGACTGCCATCGAAGTGAATGCCTCGGTCGATCCTAAGCTGTTTGAAAAGCCGCAACCGTAGGCTTACGTAATCCAGAGTGCAAGAAGGCGCGTCCTGCGGGGCGCGCTTTTTCGCGAGCGAGGAGAGCACGTTTCTTGCTTTCAACAGCCATCCCCGATGCTGCGTTTCCCTTCTACGTCCTCTGGCGCGCTCAGCCTCTGCCATGCAGAGCGATCTTTCGGCGCGCCCAGGGAGGCGCTAGTGATTCGATCTGCAAGAATTCGCACGACGGTTCTCCTGTTGTGCTCTGCCCTGTTTGCATTTTCCGCCGCAAGCGCGCAAACGGTCATCACCGGCACGGCCAGCGACGGTTCGCTTTACGAGATTGTGAAACCCGCAAACTGGAATGGCCAGCTTGTGCTCTATGCCCACGGAATCGTTGACCCGCAGTTACCCATCGCGCTGCCCAGCGACAGCACGTTTCTCGATTTCCGCGATGCCATTGTGGCCGCAGGATACGCGGTGGCATACTCCAGCTTCGCCGCCAACGGTTTCGCCATTGAAGAAGGCATTCGCGACACGGACCAGTTGCGCGCAGAATTTGCCAAAGCGGTGGGAACGCCCCAGAAGACATTTCTGGTCGGCGTCTCGCTGGGCAGCGCGGTGGTGATCGCACTGGCGGAACGCACTCCGCAGAACTATTCAGGAGCTCTGCCGATGTGCGGCCTGCTCGGTGGCAGCCCGCTGGAAGTGGAGTACGTGGGCAACTCGCGCATCCTCTTCGACTACTTTTTCCCGGGCGTGATTCCGGGAACCCTGCTCCATACTTCCCTTGTCTCCTACGACCCGGCCTTAGGCCCGCCAGACTTGGGCTATGAAGTGGAAGTAGCGTTGGTCAACGGACTGAATCCAGCCATCAACAAGACTCTGCCCACCTTGCAACTGGCAGACACCCTGGGACTGGAAGCAGCGTCACCCACCGAGGTGGTTGAGGGACTGCTCGAGGTGCTCGGCTTCGACGTGCGCTACGTGAATGACCTGCTGGCTCGAACCAACCAGGCGAGTCCCTATGACAATCGCCTCATCTGGTATTTTGGCTCGCTCAATGACTTCGCTCTGAACAAAGGAGTGGAACGTGTGGCAGGCACTCGGGAGGGGCTTGACTACCTGCTGCTCTATTACCAGACGACTGGCCAGGTGCGAATTCCGACGCTGACGCTGCACACCACGCGCGACCCGCTGGTTCCCTATTGGCACGAGGCGGTGTATCACCTCCTTGCCACGGAGCAGCATCGTGAGGGGCTGCTGGTGCAGCAGTCGGTCAATCGCTTTGGACACTGCGAGTTCGTGGACTCCGAAGTGGCCAACGCATTCTCCGGACTCGTGGAATGGGTGGATTTTGGAATTAAACCAAGCGGTGGAGACGTGACCGCTCCCGCTCCGTAAGCAAGCTGTATAGATAGAAACGGCACGGACAAAATCCGTGCCGTTCTCCTTGCGGGAAGCTCTGAATTATTTCTTGTTGGCCATCGTTTTAGGCTCGTAGACGCAGAAGGGTTCCTCAGCCATGTAATTGCCGGACGCGGCATAGGCGCGAGCGCGGCAGCCCATGCAGACGTTGCGGAATTCGCAGCAGCCGCACTTCCCTTCCAGCTTGTTGGTATCGCGCAGGTCGGCGAAGACCTTGGAATCATTCCATATCTCGGCAAAGGGCTGCTTGCGCACATCCCCGGCAACGGCCGGCAGATATCCACAAGGGAAAACTTCGCCTTCGAACGACAGGAAGCAGACGCCGGTTCCGGCCAGGCAGCCTTTGGTCATGGCGTTCATGGCGTTGGGATCGCCACCGGGATGGCCATGCGGGTGCGGCATTCCGTCGTGGCGAAGTCCGCTCTTGCCGAACTTCTCGTAGTCAGTCTTGAAGGCGATGCCGGTTGAGCCAGGCATGGTCATCTCCGTGGCTCCAATGGCGGACGCGGCAGCGTCGGCGGCAGGCGCGGTTGCGTGCTCTTGCTTGCGTTCTTCGGCTCGGCGCTGACGCACCACGCGGAAGTAGTGCGGGGCGCAGGTGGCCTTGAGTTCGATGTCGCCGGTAGCAGCCTGATCGTAAAACCAGTTGAGGATGCGTTCGTACTCTTCGGGCGCAATCATCTGCGCCTCTGCAATATCGACGCCGCAGCCCACGGGAACCAGCAGGAAAGTATGCAGCGCATCGGCGCCCAGACCGCGCACCATCTCCAGCACAGCGGGCAGCTCAGCCGCATTATGCTTGGCGATGGTCATGTTGATCTGCACTGGCATCCCGAGCTCTTTCAGGTTGCGGAAGCCGTAGATGGCCGCATCGAAGGCTCCGGGGATGCCACGGAAGCTGTCGTGAGTATCGGCATTGGAGCCGTCGAGCGAGATCGATACGCGCTTGACGCCTGAGTCCACAATCTTCTGCGCCACTTCCCTTGTGACCAGGGTGCCGTTGGTAGCAAGCGCAACCCGCAAACCCTTATCGGTGGCGTACCTCGCAAGCTGGAAGATGTCCGCGCGATAGAGCGGTTCGCCGCCAGAGAGCACCAGGATGGGGTTGGCGAACGCCGCGATCTGATCGATGATGTTCAGGGCTTGATCTGTGGGCAGGTCGGAGGGTGAGGCAAGCTCGGTGGCCGTGGCACGGCAATGCACGCAACGAAGGTTACAGCCTTTGGTGACTTCCCAAAAAATGAGGCGCGGCAGATGTTGGCCGGCGCCGCTGCGGGGACTTGCACTCATGATCTCTCCAGGGCCGAATACTGTGGCCGCAACTTAACGATAGAGTCATGATAACCGAGGAGCGATGATTTTAGTCACAGGGCTGTTGTGATATGTATCACTATGAGGGGAACTCAGGCACACCAACCCTCCATCATCCGGGGGATGGCAATTTGAAGTCGGCAGTTAAAATCCAGACTCAGAGTTGCTAAGCGGCCTTCTTCCCTGCGGCTAGGTTCTGTACATCGCTAGTCGTCACTGGATTTCCGCCAATCGCCCACTCGCCGCTCTTGACGTCCTCGACCATGACCCAGGTCACCGGACGCATGTTCTCTCCTTCGATTGAGACCATGGCATCGGTTAGCTTTTGAACGATCTCCCGTTTCTGCTCGTGCGAAAACACACCTTCAATCACTTTGACCTGAATCAGCGGCATAGAACTAACCTCCCAGGTATATGCTTGCCAGCGCCGTATGCGGAGCGCAGATTACTGGGATTGCAGGCTGCAATGGCGAGTTGCCTATCGGCGACGAGTCGCGATTGTGCGTCACCTAAACAGTCTGGCCAATGCCGTCGAGTTCTCGCTTAAGCGCGAGGCTGTCGAGACTCTTCAGCGGAAGCGCCAGAAACAGGCTTATTCTGCGATCCAGCATCAGGAACGCCTCCCTGAACGCACGCTCCACCTCCGCCGCGCTTCCCTGCACGGCTGCAGGGTCTGGAACTCCCCAATGAGCGCTCGCCGGATGCCCAGGCCACACTGGGCAGACTTCCCTGGCGGCGTTGTCGCACACGGTCAGGATGAAATCAAGCTCAGGCGCGCCGGGCAAAGCGAATTCATCCCACGATTTGCTTCGTAATCCCTGGGTCGGTATCTCCGCTCGTTCCAGCTCTCGCAAGGCTTCCGGCCGAACCGTTCCTGAGGGATGGCTTCCTGCGCTATAGGCCGTGAAACGAGATGCGCCTTTAAAGTTGAGAATTGCCTCGGCCATGATGGAACGTGCGGAATTGCCCGTGCAAAGAAACAGCACTCGCTTCTTATCGTCCATTCATCTCCTCCGTCTTCGGATCATCAAAGAACGCTGCCTAAGCTGCTTGTTTCAGCGGGCGCGGCTTCGCCTGGCAATTCAAAGTATTTGCGCTGGAAGTAGAATGCGACGTTCACCAGGGCAATCATCACCGGTACTTCGACCAGGGGGCCAATCACCGCCGCGAACGCCGCTCCTGAATTGATACCGAAGACAGAGACCGCCACCGCAATTGCCAGCTCGAAGTTGTTTGAAGCCGCCGTAAATGCCAGCGTGGTGGTCTTCGCGTATCCGGCTCCAAGCTTCTTACCCATGAAGAAGGAGAACAGGAACATGACTACGAAGTAGATCAGCAGCGGCACGGCGATTCGCACAACGTCCAGAGGGAGACGCACGATGTACTCGCCTTTGAGTGAAAACATCACGACGATAGTGAATAGCAAGGCGATCAAAGTCAGCGGGCTGACTCTCGGCACAAAATTACGCTCGTACCATTCGCGCCCTTTGGCTCGAAGAAGTACAACACGCGTCATGAGTCCGGCCAGAAACGGGATACCGAGATAGATGAAAACACTCTTTGCGATCTCTGCGATGGAGACATTCACAACCGCACTATGGAGCCCGAGCTCGGCAGGGAGAACCGTGATGAATATCCATGCGTAGATGGAGAAGAAAAATACCTGGAATAGCGAGTTGAAGGCAACCAGCCCCGCGGCATATTGCGTATCACCCTTGGCCAGTTCGTTCCACACAATGACCATGGCAATGCAGCGGGCCAGGCCGATCATAATCAGCCCCGCCATGTATTCCGGATACCCGCGCAGAAAGACGATTGCCAATACGAACATGAGGATCGGTCCGATGATCCAGTTTTGTACCAGCGAGAGCAGCAGGATCGCTTTGTCGCGGAAGACCTGGTGCAACTCTTCGTAACGCACCTTCGTGAATGGCGGGTACATCATGACGATGAGCCCAATCGCAATGGGAATGGAAGTGGTTCCCACGCTGAGGCGATTCAGGAATGGAACAATCCCCGGCACCAGCCATCCGGAGACCACGCCAAGCACCATAGCCGCGAAAATCCAGGCTGTCAGGAATCGATCGGTGAATCCTAAACAGCGGGTGCCTGACCTACTCATTCCTGAAATCTCCTCCCCACGAAGCCGCCATTTGCCACAGTTCAGCAACGCTGCGACAGCATGTGTTACCCGCAGCAGCCAGTCGGGCAGCAGCCTGCAGGCTTAGTGGCCCGAATGAAAGCGCTCATGATCTTGCCATCCACCTGCGGGGCGATTGCGTCCGCATCGATGCCTTCCGTTGCAAGGAACCCTCGCGCATCCTCTGCCCGATAGACGCGCGTCGGCTCAATGTCAATCTGCTGGAATCCTGCAGCGGAGAGCTTGCTGCGATACTCGTCGTCTTCGAGTGCACCGGCCACGCAACCTACCCACAGCATCATGTTCTTCCGTATCTCCGGGGTAATCTCGCCGCGGGTGACAACGTCGGAGACCGCGAAGCGTCCACCCGGCTTCAGCACGCGAAACGCTTCCCTCAACACACGATCCTTATCCGCCGACAGGTTAATCACGCAGTTGGAGATAATCACGTCGACCGTATTGTCCGGCAATGGGATATGTTCGATTTCGCCCTTGAGGAACTCGACATTCTCCGCTCCGGCCTTGTGCTTGTTCTCATTGGCCAGTGCTAGCATCTCGTCCGTCATGTCAAGACCGTAAGCCTTGCCCGTGGGGCCAACCCGCTTTGCCGAGAGCAGCACATCGATGCCGCCACCAGAGCCGAGATCGAGAACAATCTCCCCGGGATTCAACTTCGCCAGCGTGGTTGGATTGCCGCAGCCCAGCGAAGCAAGCATCGCTTCCACAGGAATCTGCCCGGCCTGCGTGAGGTTGTAGAGGTTGGAGGTGATCGGGTCGCAGCCGCGTCCGTCTGCCGCCGTAGCTCCGCAGCATGCGCTGCCGCCGCTGGTTACGCGCAGTGCAGCCTGCCCATACTTTTCTTTTACTACCTGCTTGATTCCGTCGGTATCCATGGCGAGTTTTCTCCTACTTGCAAAGCTGAACAATGTTTTGCGGTTTGACGGCCTTGTTCCGAGTGCAGCACTCGGCGTAGAGAAACTGCAAAAGCTCCTGCAGCGCTTCCGTACTGGCCGTATAGTGCAGGAACGTCCCGTTGCGGCGCACCTGCACCAGCCCCTCGTTCCGCAGCTTGTCCAGGTGATGAGAAAGCGTGGAGCCCGGGATGTCGAGCTCCGACTGAATATCGCCTACCACCATGCCCTCAGGATGTGCGGAGAGCAGCAACTGCATGATTCGCAACCGCGCCTCGGTCCCCATAGCGGCGAACATGTCCGCGTACTTTGCCACATTCTCGGTGTTCTTCTTGTTGTTTGCGACAATCATATTTCGATATTTGCAGAAATATGATATTACGTCAAGGCCATAACGAAAAAAATGCCCCGGCAGATGTTCTCCGCCGGGGCCGGTGGTCTTCGTTCGGGTTACGGTCCAACGCCTCCAGTGTGGCAGTCGGAGCAGTTGACGGCGGTCAGATCGCCAAGGTCAACCGGGTGCTGGAAGATCATGGCGGTGTTCACAACCGCCGTGGGCAGCACGCCCGCTTCCTGTGTGAGCACCGTATGGCAGGAGTTGCAATCCTTGGTGATGACCTTGCCATCCTTGCTCGTGTGGTTGCCGTCATGGCAGCGGAAGCAGCCATTGAAGTAGTAGTGGCCAACGTTGTCAGGATGGGTGCGCCAATCCACCTTCATCTCCGGGAAGATGTTATCGCGGAAGAGGCGTTGCAGCTCCTTCACCATGTTCTGGATGTCGCCCGAACGGCTGCTAGCCAGCTGCGGATACTTCTCCTGGTAGAAGGCTGGAATCTGCTGGGCGATGGCGGCCTGTGCCTCTGCCGTGCTCTTGTAACTGGCGCTCAGCACTTGCACGCCCTGCTGTTTGGCAAACGGCAGGCTTGGGTTGATGCGGTTGGCGGCCAGCGCCTGATCGACGGCGCGGTCGGGCGGCAGGTAAACGTGGGTCGGACGGTTGTGGCAATCGATGCAGTCCATGCGGCGCTGTTCCAGTTTGCCAATGGCAGCCGGATCGGCGCCTGCAGCGGTGTATTCGGTAACGTTGCCTTTGGGATCGGTCAACCGGACCCAGGACATGGTCTCGCGTTTGGGATCGCTTCTGTACTCGATCTTATTGGCGATGTTCATGTGCCAGTGGATTCCCGCCGCTGCCTGCCCGGAGTCAGGATCGCCGCCTCCGGTCTTGATGAGCAGACGGACTTGGCGCGGCGTATTGGTTTCGTCGGCGGCAAAGTGATTGAAGACCTTCAGCTGTGCTCCCCAGAAGCGGCGAGGCCAGTGGCACTGCTCGCAGGTTTGCCCCGCAGGGCGCAGATTCGCGACTGGCGTTTCGATGGGACGGGGATAGGTGTTGGTTATGGTCTTGAACACCTGCCGCATTCCAGACAACTTCGACTTCACATACCAGCTTGCGCCGGAGCCGACATGGCACTCCACGCAACTAACCCTGGCGTGCGCCGAGTGATCGTGCGCCACGTGCTCCGGTTGCATCACGGTATGGCAGAGTTCGCCGCAGAAGCTCGTCGAGTCCGTGAACTCATAGGCGCGATAGCTGCCAACCGCGCTCAGCAGGACGAAGACGAAGACAAAGCTGACGAAGAACACAAGGCGTCGTCGATGTTCAGGCCGGTTCAGGTCGATCCTTGGTAGCAGCGGGGCTCCGGGAACTGCCTGCAAACGGCGATGGCGCTCGCGAAGGATTCCAAAGCCGGCCAGTGCAAGCCCAGCCACCAGGAAGCCAGGAAACACCATGTAGGCAAGGATGCCGGTGTATGGGCTGGGATGGGCAGCCGTAATGTCGATGAGAAACAGGATGCAGATGTTGGCCAGCGCAACCGCCGCCAACGCAAGTCCGGAGAGGCTGATGTAGTTACGCACTAAGGACCTGTAAGAGAACCCCTCGTGGATTGGCGGGGTGGGCGGGTTCGGCCCGGAATCAGTCATTCGAGTCTCCTGCAGCGGTGTGGCGCGACGCGCGCTGTCTATAGTACAGCGTCGAGGCAGCAAGCTCTTAGCCTGCTGCCTCGCGATGTCTCACTACTTGCTTTGTGCGTGATCGGTTTTGGCTTCGTCTCCGGCATCGCCCGCATATTGCGAGAGCGTTACGGAATCGAGGCCATGCTCTTCCTGGTAATGCTCAACCGACATTTTGCCGTCGAGGAACGCGAAGTTCACCGGGTAGGTGTCGGGGTCGAGAATGACCTGGTAGAAGTGCCAGACGATGATGGCAAGGGTAGCCAGAATCGCCTCATAGAAGTGAATCGTAATGGCCACATCGATCCACCAGCGCGGAACCGCACTGGTCGCAATGGTCTTGAACCAGATCACCAGACCGGTGGAAGCCATCACAAACGTGCCCCACACCAGCGCCCAGTATTCCATCTTCTCGGCGTAGTTGAAGCGTTTGAACTGCGGCTTTCGGCTGGAGAAGCCGAGATAGTAAGCGAACACATCCACAACGTCAGTGGCGTCCTTGATCTCCGGCAGCATGTCTATAAGCATCTGGCGTCCCTCGCGATAGGTCACGAGGTAGACGGCATGGTACAGACTGACCACGATCAGCAGAACACCGGCGGCGCGGTGAATGTAGCTGCGTCCGATTTCGTTGACGAAGAGGAACTTGGTCGCGGCATCCGGGAACTTGAGGGCCAACCCGGTGATGACCAAAGTTATGAACGAGACAAACAGCAGGCAGTGCTGAATGCGCTGGCTCAGGGTCATGCGCACAACAATCCGAGGCCCATTGATGACGTGTCCGCCATGCTTGCGGCGGTCGCTCAGTTTGCGCAGGAAGATCATCAGGTTGTGCAGCACCATAAAGCCAATCACGGAGATGATCAGCATTACGTACAATCTGTGCACCCAGGCGTTCACCTTGGCGCCGAAGTCAGCTTTGGCGGCAGCTTCGGGATCAAGGTGGATCTGTCCCTTGGCAAAGTTGGCATTGGCCCCGGTGTGGCACTGCCCGCAGGTCTTTACCAGGTTGGCCGGATTCACCGTGGACAGAGGATCGGACTTGGGCAGAATGTTGTGCGTGCCGTGGCACGATGAGCAGCTTGCGGTCTGCTTGGAGCCAACCGCGTTCGCCATGCCGTGATAGCTGGCGTTGTAGCTGCTCGTGCGGTTTCCCGGAATGCCGAATTCCGCCGTCATCCTTACGTTGTTATGGCACTGGGCGCAGGCAATGTCGCCCTGGTTCCTGGGCGATACCATCGAATCGTCGTCTTTGACCGCCTTGATGGTGTGAACGCCATGGCAGGTGGTGCAGACCGGAGCCTGGGTATTGCCTTCTGCCAAGACCTTGCCGTGAATGCTCTGCGCAAACGCTCCTGCTTCGCCAGTATGGCACTTGGCGCAGGTCTGTGGCACGTTGGCGCGGTAGACCGGCGAAGTGGGATCGTTCGAGCGGCGAATATCGTGATTGCCGTGGCAATCCGAGCAGACCGCGGCTTTATCGTTTCCAGATGCAACTAGCTTTCCGTGTACTGATTCCTGATAGGCAAGAGCGGGCCTGCCGGACATGCCGGGGATTGCCTGCGAGTGGCACTGGCCGCACATGTTCGGGATGTTGATCTTGGCGGAACGGGACTTGGGATCGCTCGACGGTAAAATTTCATGAATATTGCCATGGCAGCTTTCGCAGTTGGCAGCTTTCGTATTTCCTGCAGCCAGCGCCTTCCCGTGCGCGCCGCTGTCGTACAAACTCTGTTCGCCCGCATGGCAGGTGATGCACTTCGGTTTAGTAAGTCCTGCCTCATGCGGAATGCCCTTAACGTCGGTATGGCAATCCACGCAGGAGAACATGGAGCCGTGGACGGAAGCCTTGAATGCGTCTCCGTGAACTTCCTTACCGTTGACCATCGACGCATCGTTATGACAGGCAAGACAATCGTCGTTCGTTGGTTTGGGCGGGGTCCCTGCGTGCACAAACCCAGCGCAGGCAAGCACCAGGCACATCAACCAGCTCAGTTTTAGTTTCTTCACAAACCCATCACCTTCGACCTCGAGTAGCTGCCCGGACACAATGGCCCGGGCGGCCCAATGCAACAGTTTGTAGCTGTGTTCTTATTTCAGTGTCTTCACATACGTGGCAACCGCGCTGATATCAGCATCCGGCAGTTTGCCCGCAAAGGCAGGCATTTTCCCCTCGCCCTTGCTGATGACGGTGGTTAGCTGGGCCACCGATTTTCCTGTTGTGGTTGGAGTGTTGATAGGCTTAATGCCCATGGCGGGCATGGTCTTGGAGCCATCCGGACCATGGCAGCCGGCGCACTTGGCCTTGAACGTGGCCGCGCCGTCGGCGGCAAACAGAGGCATTGCCATGGTGGCAACGATCGCAAACGCCAAGAATCTCTTCATCGATTCTCCTGTACATTCCACAATCCTGAAAGCGATGCTGGTTCAGACACACTTCTACCGCTTTTACAGGACTCATTGTTTTTCGCATCTTAGCGCACCTAGGGCAGTGAGGATTCTCACGACTTTCTGTGACGTCCATCACATCAGAGGCGGGCAAGGCTCCTGACCCGGTACTCTGGAAGCAAACTTTTCCAGTCCAGAATTGGGGCACCTTCCATCCGCTTCAATCATCTACACCCGCCCGTGTACAACCCCGTTTCACCCTCCTGAATCTGCTCTTCGGTCTGCCAATGCAGCAACATAGGAAGGTGAAAGTGAAGGAGAAGAAAGTGCTCGTTGCAATGCGCTCACACGGCGACATTGTCACCGTTGCGTCCATCAAGATGTTAGGCAAGATGCTCCTGCTGGCATTGATCGGTATCGTCATGACAGCCAATTATGCCCACGCTCAAACGCTGAAGAGACAACTAGTCGGATCCTGGTCACTGGTGTCAGTGGTGAATGATGTCGATGGCAAGAAGATCGACCTCTATGGCCCGAATCCGCAGGGAGAGTTCACATTCACGGCTGACGGCCATTTCTCGGAAAACCTCATGCGCCCCGGCCGCCCAAAGTTCGCCGTCAACAACCGCTTATCAGGGACCGCAGAAGAAAACAAGGAGGCACTGGCCGGATACCTCAGCCTGTTTGGTACCTACACAATCAATTCTGACGGCCTGCTAATGCTTCACGTTGTCGGCAGCAGCTTTCCGAATTGGGACGGAACCGAGCAACAACGCCGCGTTCAGATCAAGGGCACTGAGTTGACGTGGAGCAACTCAACACCGTCAACCGGAAGCGGCAATGTTGTGATCATGCTAAGGCGCTCCAAATAGCAAGGGCCGCGCTAGGCGGCCCAGTTTGCGATTCCGATCTTCCTCAGGAAGCCATGGTGCGAGCGCGTTGCAGGCGGGTGCGGCGGGCGCGGCTCAGTCCGATGGCGCGCACCTGCTCATAAGCGCCATGTAGGTTGTTGCTCAGGCTACGCACCACCTCCATGCAGATGGTTGGATTTTCGCGCAGAAACTTCAGGAGATCGCGGCGTTTGACGAAGGCGACCTGCGCCGGTTCCAACAGTTGGGCGCTAACCTCGTAAGCTTCGCCGCTAAGGGTCGACCCCAGTCCCAGAACTTCGCCCGGACCAGCCACGCGCAGCATCAGGCGCTTGCCGCTCTCCGAACAGATGGAGAGCCTCGCGCGGCCTTCGCAGAGTACGTACACTCCACGCGACGGCCGTCCTTCTGAAAACAGAAGCTCACCTTTTCCTAGAACGACCTGCTCTTTGATTTCGTCGAAGCTGCGAATCGCATCCGGCGCCATGTCGCAGAAGGGACGCTCAGTGCGGACTGCACAGTGGCTGCAACTCGGTTGCATAGTACTCTCCATGCAAGGTTTTTATCTTGAGTTCTCTACCCACGCTGTGATTAGAGTCACCCGTAAGCGTGAGTGCTGCCACAGTGCAAACACGCAGGCTGGACTTGCTCTGGTGATGTCATGCCGGAAATAGCGCCGGCACAAAAGGCAGAAAAGACAGAAAAGACAGAAAACAAAGGGTCCGGCGCGTGGCCGAACCCATAATATAAATGCCTTCGAAAACGGGTTATGTAGTGGCTAATGCTTTCAACGCTGATTTGTTTCGTATTACCAAAGTGGAACCCTTGGCCTGAACGATCTGCCGCTTTTTCATTTCGGCAAACAGACGAGTGACGGTTTCACGCGAAGTCCCAATCATCTGGGCAATCTCCTCGTGGGTTAGAGCTAACTTGATCCGCGGCTCCTGCTTGGCGCCTTCGCCATTCTTCACCGTCCACTCCAGCAGCAACTTGGCGAGCTTTTCGGCAGCCGAGTGTGACAGGCCGAGGGAGCGAATCTCACGGCAGGCGGTGTTGTATTTCTCGCTGAGCTGCTCGGCAACGCGCAAGCAAGCCTCGGCGTGCTCTTTGAGAAAACGTAAAAAATCCTCACGTTTGACGAAATTGACCTGGCAGGGATCGATGGTTTCAGCCGTCAGTTCATAAGGCTTGCCGCTGACCGATGCACTGAGTCCGAGAACTTCTCCGGCTTCGGCGATTTTCAGGATCAGCGTCTTGCCATCCGTAGAGCAGATGGAGAGCTTCACCCGTCCCTTGCATAAGACGAAGATCCCTCTCGGGGCTTGTCCTTCAACGAACAGAATCGCACCCTTGGGATAAGCCGTGGCGTACTTGATCTGTTCAAAGGATTGCAGGGCAGTATCGGATAGATCGCAGAATATCTGATCCACCCTCATTTTACAGGTCAGGCAGCTTTCGATAATGTCCAGACCGTACGGTGAAAGCACATTGTACCCCCTGTGTTACGTTCTACGTTACGTTCTACGCGCCTACTGTAATGCGTGTTACGTTGCCTACATGTTGCGCTTTACGTTACCTGCGCGGGCTCTTCACCCGGCAGGCCAAGCGGCTACCAGAAGCGAGCCGCACAAAGTTTTCAGTATTCCTGAACCGCGAGCCTGTCGGCCTTCACTAGGACGTATGACCCGTCTTAGCTTGTAAGGTTTACCACGCACCAAAAGGAAGTGCATACGTCACAATGCGCTGTGACATGAACACATGTCTGTGACCTAACGCACAGCTCTACGTTCACTAATGCGGCCCGCCGCGGCAGCTCTGCCATCGCCGCAACCTAAAGAAATAACGCGGCTTATCCCGAGGTGAAATAATTTTTGCCACGAGTTTGCTGTCAGACGCAGAGTGATTAAACATGCGCGAGTGCGTTTTGCCTAATGGCTGGAGGCAGGTGCCCTTAGATGATCTCCGGCGGACGAATCTTCGCCCCGGAACAGCGGTATTGCCAGCATTGCCAGGCATAGCTGGGCCCCCGCGAAAACCGCCAGCGCGGTGTCGAATCCATACTTCAGCAGAGGTTCAAAGGCCAGAGCGCCAAAGCCATATCCGCTGAATAAAGAAAAGGAATTCAAGCCCATCGCAAGCCCTCGCCGCGAGGGGTTGAGCGAGGTACTGATTCCCGCCAGCAGCGGGTGGCTCATGTCGTATCCCAAAGAAAGAACCGTCGTGATCGCCACTGGCCACAATAGCGGAGCTCTTGGAATGAAAGCCGCGCCTGCTACGGCGCCAATCAGAATACCTAGCGGGATGATGCGCTTTCTCCCAACCCGATCCGCCAGATGTCCGAAGAACGGCCCGAAGAGCATTCCCGGGATTCCGTAGCCCAGCAGCGCCAGGCC
>CAZLJQ010000020.1:0-83680 GCA_964559875.1 uncultured Acidobacteriaceae bacterium
CCGCGTTGCTGATCCAGATGGCGGTTTCGCGCTCGCGCGAGTACCAGGCCGATGCGACCAGTGCGCACTTTACGGGCAATCCCGGGGAACTGGCCAGTGCATTGCGCAAGATGGAAGTCTACTCGAAGCGCGTTCCCATGCAGGCTTCGCCCGCTACCGCGCATATGTACATTATTCAGCCGCTGCTGGGCGGCGGCATGAGCTTTGGCAACTTGTTCTCTACCCATCCACCCACTGCGGACCGCATTGCGCGGCTCACCGGAATGCGGCCGGGCAGCTACTGATTTGGACGCCCCGGAGAGTTCGCAACCTGGCTCGGCGACGGATGCGAGGCAGCCGATGACCCTGCAGCCGCGAGCGCAGGGTTTTGCCTTGAGGGGCGCTACGGATACAATCAAGGGAATGGCGCAAGCATCTGGCTCAACCCTTCAACGCGCGGCAGAACTGGAGCGCGCACTGCGGTCGATCATCCGTGGCAAAGACGACGTGGTCCGGCTTGCCCTGGTGGCCATACTTGCCCGCGGACATTTGCTGATTGAAGGCGTTCCCGGCGTGGGCAAGACTACGCTGGCTCATGCCTTGGCGCGCGCCATCGATTGCGATTTCCGCCGACTGCAGTTCACCAGCGACATGCTACCCAGCGACGTGCTTGGGATTTCGGTGTACTCGACGGCCGAGGAGCGCTTCGAGTTCAAGCGTGGGCCGATCTTTACCAACATTCTGCTGGCCGACGAGATCAATCGCACCACACCCAAGACGCAATCTGCGCTGCTGGAGGCGATGAACGAGCGGCAGGTCACGGTCGACGGTTATCCGCATGCGCTGCCCAATCCCTTTCTTGTCGTTGCTACGCAGAATCCGGTAGAGCACCACGGCACCTATCCCCTGCCGGAGTCGCAACTGGACCGCTTCCTGATTCGCGCCCGCATGGGCTATCCCGAGTCTGGCAGCGAGCGTGAGATTCTCCTGGGGCAGGCCGGGGCGGTGCGTTTGGAAGGGTTGCGGCCGGTACTGACGGCCGAAGATGTGGTTGAGTTGCAGAATGAAGTTTCCACCGTGCGGGTTGAGGATTCGCTGATCGACTATTCGCTGGCCATTGTGGAACGCACGCGCCAACACGAACAGCTAACCCTAGGGGTCTCGCCGCGCGGTTCGCTGATGCTATACCACGCGGCCCAGGCGATGGCCTTTTTGGAGGGGCGCAGCTACTGCATCCCTGACGACTTTAAGAAGCTGATTGTTCCAACCTTTGCCCACCGCCTCGTCATCAGTGCACGCTATAGCTCGACCCTGAAACGCGCCGAGCAGTCCGAGCAGATCCTTCGTGAAGTGGTGGACAGCGTTCCCATACCCGTTTAGCTTCGTCGTTTCCGGAGGCTACGACTTTGACTTTTCTGCGCTTCATCCGTCTGCTTTCGCTCACTTTGTGGACCGGATCCATCTTCTTTTTTGCCGCCGTGCTGGCGCCGACAGCCTTCTCAGTGCTGTCCTCGCGAACCATGGCCGGAGAGGTGGTAGGCCGTTCGCTGTTTACCCTGCACTGGATCGGGCTGGCCTGCGGCTTGATCTTTCTTCTGGTGGGTATTGTGATGGCCATGCTGCAGGGCGGTGTCTCGCCCTTTCACTTCCGCGACCTTCTGTTGGTGGCGATGCTGGCGATCACTCTTTTCGCTCACTTCGGAATCGAACGCAAGATGGGTACCCTTCGCAACCAGATGGGGGTGGTGGAAAATGTTCCGCACGAAGACCCTCGCCGCGTCGCGTTCAATCGCCTGCACGTCTGGTCTGTGCGGTTGGAGGGATCGGTATTTTTCTGCGGGTTGGCGCTGCTTTATCTGGTGGTGCGCGAGCAGGCCTCAAACGAGAGAAGGTACTATTAGAGCCAGAGGAGGCTCTCGCAGCAGCTTACGCGCGAACTCCGGTGATTCTCTGGATCGATATTACGAGATTGCCGGTGCCTACAGCCACCGCACTATAAAGCCACGAAGTAACCGCGGGCGCGCCATGCAAAACTGAGAGCGAATTCCGGATTTTCCCCTTTAAGAAAAAGCAAAAAACTGCCGATAGTGATTGTGATTGGCCTATCCTGCGTCTCTTGGCGGGCAGCCGGAGCTATGAAAACAAATGATCTCGCTCAAGAAATACCTCGATCAAGCGAACACCAGACCATCCGAAGAGTACCGCAAGCCTGATCCGAAGGAACTCTTTCCGGTTACCATTGCCGCGTATCGCTCCGCCTTGCTGGAGATGGGGAGTTGCAGCCTGGATGCATGTCCCGCCCTTGGAGAGGGACTGCAAAAGAACCTCGGTACACTCGCGGAGACGCTTTCCTGCGAGGTTACCCGCGAGGCAGTGGAATCGGCGGAGAAAACTGTTCAGGAGGAGTTACAGGACTGGGGCAGGCGCACAGCCAAGCACTACGAGAAACAGACGAGTGAGGTAAAAGAGATCCTGATTGTTATGGCTCGCACCGCTGAATCAGTGGGCGAGAGAGATCAGCGTTGCGCTAAACAGATCCACGAAGTCACGAATCAGCTACAGAGGATCGCGAACCTGGAAGATCTGACCCAGATCCGCATGTCACTGAAGAAAAGCGCGGCAGAACTGAAGACGTCCATCGATAAGATGGCAGCGGAAGGCAAAGCTGCGATCAAGCAGCTTCAGGCAGAAGTATCAAGCTACCAGACCAAACTCGAAGAGGCGGAACATATTGCTTCGCGCGATTCGCTGACCGGACTGCGGAGCCGCCTCTGGGTGGAAAACCAGATCCAGCGGCGAATTGACGCCAAGCTTCCGCTCTGCGTTGCCGTCATAGATATGGACGGATTCAAACAGGTGAACGACGTTCATGGGCACCTGATTGGCGATGAATTGTTGAAACAGTTTGCGACCGAAGTAAGATCGGCGTGCCGTGCAACGGACATCGTGGGGCGCTGGGGGGGCGACGAGTTCATCATCCTGCTCACTTGCAGTATGACGGAGGCTAAGGCGCAGGCCGACCGCATCCGGCAATGGGTTTGCGGAGACTACACAGTCCAGGGACAGGCCGGACCTAAGAAGCTAAGGCTGGACGCATCGATCGGCCTGGCAGAACACATGCCCGACGAGACCTTGAAGGGGCTTCTCCATCGGGCCGATGCCGACATGTACCAACAAAAATCGGAAACACATGCGGGCAAAACAGGAACGAAACGATAGTCCGGCTGCATGCTGGTCCGGCGATCATTCGAAAAGCCGGAGCAACACTGAGTCGCCGCCTCAAAGAGCAGCAGATCATCTCCAAAGTTCCAATGAAGCCAGCGAGTAGGTGGCTCTCGAGTGGCCAGCAATTCGGAAACTGGTTGGGCACCGTCTTTCCTTGTACACGCGCCTCAATCCCTTCTCTCGTTTATCATGTAAGAAGGACGTATTCGTTCAAGCGCCCGTAAACGGAATCGATACATATCAATATGAAGACTGGAATTATCGGCTTGCCCCAGGTGGGCAAGACCTCGCTGTTCAAGATACTTACCCGCGCGGATGTCTCCAACCGCAGCTCCAACCCGCGCGAGGCACACATCGGCATCGCCACCGTTCCTGACGACCGGTTGGACCGGCTCGCCGCGCAATGCAATCCGCGCAAGCTGGTACACGCCCAGGTGGAGTTTGCCGACGTGGGTGCCATTGGACAGGAGGCTCTGAAGGAGACCTCCTACCTCGCAAACCTGCGCACGGTCGATGCCCTGGTGCATGTGCTGCGCGTCTTTGAGGACGACTCCATTCCGCACCTTGGCGGCACGCTCGATCCCATCCGCGATATCTCCAACGTCGAGTTCGACCTGATGGTGAGCGACCTGGGGCAGGTGGAATCGCGCCTGGAGCGCATGAAAAAGGATCTGCTGAAGCGCAAGACGCCCGAGCTGGAAAAAGAAAACGAACTTCTGCAGCGTGCCAAGGCATTCCTTGAAACCGAACGGCCGTTGCGCGAGATGGAGATGACGAAGGAGGAGAAGAAGGTGGTTCGCGGCTTCATGTTCCTCTCGGAGAAGCCGATCCTCTACGTTCTCAACATCAGCGAGAGCACCACGCTGGGAGACGATCTGGAAGCTGCGGTCGAAAAGTTTGGGCTTACGGCCTACGCGGCGAAGCCGAACACCGGCGTCAGCGCCATCTGCGGCAAGGTGGAAGCCGAGCTGGCCGATATGAGCGACGAGGAAGCCGCTGAATTTCTAGGCAGCTACGGATTAACCGAAAGCGGCCTGACGCGCCTGATTCGCAAGAGTTACGAACTGCTCGGACTCATCTCCTTCTTTACCGTGGGCGAGGATGAGTGCCGCGCCTGGACCATTGAGAAGCACACCCGCGCGCAGGATGCTGCCGGGGCGATCCACACCGATCTGCAAAAGCACTTTATTCGCGCCGAAACCATTCACTGGGATGTGTTGCTCGAACTCGGCTCCGAGGCTGCCGCGCGGGCGGCGGGCAAGCTGCGGCTGGAAGGCAAGGAATACATCGTGCAGGACGGCGACATTCTCCACATACGGCACAGCGGCTAGATGATGAGTCCGATTGCCCTAAGCATCTTTCTTGGATTTACCGCCGGTGCGGCCAACATTGTTGGCGGCGCGCTGCTGGCCCGTCGCGAATGGGAGCAGCGCTATCTTAAATACTTTATGGCCCTGGGCGCGGGCTTCATGCTGGCCACGTCGATCACGGAGATGGTGCCTGCAAGCGTCAGCATGGAAGGCGGGCGCGCCGGATTCCTGGTGCTGCTCGGCTACCTGATCATTCACTTATGCGAGCACGTCATCTCCGGACACTTTCATTTCGGCGAGGAGACGCATCACGACGAGTTCATCTCACACCACAAGAGCACGACCATACTGCTGGGGCTGGTCATCCATGCATTTTTTGATGGCATCGCCATCGCCTCCGGCTTTCTGGTCTCCAACTGGCTGGGCTGGGTCGTCTTCCTCGCCATCTTTTTGCATAAGATCCCTGAAGGCTTCACGGTCTCGTCCATCATGCTGGCCAGCGGACGCACCACACTACGCGCTTTTGCTGCCTCCGTCATTCTCGGGATGGGAACTCTGCTGGGAGTCTTTACGATGGTGGTATTTCGGCACGACGTAGCGATCGGGCTGCCTATTTCGGCGGGAGTCACCATCTACGTCGCCGCCTCGGACATCGTTCCGGAGGTTAACCGTGAGCCCGGCATTCGTATGCCAATGCTGTTGTTTGTCGGCGTCGCGTTGCTCTTTCTGCTGGATCAGCTCTTTCACGTGCACGTTTAGGACGCATGTGAATGAACCCCGTCCGTGGGATTGATCTTTTGCGAATCCCGGGCGATCATAAACGTGACTGTTTTCTGCAAGGAGTGAAAACATGCGGACTCTTGTGGTGGGCGCTGGTGCTATCGGCGGTTACTTCGGCGGCAGGTTGCTTGAGGCAAAACAGGATGCCACGTTCCTTGTCCGGCCAAGGCGGGCCGCTGAACTGGCCGCCTCCGGCCTGGTAATTCGCAGCGTCAATGGCGATGTGACGATTCCGAATCCGCCGGTGATTCTGGCCGAAGATCTGCACACTACCTTCGACGTCATTCTGCTGGGTTGCAAAGCCTATGACCTGGACGGCGCGATGGCATCGCTGGCGCCTGCGGTGGGCGAGAAGACACTGATCATTCCGGTGCTGAACGGTATGAAGCATATGGATGCTCTCGACCAGCGGTTTGGGGCGTCACATGTTCTCGGCGGCCTGTGCATGATCTCCAGCACTCTTGAACCGGGAGGCATCATCGCGCACCAGAACAACCTGGACATCCTCGTCTTTGGTGCGCGCGATGCGGCGCTCACACCGCGCGTTGAGGCTATTGTGGCGGAATTTGGCAAGGCTCATTTCAAGCCGAAGCGCAGCGAGAACATTCTCCACGCCATGTGGGAGAAATGGGTGTTCATCGCGGCGTGTGCCGGAATCACCTGCCTGATGCGCGCCAACGTGGGAGACGTTGTGACCAGCGGAGGCGTCGAGATTGCCGTCGCCATGCTGGACGAGTGCGGCGCCATTGCAACCGCCAATGGTTTTCCGCCCAGCCCTGAATCGAGCAAGCAAAACCACCACTGGCTCACAAATCCTAAGTCCACGATCATGGCCTCGATGTTGCGGGATGTTGAGCGCCATGCCCCGACCGAAGCCGACCACATGATCGGCGATCTGCTGCGTCGCGGTGAAGAGAAGGGAATTGCCAGCCCAATGTTGCGCTTGGCTTATGCTCACCTGAATGCTTATACAGCTCGCCGTGAGCGCGAGGCTGCCGCCGGGAAGTGAAACAAAGGGGTCCGGGCGGCGGAACTTGGCGGTACATGGGCTGAGAGTGTCCAATAACGTTACAGTGACGAAAGACCCGTGACCACTTAGCGGTATTTTGACGCACGAATTAGTGATACAAGAAGTACGTGAGTTCTGCTTCCCAATCCGCTCCGCTGCCCACGATTCCTGCCCAGGTGCCCAGCGAGGGCGAGACCCGCTTCATCGCGCGTCAGCCGATTTTGAATTGCGAGCAAGAAGTCTTCGCTTACGAACTACTTTTCCGCTCCGGAAGAAACATCACCTTTGCTGATGTGGTCGGCGAGAGTGCAACCCGATCCACTCTCGATCTTTCGCTATTGCTGGGCGCCGAATCGTTTACGGATGGCCGGCCGGCGTTCATCAACTGCACCCGTGAAACGCTTTGTTCGGGAGTTGCGGGCACTCTGCCGAGAGATTTGGTGGTTCTGGAGATTCTGGAAGACGTCCCGGCCGATGAGGAAACAATTGACGCGTGTCGGCGCCTGAAGGAAGCGGGATATCGAATTGCGCTTGACGATATTGTTTCGACCCATGACCGGTTGGCCCTGTTTGAATTTGCCGACATTATCAAGGTGGATTTTCTGCTTACCAACGCTGCGCAACAGAAAGCGATTTCCCGGCGCTTTAGGAAGCCCGGGGTACAGCTACTCGCGGAAAAGGTAGAGACGCACGAACAGTTTCGAGCTGCATTGGAGATGGGATATACCCTCTTCCAGGGATACTTTTTCTGCAGGCCCGAGACCATGACTGCCAAGGATCTGCCCAGCATGCACCTGGGATACTTGGAGGTCTTGCGCAAAGTGTACGAGCCCGAGCTTGATTTGCTTGCGATTGAGCGTGCGATCCGGGAGGAGCCATCGCTCTGCTATAGACTCCTGCGCTACTTGAATTCGGCAGCGTTCGGCCTCCGTCCAGTGCACTCTATTGTCCACGCGCTTAATCTGCTTGGTCGAGACCAACTGCGCAAGTGGGTGTCTCTGGTTGGGACGATCAGCCTGGCGGGCCCGCATTCCGCCGAGTTGATCCGAAAGGCATTGATCCGTGCGCGCTTTTGCGAGATGTTCGCCGAGCAGCGAGGCCTGCCATCGACGGACTTCTTCTTGACCGGATTGTTCTCGCTACTGGACGCTTTCCTGGATCGGCCGCTGGCGCAGATTATCGAGAAGATTCCGATTTCGAAGCTCTGCCGCGACGCGTTGACAGGCGTGCCTAACCAAGCGCGGTACGCGTTGGACGTTGCCATTGCATGCGCACGTGGCGACTGGGAAGCTCTGCCACAACTTTGTGAGAAGGCAGGTTGCACAGAGATGGAAGTTTGCCAGTGGGAGATTGATTCGCAACGGTGGGTTCGCACGATGATGGCGATCAAGTCCTGCGCGGCCAAACAGGTTCAGTGAGAAAACTCACTCTCAGACGGCGTGTCCCTGCGAAATCCTCAGCTCCAACAATTCTGCGTACGAAGCAGGCTGTAAGCTATCCGCGCTAAAGTTCGGCGACGAAAATGCCGATAGACAGCCGCACGGCTCGCTGATCTTGTTTTCCTTCTACTTGAGTTAAGAGCCCTCGACACGTACATGAGTATGCTGGCCGCGTCTGGCGGGCGATAAGTAGCCGAAGTATTACCCGTGCGTTGGAGAAGATATTGGCGATGATGAAATCCCTGACGATTGGCAAGAAGCTTACGTGCTCATTTTGTGTTCTGTTGGGCCTTGCAGCGGTCTTGGTCTGGGGCGGACTGACGGCGTTGAACGGGATGAAGGCCAGTTTTGACACGGCCGTTAACCAGACCGTGAAAAAGATCAATTTGTCTCATGCGATCTCGAAGTCCACCTCCGATCTAATGATCGATCATCGCGGCACACTTCTTTACGGTTACAGAAAAGACCCTGCGACTGTGCAAGCGTCGTACGACGCGTTTGCAGCAAAGCTGGACGAATCACTAGGCCTGCTCCAAAAATCGCGCTCGTCACTTGTCTCGCAGGACGAGAGGGAACTTGTGGACCTGATGGCCCAGCAGTTCGCGCAATGGAAATCATGGGAAGCGGAAGATCTGCAGTTTTGTCTGGCCGGAGATATGGAAAGTACAACCGCTCTCGGGCGAAAGATCGTTCCCTTGCAGAAGGATCTGGATAAGGCAGCGATGCAATTTCTGCAGATACAAGAAGCGCATCTGGCGAGTGATAAACAGAAAGCTGCTACACAGGAAAAGCAAAACATGGCGGCCGCAGCGGTCATTGTCACCTTACTTTTGATTGTTGGAGGCGGCGGGTTCGTTCTTGTTTCCAGGGTTGACAAAACACTACGGAAAGTTGCGAAAGAGTTGTCACAAGGTTCTGCACAGGTAGCCGGGTCGGCGACCCAGGTCTCCTCATCCTCACAGTCACTTGCTCAAGGAGCGTCGCAGCAGGCGGCGTCGTTGCAGGAAACGGCTACGTCAGCAGAAACGATTCGCGCGATGACATTCAAGAATGCCGACAACTCGAAGGACGCGGCAAGGCTTATGGCCGAGATGGCTCAACAGGTTGCGGAAGGCAACCGCAAGCTGAACGACATGGTTGCCTCAATGAAAGAGATCAACCAGTCGAGCGAGAAGATTTCACAAATTATCAAAACCATCGACGAGATCGCGTTCCAGACCAACATTCTGGCATTGAACGCCGCCGTGGAAGCGGCGCGAGCCGGGCAAGCAGGCTTGGGGTTTGCCGTAGTCGCGGATGAGGTTCGCAACCTGGCACTGCGTTGCGCACAAGCAGCCAGGGATACCAGCAGCATGATCGAAGATTCGGTTGCCAAGTCCCACGAAGGCGGCCGCAAACTGGATGAGGTGGCAAAGTCGATCGGCGCAATCACCGAGGGTGCGGACAAGGCCAAGTGTCTGGCGGATGCGGTGCAGGCTGGAAGCCAGGAGCAGGCTCGCAGCCTGGAGCAGATCAGTAGAGCAATATCGCAGATGGAACAAGTGACACAGCAGACTGCGTCGAGCGCCGAAGAGAGTGCGTCCGCAGGCCTGGAACTGAGCGCTCAATCAGAAACACTGCGCACCATTATTGGCCATCTTGCAGAACTGGTGGGCGCCAGCACCGAAGACACAATTCTGGCGGCTAGGGCATTCTGAGTTCAGGAAAGCCATGGCGGATGGAATGGTCCGCCGACCTCTTACGCTATCGCGGCCGCGCATAAGGTGCGCGTCGCCTCCGCCTGAGATTGGCCAGCAGCGGCGCTAGCGAGCAGCATTTGGCGGACGGCGGCGTTGATTCGCTCGACGGCAGCGCGGCGGTAATCCCAGCGGTCGTCCGCGTCGGGTTCCGCGACGACCATTGTGGCGTTAGCTTCAAAGAGCAGAACCTCGCCCTGCTGGTTGAGGCCGAAGTCGATGCCACCGTAGTCCAGTCCCAAAACTGCCTGCACATGTTTCAATCCAGCCACGGCCTTCGAACCGAGTACGCTCTGCATGTCGGCGAGGAACTTTGCTTCTTCAGCGCGATGATCGGGACGGTCCTTCATGTCGGCGCTGAAATAGTGAATCTTCCAATTTTGTGAGATAGCCAGATGAAGAGGATAAAGATGGCCGCCGACCATCATCACGCGGTACTTGCGCGCGCAGCCATCGGCACCTCGGGCATCGAGATATTCAATCGCCAGCACCTTAGCATCAGGGCGGCATGCTCCGGGCAGCGCAGCGATTGCATCGGCGAGCGCCTCCGGCGACTCTACACGCACAAAATGCTTGCCCATGTGGAAGCCGGGTACACGCAGGAGCAGAGGAAAGGTGAATCCCTGGCTGGTGAGTGCAGAGAGGCCATTCGGCCCAGCAAGCTCCGAGTAAGAAAACGTTGCGGTGGCGGGGGCGATCACTCCGGGCAGGCATCTGAGGCGGAGGGCGTTTTCGCAACGGCCGGATGCGCGCACCGCTGCCGGAGAGTTGAGGACCGGTGCCGAGGTGAGTGTGAGCAGTGACTCGGCGGCAATCAGGGCTTCCGCAGCCGCATTGTTGTCGCCAATGCCGTTTACGACAAACTCGTGGGGCGGCAAGGGGGTGTTCGGATTGTAGAAGTCGGCGACAATCACGTAGGTCTGAAAGACGCGGTCATCGAGAAGTTTCTGGATGGGTGTGTTGCCGCCGGTGGACGAGACGAGCAGCAGCACAGGAATGGGTTTCGAGTCTCCACGGTAAAATGCCGGGAAAAGGTTTTCTTTCCTGAATGACTTGCTGCGGTGCAATTCTGCTGCCTCCGGTTCTCCGAGCCGGGTGAGCGCGTAATACATTCCACCGTGCGCATGGGGAAACTCCGGATCGATGCGAAGCGCCGCTTCAAAATGCCTGCGCGCCTCGGCGGCATTGGCGGCATCTTCACCTTCGAGCAAGACATCACCGAGGTCGACGCGGATAACGATGTCTTCGGGATAGTGCTTTACGGCTTCGGAGTAGACCACCTGAGCGGCCTTGCGCTGCCCGGTCAGAACCAGGAGCCTTCCGAGCAGAATAAGATTCATCCGGTGTAAGGGATCAAGTTCCAGGACCTTCAGATGGTCGGCGCGGGCTTCGAGGGTGCGGCCCATCTGTGCCAGCAAGGTCGCCCTCTTTACGCGCAGCGCGACTTCATCCGTCTTCCGCAGATTGGTGTGAGCGCCGAGATGCGCGTTGAGTTGCTGCAACATGGCATCCCGCTTGAGCCAAGGCTCCCACTTCTTCCCTGTACGTTCTGCGACCGGCTGTGGAGGTTGCAACGCGCGGCCTGCAGCGAGCGTTGCCTCGACCAAGGTGTCAATCTCTACGCGGCTGGTGCGATGGTTCACGATGGCGGCACGAATCGCCATGCGGCCTGCGATGAGGGTTGTGGAGGGTGCGACGGCGCCGGACTCCTGCAGCTTGATGACAATCTGGCGATTGAGCTGATTGGAAAGCTCATCGGTTGCAGAGTTATCCGGACTCTTGAAGCGGTAGCGGAAGCAGACGATATTCAGCTCGACGGAGGCCAACAACTCTAGCTCCGGCGATGCAGCAATGCGGCTCTCCAGATATTTTGCCAGCTCGCAGGTGTTGCTGATGACGGCGCCGATAGCGTCTGTGCCGTAAACCTTGAGTGTGGCCCAAGTCTTCAACGCGCGAAAGCCACGCGAGAGGTCAACGCCGAAATCACAGGGCCACGGAGAGCCGGCAGACATCCCTCGCTCATCTCTTGCGAGATAGGCAGCGGAGGATGCAAAAGCCTGCTGGTGGCGTGCGCCGTCGCGCACCAGGAGGAAACCAGCATCGTAAGGAACCTGTGCCCACTTATGAAAATCGAAGGCCAGGGAGTCAGCGCGCTCGATCCCATTGAGACGCGGTGCTAGTTTCGGTGCCAGCATGGCTAACGCACCGTAGGCGCCGTCCACGTGAAACCAGAGCTGCTGTTCAGCGCAAAGATCTGCGATGGCGGCGAGATCATCGATTGCACCTGTGTCCGCTGTGCCGGCAGTGCCGACGACGAGAAACGGAGTGAAGCCTGCATCACGATCCGCGGCGATAGTTTTTGCAAGAGCATCCAGATCCATGCGCTGCCGACTATCCACAGGCACAAGCCGCAGTGAATCGCTTCCCAGCCCGGCCAGGTCGAGCGCTCGACCAACGCATCCGTGCACGGCAGTAGAGGCATACGCGGTAAGTTTTTGTGTGTGCTGGGTAATTCCTTGGCGACGAACCTCGTGGCCGAGCCGGGTATCCCGCGCCACCACCACGGCGAGAAAGTTCGCCATTGACGTGCCGGTAACGAACAACCCGGTTGCTCCAACGGGAAAACCGAAGAGGGTGCGCATCCATTCGGAGACCTGGTGCTCGACCTCAAGAGGAATCTGATCGCGGCCACCAACATTGGCATTCAGCCCGGCGGCCAGCATCTCCGCCAACATGCCTACCGGCGTTCCACCACCTTGCACCCATCCCATAAAACCAGGGTGAGCATTGCGGGCCGTGTAGGGCAGGATGGAAGTCATGAACTCCTCGTGAAGCTGGGCCAAGGCCATTGGTTTCGCCGGAAGAGTTTCACGAAAGCGCGCCCGCGCCTCATCTGGAATCGTCTGCCATACGGGACGCTCGCGGATGGTTTCGATGTCGCCGAGCATGTCGTCGAGCATACGGTGGGCCTGCTCACGAAAGCCGATCCAATCGCAGGGGTCGAGTGTGGTAGTCGCGGCTGACTCCTCCATATAGGCGCGCCCGCCTGCTGTATTGGTGTGGCTCATCGTGTGCATGACTCCCTGATCTATCTTTTGGACTTGATCTTTAGCGGCGTGGTTAATGCGCGCCCTTTTTCGTTTACGTGCATTTAGGGTGCCATTCGCCGCAGCCTAGGCGGCTCGGCGATAGATAACATCTGTCGCGTAAGTTGCACTCTCCATTGCAAAAACTAACAAAAGGCCGGGACAGATGAGTCAGTCCAGAAAAGGCTGGCGGGCTAAAGCAGGCGCGGAGGACGGCAATTTCTAATCGAACACTCATACCGTGTCCGCTCCTCATCGAAGGCTCATCGGACTCAGAGAAGTGCAGTGGATGCCCGGTGCCGTGAATGGATACTCGATGGACATCGTCCAGATGACATTTCCGTAATTGAGCTTTTGAGCTGAAGAGAAAGTGGAGTCTAGCCGATAGGTGCGGCGTACCTCGCTGGATATGCAAGACCGCGAGGCCGTTACCAGGGAGCGCAGCGATGTCTACCGCAGGAATTTCAAGCAGCAACTTTATGCAACTCGGCTCAGCCATGAGCAGTGCAAGCCAGTTTGTCTCGGAATTTCAGCAGCTTGGCAGCGACCTGCAAGGCGGTAACCTCTCGGCAGCCCAGCAGGACTTCGTGACTCTGTCGCAGGATGCGCAATCCGCGTTTTCGGCTTCTTCTGGCACAGCATCGACGACGGCATCGACGAGCGCCTCGACCGCGGCCTCGACCACCAGCAGCGCGCAGTCGAGTCAGTCGGAGCTTGCGCAGGAATTCCAGACGTTGGGCCAGGATTTGCAGTCCGGGGATCTCACCGGGGCGCAACAGGCATTTGCTCAGATTCAGCAGGATCAGCAGCAGAGCGGTAGCAGCGGAACGCATCACCACCATCACCATCATGCTCAGTCGTCGAGCAGTAACAGCAGCTCGGAGCTCCAGACGCTGTTGGCGAGCCTTGCCAGCGCAAGTACTGGGTCGGCCAGCAGTAGCAGTGCAACCGGCAGCACCAGCGCAGCGAGCAGCACCAATGCGGCTAGCGATGCCAGTGCGAGTGCAGCCTCAACGAGCGGCACCTCAAGCACCGCTTCGGCCACTGGCAGCACCTCGAACTCCAGCACGAATCCGTTGAGCCAGTTGACGCAGGATGTTCAGACCCTGGGCCAGGATCTGCAGTCGGGCAATCTTTCCGGGGCGCAGCAGGCATTTACGCAGTTGGCGCAGGATGCGCAGAGCGTCTCCGGATCGCATCCCCATCACCACCAAGCGGACGGCTCTGGGGATAACTCCGATTCTCAGTTACTCCAGGCGTTCCTGGCGAGCCAGCAGAGCCAGAGTGCAGCTGCAGCCTACAGCGCGACGTCAGCGAGCAGCGCAAGCGGAAGCACAAACGCAACCGCCTGAGAGCGGTGGAGGCAGAGGTACTCGACCCACGAATCAGTTAGACGCTGACCGCAAGGTTACTTAAGCTGGACTGTGACGTGCTGGATGTGCTGCTGGTTTGCCCAAGTTGCGGGAATTCCTGCTGCAATGAGCCGTACGCTTGCTGGGCCGCGGAGAGATTGCCGGCCTGCAATGCCTGGCCCAGCTGTTCGAGTGATTGTGAGATAGCGCTCCCATCGCCGCCTTCATGATGGTGATGATGATGGTGCCCGCTCTGGGCTTGACTCTGAGCAGATTGTTGAATTGTTGAGTAGTCCTGCTGGGCTGCAGAAAGATTGCCGGACTGAAGGTCCTGGGAAAGCTGGCTGAATTCCTGGCTGAGGGAACTGCTGCTTGTCGAGGACGCAGTTGAGGACGTGGTGGCGGAAGAGGTCTGCGACTGCGTGCCGATCTGCTGCTGCAAGGTTTGGAAGTCTGCCTGTGCAGAGGAGAGATTGCCGGATTGCAGATCCTGGCCGAGCTGCTGGAATTGCTGCTGAAATTGCTGCATGCCGCCCTGCGCCGTCTGCGTTTTGCCCTGGACGGTGGGGGTCAGGTAACTCATGAGACTGCTGCTGAAAATACTGGCTATGGACATCGCTCTCTCCTCAAGGGGAACGGTCGGGTTCCAGACTCCTACGGCGTCGGGCAACGAGCTGTAGGAGCCGTGGTCGCAATAAATAAGGCATGTGGAGTGCCAAACCAAGGCACCGTTGCGAGCGAGCCGAGGTTGCGGAAATCAAAGATAGTTAGCGGAGAGATTTAAGCTGTGCCCCGACGGGTGGCAGGAGCAACTGGGCAAACGCAGCCGGAGATCCGGGCAAAGCTTGCCCAGTTGTCCTTGCCAGGGTGCGCGCGCTGACTACTTGATTCTGTGAATCGCACCAAGCAATTCCTGCAGAGAATCCCGCTCCAGCTCGGAGGAGAACTGAAACATGAATCCATAGTAGTTGCTCTCGCTGCGGTACTGTAGCCGGGCCGGGGTGTGAAATATCCGGCCTTTGAAAACAAACTCCAGTACAACCACACTGTCTGGTGGCGGAGGTTCGTCCAGCCTTACTCCGATGCCTTCGGCGCTCACATCTGTGCCGCGCCCGGGAATGGAGTACACAGGCGTCAAGCGAACCAGGACCGGAATGTCAGTCCGGTGACGTGGACGCCGATATGTGAAGTTCTTTACCTGGATGACCATGGAACACACTCGATTGCACACCGTTTACTGCATGCCACACTCGTTATCAACGGGAGCGGGCATGGCGACCTTTGATGGTGCCACGAGAGCACGGCGAGCCGACCGAGCAGCAGAGCAAAACCCACCGCCAATTTCTCGCCCACACCACAGAGATCGCATGTCGAAGATACCTCTCTAGCCGTCGGAAATCGCAGAGAAGCCTATCGGCAGATTTATGAGAATCTTTAACAGAACGCGATCTTTTTTTCAATTTATTCTGGAATTGCAGAGGGTTGGATTGATGGCGGAGGAGATTTTGGCCGATAAACTGTAAGCCTCTTTGTGGAGCTTATGGATACGAATAATCGGTTTATCGCCAGACAGGCAATCCTGGACACCAATTCGCATTGCTTTGGGTACGAACTCCTGTATCGCAATGCTGATACGGACCGGGCCATCTTCGATGACGCCAGCCAGGCATCGATGCAGGTTTTCGACAGTGCTTATTTATTTGGAATTGAGGCGCTGTGTGGGGAATCAAAGGCCTTTGTAAATTGCACACAGCAGGTGCTGACCAGCGACTTTATCAATGTTCTCCAGCCGCAGCGAACTGTTCTGGAAGTTCAGGGGACCGTTAGCCCTGACCCGGATATTCTCAAGGTTTGTGAAAGGTTGAAATCAAACGGGTACATGCTGGCGCTGAACTATTCCGAGAGCGACACTTGTGCTGCCTTCCTTCCCGTGCTGGACATCGTCAAGGTGGATATGCGCCTGGCCTCTCCTGAGGTTGTGAACTTTTTACAGGATCGTATCAACCCGGCAACAAAGCTTCTGGCCGAGAAGGTTGAGACCAGAGATCAGCACGAAACAGCGCGCGGCCTGGGCTTCCAACTCTTTCAAGGTTTCTACTTCTGCCAGCCGCAGGTGATGGCAACGAAATCGTTAAGCCCTTCGCGGATCAGCAGTCTTCGGCTGTTGCAGGCAACAGTGAATGAGGAGCTGAAGTTCTCCGATCTGGAAACGATCATTAAGGAAGATGCCGCGCTGTGCTACCGCTTGCTGAGATTCATCAATTCAGTGGAATTCTGTCACCGAGCCAGCGTTCAATCCATCCGGCACGCCTTAGCCCTGCTGGGTGAGCGCAATACCCGCCGCTGGGCACTGCTGACCGGAACAGTTCTAGCGGCCGACGACCAACCCAAGGAACTTCTTCGCTGCGCCCTGCTTCGAGCAAAACTGATCGAGTTGGTGGCGCCTTATGCAAGGTGCAGCGAGTACGAGGGCTTTCTGGTAGGACTGCTGTCGTTGATGGCGGTGCTGCTGGATTCTTCCGCAGTCATCGACCGGCTGGAGGTCCCTGCCAGCGTAGGAGCCGCCCTGGCGGGTAGGGATGGCCGGCTGCACGAACTTCTCGAGGTGGTGATCAGCTATGAGAGGAGTGAGTGGGAGAAGTGCGAGGCGCGTGCCCAGAAACTCCATTTGGGCGAGGCGGAATTGAGCAGCGCCTATCTAGAGGCCGTGGCGTGGGTATCGAAGATTCCGATTTGATGGCGCGGCAGATAAGGTGTTTTATGTACTACTGGACCTATCGAAAATGGCCTTCCGGCCATCGATGACGCGCAAATGGACAGTACACGGTAGTACATGTACCGCTGGTGGTGAGGACGGAAAACGCGGTGTCTCAGGGAGAGACGCGGAAGGGAGACTATGTCTCACCTGCGTTGATCTATGTCGCCACGTATGAGGGCAACACTAAGGTAGTCAGGCAGTTACGGAGAATCGGCTCTCGAGGTTTGAGGATTGCCGATCGCGGCTGTTCGTGCTCTGTTTGCACTTTGCCCGGTGCAAGCACGGGTTTTGCGCAAATTGTGCTCTGTCCAGTTTTTGTACATTGTGATTAGAGATTCTTTATCTTCCTTCGATAATTCATTTCACTCATTCCCGGCCTCACGTTATTCATTTAATCAAGTTCTGATTCAAAGTTTGACCCAGATGGGCCAATAAGTGCCAACCGAAATGGAGTAGTGGATGTCTACTGCTGTTGCTGCTGGTTTTGTCGAAAAAAGTGCCCAAATTCTTGTGGTAGAAGACGACTTGCCGCTGGCTTCTTTCCTTGGGGAGCGCCTGCAGTCGGAACGGTACGCGGTCGAACTGGCTCATGATGGACAGGTTGCCGCCGAGGCTTTGAGCAAGTCGAAGTATGATCTGATGATTTTGGATCTTAATCTTCCTCACATCGATGGACTCACCCTTCTTAAGCAGTTCCGCCCCTCGAATCGGCGGCTGCCCGTGCTCGTGCTGACCGGAAGAAACCGGATTGAAGACCGGGTTCTTTCCCTGGATGCCGGCGCGGATGACTGCATGAACAAACCGTTCTCACTACCGGAGTTCTCGGCTCGCGTGAGGGCTCTTCTGCGCAGGAACTATGAGCCGGTTGAAGAGGTCACCACCATCGTCGATCTGACGATTGACCGGCGGGTGTATGGAGTGGAGCGCGGAGGGAAGAAAATCAATCTCAGTTCGAGGGAGTTCAGTCTTCTCGAATACCTGATGCGCAATGCGCGCCGCCCGGTAACGCGCGCCGAACTGATGGAGAACGTGTGGAATCAACCGTTTGATCCTTCCACAAACCTTGTGGATGTCTATGTGAAATATGTGCGCGACAAGGTGGATGCCGATTTCGACTTCAAGCTGATCCGCACGATGCGTGGAGTCGGCTATGTGCTCAGCGATGAGTAGCACCGGCTCAAGTACGCAAGAGGTCCGGACAATCGGCGTGGCGCTGCTTGCCGAAACAGTGGCGGCGCGACTGCACTCGATGGCGCAGCCATTAACGGCGGCCCATTGGCGCCTGGAAAGTGCGGCGATGCCCAGCAGCAGCACTGAGCGCCGAGAGGTTGAGATCATCGAGGCACAGGTAGCTCTGGAACGTGTTGTCGAGGAGCTTGATTTTCTTCGCGATATCATCCGGCCTTTCCGCGCAGGTACGGAATTTATAACGGAGTCGATGCGTGAGGCCCTGGTGCTTGCCGGCGACATGCAGAGCGAGGCACTCCAGAACGAAGGTGTGGAAGTGGACCTTAGCGAAGGATGTGCGCAGGGGAAGATTGTGGCGCCACGGGGATTTGTGCAGCGCGTCCTGCTGTGCCTCTTCGGCTTGCTGCGAAGCGTCGCTCCCGTTAAGGTGAGCTTCGACATTCGCGAGTCAGCGCATGGTGTGCAGTTGGTTGCTTCCCTGGTATACCCGGCCGGCAAAGAGATATGTGTACACGAACTCCAAACGGTTTCGACCATCCGTTCGTACGTCGAGGTGCTCATGGGAGAATTCTCGATCACTCCGGATCTCTCGTCGATTCGAATTTGGCTTCCGAGAGCGTGTAGCTCGACGTAGGTAACATCCTTAACAAAAATAAAGTTCATTCATAGATAAGGGGTCTTCAGACATGAGCAGTATCCCTTTCCTAAAACACGATAGGCCGGATGAGTCCTCGCAAGGGATTAGCGTAGTAACGCCCCCCAGAATACTCATCGTGAGCAATGATGCAGGATTTCGCGCGAGCTTGAACGCGAGGTTGGAGTCTACACGCTGGGGCGTTGAGGAAGCTGTGAGTGGGACGGACGCGCTAAGGAAATTGTCAGCAAACGATTTTGATGTCCTTATGCTGGAGCCGATGCTCCCCGACCTGACGGTCAATGATTTTCGCGAGCTTGTGGATTCGCTTTATCCGCATTTGCAGATCGTGGTGGTGAATCCTCGTACAGGCCAGCCCATTGGGTTGCCCACGGCGCCATTGGGAATGGAGATTGTCAAACTGATCGACCGTCCGGAGCTGGTTCAACAGATATCCCCGCAAATGGTGATGTCTTTCGATGGCAGCGCGGATTCTGGATTGCCAGGACTGATCGGGAGGTCGCCGGAAATGCAGAAGGCCTGCTCCCTGGCTCGCCTGGTATCTCCGCGCGACACTACGGTTCTGATCACTGGAGAAAGTGGCACAGGTAAAGATCTTTTTGCGCAGGCGATTCATCGGCTGAGCCAGCGCCACGCCAATCCATTTGTTGTGATTAACTGCGCGGCAATTCCGGAACCGCTTCTTGAAGCCGAACTTTTCGGCTATGTGAAAGGCGCATTCACTGGCGCAATTCAATCGCGCGTCGGCCGCATCCATGCAGCCCACAAGGGAACATTGTTTCTCGATGAGATTGGTGACATGCCATTGGCTCTGCAATCCAAAATGCTCCGCTTCCTGGAGCAGGGCGAAGTTCAACGCCTAGGTAGCACGGATAACTTCCGCGTTGATGTGCGTGTGGTAGCGGCTACCAATGCGCACTTGCAGGATCTGCTGAAGCAGAAGCTCTTCCGTGAGGATCTCTACTACCGGCTGGCTGTGTTCCCCATCAATCTTCCCAAGTTGCGCGAGCGCGTCACGGACATCCCAGCACTGGCGGAAAGCTTTCTCACCAAATTTTCATCGCGGCAAGCAAAACTCTCGGATGGCGCACTGGAACTGCTGATGCAGCATTCATGGCCGGGCAATATTCGCGAGTTGAGAAACGTTATGGAGCGCGCCAGCATCATCGCGGGCAATGCGCCGGTCGTCACGGCCGAACATATCGTTGTGTAAGCAAGGTAGTTTCGAATGAGAGCATCTGCCAGGTGCTCTCATTTTTTTTCAGCTCTGGATTTGGAACTCATCGTGCAATGTAACTGGGTAGATGTTGCCTACTTCTCATATCGATCCAATGAAGTCTCTACCGGCCAACTCGCCTGAAGCATTGCTGGCCCGGTTTAACGCGTTCATCGAGTCGGCAGACCGTCTGGAGTTTTCTCATCTGAAGCTGCAGGATGAAGTTGTCCTGCTGCGGCGTGAACTTGAAGATCGCAATCAGGCTCTGCAACGGAGTCTGAACGAAGTGGATTCGACCCGACAGGTACTGCTTCGCATTCTTGAAGCCTTGCCTTGCGGAGTTGTTCTGCTGGACAACGCCGGATCTGGAACGATCCTTGCAAACCCGGAAGCACAGAAGCTTCTCTGGGTTACGGGAAAGACCGGAGAAGCGTTACCCGAGCCCTTGCAACAAGTTGTGCGCGCAGGATTCTCCGGTGACGAAGGCACGTCCAGGGAAGAAGAAATCTTCATTGAGACCACGCGGCCAGCACGCTGGCTCTCTGTGCGGGCGACCCATGTAAGTTTCTCGTCGAAGGGACCTGCCACACGGCATTGCCTTCTCATTCTTCAAGACATCAGCGCAGAGAAAGACCTGGAGCGCGAACGCGAGCAAGCCCGGAATTCGCTGGCGCTTGCAGAGATGTCTTCAGTGCTGGCGCATGAGATTAGAAATCCATTGGGAGCCATGGAGCTGTTTCTCACGCTTCTGCGCTCGCAGACGTCGCTCAATCCGGAAGCGCTTGTCTGGACAGATCACTTGACGGCCGGCGTGCGCAACCTGGCTGCAACCGTGAACAACGTGCTGCAGTTTTACTCAACCGGATCGCTCGATATGTCGCCGATTGCAGTTGAGCCCATCATTATGGAGAGCGCTGAATTTCTGGAGCCGGTCGCTGCGGAGTCGAGTATCCGTTTGCAGAGCCGTTGCGAACTGAACGAGTTGGAGATCAATGGCGATCCACAGGCGCTGCGTCAGGTGATTTTGAATCTGTGCGGCAATGCGCTTCGCCATTCGTCCGAGGGCGGCGTGGTAGAGATCTCAGCCAGGCATGCTGACGGAAAAGTGCGCATCGAGGTGAAGGACAGCGGATCGGGCATCGCTCCTGAACATCTCCCACACATCTTTGAAGCTGGTTACAGCGCCAGCGGACGAAGCTCCGGGCTTGGACTGGCAGTCTGCAAGCGCATTGTCGAGGCGCACGGTGGAACGTTGGGAGTCCTTCACTCGGACAGTCAGGGAACAGTTATGTATCTGGAGATTCCAGCGGTATGAGCTCAGTAAGCACAAGATCGGTTCTGGTGGTTGACGATGAGCCCGGGATGCGCGTCGGCTTGGCAGCGAATCTGCAGCGGGACGGGTGGCAAGTCGAAAGTGCCTCAGGTGTTGGTGATGCGCTACGTCAGTTGTCGGCGAAAACATTTTCGGTGCTGATCACGGACGTGAGAATGCCGGATGGCGACGGACTTCAATTGATGCGGCAGGTTCGTAGGAGCTCGCCATCGACCGCAGTCATCCTGCTGACGGCATACGGAAGCGTGCCGGAAGCGGTAAGCGCGATGCAAGAGGGCGCATGCCACTACTTTACTAAGCCTGTTTCGTTTGAGGCATTACGCGCGCATCTCTCAAAAGTAACGCTAGCGATGAACAAGCCCGCTATGGTTCCGAGCACGCAGCAGGGAGAGATTTTGGGTAATTCACCCGCGCTTCTGCGCTGCATTGAAAGGGCTCGCCACGCGGCACGCGCAAATGCCGACGTGCTGGTGGAGGCCGAGAGTGGTACCGGCAAGGAACTGATTGCGCGATTTATCCACGATTCCAGCGAGCGGCGAAACAAGCCGTTTGTGGCCGTCAACTGTTCTGCGGTTCCCGAAGCATTGTTGGAGAGCGAGTTGTTTGGGCACACGCGCGGAGCTTTTACGGGAGCAACCCAGAACCGGACGGGAAAATTCGCAGCGGCCGAAGGTGGCACTCTACTGCTGGATGAGATTGGAGAGATGCCACTGGCTCTGCAGCCTAAACTCCTCCGTGTGCTGCAGGAACGTCAGATTGAGCCTCTCGGAGAATCCAGACCGGTGTCGATTGACATCCGGGTGATTGCAACCACGAACGTTTCTTTGCTGGAGATGGTGGGACAAGGGCGATTCCGTGCGGACCTTTACTACAGGTTGAATGTAATTCCGATCAGTCTCCCACCGCTTCGGCAGCGTCGCGAAGATATTCCTATGTTGGCTCATCACTTCGCCGGCAAGTTCAGCGCAGAAGCCGGCAAGCCTACTCCGGAGTTTTACACGGAGTTCATGAACGGCCTTCTTCGTCATGAATGGCCCGGCAATATTCGCGAACTGGCGAACTTCATCCGCAGAGTTGTAACGCTGAGCGACTCAAATGTGATCGATGCGTCCTGGCTCTCGCACGAATTTTTGCATTCCGCACCTTCTGCTGTGCCTGCCGCCATTCGCACAGTCGCTGGCAGTTCGTTGCGAGACGTGGAACGCAGCCTTCTTGAAAAGACTCTGGAAGCCACCAACGGAAACCGAACCCATGCTGCGGAGATGTTGGGCGTAAGTCTGCGAACCATTCGGAATCGAATCCGGGAGTACGGACTCCCACCAAGGAGCTTTGCATTGCGATGAGCGAATCACCATCCATGCTTCAGGTTCTTGAGAGTTACATCAACGTCACCAACTCGCGTCATTCGCTGGTGGTGAACAACATGGCCAACGTCGATACACCCGGATACCACACCCAGGACATCGACTTTCGCAGAGAGTTGACGAACGCACTGGATGGTACGAATCCAATGGGCACTCCGGTTGTACACACTGTGCAGGGGCTTCTGGAAAGGCCAGACGGAAACAACGTGAGTCTCGATCGCGAGGGACTTGCGCTTTCTGAAACGCAGTTGCAGTTTCGAATCGGCGTTCAACTAATACGCGACCAGTTTCATCGTCTTATGACTGCGATCAATGAAGGGAAACAGGGATGAGCATCTTTAGCATGCTTGAAGTCAGTGGCTCAGCGCTCTCCGCGGAAAGGCAGCGGGCCGAGGTTGTAGCCGCAAACATGGCCAACGCGGAGACCACACGGACTCCGGAGGGCGGCCCTTACCGGCGCAAGCAGGTGGTCTTTTCCAGTGCGCCATCCAATCCATTTCGCATGATGCTGGTGAACTCCGGCGGAGAAAGCGGGAACGCGAATACCTCGGCAGTGCGGGTCAGTAAGGTTGTCGAAGACCCAACGGCTCCGCTGATGCGCTATGAACCGGGCAATCCAGATGCGAACAAGGAAGGCTACGTCGCCTATCCGAATATCAATCCGATGCAAGAGATGGCCGACCTGATGGATGCGGTTCGCGCATACCAGTTGAACGCTTCTGCCATCACCGCGTCGAAACAGATTATTACCGGGGCGATCGACATCCTTAAGTAGAGGAATAGAGATGAGCACAATTCCGACCAACTCGCTCTCGGCGTTCTATACGCCTTCCGTCGGTGCCCAAAGCGGCACGCTGCCCACGCTGCCGACCTCTGCTGGGGAGGATGCCGGCGAGTCGAGCTTCGAGTCCGTGTTGAAGAACGCGGTTGGCGCCGCCCAGCAACTGGACACTAGCGCGCAGCAGCAGGTTACGCAATTGGCACAAGGCGACCGGCAGGACATCCACAGCGTCATGATTGCGGTTGAGAAGGCCGATGTCGCATTCCAGTTAATGATGCAGGTGAGAAACAAGATTGTGAACGCGTATCAGGAAGTCTCGAAGATGCAGTTTTAGTTTTGTAGTTGTTAGTTGTTTCCGGGTGTGAGCATGGCAACGCAAATACAGATTTTCGGGCAGTTGAAACAAGCAGCCTCGGGGTTGACCAAGAAACAGCGCATGATGCTGATTGGAGGCACTGTGCTGACCCTTGCAACATTGCTGGTCTTTGTGAAACTGCTTGGCAAGCCTGAGTACAAGCCGCTATTCACCGATCTGGAGCAACAGGACGCCGAACGGCTGAGCAGTCAACTGGCCGCCAAGAAGATTCCCTACGAGATCAGCCCGGACGGCAAGGTACTCAGCGTTCCAGCCGACCAAGTTGATGCGGCAAGAATCGAAGTTGCCTCCGATGGTATGCCCCATAGCGGCAGACTTGGATTCGAGCTATTCGACAAGGTAAGCTGGGGTCAGACGGAGTTCGACGAAAAGGTTAACTACCAGCGTGCCATGGAAGGCGAGTTGGAGCGGACGATAAAAACGCTGAACGACGTGCAGAGCGCGCGTGTCCACTTGGTGATGTCAACCGAATCCGTGTTCATTTCGCGTGAGCGTCCAGCTAAAGCATCGGTGATCATCAAGACCAAGCGGGGAGAGCTTTCCGAGGGGAGCCAGATGGCAATCTCACGGCTGGTCTCCGGTGCGGTCGACGGTCTCTCGCCGGAAAACGTGATTGTAACCGATGCGGATACCAACCGCCCGCTGGGTGGCCGCAAATCGGCTGGCTGGATTGCGGATGAGGATCAGGAACGCGTGCTGCTTGCGCGGCTGATGACGACACTTGAGCCCGTCATTGGTCCCGATCACGTTCGCGCCACTGTGGACGTGGAGTACGACCCAAGTACGACCGAAGAGAACCAGGACTCATACGACCCCGCCTCGCAGGTGGCTGTTACCAAGCAGAGCTCGGAAGAGCAGACAGGTGGCGCTGCGGGAATCGGCGGCGTGCCGGGTACTTCGAGCAATATTCCTGGCGCAAAGATTGCGGCGTCAGCGGATGCGGCGGCAGATTCGCACATGTCCAAGACAGACTCCCAGACTTATGCTGTGAACCGCATGAGCCGCCACACACTGCAACCCGCAGGAAGAGTCCGGCGGATTACGGCAGCGGTTGCAGTCGATGACATTGATGAAGCCTCGGGACAGGGGCAGACACCCAGGCGGCGCAAGTGGTCTCCAGAGGAGCTCGAAAAAATTGAACAGCTTGCGCAAGCTTCCCTCGGCATCGATGCCAACCGGGGCGACCGCCTTGTTGTCCAGAACGTATCTTTCATGCGGCCTTCGCCGACGGTTCCGGAGAAGATAACGCCGGTGGAGCGGGTGCGCACAACCCTGCGCGATTGGTCGACCGCGGTGCGCTACGCCGCGCTCCTGCTACTGTTCCTGATTGCCTATCTGCTCATGCTCAGACCGGTCAAGCGGGAAGTTGTCGCGGCGATCCGTTCGCTCGTGAACTCTTCGAAAAAGAAAGCAGCGGAAGCGGAACAAGCATCACTGCAGGCCTCAACTGATCAAAGCTTATTTGGGGAGGAGTCGCAGTCCGTGAAGAAACAATTGATTGAAAGGGTAAAGAAAGATCCTCTTGCGACGAGCCGTCTGATTCAGTCGTGGGTAGATGAGGATTTGTGATGATCAACGCCAATGAAAGCGGACTGAGTGGGGCGCGCAGAGCGGCCGTGTTGATGGTTCTTCTAGGCGAAGAGGCTTCCGCGCATATTTATCGCGGCCTTAATGAAAGAACTGTCGCCATGATCACGACCGAATTGGCGACGTTGAACAATGTCACCCCTGATACCGCTACGGCGGTGCTTGAGGAATACATACAGCTGTCAAAGACCCAGGACTACATCGGCCAGGGCGGAGTTGATTTTGCGCTGAGACTGCTGGTGGGCGCCTATGGAGAAACTCGGGCGCACGAATTGCTGGACCAGGTTTCACATGCGCAATCGGCGCAGGTCAGCAAGCTGGCCTCGCTGGCAAAGGCCGACCCGACGCAGTTGGCAAGATTCTTAGAAGGTGAACATCCGCAAACCATTGCGCTGATTCTCGGACACATGGAGGCACGCCAGGCTTCAATGCTGTTAACCAAACTTCCGGAGCAGGTCCGGAGCGAAGTAGTGAAGCGTCTGGCCCAGCTTCGCCAGTTCTCTCCGGAGATGGCCGAGAAGGTTTCAGTGGTGCTGAATCGCAAGTTGCAGTCGCTGGGCGAGCAGAGCCGGCGGACCTATGCGGGCTTCAAGAGTGTCGCCGACCTGATGAACCGGCTCGATGCAGCTTCAGCCCGGTCTATCCTAGAGAGTATTGAAGCAAGCGAGCCAAAGCTCGCAGTAAACATTCGCAATTTCATGTTCACCTTCGAGGATTTCCTTTCCGTGCCGGATGTTTCTATCCGCGAGTTAGTTTCGAATCTTGACAAGAAGACACTTGCCCTAGCCCTGAAAGGCGCTACAGAAGAGCTACGAGATCACATCTTCCGCACCATGTCCTCGCGTGCCGTTGAAATGTTGAAGGAAGACATCGATTCACTTGGCCCAGTGCGATCACGTGAAGTGGCTAAAGCACAACAAGAGGCAGTTGCAATTGCACGTCAACTTGAGAGCGAAGGCAGACTTGTGTTGAAGACGGAGACCGACGATGAGTACCTCCTCTGATTCCTTGAGAAATTCCATGCCAATTCCAGTGAGAGCATTTGAATATCCGCGCGCGCTCAGCGCAGCTTCTCGGGTGAACGAAAAACAAGTAGAAGCACTCGAAACGGAGCCAGTTCAGCAGAAGCCCGCCGTACCGGCTATCTCCGAGAATGACCTTGCCGCCGCCTTTGAAAAGGGACGGCAACAGGGCCTCCGCGAAGGCGAGCAGGTTCTTGGAAAACAAGTCGCGCAGGCTGTCTCCGCGGAGCGCGCTCGAGTGAGTAAGGCTATAGAGGAATTCCAGCAGAGCAACTCGGATTACTACAGCAAGGTCGAAGATCAGATTGTTCATCTTGCGCTGGGAATAGCCGGCAAAATTTTGCATCGTGAATCACAGGTAGACCCATTACTGGTTGCCGCGCTGGTTCGTCTTGCGACGGAAAACCTGAAACAAGGCAGCACGGTACAGGTCAACATCAACCCTCAGGAAATCCGAGATTGGCAAAGCTATTTCGAACAGGACGGAAATGGCCGGGTCAAGATCGAGCTGGTGGAGGACTCAACTCTTTTATTGGGAGAGTGCATCGTGCACTCCGAAGTTGGAACTGCGGCCCTTGGACTGGATGCGCAACTGAAAGAGATCGAACGTGGCTTGTTCGATCTGCTCGCCCAACGGCCAAAGAATGATTAATGAACCACTGGCTTCCGTCCGGCACTATCTGACGCAATGCTCTTCGGTGCGCTGGAAGGGCCGCGTGAATCAGTTGGTCGGTAACCTGATTGAATCGGCAGGGCCGTTCTGTTCGGTGGGCGAAGCTTGCGAGGTGATTACGAGCGATGGCTCCGTGTGGCCGGGCGAGATTGTGGGATTCCGTGGCTCGACGGTGCTTTCGATGCTACTTGAAAAGCCCCGCGGTGTGCGCTTCGGAGATCAGATTGTCACCTGGGGTGCGCGGCCTTCGTTGCGGGTCGGTCCTGAGTTGCTCGGGCGTGTGATCGATGCCAAGGGTGCACCGCTCGACAATGCCGGCGAGTATCGCGCCAGCACCACGCTTCCGGTTGACGAGTCTGGGCCATCCCCTCTTGAGCGCGTTCCGATCCGTGAAGCACTGGGTTGCGGTATCCGCGCGGTGGATACCTTTCTTACATGTGGGCGCGGGCAGCGTGTAGGAATCTTCGGTGGCAGCGGTGTGGGCAAAAGCACGTTGATTGGAATGATGACCCGGGGCACACAGGCGGATCTAACCGTGTTAGCGCTAGTGGGTGAGCGCGGACGCGAAGTTGGAGATTTCCTCGAAGTTCTGGGCGAAGAAGGCAGGAAGCGCTCGGTTGTAGTGGTTACGACTTCTGACCAATCTCCATTACTTCGAATCCGGGCGGCAATGGCCGCCACCACAGTCGCCGAGTATTTCAGCCGGCACGGGCGCAATGTCCTGCTGGTTGTTGACTCGTTGACGCGTTTTGCCATGGCGCAGAGAGAGATTGGGCTCGCTGCGGGAGAGCCTCCAACGTCGAAGGGCTATACTCCATCGGTGTTGAACCGGCTCGCACAACTGGTAGAGAGAGCCGGCCGTTTCTCGCAGGGTAGCATTACTGCTTTCTACACGGTGCTGATGGAGGGCGACGATCAGCAAGATCCGGTAGTGGATACAGTGCGTTCGCTGCTGGATGGACATATCGTTTTGGACCGCGAATTAGCAGCGCGAAACCACTACCCGCCGATCTCCGTTCTCGACAGTCTGAGCCGCTTGATGCCCTCCATCACCACCCCTGAACATATGCAGAAAGTGCGCGCATTGAGGCTTCTGCTATCAGCACATGCGCGCTCGGAAGACCTCATCCGGATTGGCGCCTACCAGAATGGAAGCGATCCTACCCTCGACAAGGCAATTGCATCATTGCCTGCAGTGCGCGAGTTCCTCCAACAAAATTCAAAAGAGCGCGCGCCACTGGAAGACAACATCCGCAGGCTAATGGCTCTCCCCTCATAAGCCATGGCGTTCAAATTTACCCTTGCAGCCGTATTGAAATATCGCGAAGAGCTTGAGAAGAGAGAGGAACGAACCCTCGAACTTCGCAGGGAAGCGCTGACGCGCCTGGAGACTCAGCTTAAGGAGGCCCAGGAGCAACGGCGCCGCTTATTAGAGCAACGCGATTCGTTGTTGAAGAACGGCATGCTGGGAGATGACCTGGCGTATGCCACCGAGCAAGAGCAACAACTGAAGATACTGGAGGCGGATCTGCGCGAACGAATTTCGGCAGCAGTACTGGACTACGAAAACCAGATGCAGGTCTTCCTGGTGGCGCGGCAGAAGAGGGAAATTCTGGACGAACTCAAGAACACCAAGAAGGAATCCTATCTCGCGGAGCAGGAGCGCCGGGAACAACAGACGACCGATGAGATCTTCATTGCCCGGTTCAATCGAGAGACATAGGCATGGTTTGCCCATTTCGGCTGGGCAAGCGCTGCCGACTTCGCATTCTTCCCCATCATCGATCTAACTTCTATCGGCATCTTCTCCGTAATCATCACATCCAAAAGCAAATAAAAAAATTGCGATTGCTCGATTTTCCGCCTTCAATGGCGCGGTAGTTGCACATACACCGGGCAGTGAAAGTTACGCTCAATCCCGCGGCGCAGAATACTGAAGCTCCCAAAGCGCAGGCTCATCCCGCTGACAGCTTTCTCGCGTTGTTGAATCTAGCAAGCCTTGATGACAGCGCGGCGGGCTCCGCCAACGCATCGTTGGTTTCGGCGACGAAAACCTTCTCTCCAACCCCGCGCTCATTGGTTGCGGGTGCTCCGGAAAAAAGTAAAGGCCAAGCAAAAGAATCTTCGAAGACCGCTGAAGTGGCAACTTCCAATACCTCGTCACCCAACATCGCCACGCCACAGCCCATACCCATTAGTCTCTCCACTGCGAACACCGATCCACAGAGCGGAGCGAGCCTGTACAACCTACCGCCTTCGAGCGATGTGCTGAAGCAGATTGTGCAGCCGACGAGCGACACAACCGATGAGACCGGCAATCGCACTTTCTCCCCGATGCCGCTTCAAATGGGAGCTGGAACGCAAACCGCCGAAACATCGGCTGCAGCGGGAAACAACGCAGATCAGGCCGGCAACGTCGGGTTTTCCCCTATGCCGGTTCAGGTGGGAGCTGGAGTACAGACCGCCGGGGCAACAACTGCGGCAGGAAACAGCGCAGATGAGGCGGATGAGACCTCCTCAAGCGCCACTGCTACGCCGGAGAGCGAGACGATTGGGCTAAGTCCGAATGATTTGAATCAACCCAAGCCTGCTTTGCCGGGCCAACCACCTGTGCCTGTCGATGAGCGTTTCACCGGAGCGAGCGCGGGGGCGCCATCCCTGTCCTCAGACGGAACATCTTCGGTCACCACCGGAACCCAGGCGGCAGCGAGGCAGACAACGCCGGTCGAGTCAAATCGCGCAGATATTTTCTTGATATCTTCTCCAACCTCGGCAGCCCAGTCTGCCACCCAATCGACAGCTCAATCCGCTGCTCAATCCGCTGCATACTCTGCAACCCAGTCTGCATCTCAACCCGCAGCCCAGCCCGTAGCCCAATCCTCAAATGGCAAACTGGCACCGGGAACTTCCGATCCGCGTCCCAAGGAAGACGCTTCAGTATCCACATCTGCCAATCCATCGTCCACGCACGCCGCGCCAAAAGTGGAGACTGGCAGCGAGAACCAACCTGTGGCACTCCCAGCGCAAGACGACACGGGAGCTGCAAGTGTCGTCCAGGCACCGATGCCGGATGCGCAAAACGCTGCTCTCCAGTTCCTTGTGCCGGGGGCGAATGACGCCGGTCAGAGCTACGCAGATATGTTTAAGAATGCGAAGCCGTCCAGCTCAAGTTTCCCAACTAGTTCGGCCCAGGCAGGGAACGCTGTGGCGAGTGACAAGAACTCCCGCGCACAACAGAAGAGCGCAAATGACTTCAGTCCGGCGCCGACGGCACAGAATGCGTCCGCTGATGCAGGACTTGTGAAGCAGGTTGTGGCCGCGGTGAAGGCGGATGATTCGCTTGGGCAAAACTCGCCGACACAAAGTGGTCCGACGCCGGTGCCAGCCAATACAAATCTTGCAAGCAACACGATTCAGGATCATTCACTGGGCAAGAACACGAACCCTGATCCTCCGGTAGCTGGCGAGCCGGCCCTGCCACAGCCAGAAGCGTATACCGCGGCGCCGATGGGCTCCGTGCAGACGGCGCGCCTAGTACAGAATCTCTCCGAATCGGAATTGCGAGTGGGCATCCAGAGCGGGGAGTTTGGCAAGATCGACATCCACACATCGATCAATCAAAGCCAGATATCGGCACGAATCTATGTGGAACACGACGAACTGGGAAAGGCTCTGGCATTGGGTCTTCCGCAGTTACACGAGAAGCTCTCGGTGGATCATCGCATCGATGCGCAGATTCAGTTGTACAACAGCGGCTCCAGCTACTCGAGTGGAGCTGACCGGCAGCAGGATCAGCAACAAAGAACATTTGGACAGAACGGATCTGCATCTCGGGATGTGAACGATTCCTCACCTGTGGTTGAAACCGTGCCTGAGCCATCGAGCACAGTGGTAACTACGGGATTGGACATGCATGTATAGCAGGAATCAATTTCGCAAACCAGCGGGTCAGGAGATTTTATGCACGTAGGCATGTACGCACAAGTGAATCCGGGAACTACGCCAATGGCGGCGGCAGCGAGTTCCCCAACGTCAGGCAGTTCGAGCAGTTCAAGCAGCAGCTCGAGCAACGGACTGGACCCCACCTTTATGAGTCTTCTGCTGGCGGAGTTGCAGTCACAAGACCCGACTTCGCCGATGGATACCACTGAGATGGTCGGGCAGATGGTCAGTTTGAATCAGCTTGATGAACTCATGAGTATTCAGAGTATTCTGCAGAACTCTTTGGGGTCAGGCGCAACTGCATCCACCGGAAGTACCGGGGCCACCGGCGATTCTCAAGCGGCAACGACAGCGACAGCGGCAGCGGCCGCCGCCAACGCCCAATCCATGAACTCTGCGCTGATGGCGGCAACCTCACCCGCCAACAACGCCCAATCGACATACGCAACGATCGCGGGAACAAACCCTACGAGCACCCAATCCACCTACGGAGTGAACTAGATGCCCTCATTTTCGATTCCCCTCTCGGGTCTTGACGCGGATCAGCAAGCCCTGTCCGTGGTAGCCAACAACCTCTCCAACATGAATACGGTTGGATACAAAGACGAGCAGGTAAATTTCCAGGATCTGTTTTATCAGTCGCTGGGTACAAACGGCTCTGGCGATTCGCTGCAGGTTGGTGCCGGATGCGCGGTGGGTTCTGTCTCCGGCAACTTCACGGCAGGCAATGTCGAGAGCACCAGCGTGCCGACGGATGCCGCGATCAACGGAAACGGATTCTTTGTGACCCAGCTCAATGGGCAAACCGAGTATACCCGCGCCGGCAATTTCCAGGTCAGCAACACCGGAATTCTGACGACACAAGATGGTCAGAACGTAATGGGATACCCCGCCACCAATGGCGTGATCTCAAATGGCAGTCTCACTCCCCTGCAGGTTGGTACGGGTACCGTGATCCCGGCGACAGCCACCACGAGCCTGCAGATGTCTATGAATCTGGATGCGAACGGAGGCGTTGGCTCTACCTATTCGAGTCCAATGACGGTGTATGACTCCCTCGGCACTCCGCACGAATTGACGTTCAACTTTACCCAGACTGGCTCGAATGCATGGAGCTACACGGCGACCGTTCCGGGCGCGGATGTTGGAGCCAGCACAGCCACATCTACGGTGGGCAGCGGGACGATGACATTCGATTCCAACGGGGACCTGGCGACGATTAATGGTGCGGCGGTCAGCAGCACGACGCCGGATATCACAGGCATCAGCCTGACTGGCCTCTCGGACGGGGCCTCCCCGATGAACCTGAACTGGGCCGTACTGGATTCCTCGGGCAATTTCCTAATCACACAGACGTCGTCAGGCAGCGCCACTTCGGCAAGTTCGCAGAATGGTTTCGCCAGCGGCAGTCTCAACAGCTTTGCGATCCAGACCGACGGCACCATCGATGGCTCATTTTCCAACGGACAGTCGCTGGCTCTTGGTCAGATCGCGATGGCGCAATTCGGTAATGAGAATGGCTTGGAACGGGTCGGAAACAACTCATTTCAGTCTACGGTCGCGTCCGGCCAAGCCGTGGTCGGCACCGCTGGATCGGGTGGCTTGGGCACATTGACGGGTGGCTCGCTGGAACAGTCCAATGTCGATATGGCGACGGAATTTTCCAACATGATCGTTGACCAGCGCGGTTTTGAGGCTAACGCTAAAGTCATCACCGCCTTCGATCAGATTTCACAGGACACCATTAACATCGAGCAGGGCGGTTAATCGGCTGATTTGCCCTGATGTACCAATCTGAAGTTAGCTCCTCTCCTGTTCCGAAACTTAGTTCAGGATGAGGGCCTCGCCAGCCCGGCATCGCTAACGGGCTGGCGGGCTTTATCTTCGGCGCCTTCTCTAATCACTTCCTCACTCATTCCGCAGGCAGAATCTGACGGCGAGAGATCAGTCCTTTCTTTTCTACAACTTATTTTTTCTCACTTTGTGTCGAAACTCGTTCAGAGCGGCACGCCGATTGCTTTAAGCAGAGTAGCTGCGCTTCAAGTATGAGGAATGAGCAAGAGAGATCATGAGTGCCCGTGCCCAACCCGCCCCTTCGACAGAGATGATGGCCTTGGCCGGCGATTGCAGTCTGGCGGAGCCCGTCAAGCAGCCGACAGAGCTGTTTCCATGGTTGAAGTGCAAGATAACACTTGAGCTCCCGGTGGTTGGGTTCACGATCCATGACCTGCTTGAGTTACGCGTCGGAACGATTGTCGAAACATCGTGCAAGGCGACGAGCGACGTTCCATTCCGCGTGAATGGAACATTGATTGGCTGGACCGAGTTCGAAGTGATTGGCAATACCTTGGCTGCACGCATTACGGAATTGGCATGAGCGCAAAAGCAAACAGAAAAACACGGCGGCAACAGTTCGCATCGCAAATGCAAGCTGCGAACAATGCGGCGGCTATTACGCTGGAGCGTCCGGCGCCGCCGCCCATTCGTCTGTATTTTGTGTTTGAACAAGGGCTCGCAACGCTGAGACGCGCGTGGAAGTGGATGCATGAGCGCAGCAAGCTCCAGCGCAAATCGCGTAAGCTGCGCGTCTGCGAATCGGCGCAGCTTGGGGACAAAAAATTTGTCGCCCTCATTCAGGCAGACGGGCAGAGATTCCTTATCGGCGGGACGAGCACCTCGATTTCCTTGCTTGCCGCCCTCCCATCGCGCAAGAGCACTCGAAGCCAGGCTCCGAAGGCCATTCCGTTCGAGGTGCGCGAATCATGAAACTTCGCTTGGCGAGCGTGGTCGCATTTTGCTGGCTGGCTGCGTCGGCCCATGCGTCGATGATCCCATCTCTCGGCATGGTGCAAGCTCAGCCAGGGCCGGCAGGGATCACAATTACAGGTATCGGGACTGGAGCCACAAATTCCTGGTCGATCATCGTCCTGATGACGGTTCTGACCTTCATTCCCTCGATCCTGGTATGCATGACTCCGCTGCTGCGGCTGCTGATTGTTTTTCACTTTCTGAGGCAAGCTCTCGGCGTACAGACAACGCCATCCAACCAGACGCTGATTGGCCTTGCACTCATCCTGACTCTGTTTATCATGCAGCCCGTCGGGCAGACGATTTTCAAAGATGCAATCCAGCCGTTACAGGAAAACAAGATTGACGCCACCGAGGCTCTGAAGCGGGCTACTCCGCCTGTGCGCGACTTCATGTTGCGCTACGTTCGCGAAAAGGATGTGGCACTGTTTGTGGAACTGGCTAAGGAACCGCGGCCAAAGGATCCATCCGATCTATCGCTTCGCGTGATCGTCCCAGCCTATATCACTTCCGAACTCTCAGCCGGGTTTCAGATCGGGGCCGTGTTGTTTCTGCCGTTCCTTGTGATCGACATGGTGGTTGCGTCGATTACCACTTCCATCGGAATGATGCAGCTTCCGCCCGTGGTGATTTCCACGCCGCTGAAGCTACTGATTTTTGTCATGGTGGATGGATGGCACCTGCTGATCGGCTCGTTGTTGAGGAGTTTTTAGTCATGATGCCACCAGACCAGATCGTTACCCTTGGGCGTTCCGTACTGAAGGAAGTGGCAACGGTTATTGCGCCAATTCTTGGGACAGCGGTTGCGGTCGGGCTCTCCATCAACGTTGTACAAGTCCTTACCTCGCTACAGGAGACCACAATATCGACGGTTCCTCGTCTGCTGGCCTGTGCCAGCGCCATATTCATTCTGCTCCCGTGGATCGTGCGTAACCTCGGTCATTTTACGATCCAGATTCTGTCTGACTTTCACCCGTACTTACGCTGAGGCGATTTATGGTAATCCCGATTCAACCGATCCTGAACGCGGTGATGTTCGTGGGACTCCGAGTCTCGGGGCTCGTGTTGTTCGCCCCTTTCTTCGGGCACACGGCGATTCCACCCCGCATCAAGGTTTGCATTGTAATGGCGATTACCGCTCTCTTATATCCATCGCTAGCGCCGGGCCTGGCTCATTGCACGATATCGCCACTGACGATAGGCGGCGAACTGATCATCGGGCTTGCAGTGGGGATAACGAGCAATGCGGTGTTCGAAGCCGCTATGTTCGGCGGACAGATTCTCAGCGTGCAAATGGGATATTCGCTGGTAAACATCATCGACCCGACCAGCCAGATTGAATCAACCGTGATGTCGGTTTTCCATCAAACCATCGTGATGATGATCTTCCTTCAACTCGGTGTACATCGCTGGATTCTGCGCTCAGTCGTGCATAGCTTCGATTACCTTCCGGCAGGCGGTTTTACAAGCACTGGCCCTGTCGTATTCGCAGTGCTGCACGTTTTTGCAAGCATCATGCAGCTTGGCTTGCAGATCGCCGCGCCTGTGCTGGCATCTACGCTTGCGGCAGACATTGCGCTAGGGATGCTCAGCAAGGCTTCACCGCAACTTCCGTTGATGTTGATGGGCCCATCGCTGAAGAGCCTTCTCGGTCTTGTCGTTCTTTCGTCAGCGCTCTTTTATTGGCCATCGTTATTTGAAAGATATTTCACCGACTCGGTCGAATTTACAGATCGAATGCTTCACTTGGCGCACTGATATGGCAGAAGACTCCTCAAGTAGAACAGAGCAGGCAACACCGCGAAAAAGGAACAAGGCCAGGGAGCAAGGCCAGGTCGCGCGTTCACGCGAGCTGTCCAACATTGCCGGCTCTGTGGCAGCGGTCAGCGTACTGCTTTGGGAGGCGCCGGACGCACTGCAACGTTTCGGCGGAATGCTGCGGAGGATGCTGAGTGTCGCTACGGAACAACAATTGGATGCGGGCAGCCCGATTCTCTTCTGGGTAGGTGCCGAAGCGTTGCGGTGGAGCGTTCCCGCAATGCTCGCTGGTCTTTTCGCGAGCACGGCGGCCAATCTCGCACAGGGTGGTTTTGTTTTCGCCCCGGGGACGTTGTCCTTCAATATTGGGCGAATGAATCCCGCCTCTAAGCTCCAATCGATGTTCTCGATTACCGGTTTAACGGGACTGCTGAAATCCTTGTTGCCTTTCGGGGCGATGATCTACGTCTGCTCGGCGGTATTGACTTCGCGATGGACAACGATTATCGAGGCTTCCACGCTTAACTTCCGCGCGTTTGGAAGCTTCCTCTCCTCGATGTGTATTGAATTGCTTTTCAAGTGCGGCATGGTGTTGGCGGTCTGGGCGGGTATCGACTACTTCCTGACGTGGCGAAAGATGGAAGGCGACCTGAAGATGAGCCGCCAAGAGATGAAAGAAGAGGTTAAGGAATCCGACGGAAATCCCGCGACCAAGGGACGGATCCGCAGGGTACAACGGCAGGCTCGCAGGCGAAAGATGACGAAGAATGTGGAGACGGCCACCGTGGTCGTCACCAACCCAACCCACTTCGCCGTCGCGCTTAAGTACGAAATGAACATGGAAGCGCCGATTGTTGTGGCCAAAGGCCAGGGAATAATCGCGCTTGAGATTAAAGAGGTAGCGCGATGGAGCGGTATTCCGATGGTAGAAAACCGCCCTCTGGCGCAGGCGCTCTACCGTTCAGTCGAGGTCGACTCTCCCATTCCCGCCAAATTGTATGCGGCGGTTGCTGACATTCTTGCCTTCGTCTTCCGGGCCAGAGCTGAAGCCGCGCGTGCTGCGGCCCGCAAGCGCGCGACTGTTCCTCCGAATGGAGGGTCACGCTAAATGGCTAACAAAATGACCTGGACGCAAAGCGTTCGAGCAGTGGGCGGCGAGACCCTGGTTCCAATTGTTGTGGTCGGCGTTGTGTTTGTAATGATTGTGCCCATGCCGGCCTTTGCGCTTGATCTGCTGCTGTCGCTGAGCATTACGATGTCTGTCCTCGTTCTGCTGACCGCGGTGCAGGTGCTGAAGCCAGTCGAATTTTCAGTGTTCCCCAGCCTTATTCTTCTGCTCACTCTATTTCGGCTTTCGCTGGATCTCGCCGCCAGCCGGCGCATTCTGCTCCACGGAAGTGAAGGTGTTGGTGCGGCGGGCAGCGTAATTGAAGCTTTTGGCCAGTTTATAGTCGGAGGCAACTACGTCGTCGGTTTCGTGCTGTTCATCGCGCTCATTGCCATCCAGTTCCTGGTTATCAGTCATGGCGCAGTGCGTACCGCTGAAGTAACTGCCCGTTTCACTTTGGACGCCATGCCAGGAAAACAGATGGCGATTGATGCCGACATGAACGCCGGGCTCATCAATGAAACTCAGGCACGTGCACGGCGCGCGGCCATTGCGCATGAAGCGGAATTCTTCGGTGCCATGGATGGCGCGGCACGATTCAGCCAGCGCGATTCGATGGCAACAATTCTTATCACTGCGATCAATATCATCGCAGGTTTCCTAATTGGTGTGTTGCAGCAGGGTGTACCGTTCGCCCAGGCCCTTAAAACATATACGGTGCTGACGGTTGGCCATGGCCTGGTTACCATGATTCCGTCCTTGTTGGTCTCGGTCTCAGGCGGAATCGTGCTCACCCGCGCCTCTTCTGAAGGCACCTTGGGCAAAGACCTTTCGAGCCAACTGTTCAAAAGTCCAAAGCCGATCTGGATCGCGTCTGGGGTTCTTCTAACTTTGGCCGCAATTCCTGGATTGCCGAAACTTTCTTTTATTCTGATCGCGGGCGGATTGGTTCTCTTGGCTCGCCGGATAAAAGAGCCTGTGGCAAAGGCAGGCGACGCTGCGGCAGCGAATGCGGAGAAGCAGCCAGGCCCAGGACAACCCGCTGCAGGTGCTGAGGCACTCGACGCGGCGATTAAGCTGGACGAACTCATGCTGGAAGTCGGCCTTGGACTCATTCCGATGGTCGATGCAAAACAAGGCGGGCAACTTCTCGGCAAGGTTCGCTCAGTTCGGAAGAATCTCGCCCAGCAGCTTGGCTTCCTTGTGCCTTCCATCCACATTACCGACAACGTAGCACTCAAGGAACAGGAGTACGTCGTGCACCTCCGTGGAGTTGAGATCGCACGATGGGAACTCAGACGCGATAGCCTGTTGGCTGTTTGTTCCGAGCCCACGCCTCCCCCGCTTGAGGGTATAGATACCAAGGACCCAGCGTTCAACGTGGGGGCAAAGTGGATTACTCCTGATCTTCAGGCAAAGGCTCTTTCCTGCGGCTACGCGGTTGTCGACAGGGCTTCAGTACTTGCGACCCATTTGTCGGAGATCATCAAGCAAAATGCGCACGAGATGCTTACCCGGCAGGAGACCAAGCGGCTGATTGATCGCATTGGAGAAACCCATCCTAAGCTTATCGAGGAATTGATCCCGAAGCTCATGACGCTGGGAGAAGTGCAAAAGGTCCTACAGCAGCTCCTTCGCGAGCAGGTATCCATTCGTGACTTGGGAACGATATTGGAAGTGTTGGTGGATATGGCACCGATTAACAAGAACGTAGTGAATCTGGTCGAGTCAGTGCGGCAGTCGCTTTCGAGAGCAATCGTCCGCCCGTTGCTCGACGAAAAAGGTGGGCTGAAAGTCTTTACTCTGAATTCAGCACTTGAAGAAGAGTGCAGCCGCGCGGCGACTCAACAGATCCCCGCTGTGACATCGGGTAACCTCCAAATCTCCGTTGCTCGCAGGGTTCTGGAAGCATTGCGTGCCAGTTTGGGCGACCAGGTACTTAACACTCCACCAATTCTGATGTGTGCATCCCCGGGCCGTTTCTACCTAAGACGATTGCTCGAGCCATTTTTACCTAAAGTTGTTGTGATTAGCCCGACAGAGGTCCCGCCGATTGTTCCGGTTCAGGCTGTCGGTTCCGTTCGGTAAAGCCGAGAAGAGAGATCAGATGACTCAACGACCAGAACTCGCCTATCAGAGCACTCAATACGACATGAGTGAACGCGATCGTCTCATCATGGAAGAACTGCCTCAGGTGCATTACATTGCTGCCAGAATCCGTGAACGTCTCCCGCAGAATGTAGCGTTCGAAGATCTGGTCACAGCCGGCGTTCTGGGATTGATTGAGGCGATTAACAACTTCGATCCGAGCAAATCGGTTCAGTTTAAGACCTTCGCAAAGTTCCGCATTCGCGGCGCGATTGTGGACAGTCTGCGCGAACTCGACTGGGGCTCGCGTTTGCTACGCCGCAAGAGCCGCGAGATTGACGAGGCAACAGCAAGACTCGAAGCGCGGCTTGGAAGGCAGCCCAGCGAACAAGAGATCGCCGACGAGATGAAGATCGACTTGAACGAGCTGTACACGCTGCTTTCGAAACTCGACGGGCTGTTTCTGGTTTCACAGCAGGTCAGCGCCTCGTTTGACCGCTCCGAGACGCACGATCTGATTGAGAATGCGCGAAGCTGCAGCGATGATTCCTTCGATATTTGTCTTCGGGGAGAAACCAACGAACTGCTCGAGAAGGCGATCGCGAAGCTTGATGAACGATCCCAGAAAGTTCTTTCTCTCTACTACAAGGAAGAGCTGACGATGAAGGAGATCTCACTGGTGCTGGACATCGCTGAATCCAGGGTGTCACAGGTGCACTCGGCGGCGCTGCTGAAACTTCGCAATAGTTTGCGACCGAAACTCGCTCCCCGCGCACCGGTTCATGCTGTCGCTCCGGCCCTCAAGAAGAAAGGAGCCGCAGTATGGGCAAAATCCTAACTCAGCAGGAGATCGATGCGATTCTCGGCAATGCGCGCAAGGCCGATAAAGCTGCGGCGCCAGCCAAGTTCATTCAGGCATGGAACCCTCGTGGCTCTGGTCAGATGCACAACGACCAAGCCAGGGCGATCACGACCCTCCACGAATCGTTTGCCAGAAACGTGGCGCACTCGCTGGGCGCGTATCTACGGGTTCCGTTCGACGTTACCTTGATATCCGTTGAGCAACTTACGTTCAGCGAGTTTCTTGGCGGGATTCCGGAGCTTACCTATTTGCTCGCGCTGGAACTGAATCCTCCGGGAGTGATGGCGGCATTACAGATTGACCACTCCATCGTCTTCCCCTGCGTGGATGTGCTGCTTGGCGGTTCAGGAAAGTATGCCGAAATCAAGCGCGAGATCAGCGAAATTGAGGAACAGATCATGGAGGGGGTTGTTAGAATCATCAGCCGCGAACTGGCCATTGGCTGGTCTCCACTGGGATTCGAAATCACTATCGGAGAGCGGCACTCCACCCCTCAGATTCAACGGTTCCTGCCCCCGCAGGAGAGAGTCTTGGCCTTTAGTTTTGAAATCACCTTGAGCGACACCAAGGGAAGCATGAATCTCGTGTTCCCGGCAACCGTCAGCAATGCAATGCTTCGTAAGCTTTCTCTCGACTGGGAGTACAAGAGGCCACGCGCATCGGCAGGAGCCAGCGCGCGGCTGCGGGAGCACCTGAATCATTGTGACTTCGATGTGGTACTCGGCTTTAGTGATGTAAAAGTCCGTGTCCGTGATCTGATCAACGCGCGTGCCGGTGCAATTCTAGGATTTGATATCCAGGGAACAAGTCCTGCGTCTCTTTTGATCAGTGAGCGGCCGATATTCGATGCAAGTCCGGTGCGGCTTGGGGCGAGCCGTGCGGCTCAACTGATGGGACGCGCCAGTCAGCTCTCCAAAAAATCAGGAACAAAGGTGTAGCCTTGTCATCGCAAACATCTGCCATCGAATTTCTAATCCGAGAGTTCTGCGAAGCGTTCGCTTCTGTCTTTGAACAGACTAGTGGCAAGACCTACGCTCTGAAGAACTCCAGCATTGACAAGCCAACAGAGAGCAGCGGCACTCTCGATTATGCTCTACAGTTCAGCGGCAAAATTAGTGGGAGAGCTTTTGTTCGCGTTGAGTTGCACGCTGCGGCAATTCTCGCGACACGACTTATGGAAGGCAACGTCGATGACAGTGTCTCGTATCTTCCTGAGCACGAGGATGCACTGTATGAAATCGTAAGCCAGACAGCGGGAGTGATGACAGCCGAGCTGCGCACACAGTTCGGAACAGCCGAAATCAGCGTGGAGCGAGCGCAAAATGCAGCGGCCGCCACGTCGGTGTCTATTACGCTGGAGCCAGCAACCGAAGCTGATCATGTTTCCATCGTTCTTCTCGCAGAACCTACGCTCATGAATTCAATCGAGGCGAGTCTATCGGGCTCAATGCAGCCTGCCTCCCCACTCATGGGTGAGTCCACACAGGTATCAGCGCAGGACACAGCTTCTGAGCACCACAACCTCCGGCTGATCATGGATGTGGAGCTGAATCTCACGCTTCGCTTTGGACAAAGAGTCCTGATGCTGAGCGAGATTGCAGAGCTTGCTGCCGGCTCCGTCGTGGAACTCGATCGTGTTGTGGACGATCCGGTGGAACTCCTGCTCGGAGAACGGGTCATCGCCCGAGGCGAGGTTGTAATTGTTGACGGAAACTACGGTCTGAGAGTCACGGACATAGCTCCCGTAGATCAAAACTCACTTTTGTCTGTCTGAAGAAGAAAGGGAATCAGTTGAACGCCATGAATCGCGCATTAAGGTCTGCTCTGCCAAGGTTATCGGGAGGGTTGAAACCGTTAGTTACAAAATGTGCTTCCGCAAAATGCAGGCCGCACCGCGGATTATTTTCACTCTCATTTCGCACCGAGGGTACGCAGATTAACGACAACTGGTACTGCGGTCCGGATTGCTTTGAGGAAGCTGCCCGCGATCAGCTTGAGGCTCTATGCTCCGCGCATAGTTTCGGCACTGAACCGCGCCGGCCCCGCTTGCCACTTGGATTGACTGCACTTTCCCTCGGATACATTACACCCGAACAGCTGCAATCGGCGTTGGAACACCAGCGGCAAAATGGTGGCCGAATCGGCGAAATTCTAATATCACTCAATTACGCGACCCAGGCTCAGATTGCATCATCACTCGCAACGCAGTGGGGGTATCCGGTGCTGTCTCTGCGCAACCGGCGATTGCAGGTTCCACAGAGGATTCCCATTCGACTGATGGAGCTCTACTCCATGCTGCCCGTCCATTTTGTTGCGCAAACCAACAAGTTGGTCGTTGGATTCGCGGAGTTGGTGGACTGCCGGATCTTATCCACGATCGAGGCCTTTCTAAACTGCACGGTGATTCCTTGCTTCATCACTCGCGATGAGTTTGACAGTCATTTTCAGGCCGCTCGTTTGCAGCCGTGTAATGACGAGGTCGTATTTGACCGGCGTTCGAGTATTCAGGAGATCGCCAGCATCACCCGAAGCTACGCCTCGCAGATCGGAGCCGTATCCGCAAGTTTTGGAATGTGCCGTGACTATGTATGGAGTCGCTTGCAGGGAACTCAGGCGGCGGTCGATCTTCTAAGTAGAATTTAGTCGGATTGGTTAACTTTTTGTTGATGAACATGGGTGTAGCTGCCGATAAACCGTCGTCAGGTAAGCGCTCATGCCAATTCAAACGTATTTACCTCAGGCGTACGGCTTTCAGGCTCCGTCTCAAGATGAGAGGACTCGATTCCGCACCACAGTGGACGAGATCCCTGCGCTTGCGGGAACACTGGCACAGCTCGAATTGCTGCTAAATGCACCGTCTGTCGACTTGGAAGCAGTTGTCCGGCTGGTTCGGAGTGATCTCGGGCTATCTATCCAGACACTTCGGCAGTCCCGTTTTGAAGCGGCTGCTAGCGAGCAGCCGTGGCGAATCTCCGACTGTGTGATCTATTTAGGGTCACGGATGCTGGATGTTGTACAGCCTCTGCGCTGCGGAGTGGGAGATCGCAGGCTCGCCTATGCAAAAGCTGAGGCCTTCTGGAAACATGCGAGGCTCGTCGGCTGCGTCTCCGAAAGAACAGCAACCTACTTTCAAGAGTTGGGCATAGATCCCGAACAGGCATATCTTGCTGGGCTGATGCATAACCTCAGGAGATTGCCCGATGTTTTAGCTTCTGTCGGCTCCGCAAGCATTCGAGGCTCGTTTAGAGCCAAAGATTGGGTTTCGGATTGTAACCTGCCTTCCTTTATTAATGACATCTTGGAGTTCACCAAGGACGATTGTCATCTCACTGAAGACAGTCCTCTTTCGCGAGTGGTCAGCTTTTCAAAGCGCTGGATCGACCTGTGCCTACCTTGGTCTGATACATGCATGGCGCGGAGGAGCCGTTTCAAAATGCCGCTGCTCAAGCTGTTCACGCTTGCATATACGTACTTCCCTGATGCCGATGTTGATCCCTTCATGCCTTTGATGGAAATTCTAAAGGAATGTACCTTAGAGCAGCTGGAGGGTAACTTCGGGGATTCTTTCCGGTAGCGCAGCTAATCCGGGTACCTCCAAAGCCGGAAACTGCCGAATGCCACCACAGTCACGGCTAACTTTGGATTAGAACCTCGCGGCATGGCGGTCGTAGCGCAGGTGTAAGTTTGCACTTGCTCATTTCAATCTCATCCAAATCCCCTCCCGTCACCAATTATCAGTAACTTATGAAGCATCTTCTGGAATCTACTTTGGCCAGAGACTTGCAATAGTCTGGCTGAGGACTCCTTATGGACAGCGGATTCTATGCGGCCTGCACAGCTCTGATGTCGAAGACTCAGGCGTTGGATTCAGTCGCCAATAATCTGGCGAACGTCAACACCTCGGGATTCAAGTCGGAGCGCAACCAATTTAGCAGCGCGCTGGCCAATGCTTCCGCGACTGGGGCATCGCCCTTGAATCTGGCGGTGAACAACTACGGTGTGCTCGGAGGTACCCGGTTGGATCTCTCCGAAGGAAGTCTGCAGAAGACCGGCAACGACCTGGATTTTGCCATCGACGGTTCAGGATTCTTCGCCGTGCAGACAGCTTCCGGACGCATGTACACCCGCAGTGGCAATTTCCAGATCGCTTCGAATGGCCAGCTCGTTACTCCCGAAGGTGATCCGGTGCTGGGAGATAAAGGTGTCATTAACGTCTCCGGTGGAAAAGTCCAAGTCGGTCCTGATGGAACGATCTCGGTGAACGGAGCGGTCGCCGGCCAGCTTAAGATCGTAGACTTTCCTTCCACAACACAGATCACGAGCATGGGCAAGACGTACTATTCGGCGCCAGCCAGCGCTGAGATTGCAGCTTCGAAGTCGTCCGTACAGCAGGGAGTGATCGAGGCGTCCAACGTTAACCCCGTGTCCAGCGCGGTTGAGTTGATCAACGTTCAACGGCAGGCGGAAATGATGGAACGCGCGCTCTCGTTCTTTAACAGTGACCTCGACAAAACCGCGACGGAAGACCTGCCGCGACTGAGTTCCTAGGAGATATCCATGTTTCGTTCGCTTTATACGGCAGCCAGCGGCATGACCGCGCAGCAATTGAATCTCGATAACATTGCGAACAATCTCGCGAACTCCAGCACCGCCGGCTTTCGCTCCCGGAGGATTCAGTTCCAGGACATGATTTACCAGAACATGGTGACGCCAGGCGCGGCGGCGACGCAGCAGACCACGGTCGCGGCCGGGTTGCAAATCGGACTCGGCACGCGCCCAGGAGTCTCCGAGGTAGTGCAGACCCAGGGAGAGTTCAGCTCCACTGGGAACACGCTCGATCTGGCAATCCAGGGTACGGGGTTTTTCCAGATTAAGATGCCGGACGGTCAGACTGGCTACACGCGTTCTGGGTCTTTCACCCAGGACTCCCAAGGCAACGTGGTTACTGCCGATGGAAATCCTCTTGAACCGGCGCTCACAATACCGGCATCTGCGCAAAGCGTAACCATCGGTGCCGATGGAACGGTCTCTGTCACTCTGCCAGGACAAACTGCGTCGCAGCAGATCGGATCGATCCAACTGGCCATGTTCACCAATCCCGGCGGCCTGAATAGCGTGGGAAGCAACATCTTCATGCCCACTACCGCTTCCGGCGATGCCATCGTTGGCACCCCTGGTGGCACGGAAGGTCTTGGGACTCTCCAGCAAGGCATGGTGGAACAATCGAACGTGAATGTGGTGGATGAATTTATCAACATGATCGTGGCCCAGCGAGCCTATGAATCGAACTCGCGAGTGGTGCAGGCAACCGACCAGATGCTGCAGCAGCTCAACAGCCTGGGCAGATAGGGATCAGAAAATGCGTCTGCCAATACACATCCTCCGCGGGCTCGCGTTCTTTGGGGCGACGGTTGCGGCTTGCGCGCAGACCGCGGGCTTGCCCTCGCACATCACGGAGCACGACATCGTTGAAAGCATGCTGGCGGAGGGCATTGTCGTTGCCCCCAGACAGGTGAAGATGCTTTCGACCATTCCAGTGCGAAAGGAACATCCTTCGCTGGAAGCCATAAAGATCGAGCCGCTCTCGGCTGATGCTTCGCGGGTTTTGCTGCGGTGTGTTGATCGCAGTGCATGTATTCCGTTCTATGCAGTTGTGAACGGGCTGAATCGGGATCAACAGATTGGCGGAAACGCGCTGAAAGCAAAAGCAAGCTCTTCTCACAGGCCTGCAATCGGGGCCCCGGTGATGAAGAGGGGAAGTATGGCAACGCTTGAGATTGTTGCGCCCGAGATGTTGATTACGGTTTCGGTTGTCTGTCTGCAGGATGGCCGGCAGGGAGATCAAATCAAGGTTTCATTGATCGACCGTAGCAGAACGTACCTGGCTGAGATTGTCAGGCCGGGACTACTCAGAAGCCAGCTGTAACGGACTCACAATGGATCGAATGTACAAAACCCGGATTGCCGCATTTCTCTTCGTCGCTTTGATGGTTTTGCCAGCCTCGGCCAAGCTCAAGACGAAGAAGGATAACGGAGCGCAGCTGCGCGAAGCCTACATTCACAAGGTGCAGCAAGCTTCCACGTCTCAACCCGTGGAGCGAACCTTGGGGAGTCTGTGGAGTTCGGGTGCACCGCTGACAGAGGTCGCGGCAGATTTCAAAGCCACGCGCCTCAATGATGTGGTGATCATCCAGGTTGTCGAGCAAACCTCCGCGCAAACCAACGGCAATACGCAACAGAATCGGGCCTACGCAGCCAATTCGGCGATTACTGCCCTTGGCGGTCACGTCAGCGTAGGCGGTGTAAATCCGATCGTGAATGCTGCGTCGTCGGAGCAACTGAAGGGTAACGGCCAGGTGGAGGCCGATTCCCAACTGCAAACGAGCCTTACTGGGCAGGTCGTTTCCATTCTGCCCAATGGCAACCTGGTGGTTGAGGCGCAGCGTGCGTATTCCATCAACAGTCAGCATGACACCATGATTGTGCGCGGCGTAGTGCGCCCGGGAGACATCGGTTCAAACAACCAGATTCTTTCCACGCAACTGATGGATCTCGAAGTGGAGCTCAAAGGCAAAGGCCTAGTTTCAGATGGGACGCGCGGCCCTAACGCGCTAACTAGAATTTTCATGAAGATATTCGGATTCTGATGGGGAGCAGATGCCAGTAGGAATGCGATTCCTGAAAATGCAGTGCGGGTGGAGGGTAGTAGCCCTTGTGGGGGTCTTAGCCCTGTGCTGCGCTCACGGAAATGCGGAGGAGCCGAAGCCTGCACGAAAGGTCTTGCTGCGTGACATTGCAACCATCTCAGGCGTGCGTGATAATCCGCTGATTGGCTATGGCATTGTGGTTGGTTTGCATGGAACGGGAGATTCACAGCAGACGATTTTCACCGTCCAAGCTCTGACTTCCGCGCTACATAAGTTCGGTGTGCAGGCTCCGGCGGCATCGATCACCGTCAAGAACGTTGCAGCGGTCTTCGTAACCGCATCGTTGCCGCCTTTTGCCAGCCCGGGACTCTCCCTTGATATCGATGTCTCCTCGGTCGGCGATGCAAAGAGTCTGGAGGGCGGAGTTCTCCTTATGACGTCGCTAAAGGGAGCCGACGGACAGGTGTACGCCCTTGCCCAAGGCGCGCTCATCCTGGGCGGATACAACGTTGGCAACCGGGCTAGCAACCTTAAGATGACCAACCACGCGACTGTCGCCAGCGTTCCTAGTGGTGCAGTCGTGGAGCGTGATACGGCCATAGACCTGAACGCTCTGAAGACGCTCACGTTCAATCTGCGAGATCCCGACTTCACTGCCGCTCGCGACATGGCTGACGCTATCAACCAGAATTTGGGAAAGCCGGTTGCCTCAGCGCTGGACGGTCGCCGCGTGGACCTCGATGTCGCCGGCGCTGGGTTGCCGTCGGTTACCGCGTTGATTTCGCGAGTGCAGAACATTGGGATAGTGGTGCATCCGGCGGCTAAGGTGGTCATGAACGAGCGCACGGGGACAATCGTTATGGGCGGCGACGTTACCCTGACGCCGGTTGCCGTACTCCATGGCAACCTCACCGTGGAAGTGATCACAAAGCAGGCGGTGTCACAGCCAGGCCCGCAGTCCAAGGGTGAAACCGTTGTCGTACCGGAGACGACGTTGAATGTGCAAGACTCCCAGGCAAAGACAATTCGTCTGACTGAAGGCGCCAATGTGGAGGAGTTAATCAATGGGTTACATACGATCGGCGCCAGCGCGCATGATATCGTCGCCATTCTACAGGCCATCAAGGCGGCTGGTGGATTACAAGCGCAATTGGAGGTGATGTAGCAATGAGTGTAATCGGAGGGGCATCGGATAGCGCTTTTTCGCAGCTTTCGGAGGCAAATTACAGCACCGCCAGTAAAAAAGCTCAGGACCTCGTAGGAAGTTCCGACAGCCAGAAAATTGAACGTTCGGCCAAACAGTTTGAATCCATCTTGTTGGCCTCATGGCTGCAACAGGCGGAGAAATCATTTGCAACGGCGCCGGGAGGGAATGGTGACGATGACAGCGCAGATCCCGGTAAGAAACAGTTCCAAAGCTATGCAATGCAAGCAGTTGCGACCGCTCTAACCAACGCCGGAGGGATCGGAATAGCTCCTATGATCGCCAAGGGTCTGGAAAAAGCAGCGTCTTCTGCGGCAGCGGCAACCGACCCAGCCGACACAGAGAAAACCGAGCAAAGCCTAAGGCGTTCGTCGCGGAAAGAAAAAATGTGAAGAATGCTAAAGTTTATATACCAACTGCCGATATAGATTGCCGCCGCAGTACGGAGAATGATCATGCAGATCAATATTAACCAGACCTCCAGTAATCAGGTCGATCTGGAAAAGAGCTCCACAAACAAGGCGAACCAGCCTTCAACGTCATCGACGGCCAGCGCCAATGTTGTGGATCGAGCCTCACTCACGAACGACAGTACGACCGTCAGTGCGTTACAGCAGCAGGCTCTTGCCGTACCCGATGTCCGGCAGGACAAGGTAAGTGCATTGAAACAGCAGATCCAGTCAGGACAGTACGACTATAGTCCGGCTGATACCGCAAAGGCTATGCGCGAAAACGGATTGTGAACAGCAACCGTTGATTCCATCGCGTCGCGGGTTGCGCTCGCAGTAGCCGCATGAGTGACGTATGCAACCAGAAAAGAAGCTCGACGTAGAAAAACTTGCCTCGGAGTACCTGACTTCCGTTCAATCACTGAGCGAGGAGATCGCTGGCGCTGTGTCCGCGATTGCCCGCAACGACCTTGAGGCTCTGAAAAAGCATATCGGGTCTCAGCAGAGACTATCTTCCCGGCTTCTTGAGCTGGATTCTTCCCGCCATTATTTGAGTGCCAATCCCGCGGTGTGGGCCCCCATTGCAAGCGCATTGCAGACGCTCATTCGGAACAATCGCGTTTACTCAGCGCTGCTGGTATTCTCCGGCTGCTCGCATCGGATACTTCTCACTCTATGCAAAGCCTACAACGATTCCTCGAGCCAGGCCGCTGACCGGAGTCAAGCCGCGCCTACCCTCTCTTGTGAGGTTTAGCCATGTCTCTGAATTCAATACTGTCGATTGCATCAGGAAGTCTTCAAGCCGAGCAAGGGGCATTGTCGGTTACCACAAACAATATTGCCAATAGCAACACACCCGGCTACAGCCGCGAGGTTGTGAATCTCACTGAGTCGCAACCGGTCGATGATGGCAATCAGCAGATGGGGACGGGAGTCACGCTCCAGGGCTTCCAGAGTATCCGTGACGAAGTGCTGCAGACGCAGATCAACAATCAAACGCAGCAGGCTAACTATTCGTTGGCGCAGTCCAACGCGATGCAGCAGGTGCAAACGGCATTTTCAAGCACCACCTCCGGGATTGGTGCGGACATGACGGCGTTCTTTAACAGCGTCAGCCAGATGACGACCAATCCTGCGGATTCATCGTTGCGGCAGGCAGTGGTTAGCAGTGCTACCACCTTGGTTAACGATTTTCATTCCGCAGCGAGCGGCATCAGCCAGCTACAGACGGGGCTGAATGAAACTGTTCCACAGAGCGTGACCGAGATCAACCAACTCACTACGCAGATTGCCGCCCTGAATCAGGAAGTTTCCTCCTTGCAGGCCACCGGGCAAGACCCGGGATCGGTGGAAGATCAGCGTGATCAACTGGTCAGCCAATTGTCTCAGCTCACGAATCTCCAGACCTCAAATTCTTCCAACGGAGAAACCATCACTACGGGCAATGGTACGGCCCTCGTGGTAGGCAATAAGTCGTTTGCGCTAAGCACTACCACCGGATCGAACGGGATGCAGGAGGTGATGCAGAATGGCCAGGACATTACCTCCACTTTAACCGGCGGCTCACTGGGTGGTACTTTGCAAGTGCGAGACTCCCAGCTTCCTGCTCTGCAAACTCAGCTCGATAATCTGGCGAGCCAGTTCAGTTCGGCGGTCAACACCGCTAACCAATCTGGATACGACCTCACGGGAGCAGCCGGACAGGCTATCTTCACAACATCTGGAAGCGGCAGTGCTTCTGCCAGTATTCAGCTGGCCTTGACCAGCCCGTCGCAGATTGCAGCGAGCTCCGACGGAACTACCGGAAGCGGTGGAAATCTTGCCAACCTGCTGGCAGTACAGAGCAACAATCTTCCTTCCGGAATGACGCCACTTGATGCTTACTCCGACATCGTATATAGCGTCGGCAACGCGGCTTCGCAGGCAAAAGCAAATAACACCGCTGCCAATGCAGCGATTAGCCAACTTCAGACCCAGCAGGCGTCAATTTCAGGCGTCTCCATCGATCAGGAGACGACGAACATGATTCAGTACCAGCAAGCCTACCAGGCAGCGGCAAAGGTGGTCTCCACCGTCGATTCACTTTACGACATCCTCATTAACATGGGCTCGACAACGGCATAAAACATGAGAGTAGATTCCAATTACTACGCGCAGATTCTAAATTCGTTGGACACAACCGAGCAGCAAGAACAGACGGATGTCTTGCAACTATCTACCAACCTGCGTGTTAACCAGCCCTCCGATGATCCTACGGCGGCCGCGCAGTACGTTGGATACGTGGCTGCGGCTTCCGACGCCGCCCAGTATGAGCAAAATGTCAGCAGCACGCAGACCATGATGCAATCAGCGACTTCCGCCCTGAGTTCTGTTGTCACCAGTCTCAATTCTGCAATCTCGCAGGGCGTAGAAGCAGGCAATGGCACGGTTACAGCGGCACAGCAAACGGAAATGGCGGCGACCGTCAGCGGAATACGTGACCAGATCATCAGCCTCGCGAACACCTCGGTGCAAGGCATGTATCTTTTCGGTGGCACCGCTTCCAGCAATCCGCCATTCCAACTCAATGCTGATCCGACCACAGGCGTGACTTACAACGGCAATAGTGGAATCAATACAGTGCCGGTCGGTAACAACGAAACCGTTCAGTCCAACGTTCCCGGAGACCAGATATTCAGCGCGAGCAGTGGGAACGTGATGCAGTCTTTGACGGATCTGATCAATGCAATGCAGTCCAATTCCACCTCAGGCATTCAATCTGCCACGACGGAAGTTCAGAACGCTTTGCAAACAGTCAGTCTGCAGCAAGGACTCTATAGCAGCACCAGCAATCAACTGGATGCTGACAACACTTACCTGCAAAACGAGACCGTAAGTTTGCAGAGTCAAGAAAACAACTTGGTCGGGTCGAATTCTGCACAGGTCATAACCGATCTGACAGAGGCACAGACTACCCAGCAGGCAACTCTCGCCGCGATCGCAAAGATCGCACCGATGTCACTACTAAATTACTTAGGTAATTGACGCGTACTGGCAAGGATGCCGATGTATCAAACCAACATATTCGGAACACGTCCGCCTCAGGGGCTCATTCTTCGTGGAGATTCTCGACCTTCGCCAGTTCGGTTCCGCCGACCTTCGTCCCCTCGTCGAAGAGGAGATTGAAACTTGGCGAAGCATCCTCCATTGGGACTATCGCTGCTTGGCGGAGATGATTCTTCGTTATACTGACTCCCGCATTCTTCCTGGGGTTGCTGCCACCGAGGATGGGCGCGTACACGGCTACTGTTTCTTTCTCGCCGAGGGAGCTAAGGGAGGCATCGGCGATTTATTCGTAGGCGACACTTGTTCTACCCATAAACGCCGTCACGAAATCGAACTCGAGTTGCTCCGCCACGGCATCGACAGGCTTCGGGAGTCTACCGGCCTTTGCCGTGCCGAGTCGCAACTGCTCCTCCACCCCACCAATCACCTGGCTGCTCCGTTCCTCGATGCAGGATTCCGCCGCTATCGCCGTGTCTTCTTCTCCCGGCCGGTCAGAGGAACTTCAGAACCGTTGCGTCTGCTTGCACCCGAAATTGAGGTTCGGCGCTGGGCGGAAGAAGATTATGAGACGACCGCCAACATCATTGCTGTATCCTATCGCGGCCATGTCGATTGCGATGTGGGCGACCAGTACCGCACGATCGAAGGGGCGCTTGGCTTCATGGAAAACATTGTGCGTTTTCCCACATGCGGAGTATTTGATTCGAGCGCATCCTTCCTCGCCTTCCACCGCCCCACCGGAACGCCTATTTCAGCGCTGCTCTGTTCTCGCCTTCGCCACGACATTGGCCACATTACCCAGATCTGCACACTCCCTGAATACCGTAGCCATGGTATAGGCGAGCAACTTCTTCACTACTGCTATGCCGACCTGGCCGCCCGCCGCTTCACTGAGCTCTCGCTGACCGTCACTGAAGAGAACCACCGCGCCGTTGCCTTGTACCGCCGACTCGGCTTCCAGCAACTCCACACCTTTGACGCTTTCGTCTGGGAAGCTTGAGCGCCGACGATCGCGCTTACGCAGATCTCCCCACACGCTTCAGTAACAGCGGCGGTAAACAGGACAGCCCGCGCGAGGCGGGCTGTTTGATCTTTCGATTCCAATGTCTCTCCTGACACACAAACCGGATTAGGCTGACCAGTTAGTGTGGACGTACTCTTCTTCCCCGTAGCCGCGAGACGCGGGACTTGCGGCTGGAGAAGCGGTCGCCACATGGGCAGCCGCGGAGGTATTCCTACGCTCCACTTCCTGCCAGGCAGAGCGTACGTCGAGAATCAGGGAAATCTGTTCATCCAGTTGCTCAGGAGAGCGTTTCACCTGGGCGTTGATAATGTTCATCCGAAGCAGAGTGTAAAAGCGCAGTAGCCAAGGTACAAACGCCTCACCTGTGTCCCTGTTTAAGGACCCTTCAAGCTGCTGAATGATCAGCAAACTATGTTTCAATTCAGCAGCACAGGCTTCGTGACGGACTTCACGCATGGCCGTCTGAGCTTTGCGCAGATCTTTTACTAACTGATCGTAAAGAAGTAGAACAGCCCCTACTGGCGACACATCGTGCAATGCAGCCCGCCGATATTGCAATTCTGATTCTCTCCAGCTGCTCAATGTCCAAATCCTCCGTGATTCAGTTTTGTTCTTTTCCGCTTGTTACCCATTATTTGTATTGGCGTAATTTGAGTTGCCAAGTTCCGCCTGAATCGCTTCCTGTTGCTCTGGCAGTTCCTGCAATGTGACGTTCATCTGATCGTATTGCGCTGTCCACATCGTTTGTTGAGCAGTGATATAGGTCTGGAAATCGTTGATCTGATCTTGCAAGCTGGACACTGTGGCGTTATATCCACTCAGATCAACCGAGAATGCTCCCTCAACAGGATTAGTCAGGTTGCCCAGTTGCGTTGCGAACTGACTGGCAAACCCGTTGGTCCCTGTTCCATCGCCCTGGAGAAATGTTTGGACGGCACTGTAGTTGTTTGAAATGGCATTGTTAAGCGTAGAAGAATTCAGGGTGAGCGTGCCGTCGTCGTTCATCGTGATGCCCAGGTCCGCCAATGTATTGACGGCTGAGCTTCCGCCTGCCGTGTACCCCCCTGAGCCCAGCAGGGTACTCTGCAGCATTTCAACCGTGCTGTCACCCTGCAGCGGGCCTCCGGAATTTGTGCTTGTGTCGAACGCGTACTCTGTATTGACCTGTCCAATCAGCGTGTTGTAGTCGTTCACAAAGCTGGTGACGGCGTTGGTCACAGCTGACGTATCCGGTGCGACCGAAATATTCACTGTGGTGTTCGGGGCGGCGCCATTCAGGTTCAGTGTCAATCCGGTCAGTGCACCGGTGACGGTATTACTAGCACTGCTAACCGGAACTCCATCCACTGCCAGCGAAGCGTTGGTCCCGGTTGCCGCCTTGGTGAAACCAAAAGACAGTCCGCTCGATGCGTTCGTGACGCTAAGATCACCTGCTGCGCCTGAGCTTTGGCTCACCAGCGCCAGACGCGCCCCGTTTGCGTCCGTTACTACACTCGCGGTCACGCCCAGGTTCTGGTTGTTGATCGCCGAGGCTAGCCCGGTCAGAGTATTGTCGCTGCTGTCGATTGTGATCGTGTTGGCCGTACCACCGCCGACGCTTAGATCAAAGGTCCCGGACGCAAGTGTAGTCGTCGCGCTGGCAACCTCCCCGGTGTAATAAGAAGAAGTAGTGGCCAGGCTGTTGACCACGACAGTATGGTTACCAATTGCACTTCCCGCCGAAGCACTTGCACTCACCAAGCTACTGTCGGAGGAGGTGACACTTCTGGATGTCACGGATCCAACCGGATCCTGTAGTGCAGCAAGGTCATTTTCCAGGGTTGTGGTACTTGACTGTAAAACGTTCAGATCAGAAATCTGCCCTTGGATCGACGACTGCTGTGACTGCCACTGAGTTTCTGGCACGCTAGCCGCCGTCACCATTTGACTGACAATCGAGGAGACATCGATGCCCTGTCCATTCAGAAGGTTTATGCCGTTTAGGTTGATTCCCGTACTGCTCGACATTTCAGCTCTCCTCCCTGTCATTTACCCGGCCCGGCAGAAGTGGCGATCTGCCAGGCCGGCATTACTGAATTCACTTCGAACTACTGAAGCAATTTCAAAATCGACTGTTGCATCTGGTTGGACTGCTGCAGCGCGGCCATGCCGGTCGATTGCAGGATGTTGTCCTGACTCATCGTCGCCACATCCTGAGCAATGTTGGCCGAACTAATGCTGCTTTCAGCGCTTGTCAGATTCTGTACCTGAGTATTAACAACGTTGGTGGCGCTCTGTAGACGGTTGACGTCGGCGCCGATCTTGCCACGGTCATTCGCAACATTAGCGATTGCGGTGGTGATGTCGGTCAGTGCCGAAGTTGCAGCAGCCACTGAAGTCAGGCTGTCAGTGGAGAGGTTGGTTGGCGAAGATGCGCTGAAGCCAATGCTGGAAGCCGAAAGCGTACCCACAGAGGCATCGATCGTACTGGCGCCTGCGGAGGTTCCGTCACTGATGAATACGCTGGTCGTGTTTCCAGAAAACACTTTGGATCCGTTGTAGGTGGTGCTGCCGCCGATACGCGTGATTTCAGCTTTGATTGCCGTGAACTCGTTGTCCATGGAGGCCTGCTGCGCGCTGCTAACGGTACCGTTGGCGGCTTCAGTAGCCAGCGTGACCGCAGTGTTCAGCAAACTCGTAACCTGCGAGAGAGCACCGTCAGCAACCTGCAGCATGCCCACGCCATCGGTGGCATTCTGCGCTGACTGCGTGAGCGCCGTGGTGTTGGCAGTCAAGCCATTGGCGATTGCCAGGCCTGCGGGATCGTCTGCACCCGAGTTGAGTCGCGAACCCGAAGACAACTGCTCCAACGTGTTCGTCAAGTTCGCCGATGTCGTATTGAGTTGATTCTGCGCCTCAATACCAGGGATGTTGTTCAAGATGCTCATTGACATATAGGAAAAGCTCCTTTTGCTTCCGCCTGCTTTACTATGCGATTAGATACGCTAGTGGCGGGAAGTCCAGTTGTGGTGGGATGATCTATCGGCATTCGTTACCCAAACTTTAAGAGTTTCCGCATTTCATGCAGCCAAAACGCTTAACATAAGTCAAGTGAGCATTTGAGGGACAAACTGTATTGTGTGGGGAAGTACATCGAAAACGCCCTGGTGGAGTTGACTCCGCCAGGGCGTACTCATTTGAGATGCGCTACTGAAGCAGCTTCAGTATGGACTGTTGCGATTGGTTGGACTGTTGCAGCGCAGCCATGCCGGTCGACTGCAGAATGTTGTACTGCGACATTAGCGAAACATCCTGTGCGATGTTGGCGGAGCTAATGTTGTCAAAGGCATTGGTTAAGTTCTGTACCTGGGTGTTGACCACGTTCGTCGCGCTCTGGAGGCGGTTCATGTCCGCGCCCACCTGTGCCCGGTCGCCGGCGACGTTTGCAATTGCGGTCGTGATGTCGGTCAACGCCGACATTGCACTGGAGACGGAAGTCAGGCTATCAGAAGCGAGGTTGGTCGGCGAGGCCGAACTGAACCCGATGCTTGAAGCCGAGAGTGTGCCCACGGTTGCATCGATCGTGCTGCTGCCAGCCGACGTGCCGTCGCTGATGAACACGGAAGATGCCGTACCGGAAAATACCGCGGCGCCGTTATAGGTTGTGCTGCCGCCGATACGAGTTATTTCAGCTTTGATTGACGTGAACTCGTTATCCATCGAGGCTTGCTGCGCGCTGCTCACGGTGCCGTTGGAAGCTTCGGTAGCCAGGGTGATCGCGGTATTCAACAACGTAGTGACTTGAGATAGTGCGCCGTCAGCTACCTGTAGTTTGCCCACGCCATCACTTGCGTTCATCGCTGACTGCGTAAGAGCGGCAGTATTGGCCTGGAGTCCATTAGCGATTGCGAGACCCGCCGGATCGTCTGATCCGGAATTGAGCCGGGAACCGGTTGACAGCTGCAACAAAACATTCTGCAGCGACGTGTTGGTGGTGGACATCTGGTTCTGAGTTTCTAACGAAGAGATGTTGTTCAGAATGCTCAGTGACATTGCTTTGAGGCTCCTTTTCGGTGCATTCCGCTAAGTTGTCGAGCCGCGTTCTAATCTGCGATTCGTTTTGCGGGTCCTTGTGGACGAGCCTATCTATCGGCCCTTTTCCGAATTCCTTCAACTTTTTCCTGTGAGATAGCAATTTTCTTGCCATCCGTTATTCGCCACTTCTCAGGTAAAGAACTGTGAAAATTGTTCTAAAGTTTTTCAGGAAAATGCCGATGATGCCAAACCATAGCTCTGCCAATACTCTTGGTACTGGATCTATAAAGTGATCATGCTGACCCGTCTCAACGGCTTGTCCATGGCAGTCAACTCGGACCTAATCAAGCTGATCGAGAATTCACCGGATACTGTGATCACGCTCCTTACAGGAGATAAGGTCGTAGTTCGCGAGAGCACAGAAGAGGTAATCTCACGCATAGTTAGCTTCCGACGCACGATCCTCTCCGCCGAGATGCTGGGCTCCGGAAGCCCGCATTCTCTCCTATGTTCTCGATTTATGACATCTGAGTTGTGCAAGTCCTCCGAGGATAGATAGATGGATAAGAGCACATTCATAGGACTCCTGATAGCTCTCGGTGGAATTCTTGCGGGCCTGCTGTTCGAAGGTGGCAGAATTTCCCAAGTAATTCAACCAACGGCCGGGATGATTGTGATAGGCGGAACCCTCGGCGCTGTCATGGTGCAGTTTCCCATGGAGATAATGGGGCAGGCGGTGCGGAGGCTGAGAACCATCTTCTTTGAAAGCACGTCCGACTCTTTTCAGGTCATTCAAGAATTGGTGATTCACGCACAGAAAGCGCGAAAAAGCGGAATCGTATCGCTGGATTCTGATCTTGGCCAGGTAAGAGATCTTTTTATGAGAAGAGCGCTGACCCTCGCCGTCGACGGCACCAACCCCGACGATCTTCGCGCCATGCTGGAGGCTGAGTTGGATAGCACGGCTGAACGGGACGAGCAGGTTCCACGCGTATTTGAGGCCGCCGGAGGCTTTGCTCCGACGGTCGGAATCATCGGAGCGGTGCTTGGGCTCATTCAAGTGATGCAACACCTGCAGAACATCGACGAAGTTGGCCGCGGGATCGCCGTCGCCTTTGTAGCCACCATCTACGGCGTTGGCCTGGCCAACCTCTTCTTTCTTCCCTCTGCAGGAAAACTTAAGATACGTATTCGCGAAGAACAACTCGTGCGCGAGCTGATTCTTGAGGGTGTGGTCTCCATCCTGGAGGGAATGAATCCGCGTATGCTTGAAACAAAACTGCGCGGCCTGCTTCGTCCTGAAAAACCGGCCGACGCGGCCAACGGTAAGGAAGCCGCGCTTAACGAAGAAGCGGTGCGCGTGTGAGGCGCAGACGACAGAGGCGAAGAGCAGAGCAGGAGCATAGCACTCATGACCGCTGGTTGGTCTCCTATGCGGACTTTATTACGCTCTTGTTCGCATTTTTCGTTGTCCTTTACGCGACCGCACAAGTAGATAACAGGAAGGTCGCCCAGGTGGCCGCCGCCATTAAGGGAGCCTTTCAGGAACTCGGGGTCTTCACTGGAACTGGCTCAGGAAACATGCCCAAGGAAATCATCGTCGTTCAGGGGGCAGGCGCTCCGCAGTTCTCCATTGCCAATGGAGCCCCCGCCGTGGTTTCCGCACCCGGTTCCGCGGCGGCACAGCTTGGCTTCGCCGTCTCCACTCCTTCCAGAGGCACTGACGTGGATACCGAGGCTTTGAGGAAGCAGCTGGAAGTAGCTCTCGGAGACGAAATCAAGAAGAAGCAAGTTCAGATGAGAATTGGTCCCGATGGTCTGGTCGTCAGCCTACGCGAGATTGGATTCTTCGATAGTGGAGACGCGACGCTTTTGCCCGCGGCACAGCCAACGATTACCCGCCTGGCAAAGATCCTGGAGCAAAAAGATTTCGAGATCAGAGTGGAAGGACATACCGACAATGTTCCCATTCACACCGCGCAATTCAAGTCCAACTGGGAACTTTCGACGGCGCGCGCAACCGAGGTTGTCACCATGCTTGTGCGTGATTATGGATTCGACCCCAGCGACGTTTCGGTGGCAGGCTACGCGCAGTACCGCCCTATTATGAGTAATGATACCGAAGAGGGACGAAGGGCAAACCGGAGGATCGATCTGGTTGTCATAGGAATGAAGAAGAGTTCGCCAGCCATTCAGAGTGTGCCCGGCGCGAAGATTGCACTACAGAACCCCCATTGATGAGAAGGTCGGTCCTGATCCAACCTTTAGCGAAGCAGGGGCTGGGGCGGCGGCGGGGATTAAGTGCGCCATCGGCGTAGACGCCTATTACGCTCAACGTTCCCCGCCTTCCGGCAAGCATCCCGACTCGCGCTAGGCTGGCGATGCGGCTAACAAAGGTTCGATCTTGGCCTGAATGTCCCCGGCCGTAAACGGCTTTTTCACATATCCCGCAGCCCCTTTGTTGGCGGCTTCCAAGACGGTGTCCACGCGGCCCTCGGTCGTGATCAGCAGAACTGGCACATCTTTCCACTTGTCCTCAGACTTAAGCCTCGACAGCAGCTCCAGCCCATTCATCTTCGGCATGTTGATATCCGTAAGGACAAGATGAATCGACTGCTGTTTAAGAATGTTCAGTGCCTCTTCCCCGTCAGCTGCCTCAAACAGCGTGCCCACCGCAAGTTGAGTGTGAGTGATGCATCGGATAATGATCTTGCGGATAGTAGACGAGTCATCGACAATCAGAATGTTGTACACGTTATACTCCTTTGATCGCTTCTATGTTGTTAGGCACTGAATTTCTAGACGACGCGTTGAGTAGCGCCTGCGCAATCCCTTGTAGTGGAACTACTTGCTGGGCCGCGTTCATCCGGATTGCTTCTCGCGGCATTCCAAACACCACGCATGATGCTTCATCTTGAGCGATGGTAGCGCCCCGATTATTCCGGATCTGAAGCAGTCCGCGAGCACCATCGGCTCCCATCCCGGTTAGTAGGGCGGCAACGGCGCACCCCTCTGCGCTCTCGGCCACCGAATTGAAAAGAACATCGACAGACGGACGCTGATAGCAGACTTTGGGGCCATTCTGCACAACGACCCGATAACCACCGCCTTGCTTTCTAACCGTCATGTGGCGGTCTCCAGGTGCAATCAGTGCGAGGCCGTTTTCTACATTGTCGCCATCCCGTGCTTCGCGAACACGTACCTTGCAGAGCTTTGCCAACCGATCCGCAAACGCCACCGAAAATCCAGCCGGAATGTGCTGCGCAATCACAATACCCGGCGAATGTGCCGGCAAGATCTCCAGGATGGCGCGAATCGCTTCGGTTCCGCCGGTAGAGGCCCCGATTGCAATCAGCCGCCTGTCGGAATACTTCGGGACGGCTGCAACGGTTTGTTTCGCCAAAGGCGCTTCGGGGACGATTCGCGCAGCGGCTGCAGCCCGCACTTTCGCGGCTAAGGATGACTTGAGGTCGCCGACAGAAAACGGACCACCTGGCTTCGCCACCACGTCCACCGCGCCCAGCCTCATTGCTTCCAGTGCGGCGGCACAGGACCGTTGTGCTAGCGAACTCACAATGATTACTGGCATCGGCCGATGCTTCATGACTTTCTTCAGGAACGTGAGTCCGTCCATTCCAGGCATTTCTATATCGAGCGTGAGCACGTGAGGCGACAGAGTCTGCATTTTGTTCGCCGCCACGAATGGGTCAGGGGCTGTCCCCACCACCTCGATGTCGGCTTCGGATGCCAGACTCTCCGATAGAATTTTCCTGACAATCGCCGAGTCGTCGACGATCAGCACTCGGATTTTTGTTCTGCTTTCCATTTGTTTTGCCCCACCTCAAAGAAGACCCACATGCTCCCATCGTCCGAGTCAATCTGCAGCCCGCCCACAGACCTCTCCGGTGCTCTGGAGACCGGAACTGGGCTTTCCAGCTGGAAGTCTCCCTCGGGATAGAGTTCCGTCAGCGTTGCTCCGCAAATCATATTGGCCAACTCGTTCAACATTGACTTGTCTGCACCAGAGGTGCTGGCGCTGCTCTCATTTCCCAAAAAGTTCATTGCCAGGGATGACGCAAGCTGCGGCGATGCCCACAATTGCAAGCTGCCCGTCAGCAATCCAGAAAAGCTAACGGCTACTCCCAGTGGAGTGCTCTGAGTATCCAGCTCTGTGTGGGTGGTGTTCAGGACGCAGGAAAAACACATTGTTTCCAGAACTCGAGTTGCGGCGTCCACGACGGCAGCTTGGATCTGTTGCGCCGGAATCCGCCGCATCTGCATCACTCGCTCAACTTCATCACGCAGTTCTTCCGGGCGAAACGGCTTTTGCAAATAGCCGAAGACACCCAGGTCCTTCATCCGTTCAATTCTGTGAAGCGTTCCGTCGGTTGAGATGACGACGACCGGCAAACTTCGCAGATCCTCCTTGCGCCCCATTTCCCGTACCAAGTCTTCCCCATTCATGACTGGCATGTTGATATCGACGAATACCAGATCGACATTATGCTCATGCATTACTTGCAAAGCCTCGACCCCGTTACCGGCGTCCAGCCGGGTGCCGACTTCGAGCCCGGAAAGATTGAGAACTCTGCCGACCAGATTGCGCATCATCGGTGAGTCGTCCACGATCAGCACATTAAGCGCCATTGAAGGTCTCCGTCGTTTGCAACACCGTTTGTACTGCCTGTCTTGATCCAGGGTTTTCCAGTTGCGACGTCCAGGCGTACAGTGCGACTCTTTGTTCCGCCTACGTCCTCACCGCGAACAATCAGCCCATTCTGCCAAAGCAACTTGCGGACAGCCTGACAGTTCCGTTTTCCAATGTTGAATACATCCGCGTTGGCGAGTACCTGCGCTCCTCCCGCTAGCCAGATATTGGTCCTCCTCAAGTCACCGCCAAGCCGTTGCACAGCGGTGAGCAACTCGCGCAGCCCGCTATCGGCAAACATCCATGGCCGCTGGGTAGCCTTGTTTGCATCCAGCTTTGAATCTGGCAGCATCAGATGCAGAAGACCGCCGACCCCGGCCGAAGCATCATGTGTCATGACCGCAATGCAGGAACCCAGCGCATACGTGGTAAGCACGTCTTCGCGGTTGTTCGTTACCTTGCCATCGCCCATCCCAACTACAAGCATTGACATAACCCCACCCTATAAAGCTTTGGATCGATAAACGGCTGGACTCACATATTGCAGACAGTGTTGCACGCCGTTTAAGGTTTCGGAGTGGCCGATGAGAAGGTAGCCGCCTGGCGCCAATTTCTGCTGCAGGCTGCGAATAACTTCCTGCTGTGTTGCCTTGTTGAAATAGATCATTACGTTGCGGCAAAAAATCACGTCAAAGGGTCCCTTGATATTCAGAGGATCAATCAGGTTCTGGGTGGAGAAGTGCACAAAGCTCCGAATTCCCGGCTTCACTTTGAACCATCCGGCCTTTTCTCCGACCCCGGCCAGGAAGTAGCGCTGCCTTTGTTCCACCGGCATCGACTTCAAATCTTCCTGCTTGTAAATCGCGGCTTTGGCTTCGATCAAAACCTTCTGCGAAATGTCGGTTGCAAGTACCTGCGCCGACCCAGGGTTGAATCCTGCGTCGTACAGGCAGAATGCGATGGTATAAGGCTCTTCCCCGCTTGAGCAGGCGGCGCTCCAGATTTTCACATTGTCCTTCTTTAAAGAAGGAAGGATTGTCTTATTCAGAAGCTCGAAGTGAGCGTTTTCGCGAAAAAAACTCGTATAGTTCGTAGTCAGAGCGTCAATCATCTCGGTGAGTGCGGTACCCGATCGATCGGCAACCACGTAGGTGTAGTATTCCTTGAATGAGCCGAGATTTTGCTTCCGCATTACTTTTCCAATGCGGGCCATGATTAGCTCTTCTTTCCCGCTACGAAGGTCCAATCCGAAGGTCGAGAACGCGAGCTTCTGGATCATCTCCAATTCGGGCGCAAGCCTTCGCCGCACAGCTTCGCTCGTCACGCTCGCACCTCCATCTGCTGAACGTCCAATATCAGTCCGACTCGACCGTCTCCCAGAATCGTTCCTCCGGAGACGCCGCGCGTACTCATAAGGAACTGTCCAAGACTCTTGACCACCACTTCCTGTTTCCCGATCAACTCGTCGACCATAAGGCAGAACCTGCGCCCCTCGGACTCAGCAACTATCAGAACCGCTTCCCAGGGATGAACGATGTCTGTTGGAATCGAAAACTCGCGGTGCAGACGCAAAATCGGGTGCAGGCGGTCATGCAGCAAAACAAGCTCGCCTTTTGATTGAACCGTCGAGACGGCAGATTCGGCAGGACGAAAGATCTCGCGAACGCAGCCCATCGGGATCACGTAGCGCGAAGCTCCAACCTTCACAACAAGGCCGTCAATAATTGCACGCGTAAGAGGCAGGCGAATCGTAAACTTGGTGCCGCATCCGGGTTTGGACTCCACGTCTACGCGTCCGCGGAGTTTCTCCACCTGCCTGCGGACCACGTCCATCCCTACGCCGCGGCCAGAAACTGTTGTCACTGCATCTGCTGTTGAGAATCCTGGCTTGAAGATCAGCTCGACGACTTCCGCGTCGGAAAGCTGCGCGTCGGTCACCAGATTTCTCTCACGTGCTTTCCTTAGAATCTTTTCCCTGTCGAGTCCTTTTCCATCGTCACTGACCTCAACGACAATTTGGCTGCCATCGTGCGATGCTGAAAGACAGATCTTTGCTACCGGAGGTTTTCCCGCCGCTGCACGATCTTCGGCAGTTTCAATTCCATGGTCGAGCGCATTGCGGACAATATGCATGAGCGGGTCTGCCAACTCTTCTGCAATCGTCTTGTCCACTTCCGTCTCTTCGCCTTCGAATTCCACTTCCACCGGCTTAGCAAACTTCCTGGAAAGATCGCGTACAATCCTTGCGGTCCTTCTCAGCAGCTGGCCAATCGGAATCATGCGCATTCGGAAGGTAGTGCGCTGCACCTCGCCGGTAATCTGCGTCAGCTGTGCAATATTGCGTAAGAGCATCGAGTTCGTTTGGGAACCTTCAATCTCGGTGCGGACTAATGACTCTGCGATCACCAACTCGCCCACCATGTCCATCAGGTAGTCGAGTTTTGAGGTCTCAACGCGAATCGAGTATTGTCCCGAAGCCTGTGCCTTGCTCGCCTCCGACGAGTTGTCTGCGGAAGCCTTCGCCTGGCTTTGTGCTTCCGGGGGGTCGATCTGCGCTTTCGGAGGATCGACGGGAGCGGGATTTGCCGCACGCACTTCTTCCTGTGGGGTAGTCTCCTCAACCGGACGTGCAACCTCGATCACAGTTTTGGCCTGAGCCGTTTCGGGCTGTGAAGCAGGTTGAATTTCAATTGCACTGTCGGCCGCGGGCTTCGCACACTGCTCGATCGTCTTTCGAATTCGTTCCACAAGTGGCTGTTCTGTCGGCGGAACGGCCGCGAGCTTTCCCGCCTGGATCGCGTCCAAACATTGCGACAGAAAATCTGCTGCCGCAAGGAGGATGTCGATGATCGCCGGAGTTACCACCAGTTCACGATTACGTGCGTAATCCAGCAGTGTTTCCACCTCGTGTGAGAAGCGGTACACGCGGTCGAATTCAAGGAACGCCGCCAGCCCTTTGATGGAATGAAAAGCGCGGAAGAGCGCGTTGATTGACTCTAGATTTTCTGGATCCTTCTCAAGCGCCAACGCCATCGCTTCGGAAGCTACCAGATGCTCATGTGATTCGACGATGAAGTCCGCGATCAGCTCAGGGTCGCCAACGACCTCTGCGGGTGTCTCTGGTTCGCTCGGCGCGACTTCCATTCGCTCCTGCATCTGAGTCACGGCGTCGCGCAGGCAGGGCAGAAAGCGTGCCGCATCGCAGCCCGCTAATTTCTTCTCCAGCGACTCCCCGAGAACCGCTGCTTCATGCAGGCCGCCTTCGTCGGCTAGGCAAGTGAGAATGACGAAACGTTCGCGGATTGATTGCGCCTCGGCATCGCCCACTTGGAGATCGGACATCGATCTCGCTGCCAACTCATCTAGGAGTTGTTGCAGTTCGCATGCCAAAGATTCGTTCTTGATGCTCTGTGCCATTTTCCCCCACTCAAACACGATTTCATTTGCAGACAGATCGCGTTATGCAAACTTGACAGTTTGCTACATCACCTGCGAAGGCGCGCCATTGCTGAGTCTCGACAACGCTTCAAACTGGGCGACATTGAGCGCACGATCAATGTCGAGCAACAATCTCACTTCCCCGCGAATCTTTGCTATCCCGAGCAGATAGGAGGTATCCAACTCGTTTCCGAAGGCCGGAGCCGCTTCGGTATCGTTTTCTGAAATATTTATGACTTCGGCGACTCCGTCCACAATCAGCCCCATCGGGACAGGCTCGTCCGTCCCCGCCAGGGAGACCACGATGATGCATGTACGTGGCGAGTACTCAATTTCCGCCATCTGAAAACGAAGCCGGAGATCAATGACTGGAATCACCTTGCCTCGGAGATTGAATACCCCTTTTACAAAGACCGGCGTGTGTGGAACGGCCGTGATGTCCTGGAGCCCCATAATTTCGCGCACTTTAAGAACCTGGATGCCAAAGTGTTCGCGGCCAAGATGAAACACCAGGTACTTGCCAGCTCGTACTCCGTTAGGGATTGGACTGGTTTTCGGTGCGATAGTTGATTCTGATAGCATTACGCCCTCCCGACAGCGCTTTCAAAGTTAGACATACATCGGCACTTATCCCGAGCTTCCTCAACCCGAAAAATCAGAAATTGCGAGCGAAGCGGTTTAGAAGAAAGGCAACGTTCCCGGAGGAATTTCTGGAGGAGCCGGTTTATGAGCATTAATTCCCGCCGCAACGCCAGATGGGCCCTTCCCCCAAAGGGGAACGTGCTTTCCACCAACGCAATGCCGGCGTCAAAAAGGAATCAAGACAATGGGGCAAGCTGTGCTGTCCCAGCATCGATCACTTGCTGCGCGAGTGCACCAATGCTATTGGATGATTGGAGAACTCGCTGTGCTCCGGTGTCGCTCAACAGGCGGTCGAGTTCCTCGAGAAGACGTTTAAAGACAAAGGGCTTCGCGAGAAATACATCGGCTCCCTTGCTTAGAACTCTGTCCCTGACGTCAGTCGTCGCATACCCGGAGCAAACCACGATTCTAGGTCTTAGCGGATACTCGGATACGTACCGCAGTACCTCCAATCCCTCTGGCTCACCATGTGCCAGACTCAGGTCGGCAATCACCGCGGCATACTCGTTCTGCTCGAATTGTGTTTTGGCTTCGTGCAGGTCTCGGGCACAGTCAACGAGATAGTTGCGGGCCGTCAAGAGCATCTGAAACACTTCCAGGACCGCTTCGTCATCATCGATCAACAGAATCCTATGAGCCATGGTTTCCCATCCGCGTCGGAACTGACTTCCGTATATCGGCAGGCTGGGAAATTTTCTTCAGTAACTATTTTGGTACCGCGCGATTTTTTTAGAACCACGGCTTCTCAACTCGTCGTTAATATCCTGTGAAGGCGATTCGGGCGTGAGGCACGGACTTGGGCAGCCTCGCCTACTGTCCTGTCGCCGACCGCTGATTTACTTCGGCCATGGCTGAGCGCAATTTCGTATCCTCTGGAAACCGTGCGCAGCCGTCGCGCAGTATTTCCGCCACTCTTTTCCATTCTCCAAGTTGAGCGCGAACGCCGGCTGTCAGCAAAAACCTTTCCGGCGACGGCGGTCCAACACTAAGTCGATGCTCAGCCGTCTCGGCCGCCAAAGTGCGATTTCCCGCAAATAGCGCTGCCGCCATAAGGATGTCATAAAGTTCACCGAACTCCGGTTCGCGGTCAACCGCGTCTTGTATCCGCCTCAGCCCAAGCTCTGCGAAACCTAGCCGCACTTCGCAAACCCCCAATTTGCTCTGCAGTACGCTCGATTGGCTCCCGGCAGCGCTTGCCGCTTCATAGTTCCGTTTTGCATCCTGAAAGTTTTCAAGGTGATACTGTGCATCGCCCATAGCTTCCAGGTGCACGGCGCCGCTCCCGCCAAGTTGTTCCGCTCTTTGCAATGTGGCCAGGCCCTCCTGCAACTTCCCCAACCGGATTTGGCAAATCCCGGCGTAGGTCCAAAGCATTGGCGAGTCCGGCTTCAGCTCAATGGCCCGGATAAAGTGCGGTAGAGCGCTGCCTGGGCTGTGGAAGTGCTCCAGCTCTCCCAATCCCATTTCGCAATGAGCACGAAAATCATCCGGCGCGTCGCACAGCTTTTTTTGTCCTAACTGCCGGTAGTACTCCATCTTGCGCGTGCGTTGTTCGGCGCAATCCTCGGCGATACCAAGGTGATGGATGATGAAGTCTGCCGCCGCCACATTGAGCCCCATGCGCTTCATCCGGTCGGCAACTCCTTCGTGGACGCGTCCTTCGAAGAATATCTGCGGATGTCGCCTGAACAGTCGCACATTTACATGCTCCACGTAGGCGGGAAATTTCTCTGCGGCAATGATGCGATGGGGATTCGGGCAGGCGGCCGAGTTCAGCATGCGGTTTGTCAGCGTCTGTACGTAATTCCAGATGCGAACGTCATAACCCAGCGCCTGTGGATTTGAGAGTAGTGGGGCGATTCTTGCCGCCGCCTCCGCGTCCAGCAGTTCGTCGTCATCCAGAAACAGCACCCAGTCGCAACGTCCATGTTGTAGCGCTGCGTTGCGGGCCTTAGAGAAGTCGTCCTCCCAGGGAACATTGATCACCCGCGCTCCGTAGCTGTGCGCAATCTGAGCGGTAGCGTCCGTCGAACCGGTGTCAGCGATCACGATCTCGTCCACGATGGGGCGCACGCTTTCAAGACAGCGAGCTAAGGTGGCCGCCCCATTCTTGACGATCATTGAAAGTTCGAGAGAAGCCATTATCAACTCCAAACTCAACGCCGAGTATCGTTATTTGCCATCCCGGGCTGTGCTTCCTCCGGGTCGCAATGTCGTTTTTGAGGCTGAACCTGGCGCGTCCAACCAGCACCCAGAGAGCTCTGTTCGGAAGCAGCTTTGTCCAGTTTCATCGCAAAAACTCTCCATGTCACCCGCGCAAATGCCTTATTTTAGCCGATAGATAGGGTACTTCATTGTCACCCCCTGATGGCCGGCTCTCGCGCTTTTGAGCGTGGAAGCCTGATTTTCGTGCCCTGCCAGATCATCCTTCTCTCCTCTCGTGCAAGGCTCAGCCCCCAGGTCGCTCATCTAAGCTAATTGAGGTGTTCTCTTAGAGCCTCGGATGCTGCATAATTTAATACATCGCATGCCGTGGGGTGGCGGAAGCTGTCCGACCGCAAGAGCTATATTTTGGAGATGTTTATGAATCGGGAAGTGGCTATCGGGGACTCCATCTCCGGTGGATCGGTTACCCTCCTCATCGTGGACGATGAGCGGGCAATTCGGGATGCGTGTGAGGCAATTGCAAAAACCATGGGCATCACCACAATGTCCGCCGCTTCCGCGAGCGAAGGGCTGGCGGTGTTGGAGCGCGTGCCGGTTGACATTGTACTGACCGATCTCCGAATGCCAGGCATGAACGGCTTGGAGTTTCTAGACGCCCTCCGCAGCGTCAATCCAGACGTGTTCGTCATTATTATGTCGGGCTACGGATCGATTGAAAGCGCCGTCGATGCGATGAAACGCGGGGCATGTGACTTCATCAGAAAGCCGTTTAAGCTGAACGATTTGCGGGAGATACTGGCGCGAATCACCAGCCAGCTTGCATTGAACAGCAAAGCCGACCGCCTGCGGCAGGAATTGGACAAGATTGGCGGGTTTTCGCTCCTGCTCGGGAGATCCTCGGAGATGCAGCAGGCTTATCGAATTGTCATGCGAGCCGCAAACAGTTCTAGCCCTGTATTGCTTCTGGGAGAAAACGGAACCTCCAAGGAGCTACTGGCAAAATCTATTCACCTTGCGACAAAGGATGACGGGCACCCTTTCATTTCCATCGATTGCTGTTCGCTCATGCCTGAATTGCTCGAAAGCGAACTTTTCGGACACGTGAAGGGTTCCTTCCCGGGGGCCGTAGTTCACAAGCAGGGACTTCTTGCGAATGCCGAATGTGGCACTGTGTTCCTGAACGAGGTTGGAGATTTATCGCTTGAGGCTCAAACCAAACTTATGCGGGCACTCCAGGAGAAGGCGGTACGGCCCTACGGAAGCACGAAGATGGTGCCCTTGAGGGCCCGCATTATCGCCACGTCAAGCCGCGATTTGGCCAAGGCCGTCGCAACCGGTAAGTTCAGGCAGGATCTCTATTACCGGTTGAGTGTTTTCGTCGTGCGGCTGCCTGCTTTGCGAGAGCGAAGGGACGATATCCCGCTGTTCGTCGAGCACTTTTTGCGTAAAATGTCCACCGAACACGGCAAGAAGAAGAGTATCTCTGCTGAAGCACTGCGGGCGCTGACATCTCTCGATTGGCCAGGCAACGTGACCGAGCTCGAGGCCGTGCTCGAACGGGCATTCACCTTGGCCACCGGACCATCAATTACTCTGTCTGATCTCCCACACCAGACAGGCGCCAACTTGTCGAGCCGTCCGACGGAAGATATGCCACAGAATTCGAGGCTCGCCTGGGTTGAGCGCCTCAGCGTTCTTCGAGCCATTGAAGATAGCGGCGGAGACAAGAAGAAGGCCGCGCAGCTCTTGGGAATCAGCCGTACAACCCTTTATCGAAAGCTCAATGAATACAAACTATCAGGCTAAACAATTATTACTGATTTCACCGTCGGAGCGCCGCATCGAGCTCCAAATGGCGATACAGGAGTCTTTGAATGTTCCTGTTTCTGTCGTCACCACCTTCCAGGATGCGCTGAGCTCCGTTGCAATCGGCCATTTCAATGCGGTGGTCCTGGACGAAGGCTTGGTAGACCTGAATCCCACTCATGCGGACCATTTTCTTGATCGCTGTACCGATGAACTTCCGATCTTCGTAAAACTTGCGATAACCGGCGTGCCGCGCTGTGTGCGGCAGGTGCAGCTGGCAATGCGCCGGTTCGATCGCGAGCAGGAAATCGGAGCAGCCTCTGCTCAGCATTCCATCGACTCGCAAGTGCGTGACGCGCTCACGTCAATTCTCGTCTGGAGTCAACTCGCACTGAGGACACCCTCGTTGCCAGAGGACGCGGTCAGGCATATCGAATCGATTATGCAAGCCGGCGTTACCCTCCAGACGCTGCTGGGTCCGAAATTAGATTAAAACGCAGCCAACTTGAGACGAGCTCAACCTAGCTCGGCGTGCGGAGCTGGGTTCTTTTCGTGATGCATGCGTTGTCCGGATGGCACCTGGGCCTCTTCACCTCGAATGATGGTCACGCTGAAGCTGCCAAAGGCCGTATTGAACACAGAGCGGTACAACACCACTCCCTGCGGCACGCTTACTTCATAATCAGTACCCATCACGACAGTGGGAAGGGACATCTGGCAAGGTTGGGGAAGAAGTTCCTTGATTCCACCTGCAGTCATATTGGCCAGCTCGCCGGCAGCGTCGCGAACGTCGTCGTGCGAGAGCTCTTCAGGACTTGCTCCAAGGAGAGATGCGGTTGCTTGACGAGCCAAGTCAGAACCCATGTCGAGACGCACCGCACCATGCCAGCATCCGACAATCTGAACGCTGGACGTAACGCGCCCGTTAAAGTGTAGGAGTTGTCCTGGTGTCTCACACAACGTCACGGGAAGGTCAACCATTGAGGACCAGATCCCGTCACTTACCTCGTCAATCTTTCTTGAGATGTCTTCCGTAATCATCAAATTAAGACCTTTCAGCGCATAGCCTTTGAGTATGGACAATTCCCGCCCATTCAGTCGCTGGTCTCTATCGGCATTTTGCCTGTAAGAATTAAGACAAAATTCCACCAGAAATCCACAATTAGCTTCCAAGTATCGCGCAAGGCCAGAATGCGCTTTGCCAAGGCAGCCGGCTCGCGTTTCCTTCGGTGCTAAGATGCACTAGATGCGTACCCTGGTAATTCAGTTTGGGCGTGTTGGTGACGTGATTCAGACTACGCCGCTCCTGCGGGATCTGGCGGCCCGTTCCCGCGACACGGACGTCCTGTTGGTTACCCCGAATGAAAATGCCCTTGCTGGCCTTGGCGGCCTTTCGCAAGTTCGTGCGGTAGCACCGGACGCCAAACTCCTTGATGATCAAATCGCCACGGGTTTTGCCGTGGGAAAGACGCCGGCGGAAGCGTCGGTATTCCTCAAGGGTCTCGATTTACCGCAGTACAACAGGATTATCAACACCTCTCATTCGGCTCTGGGGTGCTGGCTGACCGGACACATTCCCTGCAAGCGGCGCGAAGGCGGCGTCATCGGCGATACCGGCGAGTGCCTCTACGAAGGCATGGCCCATACGTACCGCGTGGCGCAGTTAGGCTTCCGCGAACGGAATTGGTTCAATCTCGTCGACCTGCTGCGCTGCTCCGCGAAGCATCGCACTATGCCTCAGCCTACCTCGCGTCCTTTCGTGAATACATCTGAGGGGCTTTCGTTTGTGCCTCCCCCAGGGCGAAGGGTAGCGCTGAATGTAGGCGCGAGCGAACCGCACCGGCGTTGGCCGCAGGAGAATTTTGCTCGTTTGGCAGAGGACCTGACGACCGCTGGCTTGGTTCCGATTCTGGTGGGCGCGCCCTCGGAGCGCGACCTTGCCGCCCAAGTGCAGGCGCTGTGCCACTGCCCGCTACCCAGCTTCATGGAAATGCCTGTCCCTGAAATGGCCACGCTACTATCGTTGACTGATCTGCTGGTGAGCGTGGATACCGGGGCTGTGCATATCGCTGCTGCCGCAGGAACCAAGGTGCTCAGCCTATCAGGTTCGAGCGTCTATTTTGCGGAAACGTCACCGTGGTCGGCAGGCAATCTTATTTTGCAGGGAAGGCTGGGGGCACCAATGTCGCAGCTGGAGCCCAGCCTTGTACTGACCGCCGCGCTCAATCGTCTTGGGCTAGTGGACCAGGCTGGTTTGCGAGTTGAACTCGCGCGTCACCGCCAGGAAGCATGGGAGACTAGCTTTCTTCCTTCTGAGGCTGACCCACTTGGGGGCATTACGTACTGGCCTTTGCACGAGCACGTTTCCGGCATCGAGGACCTGTTTACACGTACTCTGCGCCATGTTTTTGCCGACCGCTTTTGCGGAGGCGGCGGCAATATTTCGATCGAGTATCTCAAAGAAAAATTTCCTACGGCATGCGACGGGCCGCACTCGGGGCTGAACCGGCAGGTGGAGGGCCTGCGGAATTCTCTCAAGCCGATTGTGCAGACTCTGCAACAGATGTCGGTCGCAGCCGCCAAGTGCGAGAAAAGCAGCAAGCGTATCGATCGCGAGTCTGGCACCGTCGTCAATCAATTGGTCCCCGTGCTAATTCGTACACAGAAGACGCTGCTGCAGTGCACGGCTGGCGCAGACGGCCGTGCGTTTCAGCCCGTGGTTCACTATCTGGATTGGAGGTTGCGCATGATGCCGCAACTGCCTCCGGTTGAAACCTTCGCCTACCATGTCAGGGAGTATCAGGCTGCTGCCGCCATGCTGAGCCAGTGCTGGTCATTGCTGGCGGGGCTGCTGCAGTGTTCTGCGTTGGAGTGAGGAGCGGCATCTTGTCCTCGCTACGTCCGGTGATTCGGTCCACAGCCGTGAGCGCGGAGGCCGCCACTTGATCCATGTTGTAGTAGCGGAACTGTGCAAGACGGCCTAGGAAGATTACCGAAGGCTCGGTGCGTGCCAGCGCTTCGTAGCGGGCAAACATATCGGCGCTTTCGGGGCAGGGAATCGGATAGTATGCTTCGCCGTCAAACTGCGGGTACTCACGGACGATGGAAGTTCCGCAGTGCGATTGCCCGGTGAGGTGCTTGAATTCAGTAATGCGGGTGAAGTCGAAATCGTTGGGATAATTCACTACGGCCGCAGGCTGATACCACTCTTGGCTGATATGTTCGTGCTCGAAAACTAATGAACGGTAGGGCAGGTGGCCCAGACAGTGGTCAAAGTAATTGTCAATGGATCCGGTGTAGATGGTAAGCGCCGGGCTATAGCGCGAGTCCGAGCGCACAAAATCCTGGCCGAGTTCGACGGTGATATTAGGATGATCGAGGATACGCTCGAACATCCGCGTGAAGCCTTCGAGCGGCATCGCCTGATAGGTATCGCCAAAATAGCGGTCATCGCAATTGGTTCGCGTTGGAATACGGGCAAGAACCCCGGGGCCAAGTCCTGAGAGATCGCGTCCCCACTGCTTGCGGGTATAGCCACGAAAGAACTTATCGCATAGGTCGCGACCGACGGCGGCGAGAACCACATCTTCGCTCGTGCGAATCTCTGCGCGTGGTTCACGCACCCGCTCCAGGAATGTGGCCGCCCCAGCCTCATCGAGCGAGAGGTCGTAGAGACGGTTCAGCGTGGTGCGGTTGATGGGGATAGGCAGAAGTTGATCGTCGATCTTGGCAAGCACCCGGTGTTCGTATTTGCGCCACGCGGTGAACTGTGAGAGGTAGTTCCAGACGCGAAGCGAATTGGTGTGAAAAATGTGTGGGCCGTAACGGTGGATCAGCACACCGTGGCGATCATGCTCGTCGAAGGCGTTGCCTCCAACGTGATCGCGGCGATCAATGAGTAGGACGTGCCGGCCGGCCTCTGCAAGGCGTTGGGCTGCCACAGCCCCTGCAAAACCAGCTCCCACGATAAGTACGTCGATTTTCATCTGTTTCCTTCTTTGCCAGCGTGTTGCATTCAAGTGACTACAGTTGGCAGGCCTCATTCTGGTAGACGCCAATACCGAGGAGGTTCCCTCCGGTTAGCGAAGTAACCTCCGGATACTGGTGGCACCACTGCACCAAGCGGTCGCCGGGAGCTGAAGACTTAATGTCGTTCCACATCTGCTCAACCCCTGGGCAAACGGAGCTGCAAATATCGTGCAGGGCGATGAGGCGCGCATTGTTCTTGATCGCTTCGAAGTCAGCTTTGACGCCTTCCAGGGAGTGGTCGCCATCGATCAGGACGAGGTCCCAGATCCGGCTCTGCGAGAAACTGAGGAAGGATGCGGAGGTTGAGCTCTCGACGCGATAGTCAAACGAGCGCGTCTGCATGTACTCGCGCAGGATCGGCGAATCCATGAGATCGACACATGCCGCATGTTTGATCGGATGGAAGCGGTTGCAATATTCGAGAGTGACGATGAAGGTGCCGCCGTGCCTGCAGCCGATCTCAAGGTAGCTCTCAATATTCTGCTCGCTGAGCCAGCGAAGGTAGGGTGCAAACTGGCCGGGATACTGCCAGGACTTGAGGCCGCTACCGCAGTATGGGTAGAGGAACGAAGGGAACTCATGGAGAAGCTCGCCGTTCAAGCCGAGCCGGGGCAGGAACTCAAGTTCGAGATATTCCAGGTCGCGCAGCCGCTCCAGCGGTTCCTGCCGCAGCAGGGCCACGGCCTCGCGCCAGTTTGCGCAGTGCGTTGCAGGGGCGGCGGCACGCGATGCGGCCTCGGTGGCTTGCCTGCATTCTTCAATCATGCTGGCAACAACTGGAGCGTTGGGTGCGGAGTTCTGCACCGCACGAAGGAGAGAAGCCGCGCGGGCAAAGTTGCCGTTGAACATGTGGCTGCGGGCGACCACCAGCGTCAAGCGTGGGTCCATCGCCGGGCGCAAATTCGCCACATCGATTGTCTGTTGCCGCACGTCGGCGGGAAGTTGCTGCAGCAACACATTGCCCTCATTGACAAAGTATCCATAGTGGATGAGGGGGAGCGCTACGCCGTCTATTGGCATGCCTGCACGGCTGCATCCAAGATCGGGGATGAGAGCGAGGACCGTGCGGAAAGCCTCAATGTACGCAGTAGACACCTTGGCAGTCACTGAAGTGGTATCCAGCGCAGCGGCGTTTTGCTGTTGGTTGGCCTTGACGATAAGATCGCGGATGGCTTGCTTTTCCGTAGTGTCGAGGGCCGGAATGTGGGGCGCAATCACCGGTAAAGCTTCATCGACTCGACCCTGCGTGAGGAGAAGGGCAGAAAGGTTGATGGCACTCTGGCGGAATGAGCTGTCCAATTTCAGGGCGCGGCGGTAGCCCAGCTCTGCGCGAATTACGTTGCCGCAGCTGTACTCGATAGTCGCCCAGTCATTCCAGAGCGGGCCGGCTTCACCTTCGGAGAGCGCTGAGGAGAGCATCATGGTAGCCGCGGCGTGGTTTCCAGCACTCATCAGCTGTGCGGCGACGAGCCCGAGGCCGGTTGACCTCGCGGCCTCAAACTTCTCGCGCTTGATCTTGATGGCATCCAATACTGCCTGGCAGCCGAGGTGTGAGGGGGCGGGGGCCGCTTTCTGTGGCGGAGCCAAGTACTGCAGAACCGGCCGCAGCGCCTCGATGATGTACTGCGAGCGGTCTGCCAGTCCGGGCAGGTAGCCACGGAGCAGCAACTCGGCGATTTGGCCGCCATAGCCATCGGAGAGCATCAGTTCGCGCCCGTAGCTATCGATGCCGCCGGTTACAACGGTGTTCAGCGGAGGCAGCCCGTACTTCTTCTGCACATTCAGATATTCTTCGTGGGTGCTGGTTCCGGCCGCCTGCAGTGCCTTGTAATTCGGGCCGCCGACCGGTCGCGTGTGCTTGATCAGGCAGGAATCGATGATGCCGATGGCTCGCGGTTCCGTGATCCATGTCGGCCACAGCGAGTCTAGGCCGTAGCCACTGAGGTTATCTCCAAAGGTTCCGGCGCACTTCACGAGGAAGTCGCGGCTGAAGACTGGAGCCATGATCTCCACGAAGTTGGTAAAGCGCACGATGAACGAAGAATTGAAGAGAGTGATACCGTGGCTCAGGTAGCTGTCGAGGGTGAGCGCGGGCTGAGCCAATTCCAGCCTGAGCTGGGCGCAGAGGGCGAACATCCGGTTTATCGTCTGTTTATCGGTGGCCAGATCATCGTCGGGGAACCAGACGTAGTCGTAGACCTGTAGTTCGGAACCAAGGTCACGCACCAGTTCGTGGAGGGCAGGCCACTTTGGTCCTTTGCTGTCGATGCGCACAACTCCATCGATCCGGTAAAGGTCCTTGTCATTTCCAAAGTAGTTGACAACAATATCCCAGTCGCGCACGTTCGGACCGGCGAGCCAGTGTTCATGCAGGGAACTGTCCCCGGCGCGAACAATCACGAGATTCTTAGATTTCCCAGGCAGCCGCGTACCGTTTTGCCTACCTTCGCGAGCCATGGATAGGATGTTGTTTTCCATACTTGCCTTTCGATGAAAGCCAAATTTGTCGTAACTTGCGATCTACTGCGCGGCTACTACGGTTTGCGCATCTTGTTTCGCCGTGGCGCCCTGTTTCAATCCATTTACGGTTGAAACGGATTTCTCGTTCTTGCTGATGGCCAGAGGGGGAAACGAGACGAAGGCGTTCACCTCTGGGTACAGCGCGTTCATCATGACGTCGATCCCGAAGTTTGATACAGCGTGTTTGAGGCCGGGACAGACCACATCCATCTCGCGAATCGGAAGACAATGATTCGCAAATTTCGCGGCTCCACTGGGCGAGATGGAATACCCCAAGGTTCCAAAGGCCCGCTGCAGGCGGAAGCCTTGTGGTTTGAGGTGGAGCTGCTGATAGGTGGAGGCGTTCTTCTTCAAGTCTTGCTCGGAGAACACTCCCATACAAGGCGAGACGCCGGGCAGGAAGTCGATGAGGAGAAGTGAATCGAAGTTCCATCCCCAGAGAACGATGTCCCAGTCTGGTGGCAGCGATTCGATCAGTGCGCCGGCCTGCGCCTCAAAATACTTGTTGGTGATGGCATCGTCCTCAAGAACTGTAATCAGGCGCGATTGCGTCACCGCTTCCTTCCAGAGTGTGAGGTGTGAAAGGGCGCAGCCGACCGCTCCGTTGCTATAAGCGGGCATCTCCGTGCGGAGCACGCCGTGTTCGCAAAACAGCTTGCGTGAGATGGTGCTGCCATCGACCGCGGAAAAGCGCCGAACACTGCTCAGGTGCGGATTGGTGGCCAGAAACTCCGCCAGGCGGCCGGCATTGCGATCCAGATTGATTAGATGAATGTCCATGGGCTCATTTGCTCGCACAGCTGAATTCGTCGCGACGGTTGGCTGCAACGCTGCCACGATCGTTCACCAGTGTGCGCAGGCTTTCCTCGACTTGATCGAGTACTCCGCTCCAATCGCCGGCGACGGTCTGCCGGAAAAGTTTTGCTGTGGGGTACCAAGGGCTGGTCGTGCGTCCGCGCAGCCAGCGCCAGTCCGGCAGGTTGTGTAGCAGGATCCAGACCGGCCTGCCGATGGCGCCTGCTAGGTGGAGCACCGACGTATCGATGGAGATGACGAGATCAAGATTTGCGGCGATCGCTGCCGTATCGGCAAAGTCCTTCTGTTCGCCGTCGAGATCGATGATGCGCAGTTCGGGTGCCAGCGCTTTCAATCCAGCGGCGGCGGCTCCCTTCTGCAGCGAGTAGAAGGTTGCGCCCTCGATGCGCGTAATACGCGCCAACTGCTGAAGAGGAATAGAGCGCTGGCTCTCACGGCTGTGCTTGGGATTGCCACCCCAGGTAAGCCCGACGCGCAGTGTGTTTGCCGGTAGTCGCTGAGCCCACTGCGCGGCGGCGGCGGCTTCGGCGTGCAGATAGGGAACAACGGAGGGAATGCTGGCAAGATCGGTACCAAAAGCAAGCGGCAAGCTCAACAACGGACATTGCCAGTCGAAGTCAGGAAGCGCCTCACCTGCGCGAATGATGCGCACGGGAGTTTGCCCGAATGAGTTTTTCAGTAGGCGGTAGACGTTCGGCTGCACTTCCAGTGTGATCTCCGCGCCGCGCGCCAGGAGCATCGGGACATAGCGCACGAACTGCATGGTGTCGCCAAGGCCCTGCTCCGCGTAGAGCAGGATGCGCGAGCCTCGAATGTCTTCGCCGCGCCACTGCGGCTGGACAAAAGTGCGTCGGAACTTGCGGAAATCTTTGGTAGCCCATCGGTGTTCATAAGCGGGCAATCCGGCGGCGAAATCGCCCGCTGCCAGCTGACTCATGCCAAGGAAGAATTTGGCCAGGGCATAGTCTGGCCGCGACTGTAGGGCGCGGCGATAGCACTGAACGGCGTTAGCAGCGTCGCCAAGCGTCTCCAGCGTGAAGCCGAGATTGGAGAGCGTCGCGGCGTGGTCGGGCTGCAGGGTGAGCGCGTTGCGAAACGCTCCGATTGCGCCGATCGTATCTCCCTGCTTGAGCAGGACATTGCCAAGGTTGCAGTGCGTATCGGCCGAGCGCGGCTGGATGGCCAGCGAGCGGCGGAGGAAGTCTGCCGCCACCATATTGCCCAGATCCATGTTGACCACGCCAAGATTGCACAGTGCTTCGGCGTGCTCGGGGCTCAGACGAAGCGCATTGGCATAAGATTCCGCGGCTGCTTCGAGTTTGCCGCTCTCCTGCAACGCGACGCCGAGCGAGTAGTGCGCCTCTGCGTCCTTGGGTTGCAAGGTGAGTGCATTGCGGAGCGAGTCGATTGCGGCATCCGTATCTCCCTGCTTGAGGAGAACCTTGCCAAGATTACGTTGGGTATTGGGCGAGCCAGGCTGGATAGCGAGTGAGTGGCGGAGGTACTTTACCGCCATCGGCAGATTGCCCAGTTCCATGCAGACCGCACCAAGATTGCAGAATGCCTCGGCGTAGTCAGACTTCAGGCGAAGCGCGTTGGCATAAGACTCTGCGGCTGCTTCAAGCTTGCCGCTCTCGTGAAGCGCAACTCCAAGCGAGTAGTGTGCCTCCGCATCATCGGGCTCCAGGAGCAGAGCTTGCCGGTAAGATTCCGCCGACTCCGCGAACAGGCCCAACTGGAAGAGTGCTCCGGCAAGGTTGAAGTGAAACTCAAAACAATCTGGGCGGAGTTCGATGGCGTGCCGATAGCAATTCACCGCAGCCTGCAGTTCGCCACGGCGCTTGCGCAGCCGGCCGAGGTCGAAGTAAGCAAGCGCATCGGCAGGAACCAGCTTCAAAAGGCGCTCGAAGAGCGCCGCAGCCTCATCCAGTTCGCCTGCGTCGCTCAGCAGATCGGCGAGCCTGTGCATGCTCTCCGCATCTTCAGGATTCAACGAGAGCGCGCCGCGGTAGCTCTGGATAGCCTCGGGTATTCTACCTGCACGCTGATGAATCATTCCGATGCGCAGCGCCCGCACGACCGCACGATTTGCAGGGGACAGCTTCGCCATGCCAAGAGTAATGCACGTTCCTTGCCATTCATCCTGCTGGTATTCCCGCGGTGATGCGCTTGGTTTGCCCGTCAACCCGTTGAAATTGCAGAAGAGTCTAATGGAGAAAGCAGACGCCGCAGATGCGGCTCTCATCGTCCTATCATCATCTTCGGAGGAACAAGAGCAAGCGCGAATGCGCCGGGTTAGGGCTTCATGAGAGGGGGCGCAATTGCGGGCCAAGGTGGTTGGGAGATGTGGCAACCGCTATCCCATTGCGTTGCCGAACTTCTGCTTCCGGTTCGCGGCAGGAAAGTCTCTGCTGGCGGGGCTGATGTGTTGGCGTAGTCGAGCCGATATACAACCTGCGAATTGGCCTCCCGCACTCCGGGCGGCACAGCCGGAGTAACCTGAGTGTTTTTCAGGGGACTGCGACGGGAGGAGTAGGGCATCGAGTTTGCCCCGAGACAAAAGAAGAACAACAATGATAAATGGCCTCGGGGCGCGGGTTTTGCCATGAGGCTGGCTTTTCGAGTGAGCGACTTATCGCACACCGACTGGAAGTTCTGCTTGGGATCCATATTATGGATCCCGTTTTTTTGCTTCGTGCTCCCTCTGGATTTCTTTGAAGATGAAGGAGTCAGTTGCCGATAATCATCTGCCAGAGTCCAAGGAACATTCTTGCTCGGCATGAACCGTAGTTTCCTGTTTCTTCACTTACAAAGGTAGGCTCGGTGTTCATAATTATCGGAATCGTGGTTGTGATCGGCGCCATCGGTGGCGGATACCTGATGGAGCATGGCAAGTTGCTCGTGCTTATGCAGCCAGCCGAACTCATCATCATCGGCGGCGCGGCACTGGGCACGGTCTTAATCGCGAACCCCCTGCACATTCTTAAGAAGATTATCGGCAATGTGGTCTCAGTGGTGCGCGGGTCGCCTTTTGATAAGAAGAAGTATCTCCAAACTCTTCAGATGATGTTCGAACTCCTTACCAAAGCGCGCAAGGAAGGTCTCGTTGCGGTGGAACAGGACGTCGAGACTCCGGCCCAGAGCCCGATCTTTTCGAAGTATCCCGAATTCATCAAAGACCATCATCTTTCGGCCTTCGTGTGCGACACCCTGCGAATGGCCATCACCGGGGGGGTGGACCCGTTTGACATCGATCAGATGATGGAACTCGACATGGATGTGCATCACCAGGAGCAAGCTGCGCCTGTCGCTGCACTGTCCACCATGGCAGACTCTCTTCCTGGCCTAGGCATCGTAGCCGCGGTGCTGGGCGTTGTCATCACTATGGGCGCGCTAGGAGGCCCGCCTGAAGAAATTGGGCACAAAGTAGCCGCCGCACTGGTTGGAACTTTTCTCGGCATTCTCCTGTGCTATGGTTTCGTCGGTCCGCTTGCCTCGAACATTGGAAAGATCGTAGACGATGAGCACGCCTACCTTTACACCCTGCGCGTGGTGTTGTTGGCTTTCATAAAGGGATCGCCTCCCATCATGGCTGTGGAGATGGCAAGACGCGCAGTTCCTTCGCGTGTCAGACCAAGTTTTGCGGAGCTGGAAACAACCTGCAGAGGGGCGAAGGCATAACCCATGCAGGAAAAAGCACCGATCATCATTATCAAACGCAAGGCTCAACATGGTGGCGGCCATCACGGCGGAGCCTGGAAGGTGGCCTACGCTGATTTCGTAACCGCCATGATGGCGCTCTTTATCGTTCTCTGGCTATTGAACAGTAGCAAGCAGTTACAAGTGGCCGTGGGAGGATACTTTAAAGATCCCACGGGCAACTCGAAGATGGTTGGATCGAATCTCGCTGGAACTGGAGAAAACTTCGTCGTTTCGAAAAGCAGTTTGGTGCAGTTGAAAGAGCAACTTGAAAAGGCAGTTCGTAAGGTAAGCAATTTCGACACATTGAAGAATCAGATCACGATGACTGTAACTGCCGAGGGATTGCGGATTGAGTTGGTAGAGACCGAAAAGGGAACGTTCTTCGATCTCGGTAGCAAGGAGCCCAATGGAAACGGAAGGGACCTGCTCATCGCGCTCGCCAAGGAGCTAGGAAAATTTCCCAACAAGCTTTCCATCGAAGGCCACACTGATTCCAGGCCTTTCTCGGGCGATGGGGGCTATAGCAACTGGGAGTTATCTGCCGACCGCGCAAATGCTACCCGAAAGTTGATTCAGGCAAACGGCGTGCGTGAGGACCAAGTAAGCCAGGTGCGAGGATTTGCCGACCAGCAATTGAAGTATCCTAAGGATCCTGAGAATCCCTCCAACCGGCGAATCTCAATGATCATCCAGTATCTCCCTTCTGATCCCGCAGTGCCGCCGCCACCTGCCAAGCCCGGCGAGTCGCCAGGTTCAGCTTCCGTGGCGACTGCCGCGGCAAAAGCCACGGCACCTCAAGCAGGCGAACACAAGTAAGACGCACCATGACGGAAAGCTTCTTGACATCCGTCATGGCGCTCACCTCGCGAACTCAGCAACGACTCAGTCTTCGCGCCAATGGCGGGCCTCAGCGCACAGCGTCGAATTTTTCCTTCGGGGCGTTGCAGATGGGGCAGTGTTCCGTCTCCTCTGGCTTGTCCGTCACCTCGCCGCACACCAGGCAAACGTAGAACTTCGTTGGGGCGCGCTGCGCTTCTAGATTTGCCAGCGCCTCGCCGTAGAGCTGCGCATGTACGGTTTCAGCCTTCAACGCCAGGGTAAAACTGCGCAACGCGTCCTTCTGGCCGGTCGCTTCGGCTTCCCTTATAAAGCCTGGATACATCACATCGCGCTCATAGCTTTCGCCTGCCTTGGCCGCTTCAAGATTCTCGCGTGTGCTCTTCACCTCTGGCGCATGAATGGCAGCCTTGGGCGTGCCACCCAGCTTGGCAATCACGCGGGCGTGATGAGTCGCATGGACCTGCTCGGCCCGGGCAGCAGCACGAAACAGCGCAGCGGCACGCTCATAGCCATCGACCTCGGCCTTGATGGCGAATGCAGTGTACTTGATGCTGGCGTTGCTCTCGCCTTCGTAGGCGGCTAGGAGGTTATTTAAAGTCTGAGAGGAAGGGGTAGCAGCAGCATTGCTCATGGCTATTCTCCTGCTGCCAGACTACTCCCGGAGCGCTGGAGTTGAATGTGACGAATAACCACCCTTTTTCTGTAATCCGCACGGTCTACCGGTATCAGGAAATGTATAAGGGACGCTTGTTCTAAGCTGCTTTCACCTCATCAGCATCATGACGCCCCGCCGGCTCCACGTTGATGTGAAAACGTGCTTGGCCCCGCACCAGCGTGGGCACAATCAGATTCGTAATGCTTTCGACAAGATCGCTCAATTCTTTCGGCTCAAACTGCTTCAGGCCGATCGCGATCTCCACGTCAAGCAGCGCAATGTCCGGGCTTTTCGGCGGCCGATTGGCCATCGAAGATACCTGGGCACCGCCCAACAACTTCGCCAGACTGAAGAGCGAGCGGCTGCCGCACACCAAGCATTCATCCGACAAACTGGAGGTGATACACTCGCAATTCATACACAGAACTGCGCCTTTCAGGGGAACTGCGTCAGGATCTGCTTGCTTTCTGCTTCCCAGATGCATACAACCCACCCATGGCGAAGAATGCTACCCATAGCCTCAGAGGAGCGGGCCTGCCCCGGCGTTGCCCCAACCGATAGATTGGGGCAACGGCCCTGCGCCGCCTGCTCTCGATTCTTTCCAGTTCAGCCTGCCATTCTCGATGGAAACACGAAGTAGAACAGCAGTCCAATGAGGATCAGATAGCCTAGGACGATCAACGTCCAAACCATGTTGTGGCGGATCACCTGTCCTTCGCTTCTCACAAATTTGCTCGTGGAAACCCCGACGCTGGCGGTTTGCGGAGCAATCGGCTTGCCCACCTCTGCTCCAACGGAATTCAGCGACGGTGCAAGCAGTAGCGGCAAATGCAGCAGCCGCCCGGTGACCATCTGGATGGGGCCGAACATCGCGTTAGTGGACGTGTTGCTCCCCGAGAGCGCCACGCCAATCCAGCCAAGCACGGGAGCCAGAATTACAAATCCCCAGCCTAGCTTCGAGAATCCAAATGCCAGCGAGTTCGCCATGCCGCTGAAGACAAACACGTATGCCACCGCGAAGATAAACGGGGCCACCAGCAGTGCGCCCCACATTTGCTTGAACGTGCGCGCGAACACTTGCCCCAAAATTTTTGCATTTGGTCGCACCAGCAGTACGATCAGAATCCACGAGCCTAGGATCGACGACCCGCCACTCAGCGGGTTAAAGCTGAAGACCGAGGCAATCGGTTTGTTCGTGACGGAAGATACTGCCGAGATCTGCAACTTATACCAACTAATCGCTGGAAGATGCGACCACGGTCCAGTCCAGAGGACAACCACGGCAATCAGAATCAGGTAAGGAAGCCACGCACGAAATGCCCCGATTGTCTCTTGGGTAGAGGCCGTCGCTGTTGCCTTCTCCGGCGGGATGATTTTTCCTCCGTAAGCGCGAATGTTCTTGGGCCGCCACACCTTGACGAAAACGAACAGTATCCAGAATGAGGTTAGCGCGCCGCTCAGGTCTGGTAGATAGGGTCCTAGGTAATGCGAGACCGGCCACTGTCCCAAAATGTAGGAGAACGACCCGACAAGCGCCAACGGCCACGCTTCCACCAGCCCATCCCACCCGCTGACCAGGAAGATCAATACAAACGGTGGCAGCAATGCCAGCACCGCTACGATGTCGCCAATGGAGCCGGACAAAGAAAGCATTGGCAAGCCTGTAACCGCCGCCAGGGCCAGCACCGGCGCCCCTAAGGCTCCATACGAGACGGGAGCGTTGTTAGCGAGAGCGGCGACCCGGATTGCATCCAGATCGGCAATCCCCAATCCGGCCAGAATCGGCACCACCACTGCCCACGGGTATCCAAAGCCAACCAGCCCTTCGAGAAGCGCGCCGAACGCCCACGCCAGCATGATCGTCTGAATACGTACATCAACCGTGGCCTGCTTCACCATCCACGTCTTGAATTGATCAAAGTCTCCGGTGAGCACAAGGGTGTTAAAGATCACTAGCCCCCAGAAGGTAATCCAGTCGATCACCCACGCGCCCTGCAGACCTCCATACAGATATGCCTGCAGGATGTGGGAAAGCGGCGCCTGCCAACCCCAAACCCCCACAGCGATCGTAATCGCACCTGCGATAATCGCAGCCAGCCACGCAGTGAGACGAAGTACCGCGAGCATAAACAACAGCACCGCAAGCGGCACCAGGGCCAGCAGGATGGTTGTCCACATACTTCCAGTCGGCGTCAATATTTGGTGGAACATTGGCTTTCCGTTCCTTTCGCTTCTGCACAGTTGCAGTTGGCCGTTCTCTTGCAACCGCCCCAAGGACGCGACCGGAATCTTCCATGTGCGAAAGATTCTCGCATCTCACCGATGCCGCAGATATCGCGCGAGTTGTCCTGTGTAGATCCCACGGATCGCCCCCTCCGAAGGACCGGAACCGGGCAGCACTGCGTTTAACTTGGGAAAAAGGGAAGCGGGCAAGACGGTCCATTTAAAGCCATGGCCCATATCCGCCCGCCGTTGGCGAATGTGGACGGCAGAAACCGTTGCCCCAAACAAAAACCGCCCATCTCAGGGCGGCCTTTTTAACTTCGTTTGGTAGCGCTACCGGGAATCGAACCCGGGTTTTAAGATTGAGAATCTCACGT
>CAZLJQ010000021.1:0-30522 GCA_964559875.1 uncultured Acidobacteriaceae bacterium
GGTCTCCTTGTTCTAACAGTCAAGACCGTTTACACAAAATCTTTTACACCCTCAGGCAGCGTACAATACCGGTTCCTGAAGTAGTTGAGCAGGAGGCTGCGGTCGAGCCGGAAGTGAATCCGTTTGAAGTGGCGAAGCAGACGATGAAAGGGTCAGTGCCGGCCATTGTGAAAGCGATGGTGGAGCGGGCCAAGAAGGGAAGCTGCACTCATGCCAAGACGCTGCTGGAGATGACCGGCGCGAAGCATATGTTTGAAGGCGAAGCAGAGGCAGAGGAGAGCGGCGAGCCCTGGGCTAAGCTGGTGCTGGAACGATTGGACGAAGCGGATCGAGAGGGCGCGCCGGTTGTAGTTGCTGAGCGATAGCGCGCGGAGCGGGCGCGAGGCGAGGTAGTTTACGGAATGGATATGACGTGGGTGACTGACCGGATTGCGGTCGGCGGCGGAATCTGGGTGGACGAGCGGATGGCCGAGGTGGCTGCGGCCGGGGTGACGCACGTCATTGATATGCAAATTGAATTTGACGACACAGCGCTGGGCGAAAGAGCCGGAGTGGAAGTGCTCTGGAATCCGGTGGACGACGACTTTGAGCCGAAGCATCCAGTGATCTTCGAACGAGGCGTGAGATTTGCACTGCAGGCGCTGGAAGATCCGCGGGCGAAGCTGTTTGTGCATTGCGCGGCGGGAGTTCACCGGGCGCCGATGATGGCGTTGGCAGTGCTGTGCGCGACGGGGTATCCGCTGACGCAGGCAAGGCAATTGATACAGACGAAAAGGTACGTCGTGGACTTTGCCGAGGTGTATGTGCGTAGCGTGGAGGAGTTCTTGAAAGGCTATGCGAAGGGCGGAGACCGAGCGGGGTTGAGCCGAAAGGACGGCGACAGAAGAGTATGAAAATGAGAGCAACGGGAATTCCAAGCCGCCTGAAAAGGCGGTTTTTTATTTTTGTGTGGGGCGCATTTCTTTTGTGCGCGACGGGGGCGAAAGCCGAGCCGGTGAGGACCCTGGTGCAGGACACTCTGTATCGCGCGGACGGAAGCGTTGCACACGGAAAGCTTACGATCCGGTGGAACGCATTTTCGACCAGCGCAGGCGAAGCCGTGGCGGCGGGCGAGATGACGGAATCTACGGATGTGAACGGCGGGATTGCAATTCCGCTGATTCCGAATGCGGGATCGAACCCGGCGGGGACTTATTACACGGTTGTCATCAAGCTGGACGACGGAACGACGAGCGAAGAGCAGTGGGTGGTGCCAACGACCTCGCCGACGACGGTGGCGGCGATAAGGGCGAAGGTGATGCCGCAGGCGGTGGCGGCGCAGTTTGTGACGGAAGCGCAATTCGGGGAGCTGGCGACGGTGGCCGAGACGGGAAATTATAACGACCTGGTGAACAAGCCAGTGCTTAATTCCTTTAATCCCGCGTCTCCCGGACCTATTGGGGGTTCGACGCCATCGACGGTGAATGCAACCGAAATTACGGCGCAGAGTGTGACCTCGACGGGCGGAATTGTGGAGGCCGGCGACCCGGGAGATGCGTCGATTTTTGCCAATGGCGACAGCCTCGGTCCCATGATGGAAGGGACCTCCGGCTTTGCAGGGATTTATGGCTGGAACTTTTCTACCAACGCAGAGTACCCACTGAGTCTTGGAGACAATCAGCAGATTTTTGTGGAGCCTGGTGCGAATGGGAATGTGGGGATCAACAATGACGCTCCCACGCACATGCTGGATGTGGCAGGAAGCGGAAACTTCGATGGGCCAGTTACGGCGCAAAGCGTGAATGGAGTCTTGAACGCGACTATGTTTCCGGGGATCGACGCTTCGGCAGAGATCAACGCCTGTATCGCACAGGCCATCAGCAATGGCGGCGGTGTTTGCGATGCTCAGCAGTTTACCGGCATACAGGTGATGAGCCAGCAGATCAATGTAGGCTCGGAAGCCCAGACTACGGGCGGTCCCGGCGGCAGCGCCATTGATGTTGCCCTGTTGATTCCCTCGAATGCGGTGTGGGAGTGGAACATTACGGACGGGGTGAGCTGCGGGATCAAACAGTTCTCCAATACCCGCATCGAAAGCTCGGGAGCCACAGTCGTTGGTATGGGACTCACGCTTCTTCCGTACAACAACAACACAAAAATGGACAGCTTGTACTGCACGGACCCCAGCCCGGTGACGGGAGGAAACTACATTCGCGCCTCGGGTTTCAATGCTCAGGCAGCAGCCGGATTCACGGGAGTCGTCGGCACGTTTGCCAATGGCGTAGTTCACATCAGCAAGATGTTTGATGAATCCTCGTTTAACAACGTCGAAGGTGCGGCTGCCGGCCCGCCCTTTGCTGCGGGTGTAGGAGGAAGTTGCACGGCGCGACCGGAGATCGGATTCGTACCCTTCAACGGCGTGGTGCAGTCCTGCTTTGTTTATGAGACAGGAGCAGGATGCGGAACAGGATCGGGGATCACCTGGCAGCATTCCGCAACCTTTGGCAATGGCACAGGCATGACGTTTACGCCGACGTGGTCGGGAGGAGCGCTTAGCTCTTGCGCGGTGACCAATGGTGGTTCGGGATTTCCGTCCGTTTCTCCTTACGGCATCCATGTTGACGACACCTGCTGCGGCGATACCTTCAACAACGTAAGCGGCATGATGAAGTTTGGCATCGATGAAGTGGTCACCGGGGTTACGACGACCGCAGGCAGCAACGTCATCCAGTACAGCGCGATTACCACCGATAACGTGGCCAAACTGGTGGGAATGATGGCGATTTCCACGGACAACTCCGCTCCCGCGGCCGGAGGGAACGGAGCGGCGGAGACGATTCCTTTCGGCACTACGATTGTCAGCGTCACGGGTAGCACGATTACCCTTTCAGCAAATGCGGTGAACTCCACAACGAACAACACTATTGAACTGCTTGTTTCCGGGTCAGTCTACGATACGGAAGGCGGACAGGGTGGGGGCGGAACGACCACGCAGGTGACTGGACACACGTCGAACAAGTATTTCAGCTATCCCGGTGTTCCGAACCTGGTTATCGTAGGGGGTTCCAATAGCCTGTCGTTTCACTCCACGTACATGGAGAAAGACAACAGCTATCCATTGGATGCCAATTCGCCCTTTGTCTATGTGGGCTTCCGGGCAACGAAAATTTCCTTCGATGGGGTGAACTGCGCCGGGGGAGCAGCGACAAGGCTGTGCATCTATAACAACTCGCCGTCGTTGATCGCGAATGGTGTGACTTCGACGGGCGGCATTCTGGATAAGTATTATGGGACGTTTGTGGCTCCGACGATTGCCACCAATCCGGGCAGTTCTACGTCCGCGACTCCGCAGGGAATGAATTATTCGCACGACAGCTACCCGCTGACCAAGGCAGTATTTATGCCATCCACGGTGGGATGGTACAGGGTCTATGACGGATCGCGCCTGTTTGCTTCGCCGGGAATTCTTTCTGGGTCGATGGAAATTTATCAACTCGGCGGGGCCGACAGCGAATGGGATTTTGCGGATGGTATTTGGACTGGCCCATCGTCGCTTTCCGTGAAGCGCGCCCTGAATTCCGGTTCGAATTGGGGATCGGTGAGCAAGGTTGAAGTTTCGAAGTCCAGCACCAATCAGTATGTTGACGTGTATGTGTCGCAGACTTCCAGTACTCCGGTTGTAGTTACTTTCCGCGGCACGGGAATCCCTGGCGCCGGCATTATTCCGGTTCCGGTGGCGGGAGCGACTCCGCCCAGCGATGCGAACGCCGCGATGATTGACCTGACGACTCTCAAGGGAAGTACAGCGCAGGCGACCACGGAGACGCATCAGGCGGCAAGCTACTATACGGCTGGAACTGTCACATCAGCCGCGACGGTTCTACCTATCTGGTACGACGTGCGCGCCGCGCAGTTCGCGGGTGGGGCGAAGTGCGACGGAGTGACCGATGACAGTGCGGCCTTCATCGCCCTGGATTCGGCAATCACCGCAGCCGTGGCTTCTGGTTACGGCTCTGTGCTTGTCAATATCCCGCCGGGAAACTGCATGATCAAGCAGGATGTGCAATTGCTGAGCCGTGCAACATCGTCATCGGCGGGACTGGTATTTCGTGGCTCTGGACGCGGGGTTAGCCGGATCACGTTCAATCCGCCAAACTCGGCGACCACGCGTTATTACCTGTTCCACAACAACAGTGCGTGGATGCACATTGATTTCGAGAACATGTCTTTTTACGGGGACACGGCGAATATATCCGGAGATACGGGCTATACGGAAACAAGCTGGATGCTCAGCAATTCTACCGGGACGGCGCAGAACTATACGTTTGAGAATGTGAACTGGTCGGGATTCGATCGGGGCCTTGATCTGACCGGGAACAACACCAACTCCGAGATGGACTTTCACCATTGCGGAATGCACGGTTATCTCGATCACTTTCTCTATGTTGATCCTTCGGTGGGTTCGGCGGGCGATCAGTTTGTCAATTACAACTTCTATGACACCGAATTTGAAGTTAACGATGGCAACTTTATCGACATGGCTTACGGCGGATCAGTCAACGTCTACGGCGGCTCGCTGATCCACATCAACACGCCGGCCACAGGACAAGCGCCGAGCGGAGTCTTCTTCAACCTTGGGCAAGGAGCCACGACCCATAACCTTGGATCGCAGCGGCTCTATGTAAATGGGACCCGCATCGAGCATAGGGCGCAAGGGTCGATGTTAATTAATTCGGCCTGGACGTTTGGGTCAATTACATTTGACTCCATCGATGAATCGGTAGAGTCATATATATCCGGGTCACAGAGCTGGAAGACGGCCAGCTTTAACTTTCAGAGTAACAACGGGCCTAGCATACTGTTTCGCAGCAGCCTTCTGATGGGGCAGCACGAATATGTGCTGAGCACGAACGATTATCGGTACAGCCACGCGGTGACCTATGAGCACACATCATTGGCGAACCATGTGTCTCCGGCGGACTTCCTGATTTACACGGTAGCATCGGGGAACACGGCGGGGACGACTGGCGGATGGCCGGTCTTCAATTTTGAAAAGTGCCAATTTCCAAACGTACCCACGAGTACGCCGAATCTGACGTATGTCCCGGAAATTTATACGAGCAATTACGGGTTCTCGGGAGCTTCGGCGGGTGTTACTTCGGAAAAGGTGCTCTCCATTAAAAGCGGACAGGGTATCTTGCCGTATCTTCCAACCCTGCCATCGATCAGCGCACAACTACCGCTGAATGCCATTATCACGAAGATTGTGTTCTATTCTCCGGCGGGAGCGGTAACGGACGGACACCCGGCGCAGTATCAGGTGCAGACCAACGAGTCGACTCCGACTGTGTTAGCGACGCTGAACACGACGCCAACCGCGGCCTCTGCTGGTTTCCTTGAGGTTGTGAACCTTGCTTATCTTTGCGGGAGCGATCAGACGCGAACGATTTCCATTGTAAATACGCAGGCAAACAGCCAGGCAAACGGTCAAGGCGTGGTGCTGATTTATTACATCGGATAGGGAGCAGAAAGATCATGAAAAAATGTTTGGCTGTTCTTGTTGTATGCCTCTTTGCGGTGAGTTTGATTTCGCAGACGTCGCTCCCGGTGCTCGGCGCGGACGCGAATGGTACCTATGTTCGCGCGAACTCGCTCTACGATGCAGCGGCGACCGGTTGGTACTTCACTCCGTCCGAGTATGTTGTTTGGGCGAACAGCGGCACACAGCATGGACTGCTGACCGCCAACGTCAACATCACCGATGCCGGGTGCTTCCTGTGGGACGCCACGATCGCGAATGGCGTTTCTAGTGGCGGCGATACCGGGTTGTGCCGCGCGGCAAACGGTGTGATAGAAGCTGGGACGGGTTCGTCCGGAAGCAGCGCGGGAACGTTCAAGGCAGCGGGATTCCCGAACGCGAGCGGTGTGAGTATCGTGCCCATCACGGCATCATTGACGACGACTTCGGCTGGTTCTGACACCGTAGCTCTGACTGGCATGGCAAGTTCAGGCCATTGCCAACTGACGGCGACCAATGCCAGCGCGGCGACTAATCTTGCAACCACGTACATCAGCGCGAAGACTAGCAACCAAATCACGGTGGCGCACGCGGCGACAGCGGCAATGACCTATGACGTGGTTTGCACGGCCTACTAGGTAGCGTTAGTAACTAAATTGAATTCAGAAAAGGAGAAGAAAAACAGTGGCGGAGATTGCGGATCGGATCATTGCGCATCCGAAGACAAGTTTGACAGGCTTGCTGCTTGCATTTTCAACCGTAATGGGAGTGCTGCAACAGCAAGGAGTATCGCTTGGGCATCTTGGAACAGGGACGATTGTTTCACTAGGGAGCGGTGTGGCAACAGCACTGCTGGGATTGCTGGCGAAGGACTAGGGATGCTTCGAAAGTAAGGGCAAGGTCAAGAATAAGGTGAAAGCAGAGCGATTGAGAGACGCCGCCGCGAATGGCGGCGTTTCTCGTTGTATGGAGGAATGCAATGGGAAAGAGATGGAAGCTGGTATCGATGCTGCTGGCGGCGGTGGGCATGGCGGCTTGCCTGACGAGCTGCACGCAGGCGGACGCGGCGAAGGCGGCAAGCATGATTCATGCGTATTTGCCGACGGTGAGCGGGCTGGCAAACGATGCGGCAGGGATCGCCGAGGGACTTGATCCGGCGGCAGCGGCGACGTTGCAGGCGGTGAACTCGAAGGTACAGGCGGATTTGCAGGTGGTGGAGACGGTGAGCGGGGCGTATGCGGCGGCGCCTTCCAGTTCGGCATGGACGAGCCTTGGGGCGGCAGTGGACGCGCTGGTGAGCGACGCGGACCAGGGATTGCTGACGGTGCTGGCGATCAAGAATCCGACGAGCCAGGCGCAGGCAAAGGCGGCGCTGAGCGCGGTGGATGCGGCGGTACATGTGCTGGATGGATATCTGCTGACGGCGCGAACTCCGGTTGAGGTGCAGGCGGCAGCGACACAGCGGACGGTGAAGGTGCAGTCGGTGGTGCGGTATTGGAGTCCGAAGGATTGGCAGAGAGTAGAGCAGGCGTTCAATGCTCCGGGAGATGTTTTGTATGCGGCGGAGATGAGAGCGGGATTCTGACGGGCGGCTAAGCAACAGGTGGGGGCACGAGGTAAATGTGATCCGTCAGAAGTAAAGGGCAGAGGCAAGAGCAAGGGCGGAGCTGGGTTGGAGGGGTTGCGTCCCACCTTAACGCCGCAAAGAACACGGCGCGAAGGTGGGGCACCCGTCAGTTTGCCGAATTTGACGGAAGAGCTGTCGGCCGCTGGCGCAAGGTGAGGTGAAGGTGTGAAGAAGGCGATGCGGGGGAGTGTCTCCAGGAAAAAACAGGGGATGGATCTGGAGGCCCTGGTAGCACTGGGGATGAGGCTGGACAAGCGGGTGGGACGGGGCAGCTATCGCGAGATGCTGACGGAAAGTCTGCTGCAGGTTCGCAACAAGCGCGGGCGGCTGGTGAAGCTGCGGAGCAACCCGGCGCAGAAGGAATTTGAATCGAGGTGCGGGGCGAAGAACATTGTGCTGAAAGCGAGGCAGATGGGAATCTCGACGTGGGTGGCGGCGAGATTCTTTCTGAGCACAATCATGAAGCCCGGCACTTTGACGGTGCAGGTAGCGCATACGCAGGAGGCTGCGGAAGAGATCTTCCGCATGGTGCACAGGTTTGTGGAGAACCTGCCACAAGACCTGAAGAGCGGAGCGCTGAAGCGATCGAGGTCGAACCAGAGGCAGATGGTGTTTCCAGGGCTGGACAGCGAGTATCGCGTGGAGACGGCCGGAGACGCCAATGCTGGGAGGGGACTGACGATCCAGAACCTGCACTGCTCGGAGGTGGCACGGTGGGGAGCAAACGCGGCGGAGGTTCTGGCCTCGCTACGTGCCGCCGTGCCACCGGATGGGGAGATTGTGCTGGAGTCGACTCCGAATGGGATGGGCGGCTGCTTCTATCGGGAGTGGCAGAGAGCCCGTGAGACGGGATATGTACGGCACTTTTTTCCCTGGTGGATGGATGCGGGATACAGGATTGAGGGTGAGGCGGCGGAGGAGCTGCTGGAATCGGCGTTAAACGCGGATGAGCGGCGTCTGATGGAGGAGTTCGGATTGGACGAGGGGCAGATTGCCTTCCGGAGGCAGGCGAGGAACAACTTCGGCGAGCGGGCGGCAGAGGAGTTTGCCGAAGATCCGGCGACATGCTTTTTGGCCAGCGGCTCGGCGGTGTTCGATACGGCGAAGATCGAGGCACGGATGCATGAGCTGGGTGATGCGCTGGAGTCGAGGGAGAACGGGCGCATCCAGGTGTGGCTGCCGGCGGCACGGAGGCGGCAATACATTGTGGGCGTGGACCCGGCGGGCGGAGGAACGGGCGGCGATTACGCATGCGTGGAGGTGATCGACCGGGAGAGTGGATTGCAATGCGCCGAGTTGTATGGACATTACACTCCGGAGGAGCTGGCGGCGCAGGCGGCGAAGCTGGGGCGGGAATACAACGGCGCGCTGCTGGTGGTGGAGCGCAACAATCATGGACATGCGGTGCTGGCGATGCTGGAGCGGGTGGAGCAGTATGAGCCGATCTTCCGCAACAACCGGTACGCGGGGTGGGTGACGACGATACTGACGCGTCCGACGATGCTGGAGAGGTTTGGAGCGATGCTGGTGGCGAATCCGGAGCTTTTCCAGAGCCGCAGGCTGCTGGAGGAGTGCAGGAACTTTGTGCGGCACAGGGATGGACGGATTGCGGCTTCGGAGGGTTCGCATGATGACGCGATTATGGCGATGGCGATGGCGCTGGCGGTAAGGGATGCGGGATATCGGCTGCCGCACAGCGAGCGGTGGCCGGGGATGGTGTGATGAGCGTGATCAGTGCGTGATGACCGAGACCAGAAGGACCCGTGCGGTGGGCGTAAGGCAGCTGAGGTTTCCGGAGGTGTAGAATGGCGGGCATGAATTCGCGACTCCAATTTATGGCGTGCACGGTGCTTGGAGTTTGTTCGGTGCTTGTTGGGCAGGCGCCCCCGCCTTCTGTTCCCCCACAGGCGCGGCCACAGCAGGCTTGGACTGAGCATTATCGAAGGTCTACTGTTCTCCTCGGAAGAGTTATGACCGTAGAAGGGAGGCAGCAGTTCGGCGTTTTGGGCACTGGAGTCCTGATTACGCCTGACAAGAATCACGTTTTTCTGGTGACTGCTAAACACGTTCTTGACGACCCATCGCAAAATTGGCATCCGTCAGCGCTTCGCGTCCGGTTTTCTGTGCAGGAGAAGGCCTCCTTTGCAGAGGAGCTCGGGGTTCCTTTGACCCTGACGGATCAACAGGGCCGGAACTTGTGGGCGGCTCTTGGCGACGGCAGTGACATAGCGGCGATTCCGCTAACGACCAACTTCCAGACGCTTGTTACCGATGCTGTCGGATACCAAGATTTTGCCCAGCCGGACGACGTTTACGACGGCGCTTCTGTATTCGTGTTCGGTTTTCCGGTAGATGCTAGTTCGCTCATCCGGCAAGACGGGCTTGTGAGGGCTATAACTCGTTCCGGGATCATCGCCTGGACTGACCCAAATGGGTCATCTGAAAACCCGTTGCTTTTAGACTCGAATATTCTCCCGGGCAATAGCGGTGGCCCAGCGTTCAAAGTTCCTTCTGGCCTAAATAAGTACGGTACCTTTGTCGTTGGTGATCGGATTGCTTTCCTGGGGGTAGTAACGTCGGATTTGCGAGGCTACTACACGGTTACCGCCGATGGGCGCGTGGTTCAGATAAGATTTCCCGACCTGCCCTTGCCGTCTATTGCTCAGGTCGGCGTGGTGGGTATCGGCGGCTTGGGCCGGGTGGAGCCTGCCTTTAAGGTAAGGAAATTAGTTGACCAGATGCTCAATGCAATGGTTTCTCCAACAGCTCCAAGCAGCCATTGATTTTCTGAATTAAACTCCGGAGTTTCCACTAGCAATTTTTTCTTGCGTATTGCTCCCGATATTGTGCCGGGTTCGAGGGGAAGATTTTGGCGGTGTCGGCGGTACAGCACGTGAGAAGAATGCGGGGTGGGGCGCAGAGTCACTTGATGCGCTGCTCGGATGGGCACTTCTACGTAGTGAAATTTCAGGACAATCCGCAGCATACGCGGGTGCTGGCCAACGAGATGCTGGCGACACGGCTGGCGCACGCGGTTGGATTGCCGGTTCCGGCAACGGAGGTGGTGGAGGTCGGCGAGTGGCTGATTGAGCATACGCCGGAGCTGAGATTTGAGTTGCAGCATGGTTCGAAGGCTTGCACGCCGGGACTACAGTTTGGTTCGCGCTTTGTGGTTCCTCCGATGGAAGGGTTGATTTATGACTACCTGCCGGAGCATCTGCTGGACCGGGTAAGGAATTTGGGAGCGTTTGCCGGAATCCTGGCGCTGGACAAGTGGACGTGCAACGCGAATGGAAGGCAGGCGGCGTTCTGGAAGAAGAGCCGGGAGCGGAAGTTCACGGTATCGTTCATCGACCAGGGATATTGCTTCAACGCGGGGGAGTGGTCGTTTCCGGATGCGCCGCTGCGAGGGGTGTACGCCCGCAACGATGTGTACGGCGAGGTGACGGGCTGGGAGAGCTTCCAGCCGTGGCTGGGGAACATCGAAAGCATGGATCTGCAGGCGATGTGGCGCTGCGCGGAGGAGATTCCGACGGCGTGGTACGGCGAGAGCTGCGAGATGGAGCGGCTGGTGGAAACGCTGGGGCGGAGAAGATCAAGAGTAGCCGAGCTGATACTGGAGTTTAAAGATTCAAGCCGGGCACCATTCCCAAAATGGAGAGATGTGGTGCAGTGAGGGAAGGGTGGAGGGGAAAATGTGGGAGGGTGAGGAAAAAATGGGGAAGATTGTAGGATTATGAGGTCCTGAGGGAAGGTTGAAGGGGTGAAGGAACGGCGACAGTGCGAGTTCTTCCTGCTGCGGTATGTGCCGGACGCAGTGAAGGACGAGTTTGTGAATGTGGGCGTCGTGCTGCTGGAGAGCGGCGGCGGCTACGCGGACGTGCGCTTCACGAAGGATTGGAAGCGGGTTCGCTGCCTCGATCCGGATGCCGATGTGGAGATGCTGGAAGGACTGGAGCGGGAGATCAAGGAGCGGATGCTGGAGGGCGGGGCTAACCAGGAGTGGCTGCTGAAACGGATGGAAGATACATTCTCGAATGCGATCCGGCTTACTCCGGCGAAGGCGGTGCTGGCGGATTCTCCGCAGGAGGAGATTGGGCGGCTGGTGGAGATGTATCTGGAGCGGGCAAAGCGAGGGGCACGCAGCGCGAGCGGGAGGATGCAAATCTTCCAGACGATGCGCGGAGAGTTTGAGCGGCAGGGAGTATGGAAGCTGATGCGGCACAACATTGCGGTGAGCGAGTACACCCATCGCGGCGATCCGCTGAAGATTGATGCGGCGTACCGGCCCAATGGCACGGTGCACATGTACCAGGCGCTGTCATTGGAGGCGGATGTGAACGCGGCCAAGGTGCTGGCGTTTACCTTTCCGAAGCTGCGTGAAGGGGTGATGCGGGCAGAACAGGCCGAAACCCTGCTGACGGCGATTGTGGAAAGCGATGCGGAGCGCGAAGACGATGAGAAGATGTTCGCGCTGGAGACGCTGGCGGCGAGCCGGATCATGGTGGCAACGACGGCGGAGCTGCCGAGGATTGCGCAGAGCGTAAGGCAGAAGATGGGATTGCAGTAAAAGGGCGGGGCGGAAGCAACAAAGGCCGTGAGGTGAGAATGGTTACTTCCCACCTTATCGCCGCAAAGGCGCGGCGCGAAGGTGGGGCACCCGGCGTAAGGCAGAAGATGGGGTTGCAGTAAGAGGCAAAAGAGCTGGGTAAGACTAGAGGATTTTGAGAGGACGCTTCGGCGTCCTTTTTTATTTGGCGTGGGGGAGCGAATGAAGATAGCGGAGAAGATCTGGGAGCCGGTTCGGCAGGCGGGGCGGCGGATGCTGGGCAGTAAAGACGGTCCGGCGCTTCGGCGCAGGAGCGTCCCGCTGCCGTCGATTCTGCAGACGTATGGAGCTTCTGGAATAAGGGCAGAGCTGCTGCCGAAGAGGACACCGGAGGCGTTGCGCCGCTTTGCCGAGACACCGATCGCGCGCAAGGCGATCAACACGGTCAAAGACCGGGTGGCAGGGATGAACTGGCGCATCCAGCCACGGCGGGGACGAGCGCTGGATGAGGCGATGCAGAGACGCATCCAGGTGCTGACGGAGACGCTGGAACAACCGAATCCGGACGATTCCTTCCGCTCGTTTGTGGAGCAGGTGTTGGAAGACATCATTGTGGGCGGATTCGGCGCGATGGAGCTGCGGCTGACGGGAGACGAGCAGAAGCCGCTGGCGCTGTATCCGGTGGACGGGGCGACGATCCAGATGCGGGCGGACTGGAACGGCGAGCCCGACTCGCCACGTTATGTGCAGGTGACCGGGCTGGCGGGTCCGGAGAGTCGGATTGAACTGAATGACAACGAGCTGTCCTATATAAGGCTGAACGCGCGCAGCTACACGCCGTTTGGACTGGGGCGGCTGGAGGTGGCGTTCGAGACGATTCACGAGTTTTTGGGCGCACACCGCTTTGCCGCCAAGCTGGCGAGCAATTCAGTGGTGCAGTATGCGCTGTGGATGCAGGAGATGGATCCGGGACAGCATGAACGGCTGATTCGCTGGTGGCAGGACGAGATCGAAGGGACGGGACGGGTTCCGATTCTGACGGCGGAGAACAAGCCGGAGGTGCTGAGGTTTGGCGTGGGGACGGATGCGGATCTGCGGTTGCAATGGCAGGAGTTTCTGATCCGGGTGATCGCCAGCGCCTTCGATTTGCCGCCGCTGTTTCTGGGGATTGAGGCGGATGTGAACTATTCGACGGCTCAGGAGCTGGCGGGATCGGCGTTCCGCACGGCGATTGTGCCGACGGCTCGGCTACTGGCCGAGCACATAACGCGGGATGCGATTGCCAAACGGCTGGGCTGGGACGACCTGGAGTTCGTCTTCCTGGATCTGGATGCCACCGATCCGCTAGAGCAGGCGCAGATTGACCAGATTCTTTTGAACTGCAAGGTGCTGACGGTGAATGAGGCAAGGGCGGCGCGGGGATGGCAGCCTCTCAGTCCCAGCAAGCCAACTGTAGGCTTGCCGGGGGCCCCGGGGGAGGAGGAATGAGGATGCACTTGGAAGCAATGGCACTGGCAATGCCGGAGGTGGATGGGCATCCGAACCGGCGTGGATTTCGCGGAGTGCTTACGGTGGCGAATGCGCCGTCGGACCGGGCCCCGAGCGGAGCAAAAGGACACAAGGTGTTGCTGACGGCACAGGCGACGGAGCGGGCATTGCCGTCGCTGCTGGGGATGGCAGTGGACTACGCACCGGAGCTGGACAGACACGACGCGCAGCGGAAGGTGGGGATCATTACGTCGGCCGATCTGAGGCCGGGGGTGGGGCAGGCTCATAGGCTGGACGTGGGAGGGTATCTGTTTGCTCGCGATTTTCCAGAGGTGGTGGATGAGATGGCGAAGCGTAGGGGCGAGCTGGGGATGAGCTATGAGATCGCCGACGTGCGCGTGGTGGATACGGAGGCTCCGGTATGGGTGGCTACGGATTTCAAGTTCACGGGAGCCGCGGTGCTGCTGCGGGACAAGGCGGCGTACCAGGGAACGAGCATGGAGTTGGTGTAGAGGGCGAGAGGACAAGACAACTGGCCGGTACGAGCTAAGCGCTCGGCCGGCTTTTCTATTTTGGAGGGGAAATGAAAGACGAGAAAGATCCAGCTCAGCAGAATCCGATTGAGGACTGTGCAGCGCGGTTGAGCAGCGCGGCGCAGGCCCTAGAGCGGGTGATTGGAACATTGGAGGCGCAGTACGAATCGCTGAACCAGAAGATCGACCGCATTATTGCCGTGGTGGAAAAGCAAGCCGCGGAAAAGAGCGGCGAGTCCGATGTGGCGGCCAGCGCGCAGGCCGAACAGGTGACGAAGCTGTCACGGGAAAATCGCGAGCTTCGGCAACGGTCGGGACGCAAGACCCTGCCAGCGATGGTGAGCAGGCTGCTGGCGAAGAGTGGGGTGGACGACGGCGTGCAGATTGAGACTGGCACGCTGAACAAGGCCCTGGGAGCGTTGACGATTGAGCAGCGCATTGCGGTGAAGGCCGAACTGGCACGGGCTGGAATGCTGGCGTAGGGAAGTTTTGGAAAATGCCGGGGCACAGAAGGTGCGACGGATAACGAAAAGCCGGGCAAGTGGGTTCCGGCAGAGAAGGAAAATACAGAATGAATACGCAATTTGTGGATTTGCACGCAGCTGCTGATTTTATGGGACCGGGCGCCATTGAGGTCGAGCGTTACCAGACGGAAATCTTTGACATTGTCCAGCGCCGCGGCGCCTTTGGGCAGAGGATCAAGAACGTTCCAGCTACGGGGCATCCTTCGCGCTTCTTTGAAGAGACAGCGATTGCCGCTCCAACGGCGGCAAATGGGTTTGTCGATCCGCGCAATATTGTGGCGACGTTGAATTCGCCGACCCGCGTGGAGCGCTCGGTGCCGCTGAAGGCGCTGGTTTCGCAGATCAACTACAACCTGTTTGACATTGAAGTCGGCAACCAGCAGGAACAGTTTGCGTACCTGCAGGCGAAGGATCTGGCGGATTCGGTGACTGGCGTGATGCGCACGCACGATGTTGCCCTGTGGAACGGCAACGACACCTCGCTGAGCACGCCGACCACGTTCCAGTATTTCGGCGCGGCGTCACAGATCAGTGGCGGCGGCAATGTCGCGACGGTTCCGACGACGGAGAGCATTGTGGACGGGTTGAAGTCGCAGATAGCGACGATGGTATCGAACTCGAACTACGAGGTTCGTCCAACGGCGATCTATGCGAACCCGGTGCTGCTGGACCTGATTGACCGGGAGATGAAGACCGAGTTCAACGTTGTGCTGTCGACCACGAAGGTGGAAGGCGGGCTGACGGTGAAGACACTCTCGACGCAGGCAGGCGACCTGCCACTGATTCCGGAATGGGCGCTGCCGTACACGGGCACTCCGGGCAGCGGCACGGCGGTGCTTCCGGCCTACATCGTGACCGAAGAGCTGATCGAGTATCACTGGCTGACCGATGCCAATCCTCGCGTCTTCCAGCTTGGGATGACCGGTACGCTGGCTCGCCAGCTGGTGGTTGTGAAGTTCGGCGCGGTGGTGGTGAAGGGCGCAGGTTATGCACACGCCCAGGTGAACGTGAACCGCTAACTGGAACACTAGCTTCGCAGAGTTCTGTAGCTGGGTACGCGGCAAAAAACGACGCGTACCCGGCTACGAGTGCTCGGAAAAATCAGGGTCAAGACCAAAGTCAACTACCCCACTTCTGCCGAAGGAAGGCAGAAATGGGGCACTTGGTGCAGAGGTATAGGGCGTTGTATCCCACCTTAACGCCGCGGAAAACGCGGCGCGAAGGTGGGGCACCCGTCAGTTCGGTGCTGCACTGAAGAAGAAAGCGTAGGAGAAGAATGCAAGATGGCATACCTGTCAGCAGATGAGTACACGTGGTTTGGGCTGGAGGAGACGACTCCGGACAGCCTGGTGATTGCGGCGTCAGACTTGATTGATGCGCATTGCCGGAGGAAGGGATTTGGCATTGCACAGTACATGGAACGGTTTCGAGTGGGCAGGTCGCGAACGGTGAGACTTTCCTATTTGCCGCTGGCGGCCGCGGTGGGTGCTACGTCTCCGATTGTGCTGGCGCGGGGACGGTATACGGGGAGAGGCGACTGGGCGGGAGCGACGGAGCTTGCCGCAGAAGTGGCGCAGGTGTTTGCGACGCCGAATATGTGGATCAGCGTGCCGATCAGTTCACTGGACCTGGATGCTGAGAGCGGCGAGGTGATTGTGTGCGAGGGGCTGCTGTCTCCGGCGCTGGGCGACCTGGAGCTGACCTATACGGCCGGTTACGCCGAAGTGCCGCATGGGGTGAAACAGGCGTGCGCGAAGCTGGTGAAGAACGCACTGGCAACTCCGGCGCTGAATGTGTCCAAGCAAAAGATTGACACCATGTATCTGCAGTACTTTGCAGATTCGCTGGTGGACGCCGATGTGCAGAAGCTGCTGGCGCCGTATGTGGCGCAGAGGTTGGCGTCATGAGTCAGGAGGCGGCGGGGCTGGAACGAGCGGCACAGGCGATGCTGCGAACGCTGGGTGCAGGCACGGCCTGGCTGCTATTGCCGCAGCCCGCAACGGCGAGCGGGCAGACCGGCTTGGGGCTGACTGTACCTCTGGTGAACGAGGTGGAGATGGAGCCGGTGTTGCTGCAGGCGAACGCGACGGGGAAGACGCTACTGGCGCGAATGACCCAAGGCACTCTGCAAAAGGCGTTGAGCAGTGCTGGCGCGATTGATACAGATGAAGCTGCGACGAAGGAGACGCTGGAAGGATCGATGCTGCGGGTGGGCGGAACTGAGTACCACGTTGTATCGGTGATCGTGAAGTGGTTCGGCGGCCGAGAGCTGCTGTATGAACTGGAAATCGAGGAATAAATGCAGGCGGCAAAAGATACGTTTCTGAAGACGCTGGCAACGAGGCTTGCGGTGGTGAACCCGGCGCGGACAGTGATCGTGGACGGTGCGTCGCGGGCGGCGGTGTTAACGGTGGAGAACGAGACCGCATTGCCGGCCGGCACGGTGCTAGGGACCTTTCTGCTGAGCTGGGAGGGTGCTGGCGAGGTTGTGCCGGAGGGGCCGCTGATGTATGTGGACTGCAAGGTGAGCTATGGCAGCGAGGGCACGAGCGACATGCTGGGGACAGACCGCGGGCGCGTTGTGACTGCCATGGACGCTGAACTGTTGCGCATCAGCGAGCCGACGCACGCGGTGAAGTGCGATTACACGAAGACTCCGCCAGCCGGGCTGGGAAGCAACATCTTCTGGACCCGGCCGGTGATGGCGGCTCCGACGGATGCAAATGGAGTACTGATGCGGACGGCGGCGGTGAGGGTGTTTCTCTTCGCGGAGGTGGGGTGATGGAACGGGCCGGAATGCAGGAGTACTTCGGCGAGGTGCGCGCATACTTTGCTCCCGTGAATCGTACGACGGAGACGGGTACAGTGTTCGATCCGTCGGTGAGTTTCGATTTGAACAACCCTCCGTCGCCATGGGTGCCGCTGGGCCTGGTGCGCAACTTCAAGCGCGTGGCCAAGTCCACACTGGGGACGGTGAGGAGCGGAGCGGCGGGAGTGGCGCAGGTGCAGTATCGCAAGCTGACCGATGCGCGGGTGAGCGTGGATTTTTGCGAGTGGGGCAAGCTGCAAATGGCGCTGGCGGCCAGCTCCCAGCACATGAACGTGTTGGAAAGCGCAGGCACGCAGGCGAGAGCATCGGGGGGCGTTGCAAAGGCGGGGCAACCGGCGTTGGCAGGCTCGACGGCGACGCTGATTCTTCTGGACCCTTCGGTGCTGAGCAACTATGCGGTTGGCGAATTGATTGTGGTGGATGTGAACTACATGGCCGGGATGACGGAGCTGGGCACGGGCATTTCCGGTGGTGTGGTGGAGACGAGCGTGCAACCGGACTGCGATGCGGTGCGGCGGGTGAGCTACAACGTGGGATGCGTCTCCGCAATTACCGCGACGGGCTTGCAGCTAAATGCTCCGCTGCTCGGAGGTGCTCCGGCGAGTGGCGCACAGGTGCAGAAGGTTGTGGCTTTCGTGGACCACGAAGGCGCGAACTTTTTTCAGGAGTGGTCGGCGGTGTTTGCGTTGGAAGAAGCAAGCGGCGGACGAGTGTACTTCTACTATCCGCGGCTGCAGGCTTCAGCACCGGCAGAGGAGACGGTGGCGGCGGTGGCGAGCGGTGTGAGCATGACACTTCTTCACGCGGAGTTTGCCGCCATGGCCGCGACGGATGCAAACGACGGAGAGAGCGTGGTCTGCTACCGCTCCTATGTGCCGATGGCGGGAACGCCAGCGTACTGATGGCGGAGCGTCAGATGGGGAAAACAGATGGCGAGGGCGAGCTTCGCAACCGGGTACGCGGCAAAGGCTGCCGCTCAGGCTGCTGGCGCTCGGAGGCGAGATGAAACTGACGATCGACAACTTGAATGGTTTGGGTGAGACCGATTACTCCGCGCTGCTTGATAGCGAGGCACCGCCGAAGATTGTGCGGAAGCTCAACGAGCCGCCAATTTGCACGGCGTGGCTGGTCTGCCGGGGAACGGGCGTAGCCGCTACGGCAGGCAGCAAGCTGCGGCTCTACCGCGACACGGGCGGGTTGTGGTTCAGCGGATACCTGGTGGATGCGCCGCAACAGAGTTACGCAGGCATGTCAGCGGGCGTGACAGTCTTCCGAGTGGTGCTGAGTGCGAAGGGAGAGATCTCCGCGCTGGATCGCCGCGCACTGAGCGAACACGCGGCGATGGGCGGGTGCACGGCGGGGCAAGCGATTGCGGCGCTGGCGGCAGAGGCCAACGTGGCGTTCAATGCGGCGGGTGTGCAGAGTGTGGCTGGCGGCGGAAGCATAACGGTGGAGACGGGCGAGCTGTGGAGCACCGCAGCCGTACCGGTTGCCGAGGGCTCGCGCGCGGTGCTTACGGCGGCCAACCTGGGACTGACGATGGCGCCGGTGGGAGCGGTGGCGCGGACACTTACGGATGGCGATCCGGGATTCGCGCCGGATGCACTGAAGATCGTCATGAGCGGACCGGCGGCCAACGACATTACCGTGATTGGCGAGAACGAGCCGGCCATGTATTGGCGCGATTGCATTACCGCTACAGGAAGCGAGAAGTACTTTTACTTGTCGGAGACGGCATTCAAAGCAAAGACCACGGTTCTGGTGGAGGACGATTTCTGTGGCGCGTTGCTTGATCCGGACAAGTGGGTGAGCGATGTTCCAGCGTTGCTTGCGTTTACGCAGGGCGGAGTGACGTGCGCGGGGGCGGTGGCACTGCGGTTTCGCGATCGGCTGGAAGTTGGCGGGTTGAATATTCTGGAGCAGACCGGCATCAGCTACGCAGGCGGCGACGGGATCGTGGGCGGTCTCTTCAGCGACGGATTCGCGGTGAACTGCTGTATCGCGGGCGTGATGATGACCGGAGGAAACATTTGCCCGGTGATCAACGGAGTGATGAATGCTTCGGTGGGTCAGCTTCAGTCGAACATGCTTTATGAGTTCCGGACGCTGGTGTTTCATCCGGAGCCGATTCGCGCCGGACAAGTGTACTCAAGCAGTGTTTGCAACGGAGCGAACGCGCGAAGCTCGCAGGTGTGGTCTGGCACTACACACGTGGTGCTGACCATGCGGCAGATTAATCCGGCGGATGCTTCGACGTTGAGCAGCCCGCAGATTGTGATCTACGACGGGACTCTGCAGGACGTGCCGGCATATGCGGATTACGAGCCTCTTTGGGGACTGAACCTGAGCTGCACCCTGGGCCATGCCTGCGCGTCCAACTACGGCGCAGTGTGGGTGCAATCGGCCGCGCCAGGAAAGCCGTGGCGCACACGAGTGATTGGAGATGTGTCGGCAGGTGCGGAGTGCTATCTGACGGCGAGTGAGTTGTTCTTCACCGCAGCCAGCGAGCCGGTACAGAATGAGCAGTTGGAAATCTTTTACCGGACCGAGGCGCCGGCTTGCGGCAGGGTGGTGGATCCGCAAAGCGCGCTGTTGCTGGCCAACAATGAAGACAACGGAACGCGCTCAATGGTGGCACATGTCACCTGGCCGCCGCCACGCACATCACTGGACTGCGAGCAGGCCGCACGGGCTCTGCTCGACGACCTGACCCAGGCGGGATACAAGGGTGAGTACCAGAGCTGGGTTGGTGCGCTTCCGCAGTCTGCGAGCGACGTGCAACCGGGCGAGCAATGGAATATCACGGCAGCTTCGTGGGGGGTGAGCTGCGCGGTGATTGTGCGCGAGGTTGAGATCGACTTTCAGAACCTCTCCGACGAATTCGCGCAATTTAAGGTGCAAGTGGCCAATGACGCGGCGCAGCCGTTTGCGATCCGCTTTGTGCGAAGCAAGCACAATGCGTTGCTTACGGTGGTATCCAGCAATCTGCAGGACAATGTCTCGGCGCGTCCAGCGGGACTGCCCGATGCACGGATTACCACGTGGAGTGCAACGTCTCTGACTCTGGATGCGGGCACAGCTCCAGTGCCGGGCGGCGGCATTGAAGTGCGCGTGGAAGGAGACTGGGGATGGGGGATGACCACGGAGCGGAATCTGGTGGGGCGTTTCACCAGCCAGAGCTTTACGCTGCCCGAAACCGGAGTGACGCAGACGTATTATCTCAGGCAGTTCGATGCGAGCACTCCACCGCAATACTCACCCTACTCGAGCGTGCTGAACCTGGAAGTGTAAACATGACGAATTTCGAAGAGCGGGTGCTGAGAGATCTCGGCGAATTGAAAGCGCATATGCGCTGGATCGTCGGCAACGGAAACGAAGGAAAAATTCAGGAACTTGAGAGCAGAATTCAGAAGCACGAAGCGGCGCTGCAACGCACCGCGGGAATTGGCGCGGCGGCAGCCGTGTTGCTGACCGTCATACACATCGCGCTGGATTCGCTGAGGGCAATACACCACTGATGACGAAACAAGAATTTGTAAAGCAAGCGCACGCGGCGGCAACGCAGAGTTCGAAAGCAAGCGGAATGCCGGCGATGGTGACCGTGGCCCAAGCTGCGTTGGAGAGCAACTGGGGTCTGTCGAAACTTTCACTGGAAGCAAACAACTACTTCGGGATTAAAGCGCACCGCACGCAAGAGCAAATTGAGATGAAGACAGGTGAGTGCGAACACGGGGCGACGGTCGTGGTGCAGGCAGAGTTTGCGAAGTACCCCTCGATGCTCGACTGCTTCCAGTCCCGCGACAGGATTCTTTTGCATGGCGCGTGCTACGCGAGCGCGCGACGGGTGCTGGGAGACGAAGCCGGGTTCATCACAGAGATTGCAAAGCACTGGGCTACCGACCCGAAGTATGCGGAGAAACTCCGGGAGGTGCTGCAGGAAGTGAAGGGGCTGGTGCAAGCGAAATAGTGGGAAACCACTGATTGCTGTCGGCGGACTTCGGGTCTGCCGTTTTTTGTGGACGCCAAACAGAACGGCGAGCCGGAGCCCGCCGCCCTGAGAGTTTCGTTTCCTTAGAGTGGTTCGGCCCAACCCTCCAACACCGACTTGACGACCATCATGAATTGGTCGGCGACTGCGCCATCCACCACGCGGTGGTCGAAGCCGATTGCGGTGGTCATCATGGAGCGGATGGCGATGGTGTCGTTGCCATCCTTGTCGGTGAGCACCACCGGTTTCTTTACGATGGCGCCAATGTCGAGGATCGCGACCTGTGGCTGGTTGATGATCGGCAGCCCGAAGTTTGCGCCGAAGATTCCGGGATTGGTGATGGTAAACGTGCCGCCTGAGACTTCGTCCGGCTTCAGCCTCTTGGTGCGCGCACGCTCTCCCAGGTCGTTGAGTGCCCGCTGCAGGCCGACGAAGCTCAACTCGTCGGCCTGCTTGATTACGGGAACCAGCAATCCCCAGTCCAACGCCACGGCGATGCCAATGTTGATGTCGCGCTTGTAGTGAATGTTGTCGCCCTCGACCGAAGAGTTCAGGATGGGCCACCCGCGCAGAGCTTGCGCTACGGCACGAATGAAGAACGGCGTGTAGGTCAGCTTCAGTCCGGTGGATTGCTGGAAGTGGTTCTTGTTCTTCTCGCGCAGCCGCACGATGCGCGTCATGTCTATGTCGAAGACGGTATGGACGTGCGCGCTGGTGCGGCGTGAGGCGATCATGTGCTCGGCAATTTTCTTGCGCATCACGGACATGGGCTCGACTACGCCAGGAGTGCCGGCAAACTTAGCGGGTGCTGCAGGAATAGGCGCCACGGCAGTGGCTTCGGGCGCAGGCGGCGGTGCTATTGGTGCGGCCTTGGCGCGCTCCACAAAGGCGAGGATGTCGTCCTTGGTAACGCGGCCACCGGCTCCGCTGCCTGTGACGCTGCGAAGGTCAACATTGTGTTCGGAGGCAAGTTTACGCACCAGTGGAGAGCTGCGCACCTCTTCGCCAGGCAAGGCTTCCGCTTCGCGCGAAGGTGGCACGGCCGTGCCTGCCGCGGGCGTCTCTGCCGAGGCCGCAGCCGCAGGGGCTGCAGGCGCAACGCTTGTTGCCGTGCCTGCCGAGCCAATCACCGCAACCACGCTGTTTACCTGCACCGTCTTGCCGGTCTCAGCCTGGATAGCCAGCAACACGCCGGAGACCGGTGTGGGAATTTCGGCGTCCACCTTATCGGTTGAGATCTCAAACAAGGGCTCGTCGCGCGTAACTTGGTCGCCCACGTTCTTGAGCCACTTGGTGATTGTTCCTTCGAAGATCGACTCGCCCATCTGCGGCATCACTACATCCACCGCCGGGCCGCCGGGAGGTGGTGCACTGGGCGGAGCTTGATCGGCCGCAGCCGTCGAGCCACTTGCAGGCGCGCTCGCCTTGGAAGCCGAACTTCCATTCGGAGGAGGCGTTGTCGCAGTGGCTGCCGATTCATCGATTACAGCGACCACGGAGTTCACCTGCACCGTTTTGCCGGTCTCCGCCTTGATCTCCTTCAGCACACCTGAAGCAGGCGCCGGAATCTCGGCATCGACCTTATCGGTGGAAATCTCGAACAGTGGTTCGTCCCGTGCAACCTTGTCTCCCGGTTGCTTGAGCCACTTGGTGATGGTGCCTTCAAAGACGGATTCGCCCATCTGGGGCATAACTACGTCAGTCGGCATGCTCTTCCTTCCGCACAATGGTTTGTGCTTCGATCCCCACGACAACGCAACGCACAATTATAAACGCACGACTCGATTGCAATGCCTTTGCGTCAACCTATCGTTGTCCAACCACGATGTAGGTCCAGGCGCTTACCAAGTCGCTTTTCACCACTCCCCAACCGCCGTCTTCCAAGCATCTCTCTACTTCGGCACGAGCAATCCGGTGCTCTATCGGAGGCCCGGGCGGACGCATTGCATCCGGTCTCCAATCCACGATGGCCAGCTTAGCGTTTGGCGCCCCGATCCGCGAAAACTCGCGCAAAGCGGCAGCGTGGTCATCAATCTCATGCCACACGGCGGAAAGAAAGATCAGGTCGCAGGAGGCTTCCGGTAAGCCCGTCGCCGAATCTTCGCCCACCACCAACTCCACGTTTTCTGGTGTGCCAGCGGCGGTCAGCTTGCCACGAATTACCTCCAGCATCTCTGCCGAAGCGTCGACCGCATACACCTTTCCTGGAGTCACCCTCCGCGCAATCGGCAGTGTAAAGTAGCCGCTCCCCGCGCCAATATCGGCCACGTTCAGCATAGAGCAGGCTCCGGCGGCATCCAGCACCGCATCCACCGGATACTGCTGTTGGCGCCCAGGCGCTTCCAGTCTTTCCAAACCTTTGGGATTAAATCGACGTTCATTGGCCATGCGGAGAGTGTAACCTTTCAGCGCACCAGATAGGGCTTACCAGGATCGTTCAAGATCGCACGCGCGTCGTCCAGATCTTCCCGCCGCACCTTCAGTGCGATCCCTCCGGTGATTCCGTTATAGATGCCGCTACTGATCCGGCTGAGGTATTCGTTCGAGCAAAAGCATTCAATACCCGCCGACTCCAGCCGTCCCCGTGCAAACAAAAACTCCTGCTCCATCAAGAACTGAGCGACCACCACCAGCTCGGAATCCGGATTTGTATCGCGATCCATACCGGAAATTGTGACACGAAATCCCTCTCGGAACATGATCAAACCGCTGCGATGTGGCGTGTCTCTCTAGGAATCGACCTCATCGGGCGCGTCAGGCTGGTCTTCAATCGGAGCGTCCAGAATTGCATGCGCAGCAGCTACGTCGCCCTTATGAACAAACAAGGTCAGAACCCGCTCCACCACGCGCTTCGAAATGCTCGCTGCGTAGAGCGGGCTCAGAGTGAAGCATTCAATACCCTCTGATTCAAGCAGTGCCCGCACCACCATAAGTTCCTGCTCTGAGTCAAACTCTGCCAATGAGACGATTTCGGAGTCAGGTTGAGAGTCCATACCGGAAATTGTGACACGAAACCGCGCGCTTGTTTCGCCGGAGTTCCAACTTGGTCCCTGTGACCCTTATCACTGTCCAGCCATCCCTTTCCCGGACTATACTTTCCAAGTCATGCCCTATCCCATCAATCGTCCACGCCGTCTACGCCGCTCGGAAGCCTTCCGCTCCTTCGTACGGGAGACCCGGCTTACACCTACCGGGTTTGTCTATCCTCTCTTCGTCTGTCCGGGCGAAGGCGTCCGCAAGCCGGTTGTCTCCATGCCCGGCGTCTGCAACCTCTCGGTCGATGAGGCGGTCAAGGAGTGCATCGAAGTCTATTCGCTCGGCATTCCAGCCGTCATTCTCTTCGGTATACCCGAGGTGAAGGACGATGTGGCCACTGGAGCCTGGGCCGAGGATGGCATCGTGCAGCGCGCCGCCAGGGCCATCAAGGCCGCGGTGCCCAACCTGCTCATCATGGGAGACGTCTGCCTCTGCGAATACATGTCTCACGGCCACTGCGGCATCGTGAAGAAGGTGAACGGCCCCACCCCTGAGACCGAGTACGAGATCCTCAACGATCCTTCGCTCGATCTGCTTGCCAAAACCGCCGTCTCCCAAGCCAAGGCCGGTGTCGATATCATCGCCCCCTCGGACATGATGGATGGCCGAATCGAAGCCCTGCGCACCTCGCTCGACGCTCACGGCTTTGAGAACATGCCCATCATGAGCTACGCCGCCAAGTTCGCCAGCGGTTTCTACGGGCCTTTCCGCGATGCCGCCGAATCCGCGCCCGCCTTTGGCGACCGCCGCAGCTACCAGATGGACCCGGCCAACCCCCGCGAAGCCATGCGCGAAATCGAACTCGACTTGGAGGAAGGTGCGGACATGCTTCTGATGAAGCCCGCCCTCGCCTACCTCGACATCATCGCCGAAGCCCGCGCGCGCTTCGACGTTCCCATTGGTGCCTACCAGGTCAGCGGCGAGTACGCCATGATCAAGGCCGCCGCCCAGAATGGCTGGATCGACCACGACCGCATCATGATGGAAACCCTCCTCAGCATCCAGCGCGCCGGTGCCTCCATCATCCTCACCTACTTTGCCAAGGACGCCGCGAAACTGCTGGCATAACCTTACTTACCTCTGTGCAGTACGAAGGGCCGCCCGCGAGCGGCCCTTCATTCGTTCTGGAGCGGTGACCAAAATTCAAAAGGACATTCATTTCAACGTCAATACAATACCTGTTCGCCCCCTCACCTCCCGGCGTGACTTACGTCACACCCAGAGCAGGACGAAGTGGGTTACACTGATGGAAGTGAATATCATTTTCAATTCCATACAGTCGTACGCCGGAGTCTGCCGTTGTGAATTACTTCCGTCTTTCTAAGCTCTTTCAGTCCGTCATCCTGTTCTTTTTCTTTACCTGCACGGTTTTTCTTCTCGCCGCACCCGCCGATTCCATCTCGCTTCGTGGCACCGTCTCCGATCCCTCTGGAGCCGTGGTGCCCGGAGTCACCGTGCACGTCCGCAATCAGGCCACTGGCGCGCAGCTTGAGACTAAGACCGGGCCGCAGGGAGCGTATTCACTCGCGCTTCCCGCCGGGAGCTACGAACTGCAATTCAGCATGGCGGGCTTCCAGCCGGTCACACGCCGCGGAGTCCAGATCACGCCCGCTGCTGCCGTTGCGCTCGATGTCCAGCTACCGCTTGCCATCCAGGACGAGTCGCTCACCGTCACCGTCGAGCTGCCCGGCATTGAGACTACAAGCTCGCAACTGGGTGAGACCATCTCTGCCGCGAAGATGACCGCCGTCCCTCTGAATGGCCGCAGCTTCACCGATCTGCTGGCCATCCAGCCAGGCGTCATTCCGCAGAGCTCGCAGCAGCCCAACGCCGTCGTCATGTCGGGCGCCACCACCGTTCCGCCCTCGGGCGATCTCAATCCCGGCAATCTTTCCGTCAGCGGACAGCGCGAAACCAGCAACGGATTCAGCGTCAATGGCTCAAATGTCGAGGAGGACTTCAACAACGGCACCGCCGTCGTTCCCAATCTCGACTCCATTCAGGACTTCAAGGTACTCACCAGCAACTTCGATGCCGAGTACGGAAACTTCAGTGGCGGCCAGGTGCTGGTGAATACCAAGTCAGGCAGCAACAAACTCCATGGCAGCGCCTTCGAATTCCTGCGCAACACGGCGCTCGATGCGCGCAACTACTTCGCCAGTGATCGTGCCGCCTACCAGCGCAATCAATATGGCGGAACTCTCGGCGGTCCCATCCGCAAAGACCGCACATTTTTCTTCCTCGACTACCAGGGAACCAGCATGAAGCAGGGGCAGGAGACCGGCAACATCGCGGTGCCAAGCCTCGCCGACCGCTCCGGCAACCTCAGCGACTTGGCCAACCAGCTCACTGGAACCGTGAGCACGGAGTATTGGGCGCAGCAACTTTCGTCGAAGCTCGGCTTAACCGGCAGCGCGAATCAGATCACAGTCGGCGAACCGTATTCCCAGGTCTTTCCCAACGGAGTCATTCCCCAATCAATCTGGTCCACTCCGGCTAAGAACCTGCTGCAATACATCCCCTCGCCCAACGCCGGTCCCAACGCTTTTTCCATCTCATCGCAAAACGAAACTCTGGGTGACAACAAGGGCGCGGCTCGCCTCGATCAGAACACTCGTTGGGGCAATCTTTCCGGCTACTACTTCATCGACCAGTACACCCTGAACAATCCCTATCCCACAGCGCAGGGCGGAGCCAATATTCCGGGCTTCAATGCCATCTCCAACGGCCGCGCCCAGCTCTACAGCATCGGATTAACCAAAGCCTACGGCACCAACACGGTGAATGAGGCGCACTTCAGCTATATGCGCGACTTCAACATCATCGGCAAACCGGCCGGAGGCGTCGGACCATCGCTAGCCTCGCAGGGTTTTGTCACCGGCGCTGGCACGCTCGGCATTGTTCCTCTTGACCCAGCCATTGAAGGCATCGAGAACGTTGCCTTCAACAACTACACCATCGGTGTCGATGTCACCGGAGAGCGGCAGGTCAACAATACCTTCCAGTGGAGTGACAATCTCTCCCGCGTCATCGGACGCCACACGCTCAAGATTGGCGGCAGCTTCCACCTCGATCAGGTCAACATCTCTTCCAACTCCATCAACAACGGTTCGTTCGTCTTTCAGGGCACAGAAACCGGCTCCGACTTCGCCGACTTCCTGCTCGGTGTAGCCAGCACCTATGAGCAAGGTGATGCCAGTTCGTTTTACATTCGCAACAAGTACATCGGTGCCTTTGCGCAGGATAGCTGGCGGCTTCGTCCCAACCTCGTGCTCAACTACGGCGTCCGGTGGGACGTTCTTCCGCCCTGGCGCGAGAAGTACAACCAGCTTCAGACCTTCGTTCTCGGAGAGCAGTCGCGCGTCTATCCAGGTGCTCCCACCGGCATTGTCTTTCCCGGAGATCCCGGAATCCCCCGCACCCTGGCTCCCACCAAGTGGGATAACTTTTCACCTCGCCTCGGCGTCACCTACTCGCCGGACTTCGCCGATGGACCTCTCCACACGCTTCTTCCTTCCGGCAAGAGCAGCATTCACGCGGGCTTCGGCATCTTCTACTCGGCATTCGAGGGCCTTTCCGCAGGCATCATGAGCGCCAACGCGCCCTACGGCTACGACTACAACAGCACCATCGGACAGCCTCTTTTCAGCGAGCCATTTGTCTCAGCAACCACCGGCCTCAGCAACGGCCAGCCGTTTCCTTCGCCCGTCCCTGCCTTCGGAGCCTCGGCCGCTCATCCTAACAAGACCGTCAACTGGTCCAACTACACGCCTCTCACCGGCGACCCGGCGTTTTACTATCGCAACACCTCGCCTTACACCGAGAGTTACAACTTCTCCGTGGAGCGCGAGCTGGTTCGCAACACCATTCTCAAACTCAGCTATGTAGGCTCACAGGCGCATCACCTTCTGGTGCTCACCTCGGCTGATCCCGGTAACGCCGCGCTCTGTCTCAGTGTCAGCCAGCCCAGCCAGGTTGCCCCCGGCACTCCAACCTGCGGTCCATTCAAAGAAGGTGGAATCTTTACCCGGGCTAACGGAAGCACCCTGCAAGTCCGCGCACCCTTCAACACATTGTTTAACGGCGCTCCAGCCTTCGACGGCATCACCTATCAAAAGACCATCGCGTCCTCCAACTACAACTCTTTCGAAGCCTCGGTGCGCCACAATACCAAGTCGCTCGAGCTCATGGCCGCCTATACCTATGGCAAGTCGCTCGATGACTCCTCCAGTCTTTCTGAGCCCGTCTATCCCATGGGAGCCGCGTTCAGCAAGGCAATCTCCGCCTTCGATCTCCGCCATAACTTTGTCGCCAGCTATCGTTACGTCCTGCCCTTCGAACAGTTGACCGGCAAGCAGAATCGCTGGACCTCCGCATGGTCCATCTCCGGCATCACCCGTTTTTCCACCGGATTGCCGGTTACGCTCTACAACAATACGGACAGCTCGCTCCTCGGCTCCATGCCCAACGGCATTAACAACAATGGAGTCGACACGCCATACTTCATCCCCGGCAATCTTCACATCAATACCGACCCACGCAACGGCCACTCCGCGTTCAACACCGCGTTGTTTCCCACGAATGTCACCCCGTACCTCGGCCAGTTAGGAAACGCTCGCCGCCGCTTCTTCTACGGACCGGGCCAGGAGAACTTCGACATGTCGTTGCAGAAGGAAGTCTCGCTGCCCGAAGGCAGACTGCTGCAGCTCCGCATTGAGGCCTTCAATGTCTTCAACCACGCCCAGTTCTTCGGTCCAGCGGCGGTCAACGGAAACATCAGCAGCACCGGCAGCGCCGGCTTCGGACAAGTCATCAACGCCATGCCTCCGCGCCAGGTGCAGCTCGCGGCCAAGTTTATCTTCTAGGCGGACTCAACTGAGTTACGGGGACGAGCCCAGCGCCCGCGGCCAGAGCGGCGTTACCGCGTACCCGCCCAGCGCCCGTGGCCGGAGCGGCGTTACCGCGTACCCGCCCAGCGCAGCTCGTCCAGCGGAGAATTGCCGTTCCCGCATTTCCACCTTCTTTCCCTCTGTGTTTTAATGTTGAGTCTCCCCCAGCACTCACACTTCCGGAGGACGAATTGACCGTTCATCGTGCTCGCGCCAGATGGCATCATCTGGCGCTCCTGCTGTTCTGCTGCACCTATGCCGTACTCACCCTGGCCCAGCCAGTGGAAAAACAAGACGAACTTGCCACCTGGATCAAGGCCAGCTACACCAAGTTCGAGTACCGCATTCCCATGCGCGATGGCGTCAACCTCTTCACCAGCGTCTACGTTCCTAAGGACGCTAATCAGCAGCGCACCTATCCCATCCTTTTCGACCGCACTCCCTACACAGTTGCTCCCTACGGCGTTGACCAGTACCGGCCCGCCCTAGGTCCCAGCGACCTCTTTGCCCGCTCCAAATACATCTTTGTCTACCAGGACGTGCGCGGAAAGTTCCTCAGCGAAGGCACCTTCGAGAACATGCGTCCCTACATCGCGGACAAAAAAACTTCCAGCGATGTTGACGAGTCCAGTGACACCTATGACAGCATCGACTGGCTCATCAAGAACATTCCCAACAACAATGGACGCGTCGGCGTCTGGGGCATCTCCTATCCTGGCTTCTACTCCTCCATGGCTGCCATTGACGCGCATCCCGCGCTCAAGGCTGTCTCTCCGCAGGCGCCCATCGCCGACTGGTTCATCGGCGACGACTTCCATCACAACGGCGCGCTCTTTCTGCCGCACATGTTCAACTTCATGTACATCTTCGGCCAGCCGCGACCCCAACCCACCACCCAGTGGGCCGACCACCTCACGCGAGACTCTCCCGATGGATACAGCTTCTTCCTCAACCTTGAGCCGCTTTCGAATGTCGATGCCCGTTACTACCACAACAAAGTTCCCTGGTGGGATGAACTCACCCAGCACCCCAACTACGATTCCTATTGGAAGGCTCGCTCCACTCCGCAATTCCTGCGCAACATCAAGCCCGCCATGCTCACCGTCGGAGGCTGGTTCGATGCCGAGAATCTCTGGGGAGCCCTGCACACCTACCAGTCGGCCCGCGCGCAGAGTCCAAATGGCGACGTAAAGCTCGTCATGGGGCCGTGGTATCACGGTGGCTGGGCGCGCTCCGACGGAGACCATCTCGGCAACGTCTGGTTCAGCGGCAAGCAGAGCCTCTTTTATCGCGAGAAAATCGAGTTTCCCTTCTTCGAGCACTACCTCAAGGGCGCGCCTGACCCGCAACTTCCCGCCGCCTACGTCTTTGAAACCGGAACCAACCAGTGGAGGCGTTACGACGCATGGCCGCCCCCCCAAGCCACCGCCGCCGTCCTTCACCTCGAAGCCAACGGCCAGCTCAGCTTCACCGAGCGTCCGCAGCCGGCAGCGCACGACAGCGCGCGTTACCCGACCGAGCGCCCGCAGCCGGCAGCGCGCGATAGCGCGCGTTACCCGAC
>CAZLJQ010000021.1:30622-78255 GCA_964559875.1 uncultured Acidobacteriaceae bacterium
GTTACCCGACCGAGCGCCCGCAGCCGGCAGCGCGCGATAGCGCGCGTTACCCGACCGAGCGCCCGCAGCCGGCAGCGCGCGATAGCGCGCGTTACCCGACTGCCGAGCGCCCGCAGCTCGCCACTGCAACTCAATCCGATTTCGACGAGTACATCAGCGATCCCGCCAAGCCTGTACCGTACATCGCCGAAACCGATCCCAACATGAGCCGCGACTACATGACTGCCGATCAGCGTCAGGCTGGCCGACGCACCGACGTGCTCGTCTACCAAACCCCTCCGCTCGATGCAGACGTCACCTTCGCCGGTCCGCTCAAGCCCGAGCTCTTCGTCTCCACCTCCGGCACCGATTCAGATTTCGTCGTCAAGCTCATCGACGTTTATCCCGGCAATTTTCCCGACAACGACGCCAATCCCAAGGATGTGCGCCTCGGAGAGTACGAGCAACTCGTTCGCGGCGAACTCTTCCGTGCCCGCTTCCGTAACGGATATGACCACCCCGAGGCCTTCGAGCCTAACCGTGTCACCCGTGTCGCCTATGAGATGCCTGACGTCAACCACACTTTCCGCCGCGGCCATCGCATCATGATCCAGGTACAGAGCACCTGGTTCCCGCTCGTCGATCTGAACCCGCAGAAATTCGTCCCCAACATCTACAACGCCCAGCCCTCCGATTTTCAGAAGGCCACCGAGCGTGTCTATCACTCCAAAGCTTATGATTCCCGCATCAACGTCCTGGTGCTCGCCAATTAGGTTTCCTGCGGGTGCCCTACCCTTCCGCCCTGCATTTTGGGCGGAGGGTGGGGCCGTTGCCTCTTGCCGTCACTTGTAACCCTGAAACTTCACCCCGTCCGCAGTATCCTAGTCATAGCCATGATCTCCGTCCTCAATCTCGGCCACTGCGATTACTCAACCGCTTTGTGTCTGCAGGAAACTCTCATCGAGCTGCGCAAGCAGGATCGCATCGGCAACGTTCTGCTCTTCGTCGAGCATCCACCGGTCATCACCCTCGGACGCAATGGGCACGAGAGCAACATCGTCGCCTCCCGCGATCTGCTCACCTCCCGAGGGGTTACCATCCACGAGATCAATCGTGGCGGCGATGTTACCTTCCACGGCCCCGGACAGCTCGTCGCCTATCCCATCTTCGATCTGCGCTCCTTCGCGCCCAAGCTTGGAGTCATCGCCTACGTCCGTCTTCTCGAAGATGTTCTCATGCGCATCTGCGCCCAGTACGCCATCGAAACCCAGCGCATCTCTGGCATGACCGGTGTCTGGACCTACCCCACCGTTCCTCCCCGCCTCAATCCTCGCGTAATGGGACGCGACTACATCCCCCCGAGTGAGAACCTGGGTGGCCCACATCCGCCCTCTTTTGGCGAATGTGGGAGGCGAGCCGAATGTGCGGAGCCGCCAACTTACACCGAGCGCAAAATCGCCGCCATCGGCGTCCACATCTCTCGCGGAGTCACCTCGCACGGCTTTGCTCTCAACGTCACCACCCCACTCGATTTCTTCCAGCTCATCGTCCCCTGCGGTCTCACCAAGCCCGTCACCTCCATCGAGTTTGAAACCGGCCTGCGCCCCTCGCTTGACGATGTCATGACCATTGCCTCGCGCTCCTTTGGCGAGCTCTTCCACTCCCAAATCCTCTGGCTCGACTCCATCCACGACCTCATCCCCGAGGGTTTTGCCGACCCCGCCGCCCCTCAGGACACTCCCGCCCGTGCCCCCGAAAACGAGCGCCGCATCGCCTCCGACGACATCCACCTCGCTTGAGTTGACGCAACTTGCAGGCGCCGGTGCCACACATCTGTCGCGGTTAGCAGATCTGGGTCTTTGTCATCCTCTCTGCGATAATTGAACTCATATGCCCACCCCGCTTCTCCACACCAGCGCCGCCGTGCTTGAGTTCGACCGCCTGCGCCAGATTGTGCGCGGCTGTTGCCAAAGCGAACTCGGCCAGGCAGCGGTGGACGCCCTTGCCCCCACCACCGACGCTGACTGGATCGAGCGTCAGCAACAGCTTACCGACGAGGTGCGTGCCTTCCTTCGCGCCGGTGGACGCTTCGATTTCTCCGCCCTCATCGATCCCAGCCAGCTTGTTCTCCGCGCCCGCATCGCCGGAGTCGCTCTCGATCCCGCCGAACTCCGCGATGCCGTGCTCGTCGTCGACCGTGCCGCCGAGTGGCGCGAATCTGCCATCCATCCTCCGCAAGCCATGAAAGAGTCTTGGCCCGCTGTCGAGCAGCTCAGCTCTGCCATTGAGGACTTCACCCCTCTCCTGCGTTACTTCGCCAACAAGTTCTCGCCCGACGGATCGCTCGACGACCTGGCCTCATCCGCACTCGCTTCCATCCGCCGCGAAATTGAAAAGCAGCGCCGCTCCATCCAGAACTCCCTTCGCGGCTATCTCCGTCGCCTCTCTGAAGGCGATGCCCTGCAGGACGAGCTAGTCACCATCCGTGGCGACCGCTTCGTCATTCCCGTCAAAACCGAGCAAAAGCGCCGCGTCCAGGGTGTTGTCCACGGAGCCAGTTCCAGCGGCCAAACCGTTTTCGTCGAGCCCCTCGAAACCATCGAGCAAAACAACGAACTCGTCCGCCTCCTCGAAGACGAGCAGCGTGAGATCCACCGCATCCTGCTCGAAATGACCTCTCGCCTCGGCCAGCACTCCGAAGCCATCCTCGCCGCCGTCGAAGTCCTTCGCGAGCTCGAACTGCAATTTGCCAAGGCCCGCTTCGCCGAGCAGTACGCCTGCACCCGCGTCAAACTTCTAGGTGGCCCGCCTTCCTTTGGCGAATGTGGGAAACAGCCGCAGTCAGCAGATGTGGGTTCCGCCGACTCCATCATCCTCCGCCTTGCCCGCCATCCTGTCATGGAGCGCAATCTGCGCTCACGCGGCAAGTCCGTCGTCCCCCTCACCCTCGAAATGGATTCCGCCCACCGTCAGCTCATCATCAGCGGCCCCAACACTGGAGGCAAAACCGTCGGCCTCAAAACCGTGGGCTTGCTCGCCCTCATGGCCCAAGCCGGAATCCCAGTTCCCGCCGAGCGTGCCGAGCTTCCCATCTTCGACGCCGTCCTTGCCGACATCGGCGACTCGCAATCCATCGAGCAGAATCTCTCCACCTTTTCCGCCCACGTCACCAACATCGACTTCATCTCCCACACCGCCACCGCGCACTCCCTCGTTCTCCTCGACGAACTCGGCTCCGCCACCGATCCTGAAGAGGGAGCTGCTCTCGCCGTCGCCATCGCCGAGCACTTCCGCCAATCCCGCGCGCTCACCATCATCTCCACTCACCACACCGCGCTCAAAATCTACGCCACCTCGTCGCCCTCGGTCCTCAACGCCGCCGTCGGCTTCGATGAAAAAACTCTCGCGCCCACCTTCGAACTTCGCGTCGGAGTCCCCGGAGCCTCTGCCGGAATCAACATCGCGCAGCAGATCGGACTCAATCCGGAAATCATCGCCGACGCTCGCCGCCGTCTCAGCACCCAAACCCAGGACATCGCCGGATTCCTCACCCAGCTCCACTCCGACCTTCGCGAGATCGAGTCCGAGCGCCTGCACCTACGCCAGCGCGAGCAGGAAGTCGCCCGCGAACGCAGCCGCCTCGAAGCCGAAGGACTCAAAGAGCAGCGCGACAAAATCCGCGACCTCGAAAAGAAGCTTGACTCCCTCATGCGCGACTTCGAGTACCACGCCCGCGAGGCCGTCGCCGCTGTGCAGGATCGCGCCGCCGCCCAAAAGCTCGGCAAGGAAGCCGAGCGCCGCATCGCCCGCGCCCGTCGCGAGTTCCGCGAGCAGTTCAACCAGGCCGTCGTCGCCCACACCACCGGAGCCGACCAGGGAGACGAAAACGCTCAACCTCACCTCGTCGCCCGCGTCTCCGTCGGAGACACCGTCCAGCTCAAATCCATCGGACGCACTGGCCGGGTTGTCCGCAAGCTTGAGGACGCCGCCGTCGAAGTCCAGGTCGGCCCCATGAAGATGCGCGTCCCCCTCGACGACATCGCCGCCGTCATCGGCCAGGCCGCCAACAACCCTGTAGCCGCCGCCCGCAACAAAGGCATCGTCGTCCGCCTCCGCGACGATGATGCCTCGGCCCCCACCGAACTCAACGTCATCGGCCGCAACGTCGATGAAGCCACCTCCGAAGTCGAAAAGTTTGTTGACCGCGCCTTCCTCGCCGGTCTCTCCCACATCCGCATCGTCCACGGCTCCGGCATGGGCATCCTGCGCCGCGCCCTCCGCGAATACCTCAAATCCCACCCTCAGGTCATCGCCGTCACCGAACCTCCCCAAAACCAAGGCGGCGGCGGAGCAACAGAAGTGGAGCTAAAGGTGTAGGGAAGTATATTTCACCGAAGGAGCTCTGCTGCTCAGCGACGCTTCGACTCCGGTTTTCGGTCGTGTTCCAATTCTGCGTGGATGAAAATCCTATGGCGTAAGATGGTTGCGCTACACAGAAAGAGGCGCGCCAATGTCCTACGCACTCATTCGGCAGGCCATCTTAGAAAAGAAGGCCATCCATGCAACCTACGGCGGTCTGCATCGAGAGATGTGCCCGCACGTCGTCGGACTGAAAAACGGAAAGCAGCAGACGCTCTGCTATCAATATGGTGGTCAGAGTCGCAGCCGACCGATTCAGCCAGACGGCTCAAAGGAAAATTGGAGATGCATCGAAATCGCCAAACTTTCCAATGTCCAGATCGTTGAAATCGGAACCTGGCACACTGCTCCCGACCATTCCCGCCCACAAACCTGCGTAGATCAAGTAGACGTTGAGGTTCAGTATTAACTTGCCCGTTCGAGGAGTTCGCTGGCGGTGGAGTTCTTCCACTCTGCGTACTCCTCGGCTCTTGCTTGAGCGTCCGGCCCAACAAAGATGGCAATGAAGACCTCGCCGTCCCCGTCTTTGTCGATAGCTTCGACGCGGTAGTCTCCGGGCTGCAATTTATCTTGGATTACTTCATGGCGTGAACGATTGGCAGTCATCGGGTACGCTCCTGTCCTAACATTTGAGTGCGTCCCAAACGCTTTGAGATGCTCTGGCTGGCACCTGGCTGATACCAACGATCAATAGCACACCCCCGGGAACTTCTGCAATCGTCCAAACGTGATCTGTGATTCCGGCCTGCATCGCGGGTGTGACTCGCAACTTCTGACACGCGGCAGAAGTTGTAATAAGCAACCTGCGGCACTCGAGATTGCATGCTTTGCAAGTCATTATTTTCGCGTGTTTACCCTGTTCGATCATGTATACATATGACAACGAGCGCTCGCTGTTGACCAACAGGGAACGGCTAAATGATGGGAAATACTCCGGAAAAGTTAATCTTGTGCAGATTTAGCTTGGACGCTAGAATGGAAGGCGGAAGGGGGCTGAGTATCTCGCCCGCAGCGATTCCTCTAAGGCCCCCATTCCTAAGCGTCAGGGCTTACGCCCTGTTAAGGAAAGTCAAGTGTGAGCGAGACATTCCAGACGCGCAGGCGAACGATCGTATGACCGTTCTTCCGACGGATTGTAAACGTCAAATTGGTTGCTCCTTTCAGTTGAAGTGAACAGCAAACTCGTTACTGAGCCCGCCCCGCCAGGCGGGTTTGTTATTGAACCTGAGTCAGCGTGTATCGGCCGTTTGCTTCCTTGGCCTCATTCTTTTCAGCTAGTCGTGCAAGTACGGCATACACATAGTTCCGGTGCATGGGGATATTGCGTTTCTGAACTCCCTGCCAAATATCAGTGGGCGAAGCTCCATTGGGGCCACTCTCTCGAATGATCTGCCGGATGACCTCAGTCTTGTTTGTTCCCGCCTCAACTTCGGCGAACAGGGCATCTTCTCTCACCTTTCGCAGGGGAAGGTCTTCAATCTGCGTTTGAGTCGCTTCTTCTCGGCCGTCGAGGAGCACCGTCAATGCTTGCTCCTGTTGCTGAAGCTTGCGTAGCCTTTCCTGTATTTCATCCCACTCCCGCTTTGTCCCATTCAGTCGCCTACGCACCTCTACCAGTTCAGTGCGAAGGATTTCTGGACTCAGTGCCATGTTCCCTCCTATCATGAACTCCTCACTAATTCCTGCAGTTAGGAATTCAATGCTTTCAATGCTAAGTTGTGATGATGGGATTTGTCAAGCGATGATTGGATGGTGGAGTAAAGTGGAGTGAATGCAATGAGTGGAGTAAAGTGGAGTGACACAAGAATACGCTTATGCCACTGTCTCGGTGGCCTCCCTTCTCTCAACCAAGTCGAGCCATTTAGAATGTTCTCACCCATGTCTCGTCTCTCCCAGCAGCTCGCCTTCATCCTCGAAATCGACCAGCTCAAGTCCATCCTCCGCCAAACTCCCATCACCGGCCCCGAGCGGCGTCGGGAGAACGATGCCGAGCACTCCTGGCACCTTGCTGTTGCCGCAGCGCTCCTCGCCGAGTACGCGCCCGCCGCCATCGACCTCGCCCGCGTCATCCGCATGCTTCTCATTCACGACATCGTAGAGATTGACGCCGGTGACACCTTCGCCTATGACGCCGCCGCCTACGCCGACAAGGAAGAGCGTGAGTGCCGCGCCGCCGACCGCATCTTCGGAATCCTGCCCGCCGACCAATCCGCCGCCTTCCGTGCTCTCTGGGACGAGTTCGAAGCCGCCACCACCCCCGAGTCGCGTTACGCCAACGCCCTCGACCGCCTGCAACCTCTTCTCCTCAACTCCCGCACTGGAGGCGGTTCCTGGAGCACTCATCGCGTCACCCGCGCCCAGGTTCTCACCCGCATGGAGCCCATTCGCCACGGCGCTCCCGAGCTCTGGTCCGTGGTCCTCACCCTCGTGGACGATGCCTCCGCCCGCGGCTGGCTCATTTCCTAAGGCTCGGCCACAGATTTACATGCATCAATCTCGCACCCCTTTTGCACACCTCTTTCAGGGCCAAATTGGCCATAATCACAAGTTTTCCACAACGCAGATTAGAATTCTCTCCGCCCGTTCCCGCAATGGGGCAGACTAGTACTGTGGCCAACCCCGGAGACTTCGCCTACACCGTCAAGCAGCAAGCCGACATCGTCCGCATCATCGGCGAATACGTCAAGCTGCGCAAAGCCGGGGCGCAGAACTACTCAGGACTCTGTCCCTTCCACGGCGAAAAGACGCCCTCGTTCTCCGTCCATGCCAGCCGCCAGTTCTTCCACTGCTTCGGCTGCGGAGTCTCCGGAGACGTCTTCACCTTCGTCCAGAAGATCGAGAACATTACCTTTCCCGAGGCCGTCCGCGCCGTCGCCCAAAAGCTCGGCATCGCCGCTCCCAAGGCGCAATTCAGCTCACCGCAGGAGGCCCGCGAGGCCCGCACCCGTGGTCTTCTGCTCGATCTCCACGAGGCCGCCTGCCAGTGGTTTCAGGAGCAGCTTGCCCGTCCCGAAGGCGCCGCCGCCCGCGAGTATCTCCGTGGCCGCGGACTCAATCCCGAGGCCATCGCCCGCTTCCGCATCGGCTTCGCCCCCGAATCCGGCTTTCTTCTCCGCGACAAACTCAAGCCCCTCGCTGATGAAGACGCCCTGCGTGAAAGCGGCTTGTTCAGTTGGAAGGATCGAGAGGATTCTCGTTCTAACGCCCCGCGCGACGGTGAGCCCGCCAAGCCAGCGCCCGCCTCTCTCTACAGCAAGTTCCGCAATCGCATCGTTTTTCCCATCTGCAACGAAGGTGGCAAGGTAATCGCCTTCACCGGACGCACTCTCGCCACCGACGAAAAATCCGGTCCCAAGTACCTCAACTCACCCGAGACGCCCATCTACAGCAAGTCTCACGTCCTCTTCAATCTCCATCTCGCCAAGGAAGCCATCCGCCGCCTCGACTACATCATCCTCGTCGAAGGCCAAATGGATTGCATCTCCGTCTTCAATGCCGGATACCACAACGTCATCGCCTCCAGCGGCACTGCCTTCACCGAGCCGCAAGCCCGCCTGCTCGCCCGCTTCAGCAAAAAGATTGTCGTCAATTTCGATCCAGACACCGCCGGAGCCGCCGCCGCCGAACGTTCTCTCGCCATGCTCGTCAGCGAAGACTTTGAGATCCGCATCCTCACCCTCGACCAAGGGTTCGATCCCGATCTCTTCGTCCGCCGCCAGGGAGCCGAAGCCTATGGTGCAGCTCTCAAGTCCGCGCAAAAATACTTCGCCTACCTCATCGACCGTGCCCAGGCGCAGTTCCCCCGCACCGCCGAAGGCAAGGTCAAGGCCGTCAACTATCTCCTGCCTCACATTCAGCGAGTTCCCAGCCGCATCGTGCGCGACGAACTCGCCGCCGACGTCTCGCAGAAGTTGCAGATCGATTCCGCCGTCCTCCGCCAGGAACTTCGCCACGTCGCTGGAGCTCGTACCGCAACCAAAGTCGCGCCCGCCCCTGAGTCAGCTCTCACCGAAGCCGAGCGCATCCTTCTGCAAGCTCTCGCCTCCGGCAGCGAACTCGCCTTCACCTTCGAGGATGAGAATGGTCAGGAGCAGGTCTACAACCCCGCCGAGCAGGCGTATTACACGCTAAGCTCCGAGCACCTTCATCAGGGCCTGCGAGCCGAAGCCCTCATCGACGCTGTTCTCAAGGCTCTCGCCGATGGTGCCGACCTCATGACCCTCCCCCTCGCCGACGACGATCGCGCCCTCTTCATGTCCGTCCTCATGCAGGAGCACGAGCCTCTCACCGCCGAGCTTCTTCACGGAGCCATCGGAGCCCTCCGCCGCCGCCAGCTCGAGCATCGCCGGAACGAAATCGTCCGCCAGATCGCCGAGGCTGCGCGCGAGAACGACTACGTCGCCGTGGCCCGCCTCGGCCAGGAAAAGCAGGAAGTCGACCGCGCTCTCCGCCACGCTGCCAGCGTGTAACCAGCGCCAGCCGAGCGCCGCAGCCGGAGTGGCGTCTGTCGCCGCTACCCGTCAGCGCCTACAGCAGCTCCCGCGCTACTTCTTTTTCGCGTAATTCTCCATGCCGGAGATGTCGATCACAACTACTGCATCATTGCCCACCACCCAGGCGTCGTGTCCCGGGGGAAGTTCACTGATCTCTCCGGGGCCGAATTCAAATTCGCTGCCGTCGTCCATGGCAACATGCAGCCGCCCGGAAATATGAAGATTCAAGTGTGGTGCCATGCAACTCGCTGTTCCGGCGATCGGCTTCACACAGGTGGACCAACGCCATCCCGGCTCAAAGATGGCGCGCCCAAACGTCACTCCTCCCAGTGACACTACGTCCACTTTCCCAAGGTTGAACTGACGGATTTCATCCGGTTTGGCAAAACTGCCACGTTCTACTTGTGGTTCAGGTTCGCGCTTAAATTCTCGAACTGCCATAACATCCTCCATCGCCGAGCGCCGCAGCCGGAGCGGCCAGCGTCAGCGACCGGAGGGCCATTCGTTGGCCGTACCCGTCGCCAAGCGTTTGTCGCCGCGTACCGGCTGCAAAGCTCTGTTGGTTCGTTCCACCTGTCGCTAAGCGTTGCCGCACCCAAATCGAGCGGCACCCGCCCTCGTTACTTTCAGTTTCACTTCTTCGTCCCGTAATACTCCGTGCCTGAGATATCAATCGTAACCACCGCCTTGTCGCCCACCACCCACGCATCGTGGCCCGTCGGAATCTCGCCAACTTCGCCGGGGCCAAACTCATATTCATCGCCCGTGTCCAGCAGCACGTGCAGCCGTCCGGAAACGATCAGGCTCAGGTGACGCACCTTGCAGCTCAGTGTGTTTGCAACTGGTTTTACGTGTGTGGACCAGCGCCATCCCGGCTCGTAGGTGACACGGCTGAACGTCTCCCCACCCAGCGAAACCGTTTCTACCTTCCTGAGTTCAAACTCCTGCAACTCGTCCGGTTCGGAGAATTTTCGGTGTTCGATTGACCGCTCAGGTCTGCGCTTAAACTCCTTCACTCCGCCCATTGCTGTGTTTCCCCCCCTTGGCCGACAACTTGTTTTTAGACAACGGTGGGCGCGGCGAAGTTGTCAGCAGTGTATGATCTGGCTACATGGAAGAGCAGCGAACATGGGAAGTACGGCGCAAGGACCGCCAGAGTTCAGAGCAGGAAGCTCGGGAGCTCCTGTCCAGCGGCGAGTATGGCGTGCTCAGCACCGTCGGCCCCGACGGCGAACCCTATGGCGTTCCCCTCAGCTATGTCTTTCGCGATGGCGACATCTGCTTTCACTCCGCTCCCGAGGGCCGCAAGCTTCAGAACCTGACGCCCAACGCTCGCGCCAGCTTCTGCGTCGTCGGCGCAACCGAGGTGCTTCCCGCCCAGTTCAGCACGCGCTACCAAAGCGTCATCGCCTCCGGTGAGGTTCGCGAACTGGAAGGTGAAGAGAAAACCCAGGCCCTCGGCTGGCTGGTAGAAAAGTACTCGCCGGAGTTCCTTCAGCAGGGCAGGGAATACATCGCCAGCTCCCAGCACAAAACTCGTGTCTTCGCTCTCCGCGTCCGTCACCTCAGCGGCAAGCGCCGCATCTGAGCTGCGATCGTTCCGGCGCGCCCTGCCTTTTCCACCGACCAGATGCCCATTCCAAGCACCGCCAGCAGCACCGCCAGCTCCCCCGGAACCCAGCTCGGCCCCGTCACGGTAATCACATTCGGGATCACGAAACACGCAGCTCCAATCGCAATTGACGCAGCGCCCGCAGTCGTCTCGATAGGTGGCCCATTCAAGCCCGTAGTTGGCTTGAGTGGGGTAGTTGACTCTGCTTTTGACCTACCAACCGTTGCTGAATCTTCCCGCCGTGCGTCCGCCTCGCGCCTCAGCGCCCTCCATCCAATCAGCAGCATCGGAACGGTAAAAGCGGCCATATCGTATTTCATGATGCGCGGGCTCAGCAGTAGCGTTCCCACCAGCGCCACCGGAACCCACATCTCCCGCCCCAGCCTCCATTCGTCCACCCGCTTCGCCAGAATCAGCAGGACAATCCCCAGCACGCTCGCATACGCCAGGTAGAGGATCGTGGTCGCCGGAGAAGGCGCCAGCGCATGGCTGAACAAAGCCTTGCCCAACACACCCGCCGGACTGAACCCAAACTCGCGCTTCCAGTCGAACATTAGCCTTAGCGTCGCCAGATACTCGCGGAACATCTGCGGCCACATCCACATCTGCGCCCCAAAAATCAGCACACCGCCCGCTGCCGTAATTCCCGACGCCAGCCATTGCCTCCGCTCCACCAGCACCGGAAACGCCAGCAGCGATAGGCATGGCAGCTTGAAAATCGAAGCCGCCAGCACAGCCGCGTAATACCACCCCCACCTGCCGCGCTTCCATCCCGGCACCGCCGCGGCCAGAATCAACCCATAAAGGATGTAGGCCACGTTACCGCTCAGAATCACATCGTCCGTGATCAATCCCGGAAAGAACAGAACCGCCGGCAGCGCCAACGCCAGCCATCGCTGTTCATCTTTCTCCGCCATCTGGAATCCCGCCCATAGCTGCGCCAGCGCTCCCACCCCCACCGCAGCCGTATAAACAACTCCCAGGACCCAGCCCGGAAAAACCGCCAGCAGCCGCAACCACGTCAAAGTCAGCGGAGAGTAAAGATACACAAGCGGCGGTTTCGCCCCGAGCTGGCCGCGCAGTGCTTGCGTTGCCGCAATCGCGTCGGCGTAAGGATCATGCCCCTGCCTTACATTCTGAATCGTCTCCCAATAAACCTGCGAATCCCATCCCACAGAGCCGGTACCAGCCATCCCAATCAGCCCGATCGCCGCGCCCACCCAGAGCAAAACAATCAGCCTCTGCCGCGAGAACCATCTCGAACTTCGCACGCTCGCGTATTGGGCTACCGCCGTAGTCTCTTCAGGCAACTGTCTTCCCCTTTTGTTCCTGCAATCGTGCGCGCCCAGATCGCGGCCAGAATTTCCAGGTGAGTCCCTACACGCTAGATTGCTTGCGCCGGACGAGTCAAGCAGCTTTGCCGCCGCAATTCCCGTATCATTGAAGCCGATGGCAGACTCCTCAAACCGCAAGTTCTTCTGGATCCTCTGGACCGTCCTCGGCCTGCCGGGCTACTTCCTGCCCTTTGGCTGGGCTGTGGCTGAGATGTTCGCGGCCCTCTGGCTGAGCTGGTGGATCGTCTACCGCTCCGGCCTCCTCTAACCATCAGTCCCAAGTGGCCCACATCTGCCCTGTGTTTTCCATGCAAATGTGGGAGGCGCACGATCCTCCTTCCCAAATATCGATTGGCCAAGTGGCCCATATTTGCGTCGTGCCTTTCGACGCAAATGTGGGATGAGCACCACCCTCCATCCCTATATTTGTTGTTTTTCATGGTTCGAACTGAACGCACCCCTAGCTTTTTCCGCAGCTCGGGATATCATGCTTCCGACGTTTACTGGCCAGCTCTGGGGACGCATTGCCTGCGGCTCAACACGCGGGAACCCCGCTCATACGATTCCTTGATCCCATGAAGTGAAAGGAAACGCTATCATGCTGATGTTCTTCGTACAATTTTTCCTGGTACTCACAGCCATACTTCTCGGCATCCGTCGCGGAGGCATCGCCCTCGGCCTCATCGGCGGCCTCGGCGTCACCGTTCTCGTCTTCGTCTTCCGCGTTCCTCCCGCCGAGCCGCCCATCGTAGTGATGCTGATCATCCTGGCCGTTGTCACCGCCTCTTCGGCCATGCAGGTCGCCGGAGGCCTCGATTACCTCGTCCAACTTGCCGAGCGTCTCCTGCGCGCGCATCCCAATCGCGTCACCCTCCTCGCGCCCTTCTGTTCGTTTTTCCTCACCGTCTGCGTCGGCACCGGCCACGCCGTCTACGCTCTCTTTCCCGTCATCGCCGACGTCGCCTGGAAGACGCGCATCCGTCCCGAGCGTCCCATGGCCGTTTCCAGCATTGCCGCTCAAATGGGAATCACCGCCAGTCCCGTCGCCGCTGCCGTCACCACCTTTCTTGCCTACTCCGTCCGCATGCACACTCCGGTCACCATCTTTGACATCATCAAGATCACTCTCCCTGCTGGACTCGTCGGCGTCTTTGCCGCGGCCCTCTGGAGCCTGAATCGTGGCAAAGATCTCGACAAAGATCCTGAGTTCCAGGAGCGCATGAAGGACCCTGTCTTCCGTGAGCAGCTCGACGTCACCGTCACCACCTTGGACAAGCAATTGCCACGCACCGCAAAGCCTTCCGTCGCCATCTTCTTCTCTGGCGTAATCTTCGTCGTAATCCTTGCCCTGCGAGACACTCTCGTCAACGCCGGATACCATCTGCCCAACATCTTGCCGCTGGCCGATGGCAAAGCCGTTCCCATGACCACCGTCGTCCAGATGATCATGCTCGGCTTCGGTGCTCTCATCCTCTTTGCCACCAACGTCAAGGCCTACGACATTGCCAAGGCCAGCGTCTTTGCCGCCGGCATGATGGCCGTAGTCTCCATCTTCGGCATCGCCTGGATGAGTGATACCTTCATCACCGCCAACCAGCCGTTCCTCATCCGCAGCATGAAAGCCATGGTGCAGGCCGCGCCCTGGACCTTTGCCATTGCCATGTTCTGCGTCTCTGCCTTCGTCAAAAGCCAGGCCGCCACGCTCACCGTCATGATGCCCTTCGGCATTGCTCTCGGCCTACCCGCCAAGCTGATGCTCGGTCTCATGCCTGCCAGCTATGCTTACTTTTTCTTCTGCTTCTATCCCAGCGATCTTGCAGCCATCAACATGGATCGCACCGGAACCACTCACATGGGCAAGTACCTGCTGAATCACAGCTTCATGATTCCCGGCTTCATCGGCGTCACAGTCTCCACCGTGGTCGCCTATCTATTGGCAAAGTTGGCCTTCGGTATCTGACGTCGCCAGCCCTGCTCCTCCTCAGGATTCGCCCTGGTCTCGCTTCCGTCACGAGATCAGGGCGTCCAGTTCCGCTCTACCCCTTGCTTTCCATCACTTTATCTGCAAAAATGGCTATGTTCCCGAAGCTCGGGACCACTCTCCGCCATCTAAAGGCTATATGCCTCCTCGCCAAAATGGCGACTTGCCCGTAGCGGAGCGGGCTTTCGTGTGCACTGCGTGTTAAAATATAGGGGTTTCGGCTTATTTTCGGTCTCTTTGCGGCCGTTGAGCTGAATTGTGACTATATGGCGGCCACCCCTGTCGCCCCATGATTTTTTCGGCTGCCTACGGCGCCAGTGAAGGACATTGCTCTTGGCTCTCGACGATAAATACGAAGATATTCAGAAGTTGATCGATACCGGCAAGGAAAAAGGATTTCTCACCTACAACGAGGTGAATGACCTCCTGCCCAATGACATCAACTCTCCCGACGATCTCGACGACCTGCTCGGAATGATCGGTACCCAGGGCATCAACGTCCTGGAAGACACCAAACTTCCCTCCGAGAAAAAGTTCGATCCCGATGCCGAGGAGTCCGAGGATGTTGAGCTCGATCTAACCCCCGGCGCCCTCGAAAAAACCAACGACCCCGTCCGCATGTACCTGCGCGAGATGGGCACCGTTCCCCTGCTCACCCGCGAAGGCGAAGTCGAAATCGCCAAGCGCATTGAGCGCGGACAGATCCGTGTCCTCAAGGCTCTTTCTCGTTCGGCCATCGTCATTCACGAAGTCCTTTCCATCGGCGACGACCTCAAACGCGGCGTCCGTTCCGTCAAAGAAGTCGTGGTCTTCGACGAGGAAGAGATCACCGATGAAGTGATGCAGGGCCGCCTCAAAGAAATCTCCGGCAAAATCGACGACCTCGGCCGCCACTACAAGCGGGGCCTCGCCATTGCCGTCAAACTCAACGAGGCTGGCGCTCCCGGCAAAGACCGAAAAAAGCTCAAAGACTATCGCAAGCTCCACTGGGGAGTTGGCCGCGCCCAGGTCGAAGTCAGCCGCTCCATCCGCAATCTGCGCTTCACCAACCAGGAGCGCAAGCGCCTCATCGACCGCGTCAATAAAACCGTCGAGAACATGAAGGCTCTCGATCGCCAGGTCCTCAATCTCGAAAAGCGCTGCGAGTTCACCAAGAACGAGGAGCAGAAGAAGGAAATCCGCAAGCAGATTCGCACCGTCCACGCCGATATGGAGCGTATTGAGGTCGAAGCCGGAGCCGTCTTCGCCGAACTCAAACGCACCCAGCGTGAAATCATTCAGGGAGATATGGATGCCGAGCACGCCAAGCGCGAGCTCATCGAGGCCAACCTTCGCCTCGTCGTCTCCATCGCCAAAAAGTACACCAACCGCGGCCTCCAGTTCCTCGACCTCATTCAGGAGGGCAACATCGGCCTCATGAAGGCCGTCGACAAGTTCGAGTACCGCCGCGGCTACAAGTTCTCCACCTACGCCACCTGGTGGATTCGCCAGGCCATCACCCGCGCCATCGCCGATCAGGCCCGCACCATCCGCATCCCGGTGCACATGATCGAGACCATCAACAAGCTCATCCGCACCAGCCGTCAGCTTGTGCAGGAACTCGGTCGCGAGCCAACCAGCGAAGAGATCGCCCGCCGCATGGACATCCCTGTCGCCAAGGTCCGCAAGGTCCTCAAGATTGCCCAGGAGCCCATCTCTCTCGAAACCCCCATCGGCGAAGAGGAAGATTCCCACCTCGGCGACTTCATCGAAGATCGTGCCGTAGTCTCGCCCGCCGAGGCCGTCATCAACGTCAACCTCAAGGACCAGACCTCGCAAGTCCTTCGCACCCTCACCCCGCGCGAAGAGAAGGTCATCAAGATGCGCTTCGGCCTCGAAGATGGCAGCGAGCACACCCTGGAGGAAGTTGGCCAGTCCTTCGCCGTCACCCGCGAACGCATCCGGCAGATCGAAGCCAAGGCGCTGCGCAAACTGCGCCACCCTTCGCGCTCCCGCAAACTCCGTGCCTTCATGGACGGCGTTCACGACTAACTTGTTTTCCGCAACACGTTTTTCGCAACACAAAGGGCACGGCTTCTGGCCGTGCCCTTCGTGTTGCTCTTGCTCTCGCTTTTGCTCTTGCCCCTACGCTGTCATCCTGAGCGCTAGCGAAGGACCTCGGGTTTGTCCCTGTTCTTGCTTTTGTTCTTGCTCTTGCCCCTACGCTGTCAAGCGCAGCGAGGAATCCGCGCCCTCCATCTCCATCCTCGATCGCTCCGGGTTCTCTTGACGAGACCTCACCGACGTTTTGCCGCACAACACGTGCATACTCGGTGGCCCATATTCGCCTTTGACTCTGCCTGCCTTTGCTACGGCACCGTCACCGTTATCACCACCGGCGCCGGATTCGTCACCGTCCCCGACCCTGTTGGCGTCAGCGTGATCGTGTACGTGCGTACTCCTTGCACCGTCACCGCTGTGCTTCCACTCGAACTCGCATACGCCGAATTCCCGCTGTAAGTTGCCGTCACCGTGTTTGCCGTATTCGTCGTTCCATAACTAAACCCGTTCCCAGCGCTCACCGATGCACTGCTCAGCGTCGCCGTGCCGCTCGCCAGCGCTACCGTTCCCAATGTCGTGTTTCCAACGCTGAACACCACGTTGCCCGTCGCAGCCGACGGGGTTACCGTCGCTGCCAGTGCCGTCGTGCCGTTCAGTTTTACCATCGCCGGAGTCGCGGTAACTCCCGTGGTTGTCGATATCGTCGTTGCTGGAGGTGTAGAGGTCGAACTACCTCCGCCGCCTCCGCACGCCACCATAAAGCCTGCCGCCACAACTCCTATCGCCACCACCAGCACCGTCAGTGTCCGTCTGCGCCTGTAGGTAAATGGAGCACCCAGCAGCACCGTGCAGAAAATCACTGCCCCGCCGCTCTTCCACGGAAGCACCGGCGCGTGCTTCGTCGCACTCGCATTCGGCGAAATCGTCAGCGTGACCGTCCCTGATCCGCCACTCGTCAGCGTGATTGGTGCCGCACTCGCCGTCACATCAGCGGCTGTCCCATTCGACGACGCCGTAACCGAGGTTGTAAATGAAACTGTTCCTGCGTATCCGACGGAGTTAAGCCCAATCTGCCAACTTCCGCTGCTTCCTGCATTGATGATGGCATTCCCCGCGATGCTACCGACCGTATATGTTGGCAAGCTTACGGTTATGCTGCTGATCGAGGCCGAGTAAGTTCCGCTTCCGTTATAAGTCGCCGTGATCGTGTTTGTCCCCGTTGTGAATCCGTTGAGCTGGCTTACCGTAACCGGCAGCGTTGCCACACCGCTGGAGATCGTAGCCGTTCCCAGCGCCATAGTACCTACCTTGAAGGTAACGCCTCCCATCGCCGCACTCGGCGTCATCGTTGCTGTCAGCGTTGTGCTGCCGCCCATCGCCAGCACGTTCGGAGTCGCTGAAACGTTCATCGTAGCCTGTGGCAGTGCGGACACCGTGATCGTCCCGCTCCCACTCGAAGCCGCAAATGTCGAATCGCCAGAGTAGGTCGCCGTAATCGTGTCTGAACCGACCGTGAAGCCATTGGCCGCCGTCACCGCAACATTGCTCAGTGTCGCCACCCCGCCGGAAATCGTAGCCGGCGTTGCAATCGTCGTGCTTCCCACCATGAACGTTACCGTCCCGGTAATCGTTCCCGATGTTCCGGAAGTGACGTTCGCGGTTAGCGTGGTAGTCCCATTCATACCCGCCAGCCCTGTCGGCACCGTCGTCGTAGTCGTCGCCAAAACCGTGCCGCTGCCCAGCGCCAGGTACAGCTGATATCCGTCAATCGATCCCAGTCCCGCCGTCATGCTGTAGTAGGGGAAAGTCGTCACCGCCGAGTATCCAAATTCACCGGACGTCGGACAACCTGTATCAGTCGCCTCATACGTGCACGGAACAATGTTGTTCCCGCCTGTGACCGCGTGGAAGACCTTCGCATAGTTCGTGGTACTTTCCGCCAGGTTATAGAGCTTCGGATTGATATTCCCCTGCGCTCCATATTTCTGCACCATCAGCGTCAGCATTCCCGCAAACGAAGGCGTCGCTGCCGATGTGCCTCCAATCACATCCCACGTTTTTCCAACAGTTCCTCCACTGGTCACGAATCCAGAGGCACAGTCGTTGCCGTACTTGGTAGAGTCGTTGTCCGTCGAGCAAATCACGTAGCCATCGTGGTTCGGCGATGCCGCAAACGCCACATCCGGAACAAAGCGCCCGCTCGTTCCTGTGTAGCCCGTCGGAGTCGGCTGCGGGACCGCTATACCATTCCACGTCCAAAGGGAATTGGAACTGCTCGGCTGCTCGAAGTACGAGTTCACTCCGCCGTACAGGCTCACCCCTCCGCCGCTTGCCGACAGCGCGGCTTCCGCGCTCGTATCGTTCCAAACCGTCTCGGGAATGTATTGCAACGCCGAGTCCACCAGGCCCACCGTCTGGCTCCAGTACGCAGTCGGGTTGCTCTCATCGCCGCTCAGCGTCGTGCCGCCCACGCCCGTGTAGTACGGCGAATCCGCCGGCACGCTCACCGAAACTCCATCCCTTGCCGGATAAGTATCGTAGTCGCAGCCAAATGCTCCCGTATCGCCCGATGCAACCACAATCGTCTGCCCCTGCGAACTAGCCTCCTGCCCAAGCGTTGTTACCCAGGTGACATAGCTCGATTGGCCGACGAAGCTCTCCTCGCAGTCGGAGTAGCTCATACTGATCACTGGCAGCACCATGCCGGAAAGCGGAACAACCGTATAATCCTGCACCGCGCGTTGCAGCGCGTCGAAAACGCCGTAATAATTCTCCGTGACGGGGTCAACGACAGCCGTGGTGCAGTTCGCATTCGAGCACGCGTCCGAGTACGGTGCATACACGTAAACAACCGTCGCGTTCTTTGCGATCCCGCCCGCCCACTCAATATCCAGGTCTGCTTCACCCAGGTCGCCCGCCGTGCTGATCGCCGCTGTGCCGGTACAATGTGCCGTCACCGGATCGATGCACGCATAGGTAACCTTCGCCGCGCCCAGTCCAGCCGCGCCACGGAAGTTGGTGATGTCCGCAGGGTAGACGTAGGTCTGCCCCACCACGCCCACATACATCCCAGTGCCGTCGCAGGCTACTGCGCCGCAGCTCTGGGAGTAGATCAGGTTCACGTCATAAATCGTCGCCCAGTCCTCCGGCGACAGAAAATTCACAATTCCATTTGTGGTGTCCACCGTGTAATCCGGCGCCACCCCTCTCTGCACCTTCGGCTTCAATCGGAAGTCGTTCAGCCCGCGCACGTTCAGCACTACACCTGCAATCCCCGCCGGAAACTGCAGCTCCGTCGCATTGGCAAAGTGCGTCTCCCCATTCAGCTTGTACTGGTGCAGTTGAGTATGGAACGCCGACTCCACCTGCCGCGCCTTTCCCCCAAAGTAGATCGCATTCCTCGACTTCGAAACGCCCTTCACCGTAAAGCCCTGCGCTGCCAGCCACCCGGTAACGGCGTTCAGATCCGCCTCCGTCAGTCCAAAGCGCGCCCCAAACTCCTCCTGGGTCAGCCACTGGTGATACTGCGGCGACTTCGGGTCCTGCTGTGCCGCCAACAGTGCGTCCAAATCCGTCTGTTCGGCTGCTCCCATGCTCGTGTTCAGCGTCAGTGACTCCATCTGCATCTCGGGATTCACCGCGCCCAGGTCGGTCGCCCGCTTCGTCAGCGGATGCACCATCCCCTTCACCGTAACCATCCCTCCCGAATTCGCCGCTTGCCTAACCCTGTTGACGCGCCCGGCCGTCTGGGAGAACATCGATACAGCCAATGCCAGTACCACGGCGCACAGGCCAACCATTCGTTTCCAGCTCTGCAATGCACTCAACCTATTCACGATGAGTCCAAATCCTCTCAGGAAGTTGCGAGCTGAATCTGCCCTTGGCAAATTCAGGCCACCTCGCCAAATCTCATCCATAGACATTACCGTGCAACACCGCTGAAATCCAAGCACTGATTCTCACTTCGGAAAAAACTCAAGCTCCGATTCGGTCAATGTCAAAGACGGCAAACTCTCTCGGGCAAATATCCTTTCGGTTTTCTATCCACACATGCCTGATCCTGAAACTCGAAAGTCACTTGTCCCCGTCTTCGCCACCAGCTACCCTGAACTGGAATGATTCGATTCTTTCGCTTGCTCGCACAGATTCTCGTGCTCGTCATCATTGCTCTCGCCTCCACCCTCATCAGCATGAGGTTCGCCATCCATGGCCGCGAGGTCAAGGTGCCGGACTTCCGTGGCATGGCTCCTGCCGAAGCTGAGCGCGTCGCCTTCGACCACGGCCTAGAGTTCTCCCGCAGCGATCGTTTCTACTCCGCCACCGTTCCCGCCGGACGCATCGTCTCGCAGCAGCCCGACCCTGGAACCAGCGTGCGACGCGGATGGCGTGTGCAGGCCGCTGAAAGCCTCGGCATCCAGCGCATTGAGATTCCCGCCGTCACCGGCATGAGTCCCCGCGCTGCCGAAATCAATCTTCTCCGCCGTGGCCTCGAACTCGGAAACTCCGCCGAACTCCCAACCTCAGCCTCCGCCCCTCAAACCATCCTCGCCCAGACTCCAGCCCCCGGAGCCCAGGGAGTCGCATCGCCCCGAGTCAGTCTGCTCTACGCCGTCCAGCAGCCCGACACCGCCTACGCCATGCCCGATCTCACCGGAATGCCTCTCTCTCAGGCCACCGCTCTAGTCACCCAATCCGGACTGAAGACCGTCTCCGTCACCAGCACTCCCGCGCCTCTTGCTGCCCAGCCGTCCACTCCTCAGCCCAGCGCTCCGGCTTCCGCCCGGCCCAGCTTTCCCTCGCACTTCACCGGCTTTGCCTCGCCCGCAATCCCCAGCCCTCGTCCTCTCGCAAACCCCACCAACGCCACCGTGGTCGGCCAAACACCCGCACCCGGCTCCCGCGTCACCCCCGGCACCACCGTGTCTCTCGAGGTCACCCACTCCTAACTTCCGCGCCGCAGCCGGAGCGGAATCCTTTGCCTTTCGAAATGTCCACTGCTCGTTACTACCCCGCAAAAAGAAAACTCCCGCAAGGGAGCTTTGGCACTTCATCCAGTTATCCAACCAGTCAATCGTCTACTCGATTACCCATCGCCCTCCGCCAGTACCTTCCGGGTTAATCCTTCCGAATTCCGCGCAACCATTACTCAATCGGTAAATCCGGCCTCGCCAACGATTATCCTTTTCGTCAATCCTTGTTCTTCCGCAGCACCGCTGCAAAAAAGCCATCACAAGGATGAATTCCCGGCAAAGTCCTCAGAAATCCTCCGCGCACCAGTGTCTTCGGCTCCGCCCACGCCAGTTCGCCCGCACTCTTCAACTCCTGCAGAACGCTCTCACAGTCCACCACCTCAACTGCGTTTTGACCGCATAAAACCTGCTCCAAAACGCCTTCGCACTCTTCCCGTTCCAGCGAACAGGTCGAGTAAACCAGCCGTCCTCCAGGAGCCAGCGCCACCATGGCCGCCCGTAATATCGACATTTGCAAATCTTTCAGCCTACCCAAATCCTCCACCCGCAGCCGCCATTTGATCTCCGGATTCCCCGCCAGCGTTCCCGTTCCGCTGCACGGCACATCGGCCAGTACGCGGTCGAACTTTTCCGCGAACTCCATGGCGGCCACGTTGCCTGTCACAACCTTCACGTTCATCGCCGCGACCCGCTCTTTTAGCGCACTTGCACGACCCTCATGCAATTCCACCGCGGTCATCGCCGCCTGCGGATTGCGCGCAGCAATCGCCGCCGTCTTTCCTCCCGGCGCCGCGCAGCAATCCAGTATCCGTTCGCCTCGTCCCACCAGCGCAGCCACCAGTTGCGATGCTTCATCCTGCACAGCCACGTGATGATCGCGAAATGGAATGCTGTGTGCCAGGTCCCCGGAGACCAGCCGCCGCGCCTCTGTCAGCAGTGCTCCGGGAGCAATCCGGATTCCCGCCTCGCGCAATTCCTCCTCCGCATCCGGCGTGCACAGCCGCAGCGCAGCCCCTGCTACCTGCTGATCAGCCGCGCAAACCGCACGTGCGGCGTTATATCCATACATATCGATCCATCGCGCAACCATCCACTCCGGGTGCGCGAACTCCAACGCCAGCGCCTCCGGGCTTTCGCCCGCCGCTTCCACCACCGCGCTCTTCGCGTGTGCCGCAACCTTGCGCAGCACCGCATTGGCAAACGGTACAGCCGAGCGTTTGCCCGACTGCTTCACCAGCTCCACGCTCTCATGCACCGCCGCGTGCGCTGGGATGCGATCCAGATGCGCCAGCTGGCACGCAGCCAGCCGCATCGCAACGCGCACTTCGCCATCCAGCCGCGCCACCTTCTGCGAAGAGTACTTTGCAATCCGCGCATCCAACTCAGATTGCCAGCGCAGAGTGCTCATCACCAACTCATGGCACAGCGCGCGATCTTCACGCGAGAGCCCATCCATGCGCGGCGCATTCAGCAACTCGCTGGCGTAGGAGCCATCGCGCTCTACGCGAATCAGAATGTCATAAGCAAAACTTCGTGCAGGCGAAACTGCCAATTAACTTCCCACTTTCTTGCCAGCGCCCGTGGCTGGCCGCGCATCGATACCCATCAATCTTCGCATCTTAACTTCCCACTCTCTCGCCCTGCTTCGGCTGATATCCGTTGAGGAACTCGCGCGCCAACATGCGGCGCTTGCCTTCCATTTGTAACTCGCTGACCGCAATCGCCGAGCCCTCGCCGCAGCCAACCATCAATGCCTCGCCTGCTGCCGCAGTCTCGCCCGGTGCCAGCAAAGGTGCGCCAGTAGCGGGCCGCATCGCATGAAGCGTAAGTTGCTTGCCGCGAAATGTAGTGAATGCTCCGGGCCACGGTTGAAAGCCACGATGCCGGTTGCAGATTGTCTGCGCGTCACGCGAGAAATCAATGCGCCCATCCTCCCGCGTCAGAATCGGCGCCAGGGTTGCATGTTCGTTGTCCTGCTGCGTGGGCTGCAATCGTCCTTCGCCCAGTGCTGTCAGGGTTTCCACCAGCAGCCCGGCTCCCATCGTTGCCAGCCGCGGCGCCAGAGTCACGCTGGTGTCTTCGGGAGAAATCTCCAGCTCACGCTGTAACAGAATGTCGCCTGTATCCAGTCCCTCGTCGATGCGCATCGTCGTGTTGCCGGTCACATCTTCGCCGTTTGCAATCGCCCACTGAATCGGTGCGGCCCCGCGGTACTTCGGCAGCAGAGATGCGTGCAGATTGATGTTGCCGAACCTTGGCAGGTCGAGCATCCAACGCGGAACGATGCGCCCATAGCCGACGATCACAATGCAGTCGGGCGCAAGGCCTTCGAGTTGTGCGCGGAAATCGTTGTTGTTCTTGATCTTCTCCGGCTGTGCGATGGCGAGCCCAAGCTCAACTGCCTTCTGCTTCACCGGAGATAGAGCAACTTCCATCCCTCGTCCCTTGGGACGATCCGGCTGCGTCACCACAAGCCGCACCTCCTGGCCCGCGCCAACCAGCGCCTCCAGCGGTGCAACTGCAAACATCGGAGTACCGCAATAAACGAGCTTCACAATTTTGATTGTAGCGGCTGCGACGAAGCCGCGTCAGTGCCGTGCTGCCAAGGATCGAAAACAATCCTGCGATGCACACCAGGAAACGGCCACCATGCCCATCACTGGGAGCAGCGCAAAACAGTAAAGTGCATGGTCTGTCGCAAGGTGAATCCCAACTCATGATAGAGCGCGATAGCGGACTGGTTTTCGCTGACGACGTGTAGAAACGGGAGCTCTCCGCGTGCCGATACTGCCTGTACCAGAGCCGTAATCAACGCGCGTGCGTATCCACGGCCACGATGATCTGGATGAGTGCAGACCGCGCTGATTTCGGTGAAGCCGTCAAGCCTCATGCGCTCCCCAGCCATTGCGACGAGCCGACTCCCGTCACGAACGCCAAGATACGTTCCCAGTTCATGGGTTCGCACGCTGAAGGGGCCGGGCTTAGTCAGCTCCACGAGTGCCATCATCTCCGGCGCGTCTTTCGCACCGAGCGGCACAATGTCTGCGCGCTTGTATGGCCCTTCGATTGATGTCCCGAGCATCTGGTTGATCGTCCGTGCAAAAACAATTTCAAATGCGTCCGGAAGGTTCACGTCGTCAACCATGACCAGCGCAACCGGATGGCTCTCGTTGGCGATCAACGTTTCTAGTGCCTGAAAGCTGGCAGGGGAGTTGTCGACCGTGGCAGCGAACGGCGCGATCTGCGAAGGATAGCGCCGGACAACCGAATCCCCTTCCGCAATGCCCCGGTGTTGGGTTGTTAGCGCAGCCCATACGGGATGGTCAAGGGGGTGCGCCACACCGGTTGCGTCCTCCGGCATCGCTGCGTTTCCGGCCAGAGCTGGATCGATTATTTGGCCCATTTGTTCCTCACTACTGAATTGATCCCGGCCACGATACAAGAGCACGCCAAGGCGCACCCGTCGCTTCTACCACTCGCCCTGCCGTTGCAGACGGCGAATCTTGCGCCGCATCATGTCGCGCTTCAGCGAGGAGAGGTGATGGATGTAGAGCGTGCCGTTGAGATGATCGATCTCATGCTGGAAGGCGCGCGCCAGCAGATCTTCGCCGGTTTTCTCGTACCAGTTTCCGTGAACGTCTTGCGCCCGTATGGTGACGCGTTTTCCTCGGGTCAGATTCTCGCGAAAGTCCGGAATCGAGAGACAGCCCTCGCCACCGGCCTGCTTACCTTCCACGTGGACGATCTGCGGATTGGCCAGAACGAGCCGCGCCTCGGGATCTTCCTTGAAGGAGGTATCGATGACGGACAGGTGCAGCGAAATCCCGATCTGCGGTGCGGCCAGACCCACGCCCTGCGCCTCATACATCGACTCGAACATGTCTTCCACAAGCTTTTTCAACTTGTCGTCGAACTCTGTCACCGCCGCGGCTGGAGTCTCCAGCACAGGGTCGCCGTATTTCACAATTGGATAGATCATCTTGTTTCGATTCAGTAGTTGCGAAGCTGCTCGCAATATCCCTCGTAGTTCCGGCGAAGTTCGACCAGCGAATCGCCGCCGAATTTTTCCAGCGCTGCTGTAGCCAGCACCAGTGCTACCATTGCTTCTCCCACTACACCCGCAGCCGGCACGGCGCATACATCGGAGCGCTCGTACGCAGCCTTCACTGCTTCGCGGCTGGCAAAGTCCACAGAGCCCAGTGGCCGCCGCAGCGTGGAGATTGGCTTCAAGTGTCCTCGAAGCACAATGTCACATCCGTTGGAGATGCCACCCTCAATGCCTCCTGCGTGATTGCCACCGCGCGTAAACGCAGTGAATTTCGAATGCAACATTCCATCCGGCTCGGCGCCTCGAGCGTAACCGATCTCGTCCTGTGCCTTCGAGCCGTGCGATGCCGCAATCAGAACGCCGTCTCCGATTTCAACCGCCTTCACTGCTTGAATCGACATCACCGCGGCAGCAAATTTCGCGTCCAGGCGCTCGTCCCAGTTGGCGTAAGTTCCAAGTCCAGGTGGAACGTTGTGCGCCACCACTTCAAAAATCCCGCCAACGGTGTCGCCATTGCGCAGTACGGCGTCCACCTCGGCCTTCATGAACTGCTCCGATTCTTCATCGACACAGTTCAGCAGAACTTCATCGCTTAACGCCAACTTGCGCAATTCGTCAAACGAAACTGCTCGCGACAACCGTGCGCCGCCCACCTGAATTACGTGGCTGAGTACCTCAACGTCCAGCGTTGCCAGAACCTGCTTGGCGACCGCTCCGGCGGCTACGCGGGCCGTGGTTTCACGGGCGCTGGCCCGTTCCAGAATGTAGCGGGCCTCAGGCAGGTTGTACTTCAGCGCCCCGGCCAAATCGGCATGGCCCGGGCGAGGAGACGTTACCGCCTTGTGTTTTGCCGGATCGCCCGCGCCCACCGGCAATGACTCGTTCCAGTTCTGCCAGTCGCGATTTTCAATCAGCATCGCAATCGGAGAGCCGATGCTGTGGCCATTCCGCACTCCGCTCAGAATACGTGCGTGGTCGCGCTCAATCTTCATGCGCCCGCCACGGCCAAAACCTTGTTGCCGCCGCCAGAGTTCGCGATCGATCAAGGCCTCGCTAACCGGAATGCCGGCGGGTAGACCTGAGATGTTGGCGATCAACGCCTCGCCGTGCGATTCGCCTGCTGTGAAAAAACGAAGCATGAATGGATTGTAACGGAAGCCTTGGCCATTTGCCGCCAGCCCGGAAATCCTACATTAGTGCAAGGACTACGACAGGCGCCCATGGGTTAAGGTTTTCGAGTCATAGAAGATTTTACATTGGTTAACGGGCATCGGATCAAAGATATCAGTAAAAACCAGCGAATTACCTAGAGAATACGGGTTAGAATCACATCCTCGTCGTGGGTGAGGGCGGAATTTCTCTCAACGAATAGTTAACTAGTATCTACATACAAAGCTGCAACTCTGTTTCTGCATCTAAGGAGCCATGGTGTCTACGGTGCTGCCCATTCAGGAGTCGGCTCGAGAGTTGATCCTTGAAGCGACCGACGCTCTGCAACCGTACTTTGCAGACATGACGGCAGCTTGGCGCCAACACATGTTCGAGGAGTTCCACTTCGAGGGGCGCGCCATGGTGGCGCTGGAAAGATTGAAGCTTGGTGTGGGCTTCGTGATGTTCAGCCACTCGGATTTTTCGCAGTTCAACGAGAACCTTTACTACTATGGCCAACGCTTGGCAAAGCTGCGGGTGGATACCCGGCAAGTGGCTCGATCATTGGAAATCTACCAGAAGATTGCCGCCCCGTTTATTGCGGAGGCATTCCACGACCGCCGCTTTCAGGTGATGGCAGCGCTGGAGACACTGAGTTCGGCGAGTTTTGTAGTGGTTTCAGGCGCCTATTTTGACGTGCAGCAGAACGCCAGCGACGCTCTTTTAAAGGTTCTGGACGCGGAACTTTCTGCCATCAATCTATCGGCGTTGCTGGACCGCGTGCTAGTGGTGACGCAGGGGATTTTCGGCGCCAACGTCGGAGTGGTTTTGTTGGCCGATCCGGAGAGCAACAAGCTGCGTGTACGAAGTTTCACCGGATTGGCTCCGGGATTTGGGGAAGACGTTGCGATCGCTCCAGGGCAGGGTTTCACCGGCCATATATTTGAGACCGGCGAGCCCGACATGCTGCCGGACCTGACTCGTTCGGCGGGTGTGCTGAACAAGGAATTGCGCGAGCGGGCGTGCGCTCTGTGGGGCGTGCCCCTGAAGATCAACGACCGGATGATCGGAGTCCTGATCCTCGGCTTTGAGAAGCCCTACCAGTGGCTGCCTAGCGAACTGGAACTTTTGCGAGCGGTGGCGGAGCGCTCGGCGCTTGCCATTGATCGTGCCCGCATGACCGATGCATTGCGCGAGCGCGAGATACGAATTGTGGAGTTGAGCGGCCATTTGTTGAAGGCCCAGGAAGAAGAGCGCAAGCGCATTAGCCGCGAACTGCATGACGAAACAGGGCAGGCCCTGATGGTGATTCGCCTGTATCTGGGAATGCTGGATGGAGCCGTAAAGAATCGCGAGGGCAAGGCGAAGATCGGCGAATTGCTTGCGGTGGTGGACCGGACGATTGAGGGAATTCGGCGCATCATCGGACGGCTCTCGCCGCTGGTACTGCAGGAACTCGGGCTGATCGCGGCGATTCGAAAAGAGGCAAAGGATCTGGCCAGGACTGCGGGTGTGCAGTCGCGTGTGGCGATAGGCGATGACGTGGGCAGGCTTGATCCTGTGATCGAGACTGCAATTTACCGGGTTGTGCAGGAGAGTCTTCACAATGTTGCCAAGCACGCGCAGGCACAGAACGTGAATATCCAGATGGAGCGCGAGGGCGAAACCCTCAAGCTGATCATCGAAGATGATGGCATGGGCATTCGAGCTGTAACGAACTCCTTGCGGCCCTCGTTTGGAATGGCCGGTATGCAGGAGCGCATCAGTACCTTGGGCGGCCAGATGAGAGTGGTCTCTCGCAAAGGCGAGGGGACGAAAATTTCGGTTACGGTGCCGGTTCCGGCGCGCCCTGAACTAGGTAGTACCAAGGCGCAAAAAGGACCGGAGCTAATGGGTACAGGAAGCTGAGCCGGCGTAGGCAGTTCCAATGAGCACGAAGGTTCAAGGAAATTGAGGAGCGGGCGCAATGCCGAAGATTAAGTGTTTGTTGGTGGATGACCATACATTGTTCCGGCAGGGCGTTCGCCGTCTGCTGGAGAGCGAGAGCGACTGCGAAGTGGTAGGCGAATCGCCCGACGCGGGCGATGCCGTAGAAAAAGCACGAGAGCTGCGTCCAGACATCGTGCTGATGGATATTGGGATGCCGGGACTGTCCTCGTTTGAGGCGGCGCGGCACATCCGCAAGACCCGTCCTGAGACCAAGGTACTGTTCCTTACCATGTATGAAGACGAGGATTACCTGGTGCAGTGTCTTGAAGTGGGCGCGTCCGGATACGTGCTCAAGGACACTCCAGCCCAGCAACTGGTGACTGCCGTGCGGGATGTGTACAAGGGCGGAAAGTATTTGAGCTCGCAAGTGCTGGGCAAATTGGTGGAAGATTTCCGCGCACGGGTTCGCGACTCCAAGATGCGCCCCCGGATTTCCACCCTGACGCCGCGCGAACGCGAGATTCTGAAATTGCTTGCCGAGGGCAATTCAGTCAAGGAAATCGCTGTTTTGCTGGGGTTGAGCGTGAAGACCGTCGAGGCCCACAAGTTCAACCTGATGCGCAAACTCGACATCCACAACAAGGCGCAGCTGGTGACCTACGCGATTCAGAAAAAGATCATCAAGATACCGGTCAACCAGTAACGCCCGCTATCAGCAGCCAAAGCCTTCAACAGGCACTCACTCGTTGGGCGCTGCGGCTGCAGCTTCGGCCGGCTCCATGGATTTGAGAAACTTCTGCGTGTTCAGCAGCGACCGCGCCATCGCTGCGTTGTACCCGGTCCAGGGCGAATCCAAATCGGCATCGTGCTCGAATTGCGCCCGCATCGCCTCCATCTTGGAATCGAGATCGTCCAAATAGTGCAGCATAAGCGCCTCGGGAAACATAGGCAGCTTGGGTGAGCCGAACTCGTACTTACCGTGATGGCTGATGATGAGATGCTCGATCAATATCTTGAGCTGGGGAGGAAAGCCGGGAATCTGCTCGAGTTTGGCGTGCAGCAGTTCGAGGTCGATGATGAGGTGGCCGAGCAACTGACCCTCGGTGGTGTAGCCGAAGGACCGGTTATAACTCAGCTCGCGAACTTTTCCGATATCGTGCAGGAAAGCGCCGGTGAGCAGCAGGTCGCGGTTGACGAAAGCGTAGTTGCGCACAACCAGGTCGCAGGAGCGGAAGAGCGAAACCACATGGTCGAGTAGTCCGCCGATGCATGCGTGGTGCATGGTCTTGGCGGCGGGAGCGTTGCGGTAAGCGCGGGCAATTTCCGGATCGGCCATGAATAGTTCCAGCAGACGGCGCAGATGAGGCTCTTCAATGGTGGCGACAAATTCACCAAGCGTCCGCCAGAGCTCATCGATATTCTTCGATGTTTTGGGGAGGTAATCGGAGAAGTCAATCTCGGCCTCGTCGATTTTGCGGACCTTGTGAATGGTGAGCTGCCAGCGCTGGTTGTACTTGTTGATCAGCCCCTTGATCTTTACGATGTCATCCTGTTCAAAGGTGTAGGCGCACTCTTCGACGTTGTCCCACATTTTCGCCTGGAGAGTGCCGGTGCGGTCCATCAGGGTGAGGTCAAGATACGGCTCGCCGCTCTTCTTGGACTTTATCTGCTTATTGCTGACGACGAAGCTGGTGGTGATGACCTTGTTTTCCTGCTGTGCTGCGTCGCGAATATAAAACTCTTTCATGAATGCGCCATCCTTGCCCGAAGAGAAACGGGCGCCCGGCTTTTATGGTATCGCGGAATGCTGGCAGGGGATAGCCTGCGCGAGAGCGGTTATGCGGCGTCGCGCGGAAGACGGAGCGTGACGGTAGCTCCGCGGCCTTCGCCCTCACTGCTGGCGTAAGCGTCGCCGCCGTGGCGCTGTGCGATGCCGCGCACGATGAACAATCCCAGGCCGGTGCCGGTTACGCGCTGGCGGAGCCGCGCATTGACGCGGTAGAAGCGGCGGAAGATTCGCTTCAGTTCGCCTTGCGGAATGCCCTGTCCCTTGTCGGTGACCCGCACCAGAAGATCGCCGCCTTCGTCGAGCATTTCAACGGTGATGGCGATCTTGACCGGCGAATACTTAACCGCATTCTCAAGCAGATTGTTGACCGCCGAGCGCAGCTCTTCCGGATCTCCCTGAACGAACGGCGGGGTGAGCGTGTAGTCGACGAAGCGAATGTTTTCCTGCGTAAGATGATGCCGGATCTGGGCCAGCGATGTACAGTCTCGCGCGATCTCTCCCAGGTCGAGGCGCTGAAAATTCTTCCCGCTCTTCTGCCCCAAATGGCCGGCGCGCAGTACCTGCTCAACCGTATGGATCAGGCGGTCTGTATCCTCCAGCATGATGCCGTAAAAGCGTTTGCGCTGCGTGTCGCTGAGGTCGCGTGACTGTAGCGTCTCCAGGTAGAGACGGATGGATGCGATGGGCGTCTTCAATTCATGCGTGACTGAGTTGATGAAGCTGTCGTGTTGTTCGCTGCGGCGCATCTCGCGCACAAGGAAAATGGTGTTCAACGTCAATCCTGTAATGATGAAGCCGAAAAAGATGATGCCGAGAACTACCATTCCAACTTCACGCCAGCGAATCACCCAGGTGATATTGAGAGCCAGCGCCACGGCAACCGAGCAGGCTCCGAGCACGATGAAAAACGCGATGGCCTTGTTGCGTGATGGGATTGACATAAGACAGCTAGATGGTAGTTAGGTAAGCGGCGTTAGTAAAGAGCGGCTAGTGACAAGTGATATCCAGGAAGCGGCAGAAGGCGCGCAAAAGCGGCCTTCTGCGGGAAGCGTGTTTTATTGGATGTAATTGAGGAGGTTCGCCTGCTGGTTCACCTGGGCAGCCGCGGCAATGGTGGCGTTGAGGACCGTCTCGTCCTGGGTCACATCGGTGGCTGCGGTCGCGGTGTCAGCCGATACCAGGGTGTTCTCGTAGGTTGAGATGTTGACTTTTTCCTGGGCGAGGTAAGTCTCATTGGTGGTGAGTTCGTTCACCGTGTTGCCGTAGAAGACCTGGGCGGTGTTGACGGCGCCCAGAGCAGTACTGACGCTGGTTCCGGCGGCGGCGATGCTGGAGGAGTCGCCGCTCTGCAATGCGGTGACTAGCGACTGCAATGCGGTGAAGACATTGGCGCCGGACTGGGAAAAAATGCTGCTGCCAGGCAGGTTGGCGGCGACGGAAAGACCGGTTCCAATCTGCACCTTGTTCTGCCCGGTGTTGCCGAGGTAGTCGATCTGAGAGGAATCCGAAGCGTCGGCTGCGTAAGGGGCAGTTCCAGTGACGGTGCCGCTGAAGAGGTACTGTCCCGCGTAGGATGTATTGGCCAGGCCGACGATCTGGCTCTGAATGCCGGAGACTTCCGAGGCAATGGAATTGAGGTCGGTCTGGTTCATGGTGCCGTTGGCTCCCTCGACGCCAAGGCTGACGGCGCGCTGGAGCAGGGTGGTGACGGAGTTCAACGTACTGTTAGCGGTGTTGAGCACGTCGGTGAGCGAATCAGAGCTTGCCGTGTATTGATCGACTGCAGCGGACTGGGAATTTTCGCCAACCATCGCGGCTTCCGCGGCAGGATCGTCGGAAGGCAGGTTGATGCGGCGGCCAGTGCTGAGTTGCTGAACGGCGTTTTCCTCGTTCTGCTGCGCCTGATCCATCAGGTTGACCATGTCGGAAGTGTAGTTTGGATTGACTCTCATGATTTAGTACCCCGGGTCGGTGACGCCCATATCGAGCACATTGCCCATCAAGGTATCAACCGTTGAAATGACCTTAGCGGCAGCCTGGTAGGAGCGCTCGTAGAGAAGAAGATTGGATGACTCTTCGTCGAGCGAGACGCCTTCAATGGAGCTTTGCTGGTTCTGCAACTGAGTAAGGATGTTGCCCGTTGCGGTGGCGCCAGAGTTGGCTTGGGAGATGGTGTTGCCGATAGAGAAAGTGAGATTCGAAAAAGCGTCGGTCGGAGTATCGCCATTGATGATGGACTGGTTCTGGAGGTTCGTCATGTTGGTGAGGTTGGAGTTGTCGCCGGAACTCCCGCCGCTGGCGGCAGCCGCAATCTGGGAGCCGCTGGTGAGTGCGACGGTGATGGCGGCAGCCGCGCCGGTAGCGTCTCCGGAGGTTGTATCAGGGGGATCGAAGAACGCGGTGCCAGTGTTTCCGTTAACATCGGAGCCGGCGGTTTGGACGTTGTTGACGGCCTGAGCAAACTGATAGGCAAACTGATCGAGCTGGGTTGCCATGGTGGGCAGTGTCTGGTCGCGGGTCTGGAGATCGCCGCCAAGAGTTCCGCCTTGAATGCTGCTGGTGATGTCTGTTCCGCCGGCATAGACGTCATTGAAGCCGTTGGCGTTCAAGCTATTGGTGAGCGCATAGGCGGTGTTGCCCACCACGAGTGGGGTTCCGTCGGAGGTCGTGAGGGTTAGACCGTCAGAGCTGTTTACCGTGTTGTAGCCGACGATGGCGGAGAGCTGAGAAAGAAGATTGGAGAGCTGGTCCTCATCGGAGTCGGTGCTCTGGCCAAGATTTTTGGCCAGTGAGATGGCACCGTTGGTAGTGGCAATCTGCTGCAGCAGGGAATTGGCGTCGCTGGTCTCCTGGACAACGGACTGATCGGCCTGATGCTGGGCCTGGGTGATGACCGCTGCGGTGCTCTGGAATGAGGAGGCGACATTGTCGGCGGCGGTGAGCGCGTCGGAGCGCAGTTCGCCGTCTGATGGCGAGGTGGAAAGCTCCTGCAGAGAGCTAAAGAACGCATCAATCGTGGAACCGATGGAGCCCGAAGCGGTATCGGAGAAGACGGTCTGCACGGCGGCGAGGGAGCTGGCGATAGTGCTGCTCATGTTCTGCTGTGAGGTAGCGGAGTTGATGCTGAGGTCAAGGACTGTGTCGCGCATACTCTGAATGGCTTTGACATCCACGCCAGTAGTGCTTCCGTCGCCACCGCTGGGAGCAGCTTCCTCCAGAATCACAGTACGGCGGGCATAGCCCGGAGTGTTCTGGTTGGCGATGTTGGTGGTCGTCACATCCATGGCTTCGGTGGCGGCGAGCAGGGATTGTACGGAGACGTTGAGGTCCGCTGTGAGTCCCATGATTAGCCTCTGAAATGCACGGAAGCGCGGCTGGGGAACGAATGGCCGCCTGCCTGTAGGATGGTTTGGATGGTACGAGTCCAATGTACGGAGTGCCGCAGCAGGCGATCATACACACGGTTGAGTTCCAGTACTCGGCGCGCAGTGGCGGCTGTGCCCGGCAGCGTGCGCCACTCGGATTGGTGGGCGAGGTACTCGCAGATTTCTCGCTGGCGTTCCACCGCTGCCTGAAACGCCGTAACGTCCCAGGCTACCAGCGCATCCATGGCTTCCGAGATGGATGCGAGCAGGGCATCGAGCTCACCAGAAATGGGAGCAACGTGGGTAGGACGTGCGGGCGGCTTCAAGTTCAGCTCCGGAACAGGTTCTGGAACATGGCGGTGGCGACGGCGTGCGCATCGACCGTGTAGGTGCCCGTTTCCATCTGCGCGCGCAGGGCGTCAACACGATCCTGACGGACGGGCAGATCGCCGGAGAGTTGGCTGGGTGCCAGACTGATCGAGGCGGTGTCCTGGGTGTCATCGAGTGCCCCAACATAGGAGTTGGTAGTCGAGCTGGGGCCTGCACTGCTGCTCTTCAGATTGGACGTCTGGGAATTGGTCGTGGAGTCGACCGCAGTCTGACCTGAGTTCTGAATGCTGAGGTTCATAGAGTTCCTTTACCTCTTTCTTGAGTATTCATCGGCAATGTGGCTGCCGGCTTGAGTGACATGAGTGCAAATCCTCATTTATTTTCGTCCCGGTTTGCAGTGGGCAAATTTCCCGGATTGGAAGTGCCGGTTGCGGAATGCAGGCCGAGGGCGTGTTCGATCATATTGGAGATTCCCAGAACGTGACGCTGGGCAAGTGCCTGGGAGACAGCGCGAACGCCGATTGCTCCCCATGTGTCATGCCCGGCATCGCTGTTCTGGTCGTCTCCGATGGAGAGGTTCTTCTCCATTTTTTCGAGCACCGAGGCAAAGAGCGACGCCTCGAACTCCTCGGCTCCGCTGCTGGCGCGCTGCGACTGAAGGTGGGCGGCGAGCTGTTTCGGATCCGATAGAATCTGGGTGGAGACGGGCGTAATTTGTGGTGTGCTCATAGCACCTCCAGATCGGCTTGCAGGGCACCGGCGGCCTTGAGTGCCTGCAGGATGGAGATGACGTCGCGGGCGCTGGCTCCGATGGCCTGAAGTCCGTTGACCAACTGCTCTACGGTTGCTCCTTCGTTGAGTTCAATGCGCTTGGTTGGACCGTCATGGGTGCTTAGCGTGGTCTCCGGTACCACAGCCGTCGTTCCGGTTTTACTGAGTGGGGTGGGCTGGGAGACCTCGAAGGTGGTGGCAATTTCGATGGCAAGCGAGCCCTGCAGAATGGAAGCTGCACTGAGGCGGGCGTCACGCCCCATTACGATGGTTCCGGTCTTTTCGTTGATGACGACGCGGGTAGGAGAGATGATTTGAACTGGCAGGGACTGGATGCGTGCCAGCATGGCGGGAACGTTCTGGCCGGTACTCGATACCTCGATGCGGCGGCTGTCGGTGACGGCGGCGATGGGGCGTCCGAACTCGGAGTTGATGCTCAGGGCGACACGCTCGGCGTTGGTAAAATCGGCTTCGCGCAGCAGCAGGGAGAGCGAGGTGAGGTTGCGCAGATCGGGTGCGACGTCGCGTTCGGCTACCGCACCGTTCGCGATGCGTCCGACGGTTGGGTGATTGAGCTGCCTGGAGACTCCACCGCCTCCAGCGCTGTAGCCGCCGATAGTGAGCGGTCCCTGCGCCGTGGCATAGATCTGGCCGTCTTCGCCGCGCAGAGGAGTGAGCAGCAGGGTTCCACCCTCCAGCGATTTGGCGTCACCGATGGAGGAGACAATCACGTCCATCTGGGTTCCGGTGCGGGTAAAGGCCGGTAGCGACGAGGTGACGAAGACGGCGGCGATGTTCTTGACCGTAATGCTGGTGGTGGGGGCAATCTGCAGGCCCATGCGCAACATGATATTGGCGAGCATCTGGGTGGTGAAGATGGTCTGTTTCGTTTGATCTCCGGTGCCGTGGAGGCCGACGACCAGGCCATAGCCTATGAGCGAATTCTCGCGCGCTCCTTCCACGGTTGTGATCTCGCGAATGCGCACCTGGCGCGAGGCTGGCGGCGCGTCGGCGGCAAAGGCCAAGGCGGCAAGCAGCAGAATTGTACAGAGCGTTTTCATTGTCTATCGGCCATCCCTCAAAATCCGATCAACTTCAACAACGTGCGCGTCACGATGTTGGGCTGGCGCACAGAATCGCTGATGACGCCCTTGCCCTTGACCTCAAGCTGCAGGTTGAAGAGCTGGTAGGAGAAGACGGAATTGTTGGAGGCGATGTCGGCGGGACGCACTACGCCGCGCAAGGTGACATTTTCATGTTGTTGGTTGGCCATCACCTGACGGCGCGCCTCCACCACTAACAGGCCGTTGGGCAGGACAGCGACAACCAGCGCAGTGAGCACGGTGTTCAGCGAGCTTTGCGAGGCGGCCGCTCCGGTACCAGTGAGTTTAGTGCCGGAGTTGGCTGCGAGCAGTGGATTGAGGAAGCCGGGCGCGGTGCCGCCGACACCCGTTACGCCGCTGCTGTGCGTGAAGTCACGTTCAGTGGCGACATTACCGCTCTGCGAAATTGTGGTCGATTCGACAATCTGAATGGCAATGGTGTCTCCGACGGTGTGAGCTTTGAAGTCCGAGCAGGGATCGGCGAGCAAGCCGCTGGTAGTGAACAGGCTGCCGCTGGTGAGAGCGAGTTGTGGGGTCGGAGCTGCGGCCAGTTGCATCAGATATTGATCGAGCGAGTCCGGCGGCTTTTCTGTCTTTGATCTCGTCAAGGCTGCGGCGGGAAGCAGCAGAGCAAGAAGCGCGAGGACGGCGAATTGGGACGGCTTGGGATGCATGGGTCAGGCTCCGGTGTCGACGATGGTGACGTTGTGGTTGCTGAGAATTCGAGCGCGCATAGTTCGGTTGCTGCCGGCAACGCGGACTCGAATCTCAGCGCCGGATGCACCAGAGTCGAGGGCGACAACCGGGAGTTCGGCGTGCAGGGAATCGGTGCGCCAGTCCGCTTGCAGAGCAGCACCGGCCCGCACAATAGGCGGAGCGGTTCGCGATGGTTTTGTTGAACTCGCAGATGGAGCAGAGAAACTTGAGGGATTGCCTGCGGAATTCGCTTCGACGGAAAGTTTGAGCAACACAAGTTGCGGCAACGCATGTGAGGGACAACGCAGAGAAAGCGCGGTTGCGCCAATCGGTACGGCTCGGCTGCGGGTAATGGTGCAGCCGTCGAGTAATCCGGCATCGGGAGAGACGAGCACCTGCGAGGCTTCGATTGGGCGATGCAGTTGTCCGGAGAGCCAGAGCGCCTGTGCCTGCCGGGAATCGCGCGAGGCGGCAACGGACGAGCCGGGCAGAAACAGCGTGCAGAGAAGCGTCGAAGATAGGAGACGATTGCGCATGGTTACTTTCCGAGCTGGTTGACTTCCTGGAACATCTGATCGGCGGCCTTGGCGACCTGCGAGTTGGCTTCATAGGAGCGCTGGGCAAGGATCATCTGAATGAATTCTTCAACCGTGTTGACGTTGGATTGTTCAAGCGAGCCCTGCAAAAGTGTGCCGAGCCCCTCCGAGCCGCCGGGATTGCCAACGATAGGGTCTCCCGAGGAACTGGTAGGGAGCAGGAGATTGGCTCCAATGCTGTTGAGGCCTCCAGGATTGGCGAAGGTGGCGAGCTGAATCTGGCCGATCTGTTGCGACTGGGTCTGATTCGGCTGAGTGACGGAGACGGTTCCGTCCGCGCCGATGGTGACGTTCGTGGCATCGGCAGGGATGGTGATGGCAGGCTGCAGCGCGTCGCCGTCGGAGGTGACGATGTTGCCCTGCGAGTCGAGATGAAAGCTGCCGCTGCGAGTGTAGGCAATTTGTCCGGACGGGGTGAGGACCTGGAAGTAGCCAAGACCTTGAATCGCGAGATCAAGGGAATTTCCGGTCTGCTGGAAGTCGCCTTGCGATTGCAGAATCTCGGTGGCGGCGGCGCGGGTACCGAGCCCAATCTGCAGCCCGGCAGAGACCGTTTGCTGCGTGGCGGCCGCGCCCGGCGTGACCATGTTCTGATAGACGAGATCCTGAAACTGTACGCGGCGTTTGCGGAAGCCGGCCGTATTGGCATTGGAGAGGTTGTTGGCGATGTTATCCAGATTGGTCTGCTGCGCGGTCATTCCGCTGGCGGCGGTGTAAAGCGATCGAAACATGGGTGACTCCTAATCTCCGGACGGTAGCTAAACCCTTGGTAAATCCTGTACTGCGATCTTGTTGAACTCATCGTGAAAGGTGGTGAGCGCGCGTTGCATCATCTCGGCGTTGCGTTGGATTTCAATCAGGCTGACGGCGGACTCAACGGGATTCACGTTTGAACTCTCCAGTGACCCTTGGCGCACGCTGAGCTCGCTGGCAGCGGTTGCGGCGGCAGCAGGCGCCGAGAAGTAGGCATCACCCAGTGGGGTGAGATGAACGCTGGAATCGAATGCGGTGAGCTGGAGCTGTCCGGCAACGTCGCCGTTGACCGAGATAACTCCGGCAGAGCTGATTTCGGCGTTGCCGCCTGGTAGCGTGATGGGGCCGTCGGCGCCAAGCACGAGATAGCCTTGGCCGGTGACCAGCGCGCCGTCTCGCGTGAGATGGAAGTTGCCGTTGCGTGTGTACTGGACACCGGTGGGAGCCTGGACAGCGAAGAAGCCGGAACCTTCCAGTGCAAGGTCGAGCGAGTTGCCGGTCTGCTGCAGCGAACCCTGCGAGAAATCAGTGCGCGGCGAGCCGAGGACTCCAAAGGAATTGACGGCGCGGGTGGAGACGCTGGCCGAGGCGGTCATCATCTGGGTCTTGAAGCTGGTGCGCCCGCCGCGGAATCCTGTGGTGTTTGCGTTCGCTAGATTGTTGGCGGCGAGATCGAGTTCCTGGGTGCGTGCGAGAAGCCCGGTGCTGGCCGCGTAGATACCGTTGTTCATGCAAGACTCCGCTGCATCGGAGAGCAAGCGAAGTGCCATGGCAATTGGAGAATTCTTAAGAAGGGAAGTGAACGGAACGATTAAAGAGGCAGCAGCGGCAGGTGCACATGTCTTTCTTCCACTTTGTCCTACCGACGCATTGCAGCCAACTGCGCGGCAACACATGCCGCATCGGCTGCATGCGCGAGAGGGGTTGAAGTCCGGGGAGTCTGGCTGTGCAGGCTTATTCGTTCAGCTCAAGGGTTACCCAGAGTGGCTTGTTCTCGAATTCAAAGATAACTTCGATGGTGTTACCCGCACCGAGCGACCGAGCCTCGTAGTCGGTTCCGGTGATGATAGTAGGCACGGATAACATGCAGTGATTGCCGATTCCGCTGAGCTTGCCCTTGAAGTTGCCGGCGATCATATTTGCAATCTCGCCGAGCGCGTCCCAACTGTCGTTGTCGACTTCTTCGATGGGCATGCCGAGCATCTTACTGGCCATGATGCGGGCGGCCTGATCATTGCAGCGGATGCTGAGGACCCCACGCAGGCTGCCGGCTAGTCCGACCAGTGCGGTGAAAGCTCCCTCGCTAGACTTGGCGGGAGAATCAAACGGGTGCAACCTGGTGCACAACATAATGTCGAAGACCTCTCGGGCGGAGAGTTCGAGAAGCGGAGTCCAAGTGGTGCGGTCGACGGCAGCAGTAGGAAGCGGAGTTTCAGAGAATGGTGTCATTTTCATAATCCCAGAACCGGCAGAACGTGTTCCTTGACCTGATCAGGCGTGAATGGTTTGCGGATGTATCCCTTGGCTCCAAGCGAGAGTGCCTGAACCACGTTGGACTCGCTGCCCTCGGTCGTGATCATGACAACGGGGATGCCGCGAAGCTTGTCGACGGTCTGCAGTTGGCGCACGAATTCAAGACCGTCCATGACTGGCATATTGATGTCGCTAAGGATGAGATCGACTGGATTGGCGTCGAGCAATCCGAGAGCTTCGGCGCCGTTTCCGGCTTCGGTCACAGCGAGTTCCAATCCGGCTTGGCGCAGGGAGCGCTCGACGATTTTGCGCATTACGGACGAGTCGTCCACGATGAGGGCTCTGATTTGGCTCATTTTGATTCCTCTTGACGATTCTCCAACGGGACGAGATTGGCCGCAGGAGCAGAATGATTAATGTGAAGAACGCGGTCTATCTGGCCGACGGAACGGCCATGGCGCATGGGAATAGAGAGAAGCGTTACGAGACGTTGGCGGCCCAGCAGAACGATGGCCTGCTCGACGCTAAGCCAAGGCCAGTCGAACTCCTGGCAAGCAGCTTCCGTAACTCGATAGCTGAGATTGGGGTCGGCGGCGATGGTTTGCGCCAACTCGGTGAGATTCATAGCGCGCTGGTCACGGATGAGGGCGAGCAGCGCAAACCTACTAGAAGCTGTGGCTGGGCGAGCTGATGCGATGGAGATGATTCTGCAACGCGATGTTCGTTGATGTGTATTCATAAGTGCCGCTCAATGCTCCTATCGGCGAAGGGAGCGGCACACTTTAGAGAAGGTCCTCAGAGAACGGCGGCCTCGAAGACAAGGTCGAGATGCGAGCGCGAGGAGAGCAAACGAACCCAAATGTTTCCTTCCACGGAGCGGAGGCGGACTGCCTGTGCCGCGGTCTGCTGGGCGTAGCTGAGAATCATGCGAGCCGTTTCCGAGGGACTCGGCGGACAGCGCACGGTGACCTCGCCGGTGGTGTCGCGTTTGCGGTAGTCAAGCAGTTGGAGAAGTTTGGGCTCGGGAATAATGCAGGCTTCGGTCTCGCAGCCGAGCATGTGCTCAATGGCAATGAGTGCAGTGTGATTGACCATGTCGCAAAAGCCGACGAAGAGTCGGCGGCCTTGAGCTACAAGGTGGACTGGCAACATGCCGTAGCGTTCGATGAGGCTGAAGGGCACCAGCATGGAACATGCGGGCTGCACGCTTTCAGCGGGGAAGACCGGGCAGCCCCACTGAGTGGCGACCACCGAAGCAATGTCTCCATAAGAGACGAAGCCGAGGCGCTGCAGACAGGCGCCGATGCGCTCTCCCGAGCTGCGCTGCAGGTCGAGGGCATCGCGGAGCTGCGGATCGGAAATGATGCCGCGGGAAAGCATCATAAGGCCCATGGGCATGGTGGTGCGAATGGGCGCAGGGCGTCGATCCTGAAGAAAATGATCGAGCAGATAATCTTCAATCGACTCTTCCAGGCACTGTGGACTGCAGAACCACTGTTGCTCGTTGAACCAGAAGCCGGAGCTGCGGTGCAAGACGCCAGTCCAACTGGAGCCCGTGGTGCACTCTGGGTGAGAACAGCGGGGAACGAGCTGCTTCCATTCGAGGGGATGTTTCCATCTTCTTTCCGTGAGCATGTGCATAGCTTTTCTCCTGGCTCGCGAGCGTAGCTTGGACTACGGCAGGCAGGCGATCTTTTCGCTCTGGCTTGCGACCTGCAGGATGCGGAGGCCATAGTTGCCTGCGACGATAACGACCTCGCCCTTGGCAATCAGGCGGCCGTCAATCAAGAGATCGACCGGCTCCTCTACACGGCGGTCGAGTTCCACGACGGAGCCGGAACAAAGTTCGAGGATGTCCTTGAGTAGCATTTGCCGGGTTCCGAAACGCAAGGTCGCGCCGAGTTCGATATCCAGAAGAAGATCGAGATTGCGATTGTTGGATTGGGCCGCTGACGCTGCGGAAGATATCGCGGACGACGCAGTATGCGTCGCGGCCTGCAACTCCGCAGACGATGATGAGAGTGAGGATGGCAGTGGCGCGGTAGCTTGAATTGCCGGTGCTGCGGCGACAGGCTCGGAATGACCAGCGAGGCGCACGATGTGGAACTCGAAGTTGAGCGCATCCTGATCGCTAGAGACAGGGTCGCGAGCAACGAGAAAGATATGGCGCGCGCCGCTCTCCGAATCGCGCTCGGATGGCTGAGGTTTGAGTTCCAGAGGACCAAAGGCACGGCGCAGGCGGTCGGCGGCATTACCGCATATCTGCTGCATAAGCTCGGCGGCTGCCTCGCGCAGGTCAGCGCTGATTTCGGCTGCCGGGTCTGGAGTCTCGCCGGTGAGCAGGGCGGCGAATTGCGCCGTCATTGGAGCCGAGAGCGCAATTTCGCAGACACCTTCGAGTGCTCCACTGATGGCAATGCGGATCAGGGTCGCGGCTTCGGTGGCTGTGTCGAGCAAGCTGGGCTGGGCCTGGAGCGCGGTGCCGCTAACCTGGCTGAGCACGCTGGAAGCGGCCTCGGCGAAATGCTGAACCAGGACGGAAGCTTGTTCCTGTGCAATGTTACTCATGAGATGTCCTGCTCGTCCTCGGACGGAATTGGCAGCATCTGGGAGATTTTGGATGCACGTTGGCTTCCGGCTCGCATTGGAAACGCCTCATATAGCGCCCGCCCGGAGACGATTCCTTCGATCGGCAAGTCGGTCCGATGCGGGAACGGGATCACGTCTCCCGCTTTAAGATCGAGCAAGACACGGATCGGAAGCTTAGTGGAAGGCATTGCGAGGGAGAACTCAAAAGGGAAGCTGAGCGAATGTTCGGTCATGCGCTGACGGCTGCTGCTGGGGCCGCGATGATGGCTGTATCCTCCGTCCTGTGCGAGCTTGCGCAACAAGGCGTTGGAGGCAACAGCGGGGAAGGCAACGTTCATGACGCCGTGCGACTCAGGCATGTGAATCTCAAAGCTGAGGCAGAGTGTTTTATCTCCTGGCGGCATAAGGCGCTGCAACTGGGCGGGCTGCAGCCGCTCGTCGAATTCAAAGGTGGAGCTGAGCGAGGCCCATGCGGTCTGCAACTCGCTGCAGAGAATGCGGACAACACCCTCCATGATGCCTTCCTCGATCTCAGTAATCTCGCGCTCCTGATCGTTCATCCGGCCGACGCCGCCGAGCAGCAGGTCAATGATGGGGAAGACCAGTGATGGCTCCAGGTCGAGAGCAGCGGTTGCGCCCATGGGTTTGACTTGGAAAGTTGCGAGATAGGCAAGATCGGGGATGCGCTGCAGAAACTCGCGGAAGGTGAGCTGCTCGACGGAGACAACGTTGACCTCGAAGACCACGCGCAGATAAGCGCCGAGAGCGTTGGTGAGGTTGCGCGCAAAGCTCTCATGAAGATTGCTGATGGCGCGTACCTGGTCCTTCTTGATCTGTCCCGCCTGCTTGAAGTCGCACGGCTGGTAGCTGGGAGCGGCGGACGGCGTGCCCTGGCTGCGCCCAAGCGCGGTGCGGAACATGGCATCGATTTCCTCCTGGTTCAGTACTTTTTCCATGCGCCCTCCAATACGTTTTGGACGGCCTGCTCGGCCAGGTGTGGCGGCATTTGCCTACCGGAGAGAAGCGATTGCAGGCGGGTACGGAGGCGGAGCAGGACAAGGGAGTGAATCTGCGAAACTCGCGATTCACCAATGCCGAGCACGGCTCCGGTTTCCTTCATGGTGAGCTCTTCGTAGTAGTAGAGGGAAAGCACCTGTTTCTCTTTGTCGCTCAGTTCCTCGATGGCGCGGACAAGCAGGTTGTGCAACTCGCTCCGCATGGTGAGGAAGTAGGGGCTCTCCTCGGGATTGCCTGGCAGGTACTCGCAAAGATCGTCATCGTGATCCTGATCGTTGCTCTCGATGTGAAAGCTGCCAAGATCGAGACCATCCAGTTCGCCAAGCAGGTGCTGAAAGGAGTCGAGGCTGAGGCCCAGTTCGTTGGCAATCTCCTGCTCGGTGGCCGAGCGGCCCAGTTCGTGACTGATTCGCGAGGCGGCCATCTCAACCAGGCGGGCCTTGCGGCGCAAGTCGCGTGGGCTCCAGTCGAGTTCGCGAAGACTGTCGAGAATGGCGCCGCGGATACGAAACTTGGCGTAAGTCTTGAACTGCACCTGGCGCGCTTCGTCGTACTTGGTGAGCGCATCCATGAGTCCAAGAACGCCGGCGTGAACCAGGTCTTCGATAGGCACGTGTTGGGGCAGACGGTCATGAATGTGGCGCGCGATGTAGCGCACCTGCGGCATCTGCTCCATGAGAATGCGGTTGCGGGTTTCCTCGTCGAGCGCGGGAGGTGCGTAATTGCTGGCAAGATTCTTCATGGCGGATCTCGGTGGATCGTTGGGCGTGGTCATGCGTTAAGACTCCCGATGGAATGCACTGGAGTGAGAGCAGGAATTTCGCCGTGTGAAATGACGACGATTTTGGGAAGAAATGGCTCAAGCAAACGGCGAAGATGAAAGCGCGTGTTGACCGAACAGAGAATGACGGGCGTGGCCACGTCGAGGTTTTCGCCAACCAGCTTGCGCAAGGCTTCCAACAGCCTGCGGATGAAGGTAGGCTGCAAGGCCAGCGAGCCTGACGCCGGCATCTGCGGGGCAAATGCCTGGTTGAGTTCCTCCTCGATGCGGGGATCGAGATTGATCACCTTCAGCTCCCCCTGCTCATCAAGCAGAGGTTTAATCAGAGAGCGGCCTAGGGTCTGCCGACAGGCTTCAACCAGCGGCACCACATTCTTGCTGATGGCCGCCGATTCCACGAGAGTTTCAAGAATGCTGCCGAGATCGCGGATGGAAACCTGCTCACGAAGGAGTTGTTGGAGCACTCTCTGCACTTCGCCGAGGGTCATCAGCTTGGGCACCAACTCTTCAAGGAGCTTGGGGTGAGAGTCATTGAGGCGTTCAAGCAGCCGTTTGGTTTCGGCGCGGGTGAGTAGTTCGTGGGCATACTGGCGGATGAGTTCGGAGATGTGGGTGGCAAGTACCGAAGTTTGATCAACCACCGAATAGCCTGCGGCGATGGCCTGCTCGCGCAACTCCGGGGCGATCCACCGGGCGGGAACGCCGAAGGCCGGTTCCCGGGTGGCGATGCCAGGCAAGCGCGGCGGCTCGGGGTCGGAACTGATGGCCAGCAGACAACCCTCCGGCATATCCGAGCGGGCAACCTCGACGCCGCGCAGGGAAATGACATACTCGCGCGGCTTAAGGCGCAGGTTGTCCGTAATGTGTACGCTGGGAATGATGAAACCCAGTTGGCTGGCCAGGTGTTTGCGCAATGCGCGGACGCGAGGCAGCAGCTTGCCTCCTTGATTTGCATCAACCAGTGCGACCAGTGCGTAGCCGACCTCGAGCGAGAGATCGTCGAGCGCCAACAGCGCATCGAGCGAGTCGGACTGAATGGTTCCGGCTTTGTTCGCGCCGGGTTTGGCTGGCGGATTTGGCTCGGCTGCAGGCAATTTCTGCAATCTCCAAGCCATAGTCCACAAGACAACGACCATGAGGAGGAAAGCAAACTTGGGCATGCCAGGAATCATGCCCATGGCAAACATGGCGCCGCCTGCAATCCAGAGCACGCGAGGCTGGGCGAAGAGTTGCTGGCCGAGATCTCCGCCGAGAGATTTGTTGGATGAGGCGCGGGTGACGACCAGACCTCCGGCGATGGAGACCAGTAGCGAAGGGATCATGGTGACCAGGCCGTCACCCACGGTGAGGACGGTGTAAGTTTTAAGCGCATCGCGGAAGGGAATGTCGAGCTGGAAGACTCCGATGAGAAAGCCGGCGACGATGTTGATGGCAGTGAGCAGAATGGTAGCGAGCGAATCCCGCTGGCTGAAGCGCGCCGCGCCGTCCATGGCTCCGTAGAACTCGGCTTCGCGGGCGACCGACTCGCGACGGGCTCGCGCCTGATGTTCGTCGATGAGGCCGGCGTTGAGATCAGCGTCAATCGCCATCTGTTTGCCGGGCATAGCGTCCAGGGTGAAGCGAGCAGTGACCTCGGCAGTGCGTACCGCGCCGTGACTGACGACCAGGAACTGAATGGCGATGAGAGCGATGAAGAGCACGAAGCCGACCACGTAGTTGCCGCCGACGACAAACTGTCCGAAGGCGGCGATGACGCTGCCGGCGGCGGCAGTGCCCTCATTGCCGTGGAGCAGAATGCGGCGCGAGCTGGCGAGATTGAGCGACAACCGGAAGAGCGTGAGCAGTAGCAGCAGGCTGGGAAAAACCGAGAACTGCACCGGGCGAAGGATGTAAACCGCCGAGAGCAAGACGATGACAGAGGAGGTAATGCTCATGGCCAGCAGAAGGTCGAGAAGAAAGCTGGGCATGGGCACCAGCATCACAAAGACGACAGAGACCGCGGCGGCTGGAACAATCCAATCGAAGTTTGCATTCTTGAGAAGCGATGCGGGTTTGCTGGCGTCGGCCATTAGGAGCTCCTCCGGGCCAGTTGCTGAGCGTGCATGCGGAAGACGTAAGCGAGGATCTCTGCCACGGCGGCATAAAGTTTTTCGGGGATGGCCTGGCCGACTTCGACGGTGCGATACAGGCTCTGGGCAAGCGGCGGATTTTCGACAATGGGAATGCCCTCCCAGCGCGCGATTTCCTTGATCTGCTGGGCGAGCAGGTTCTGGCCCTTGGCAACGACCGTGGGGGCCGACATCTCATCCGAGTACTCCATGGCCACGGCGAAGTGAGTGGGGTTGGTAACCACGACGGTGGCGCGGCGGGCGGCTTGCAACATGCGCTTGCGACGGGCCAGGCGTTGCAGGCGGCGAACGCGTCCCTTGGTAGCCGGATTGCCTTCAGTCTGCTTCATCTCTTCGCGGATCTCCTGCTTGCTCATGCGAAGTCCGCTTTCGAGTTTCTGGCGCATCGCGACGTAGTCGACAACGGCCCAGGCGAGCAGCACGAGCGAGGATTTCCAGAAAACCTCAAAAACGATGTTGAAGATGTGGGCGGAAATCTGGCGCGGCGAAGCCCAGAGGCCGAGACCAAGGCTGGGCCACTCGCGGCGAAAGATATCGACGCCAATAAAGACAATGGCGGAGCCGGGAACCAATGCCTTGAAGACTTGCACGAGGGTGGTGATGCTGAATATCTGTCCTAGCCTTTTAGCGGGGTTAAGCTTGGCGATGTCAGGTGCGAGAAGTTTGGGGGCAAAGACGACACCGCCCTGGGCGAGCGAGACCAGCGCAGCGGCACCCCAGGTGGCGGCCAGCGGCTTCCACAACCACTGGAAAAGCAGTTGCGCGGTCCAGGAAAACAAAGGAGTGGCGATAGTGAGTTCATCGCGAATTGCGCGGTCCAGCACGGCACGGAAGAACTGGCGCCAAAGCATGAGACTCGCGGGGCCCTGGGAGACTAGAACGAGAACGCCGGTGAGCATGGCCGCAGCGGCGCTCAAATCGCGTGAGCGGGCGACTTGTCCTTCTTCGCGTGCCTTCTGCCTACGATGCTCAGTTGCCTTCTCGGTCTTGTTGTCCTGCGCCATGTTGGAGTCTCTCTAGCTTGTGAGGTGAAGGGTTTGCTCGCTCCAGCGAATGGCATTCTCAAACTGGAGCGAGAAGAATCGCGGCCATGCTGCCATGGTCGCGATTAAGACAAGCATTCCTAAAACCGATTTAACCGAGAGACCGACGAAAAGCACGGGCAGCTGCGGCGACGCTTTCCCGATAAAGGCCAATACAAAATCTGCAATCACCGTAGCGATGAGTGCAGGCGCCGCGATTTGTAATCCGAGGACCCAGATTGCCGAGGCGGTGTGCAATAGCACTTCGACGCGCCTTAGGGTGAGTACGCTCTGTCCGGCAGGAAGGTAGTAAAAGCTGGAGACTAAAGCGCGTAAGACCCAATGGTGTACGTCGAGCGCGAAGAAGATGAGCAAGACGATGGTCTGGTAGAAGACCGAGAGTACTGCGGAATCGGCTTGGGATTGCGGATCCATCATGGTAGCCAGGGAGAAGCCCATCTGCATCCCGAGGACCTGCCCAGCGAATTGCGCCGCGTCAAAGATGAAGCTAAGGAAAAGTCCAACCACAATTCCAATAAACAATTCGTTGAGCGCGATGGCGGCCCATCCCAGGGATGAGACGTGCATCGGCGGAATCGGCACCACCGGCCAAAGCAGTACGACGAGCAGCACGACGAAAGCTGCCTTGGTGCGCGCGGGCACGGCGTTGTTGCTGAGGCCAGGAGCAAACAGCAGCAGGCCTGAGACCCGCAGTCCAATGAATATGGCGGCTGCCAGAATGGGTTCGAGACTTAAGGAATTCATCGTGGCAGGGATCATTGCAGCAAGGGCCGAAAATCGGAGAAGAGATGAATGGTAAAAGCGGCCAGATGGCGCAGCATCCAGGGCAGCAGGAACATGGCGCTGAGCGCGGTAGCGAGCAGGCGCGGAACGGTGGATACCGTCTGATCCTGAATGCTGGTGAGCACCTGGAGGATGTTGATGACCACGCTGACAACGGTGGCGATGGCCAGCAAGGGTAGCGCCGAAAGAATGGCGTACTCCAAGGTGGTGCGTCCGAGTTGGATGACCTGTTCGAGAGGCATGGGATCAGGCGAAGCTGCGCATCAGGGAGCCGACGAGAAGATTCCATCCATCGACCATGACGAAGAGAAGAAGCTTGAGTGGAGTGGAGATTACGACCGGCGGCAACTGCATCATGCCGACCGAGGTGGTGATCGACGCAACCACCATGTCGATGACCAGGAAGGGAAGAAAGAGCACGGCGCCGATCTGAAAGCCTGCCTTCAGTTCGGAGAGGATGT